>CAMDBT010000005.1 GCA_945889475.1 Bifidobacterium breve
TCGTCAAGCCAACCGCGGTGATCGACTGGTCGCAGGCGGTTGTCGGCGGCGTTGGCGGCTGGTAGCGGCGACTAGCCGACGAGGCCGCGCGCGATCGCCAGTTCGGCGATCTGCACCGTGTTCAGCGCTGCGCCCTTGCGCAGGTTGTCGCCAACGACGAAGAAGTTGATGCTGTTTGGATCGTCGAGGTCTACGCGCACGCGGCCGACGGCCACCTCGTCGCGCCCCGCCCACTCGAGCGGCGTCGGCGCCGCTTCGACAACAAGGTTGGGGAACGCGGCCAGCGCTTCGAGCGCGGCGCCCAAGTCAACCTCGCGCTCGAACGTCGCGCGGATCTCAATCGCGTGGCCGACCATCACCGGAACGCGCACGCAGGTCGGGCTCACTCTCAGCCCCGGCAGCTCCAAGATCTTGCGGCTCTCGTTCTGAAGTTTCATCTCTTCGTCGGTGTAGCCGTTCGCTTCGAGCGCGCCGAGCATCGGAACGACGTTGTAAGCGAGCGTGTTGGCGTGGACTTCCGCCGTGACCTTGCGCGCCGCCTTCTCGCCGTCGCTCACAAGAAGGTCGACGTCTTCGTGCAGCACCGGCACCTGCGCCGCGAGCTCATCGATGCCGCTGCGGCCGGCGCCACCTGCGGCCTGGTAACTGGTTGCAACGATCGCGTTAAGGCCAAACTGGTCGTGCAGCGCTTTCAGCGGCAGCATTGCGACCATCGTCGTGCAGTTTGGGTTGGCGACGATCCCTTTCGCGGCGCTGGCGATCGCGTCCGGGTTGACCTCGCTAACGACGAGCGGAACTGCGTCATCCATCCGCCAAGCCGATGAGTTGTCGACGACGAGCGCGCCGGCGGCGGCAAACTGCGGCGCCCACTCGCGTGAGGTTGCGCCGCCGGCCGAGAAGAGCGCAAGGTCGAAGCCGCTGATCGTCCCAGCGCTGAGCGGCTGAACTTCGCCGTAGCCTTCAAGGATTGTCCCCGCCGAGCGCGCGCTGGCGAACGGAATTACTTGATCGGCAGCTACGCCGCGCTCGCTGAGCATCGCCAGCAGCAGGCGCCCAACGGCGCCGGTTGCGCCAACGACGGCGATCCTCATGACGGTGGCAGCCCGAACGGCTCCTCGGCGCGGATCGTGTCCTCGCCGCTCAGTTCAAAGGCGCTGTGCAGCGCGCGCACCGCGTCTTCGACACGCGCGCCAGCGATCACGCAAGAGATCTTGATTGGCGAGGTCGAGATCATCTCGATGTTGATCCCCTCGCCGCCGAGCACGCTGAAGACCTTCGCCGCGACGCCGGGGTGCGACTTCATTCCGGCACCGATCACTGAAACCTTGCCCATCTCTTTGTCGGTCGCGATGTCGCCGATCCCCATCTCGGACTTCAAACGATCCAAAGCCTCGTGCGCGGCGCGCAGGTCATCGCGTGGCACCGTGAACGACATGTCGGCGCGCGTGTCCTTCGAAACCGGCTCGTTTTGGATGATCATGTCGACGTTGACGTTCGCCTCCGCCAGCGCGGTCGCGATCTGCCCGGCGGCGCCCGGCGTATCTGGCACGCCGATCACCGTGACGCGAGCCTCGTCGGTCGAATGAGTTACGGCTGTGATGAGTGGATTTTCCATTCTCTGAGTCTCCGCGAGGACCACCGTACCGGGACCGTCCTCGAAGCTCGACCTGCAGTGGATACGGACGCCGTGATTACGGGCGTACTCAACGCTGCGCAGCTGCAGCACGCCGGCCCCTGATGATGACATTTCAAGCATCTCTTCGCTTGAGACGACCGCCAGCTTGCGCGCATCGGGGACAATCCTTGGGTCGGCGCTGAATACGCCGGCCACGTCGCTGTAGATCTCGCACTCCTCGGCGCCGAGCGCAGCGGCCAGCGCGACGGCCGTTGTGTCAGAGCCGCCGCGGCCGAGCGTCGTTACGTCCTTGGTCGTCGAGACGCCTTGGAAGCCAGCGACGAGGACGATGTTGTCGTTGTCGAGCGCTTCACTGATTCGGTCGGCGCGAACATCAAGGATTCTCGCCTTGGTGTGCGTCGTGTCGGTCACAATTCCGGCCTGCGAGCCGGTCAGCGAAATCGCCTGATGGCCAAGGTCGTTGATCGCCATCGCGCAGAGCGCGCAGGAGACGCGCTCACCAGTTGAGAGCAGCATGTCCATTTCGCGCGGGTCGGGAGTATCGGAGACCTCGTAGGCGGCGTCGATCAGGCGGTCGGTCTCCTTGCCACGGGCACTTAGTACCGCGACAACTCGGTGCCCTTCTTCGCGGCGCGCGACGATCCGCTTCGCTGCGCCGCGAAGCCGCTCGGCGTCTGCCACCGAGCTGCCACCGAACTTCATCACGATCGTCGCCTCAGCCATAACGGCCAAGGATACGAGTGTGCGCGGCCTTTTCGCGGTCGACTGCGACCGCCTAGACGGCGCGGCGGCCCATCATCGCGCGGCCGAGCGTCACTTCGTCGGCGTACTCAAGGTCGGCGCCGACCGGCAGGCCGGAGGCGAGCCTCGTCACCGCAACCTCCGGCGCGCGCTCGTGGACGCCGCGAGCGATCTGCAGCGCCGTCGCCTCGCCGGTCGTCGTTGGGTTGGTGGCAAGCACAACCTCAGTGATCTTCGGCTCGGCAGTGTCGATCCGCGCGTACAGCTCAGCGATCTTCAGATCATCGGCGTCGATCCCGTCGATCGGAGAGAGCGCTCCGCCAAGCACGTGGTAGGTGCCGCGAAACTCGTTCGTCCGTTCAACCGGGATCACATCGCCCGGCTCTTCGACAACGCAGATCAGGCTTTGGTCGCGGCGCGCGTCCTGACAGATCACGCAGCGCGGGCCATCCGAAAGGTTGCAGCAGACCTCGCAGAGGCCGATCTTCTCCTTCACTTCGCGGATCGCGTCGGCCAGCGCAAACGCGTCCTCTTTTTCGAGCCGCAGAATGTGAAAGGCGAGCCGCTGCGCCGTCCGCGAGCCGATCCCCGGCAGCTTTGAGAGCTCGGTGATCAGCCGCTGAACGGGGGGAGCAAACACGGCCTCAGGAACCTTCTGGCTCAGGATCACCGTCGTCGGCGAACTCGGACCGCTCGTCGGCCGAGTCGGTGCCTACTTCGCTCAGCGCAGCTGGGGCGGCGAGGATCTCCTCAGCGTCGAACGTTTCGACCAGCCGGTTGACCAACTCTTCGCCGGCCAGCCCTACGGCTTCGGGCGCTGTGCCGAGGTCACGCAGCTCGTATTCGATCTTCACGCGCACGCCGAGCAGGTGTTCGAGCGCCAATCCAACGACGGTGCGGGCGGCGGCGTTATCGGCGACCATCCGACGATTGAAGGCATCGTCTTCGGGGAACGCGACGACCAGCTTGCCGCCACGCATCTCGACCGGCTGCGCGCGCGTTAACGCGGCGCAGATCATCGGCTGGTCGGGGTTGATCGTTTCGATCACGGCTGGCCAAAGTTCGGTCACCTGCTCGATCGTCACCTTCGCTGCGGCGGCCGACGGCTGCGGCTGCTCGGCTGGCAGTGGATCCGCTGCAGCGGCTGCCGCTGCGACGGCGCTCGCGGCAGGCGTTGCCGGCGGTGGCGGCTCAGCCGGTGGTGGCGGCTCATCTGGCGGCGGCGGCTCAGCGATTATCTCCGCCGGAGGCTCCGGCGCCGCAGCTACCGGCGCTGCGGGCCCGCCACCGAGCGCAGCCTCCAAGCGGCCGATCCGTGCCAGCAGCGCCTTGCTCGAAGCATCAACCTCCGGCGTCGCGGCCTTCACCAGCGCAAGTTCAAGCTGCGTGCGCGGATCGGCGCGATCGCGGATCGCGCGCATCGCGGCCCCGAGCAGGTCGAGCAGCCGCACGACATCGGCCTCGTCAACGCGCTCGGCTTGCTCGGCGAGCCGCGCATCACGGTCGGGGGTTACGCGCAGCTCGCTGGGGACCACGCCGAGCGTGCCGACGACCAGCAGCTCGCGGGCGTGAAGCTCAAGGTCGCGGGCCGCTATCTGCAGGTCGCGCCCGCTCTGCGCGAGGCGCGCGGCTACCTCCAGCGCGGCGCGCGCGTCGTGGGCGGCGATCGCGTCGAGCGCACCGAAGAGCAGGTCGTCATCGGCCACGCCGAGCACTGCGAGAACGTCGAGCGCGGAGATCGAGCTTCCGCTGTAGGTGACGAGCTGCTCGAGCGTGCCGAGCGCATCGCGGAACGAGCCGGTCGCATGGCGGGCAATCAACGCCAGCGCGTCGGGGCTGATCTCAATCGCTTCACTCTGCGCCACGCGCTGCAGCACGACGCTCAGTTGCTCCACGCTTGGGCGGCCGAAATCGAAGCGGTGGCAGCGATCAACGACGGTGTCCAGAATCTTCTGCGGCTCGGTCGTGGCAAGCACAAAAATGGTGTTCGGCGGCGGCTCCTCGAGCGTTTTGAGGAAGGCGTTCCAGGCCTGCGGGGTGAGCATCTGCGCCTCATCGATGATGTAAACCTTGGAGCGGCCACTGACCGGCGCGAAGGCCACGCTCTCGCGCAGCGCGCGAACGTCGTCAACCGAGTTGTGCGAGGCGCCGTCCATCTCGATTACATCCATTGACGCGGCCTGCTGAATCGCCAGACACGAGGCACATACGCCGCAGGGCTCGGCCGTCGGCCCATGCTCACAGTTGAGGCAGGCGGCAAGAATCTTCGCCATCGAGGTCTTACCGGTGCCGCGAGAACCGACGAAAAGGTAGGCGTGGTGGACCTTCGCTTGTGTTACAGCGTTGGTCAGCGTACGGACGACGTGTTCTTGGCCGACAACATCGGCGAATGTGCGTGGACGATGGCGGCGGTAGAGCGAAGGAGCAGCGGACACAGAGCGACAAGTCTAGAGGGAGCGGCGGCCGTTCGGAGGCCGCTGGCGCACGGAAGCGGCCCAGTTTGCGCCCGTCTCCCAAGTAGGCTGAGGCGATGGAACCGGGGCGGCTCGAGGAGCTCTACGAATGGTTGCGAATTCCGTCGATCTCCACCGGCGGAGGCGAGGCGAAGGATCTTCTTCGCGCCGCCGAGTTCGCCGCCGGGATAATCCGCCGCGCCGGCGGCGAGGCCGAGCTGGTCACCGTTGACGCTGGCAACCCGCTCGTGATCGGTGAGCTGCGAGCAGGCAGCGAAGGCGCGCCGACGGTGATCATCTACGGTCACTACGACGTTCAAGACCCCGGCCCGCTAGACGCTTGGCAGAGTCCGCCGTTTGAACCTACGCTCCGCGACGGTCGCATCTACGCGCGCGGCGCCGCCGACGACAAAGGCAATTTCTACCCGCTGCTGCTGGCCGCCTGCGAGCTGTTCGCAAGCGGTGAGCTGGCGGTCAATGTTCGAATCGTGATCGAGGGCGAGGAGGAGGCTGGCGGCGAGTCCGTAGCGGCGTGGGTCAAGGCCGACGAGCGCGGCGCCGACTGCGCAATCGTCTTCGACAGCGCGATGGAGGACGCGCAGACGCCAGCGATCACGATCGGCCTGCGCGGCTGCGTCAGCACTTCGATCATCGTCACAGCGCAGCCGCGCGACCTTCACTCCGGCCTCTACGGCGGCAGCGTCCAGAACGCGCTCCACGTGCTCCAACAGATCCTCACGCCGCTGCTGCCAGGCGCCGACGGCAACCTGCGCGACGAGCTGCGGGCCGGCGCCGAGCCGCCATCAGCGGCCGAGCTTGAGTCCTGGCAGCGGCTTCGCCCGGGGCAGGCGCTGCTCGACGAAGTAGCTGCGATACCGCTGACGCCTGATTGCGGCGAGGACTTCCGCCGCCGCAATGGCGCCGAGCCGTCGTTTGAGGTCAACTGGATTGAAGGCGGCGCGGCGCGAACTGTCGTACCGGCGCAGGCGCGCGCGTTTGTAACGTTGCGGCTAGCCCCTGGGCAGGACGCGCAGGCGATGGCGGAAACGCTGGGGCAGCTGCTGAGCAGCGAAGTTCCCGCCGGAGTCGAAGTTGAGATCGACTCGCACGCAGCCCCGCCTTCGCTCTTTGCGCCCGAGCTGCCAGCAATTCAGATCGCGCGCGCGGCGATTACCCGTGCCAGCGGAATGGAGACGGCACTAATCCGAAGCGGTGGCTCGATCCCCGTCGTCGCCGACTTCGCGGCCGCCGGAATTCCGGTTGTCGTAACCGGCTTCGGCCTTGCCGCTGATGAGATTCACGCGCCAAACGAATCGTTCGCCCTCGACCACCTCGACCTAGGCGAGCGCTGCGCGCGCGAACTGCTGACGGCGCTCGCCGCGCTCGGGCGAGGCTAGGGCGATGAGCGCCGCGCGCAGCAGAGCGCAGGCAGCGGCGGCGATCGTCGCGCTGGCAGCGATCGCCTGGCTGATCGCCGGCCGCGGGCTGGTCAACTACGACACGCTCTACTCGCTCGTTTGGGGCCGCGAGCTGAGCGAAGGCGGCTCGCTCTCGCTGAGCGCACCATTCACCCCGACGATGCATCCGTTGGGGGTGCTGCTCGGAGTTCTGCTCGCGCCGCTGAGCAGGAACGTAGTGGCCGGAGTACATGGCGTTGCCGCGACCGACATCGTCGTCGTCCTTGCCTTCCTCGCGCTCGGGGCGATGCTTTGGCTGACCTACGCACTTGGCTCGCTGTGGTTTGGTCGCTGGGCCGGGGTACTGGCGGCGCTGATCATGCTCACGCGCCGACCGCTGCTCGATTTCGGCGCCCGCGCATACGTTGACATTCCCTACGTGGTGCTGGTTCTCGCTGCGGTCCTGATTGAGAGCCGCCGACGCCGCGCAGCGACGCCGGTGCTCGCGTTGCTGGCCGTCGCCGGGCTCATTCGCCCCGAAGCATGGGCCTTCTCCGGTGCCTACATCATTTACCTCTGGTTCAGCGGCGAGCACAGAGCGCGCCAGGTCGCTGGCTGGCTGGCGCTCGCGGCAATCGGCCCGCTGCTCTGGCTGCTCGGCGATTTGGTGCTGGCCGGAGACGCGCTCCACTCGATCTCTGGAACCCAGCAGACCACGCGCGATCTCGGCCGCGTGACCGGTATCGGCGGTCTCGTCACAACGGCGCCACGGCGGCTCGGTGAGATTCTCCGCGAGCCGGTCCTCGTCGGCGCCGTCGGCGGCCTTGGCTTCACGATCTGGCTGCTGCGCCAGCGCGTTCGCACTCCGCTGATGGTCGCACTGGTGGCACTCGCCGCTTTCAGCCTGCTGGCAATCGCCGGGCTCCCAGTCAACGGTCGCTACCTCTTGCTGCCGGCTGTGATTGGGGCGATCTTCTGCGGCGCCGGTGTCTTCGGCTGGCGCGAACTCAAAGCTGATGACAAGCACCGTCAGCCGTGGGCGATCTTCGGGCTCTTCACAATCGTGCTGCTGCTCGTCTTCACGCCAGCCCAGTTCGACCGGATCTCAAACCTGCGCTACGCGCTCAGCCGTCAGCAGCAGATTCAGAGCGACCTACAAGCGTTGATCAGGCAGCCGCCGGGACTGATCCGGGCTAGTTGCACACCAATCACCGTTCCCAACCACCGGCCGGTGCCGCTGCTGGCGCTGTGGCTGGAGCTGCCGCCCGGGATGATCTTCAGCGCCGACGACCAGCTTGTTGAGGAAGGTCAATTCATCGCCGCCGCCACGCCAGCGGTCGCCAGCGACTACATCCTTGACCCGCGCGACCTCAACCGCCGCGTGATCGGGCCGCCGCGGGCGCTGAAGCTGGCCGGCGGCAACCGCTCCTGGCTGGTCTACAAGCGCTGCGCAGAGTCCAGCGGCTAGCGCGCTACGGCGCTGTAACGGTCGGCACGGTTGTCGCCGTCGTGGTCGTCGGCGGCGCCGTCGTCGTCGTCACCGTCGTCTTCGTGATCGTCGGCACCGAGGGGGTCGTTGTGACGGCGTTCTCTTTCTTATCGCCGGTGAGCACGAGCGCTGCAATCACGCCGGCGACAATGATCGCGACGGCGCCCATCACCCACGGCCACGGGTTGCTCTTCTGCGGTGGCGGGTATCCCTGCTGGGGTGGGTAGCTCGGCGGGTACTGACCCTGCGGGGGCTGAGTGGCCATCGGGCTAGTCGGTTAGGAGGTAGGTGAGCGTAAACTTGGTCGTGACCGTAAGCGGCGAGTCGGCGCCGTGGAGCACGCAAGTCCACTTTGCCGTGCTGTCGGTCACCGACGGGGTGCAAGCGAAGCCTTGTACGGTCACCGGCATCTCCGCCGAGCTGCTCGCAACTCCCTTCACCAGCGCGCTGGCCTGACCGCAGCTAGCAAGCGCCGTCTGTGAGGCGGGAACGTCGGTTGCGTTGACGTTGGCGACCGCTGTGCCGCCGACAACCTTTGGAACGTTGCTGACGTTGCAGGTTCGCGTGATGTTGATCGGCGCGGTCGTCGTCGTAGTCGTCGCGGTCGTCGTTGGCGTGGAGGTCGTCGTCTTAGTGGTGACCGTCGTCACCGGCGTCGTCTTTGAAGTATCGGCCGAGTCGGAGGAACCATTGCTGCCGGTAATCAGGATCGCCGCAATCACGCCAGCGACGATGATCACGATCGCGCCGAGAACCCATGGCCATGGGTTCTTGGAGCCACCTTGAGGTGGCTGGCTCGGCGGCGGAGCGTACTGCTGGGTTGGCGGTTCATACGGAGGCTGTGTAGACATGGCTCAAACGGTAGGCAGCGGCTCGGACGACCAGCCGCTGACGCTCGGCGCAAGTGGCTCGAAGCCCCGAAAGCGTGTGGTATACATCGCCAATGACCTCAAGAAAGCGCATTCTCAGCTGCATTCTGGCCGTCGGACTACTTGTCGCCGCGCTCGTTACGACAGCCTCTGGCAAGACCGTCTTCTCGGTCGCCAAGGCGAGCTACACAATGTCGTCGCCTACATCGCGAACGATCACCACCAAGGTCACTGTGCCTAGCTCCGGCACGATCTTCCAGATCGCCACCAAGCAGAGCGGCGGCGCAACCAAGTGCACGGCCACGAGGGCCGTCAGCCGAGCAGCCACCTACACGCTCAAGTGCCGCATCGGCAATGACCCAATGCCAATGCCGGCGATGGTGCTCACGCTTCGAACGCTCTTCGTGCATCAGACCGACACTCCGTTTTCGAGCCACCAAACGGTGCGGATGTCGCGCTGCACCTACCCGCTGAAGCGGTTGTCGCTGCCCGCAGCGCACGCCGCCTGCTGACCGCGGCGGCGAGCGGGCTGGGCCGCCAGATCTGAATCGCCGCAAGACGAGCAGAGGCGCCCAGCGATGTCCGATCATTTCGGTCGGAATCAAGCTATAGTCCCGCCGACGATGATCGCCGCTGACGACGAGCCATTCGCCAGCGGCGACCCCGAGGACCCTGAGCGCTTCTGCGATTCGGTTGGCGCGCAGCGCTCCTCCTTCCCCTTCACCAAGCTCGCTTGGTACACGCTCGCTGCCGCGGGCACTGGGTTCCTTGTCTACCTAATGGCTACCGCGCGAACCGGCCCGCTAGACCCGTCCGAGGCAACGCGCTCAGCGATGAGCCACACGACCGCGGTCTTCAACTCCTCGATGATCGTCTTCCGCGAAGGGCTAGAAGCGGTGATGATCCTCGCCGCGATCACCGCCAGCTTCCGCGGCGCCAACCTCGCCCGCCGGCGCCCGGTGTTCATCGGAGCAGTCTGCGCGCTCGGCGCCTCGGTAGTGACCTGGGTGCTTGCAGGCGAGGTGCTCCAGCAGTTCTCGGGCCTCGGGATGAGGCTTGAAGCGATCACCGGCCTACTCGCAGTCCTCGTGCTGCTGGTGGTCATGAACTGGTTCGTGCACAAGGTTTACTGGTCGGGCTGGATCGCCGGTCACAACCGCCGCAAGCGCGAGATCATGGCCGGGGCCGGCAGCGGCGTGATGATCGGGCTGATCGCCTTGGGCTTCACGAGCGTCTTCCGCGAGGGCTTCGAGACCGTGCTCTTCCTGCAGAACCTGCGCTTAGCGGTCGGACCCGGGGTGCTAATCGAGGGCGTCGCGATCGGGCTAACGCTCACCGCAGTCGTAGGCGTCGCCGTCTTCTACCTGCAGCACAAGCTCCCCTACAAGAAGATGCTGATCGCCACCGGCGTCATCATCGGCTTCGTCCTCGTAGTGATGATCGGCGGCACCGCCGCCACCTTCCAAGACCTCGGCTGGCTACCCAAGCACGAGCTCGGCGTTGGCGTAATCCCGCAGTGGCTTGGGGCTTGGTTTGAGATCTACCCGACGGTGGAGACGATCGGCGTCCAGCTGGCCGCCGCAGGCTTCGTGATCGGCAGCTACTACCTAGCCGAATACCTCAAGGTCAAGCGCCCCCGCAAGCGCGGCCTGCCGGTCGCCGCCCGCTCCGAAGCGCCGCCTATCGCGGTCGCTCAGCTGGCTAGTAGCGAAGAGTCGGCTTAGCGGCTGAGACCGTAAGATTCACCAATCTCCGGGGCGCGTAGCTCAGCGGGAGAGCGCTCGCTTCACACGCGAGAGGTCGCTGGTTCGAAACCAGCCGTGCCCATCGAAGGCGACGAGATGGCGGGCTATGATCAGCCCACGAGCTTCGTGTCGAAGAATCCCTTCGCACCAACGCTGATCAACCCGCTACCAAAGGAGGGACGATCTAGATGAACGGCACCGGTCCACGCCTAACGCTGAGCGCCGCATCGACCGCCGTGCTGCTAGCCAGCTTGATGCTCGCTGCCTGCGGCAGCTCGTCCAACGATCAGTCCACCGGCACTGCCAACGGCACCGATCGCGCTTTCGCCAGCGAGATGATTGACCACCACGAGATGGCAATCAGCATGGCCAAGGTCGCTCAAGATCAAGCCACCAAGCCTCAGATCCAGCAGCTGGCCGACGCCATCATCGCCGCGCAGCAGAAAGAGATCGACCAGATGAATGAGGTGGACGAAAAGCTGGCCGACAAGCAGATCGAGCCGACGGGCCTCGGGCTTTCGGACTCGATGATGGGCATGGAGATGAACGACTCACAGCTGATGCACTCGAAGCCGTTTGATCGCATCTTCATCGACATGATGATTCCCCACCATCAGGGCGCAATCAGGATGGCCCGGGTGGAGCTGGCCAAGGGCAGAGACCCGCAACTGCGGGAGCTTGCCCGCGCCATCATTACCGCGCAATCAGAGGAGATCCGCGCGATGAACCAGTGGCGTACCGACTGGTACGGCGCGGCCTCTCCGTCCGGAGGCATCCCGGAGATGGATGATCAGATGGACCACGACGACGGCATGGGCCACGACTCGATGGGGTAGATCGAAGGGCGCCGACAGATACCCGCGCTCGCGTGCTTAGCGATCGGCACGGTTCAGCAAGCACCGCTACATCCGACTGGCGAACCTGAACTGACGAATTGAAAAGTTCGAGACCGATCGGTAAGCACGACGCAGCCATTTGCTGCGTCAATGGGTAGACCCACGTAACCTCTTTGGGGGACCGACTAAACCGCATGATTCTCACGATCTTGAAAAACCTGCCTTGGCGCGCTAATCAACTTTCGAGGAGGAAATGATGGAGGCTCCGCTAGAGATCACCTTCAACGCCACCAATGGCACCTCGCTGGCCGGCACCGTCGCCCTGCCTAAGGCGGCCGGGCCGCATCCGGCGGTCCTGCTCTGCCAGGGGTTGTCCGGTGTGCGCCATCTGGTGCTGCCCGAGGTCGCCGCCCACCTCGCCGGTGCCGGCTATGCCTCGCTGCGATTCGACTACTCCGGCTGCGGCGACAGCGGCGGCGTGCGCGGTTGGGTGGATCCGCAACAGCGCGTCCGCGATGCGATGTCAGCCTTGGCGATACTGGCCGCGCGGACCGACGTGGACGCCAGCCGCCTCGGGGTGTACGGCCACAGTTACGGTGGCCCGGTGGCGATCCACGTTGCCGCGCAGGACGAGCGGGTGCGGGCTTTGGCGACCGTGTCGACCCCAGGCAACGGGCGCGAGATGCTGCGCGCACCCCGCCCTGCCTGGGACTGGCTTGCGCTCAAGCAACGGCTAGACGAAGAGCGGGCGGCGATCGCCGCAGGCCAGCCGCCGACGGTCGTCGGGATCGAAGAGATCTTCCCGTTCAGTCCCGCGTTCGCGGCAAAGTACGCCGAACTCAAGGCCAAGGACGGCGGCACGAGCGCGATCGCGGCTGGCACTGGCCTAGGCGTCAGCCAGTTCTACTTGGCCTCGGTGGACCTGATGGCCGCCTTCGATCCGCAAGGGGCGGCCCGCGGACTAACCCATTGCCCGACTCTCCTCGTTGACGGCGCCGCCGACGACACCGCCCCGATCGAGACGGTGCAGCCGGTCTATCGCGCGATACCCGGACCGAAGTCGTGGATAATCCTTGATGATGCCGACCACAACAGCTTGGACACCGAGCCGGGGCTGGGGAAGGCATTGGGGCACGTGGTCGGCTGGTTCAACCAGCACCTTGCTTGACCGCGCGCTCCTCTTCGAGCGGGCCGGTGTTTTGAGACCGGAACGAATCCGAAGCGCCCCGCCGAGGCCGGTAGGTCGGTAGTGCGCCCTACAACCATCTCGTCGTGAGTCCAAGAGGCTTAGGCGACTGCGAATCGAGGGTCGCGGGCGCAACCTCAGCCGCGCTGATCGAAAGCCCGCGCTCGCGTGCCTAGCGAGCTGCGATTCGCTTGGTAGCTCGCAGCTCGGAGCGCAGCCGCTTCAAGAAGCCGTAAATCTCATCGTCGGGCAGCTCCGCGCGCTCTTTGCGCAGCAGCACGCGCAGCGCCGCCTTGCAACTGGCCGGAGATGGAGGCTCGTCGGCGTCGTAGGCTCCGCTCGCGAAGCGCTCGAGGATCTCAGGGCTGCATACCTGAAGCGTCGATTGGCCACCGAAGTACAGCTCGTTAGCTGTGCTGAACTGCTCAGCGAAATTCCGATCGAGATAATCGAGCGTCGCGCGATCGAGCAGTAGTTCCGGCTGGTCACGGGGATCGTGGCGCAGTAAGAGGTCTGAGAGTGGTGCTGAGTAACGATCGCCGTAGGTCGCGTTCACGGCCTTCATCACTGCTCGCTCCGCGCTGTTGAGGCTGCGGTTGTAGATCCGGCCGCTGATACCGCCGCGCGACAAGCTAAGCCCGCCTGTTGCAATACCACCAGCGCTTAGCAGCTTCTCAACGAGCGCCGGTCGCGAGCTGTCGTAATGCAGCACCGTCAGCGTGTCGGCGCCAAAGCAAGTGCGCAGCCCTTCGACGCAATGAAAGAAATCAAGCCCGGCTGTGAAGGTCTGCTCAACCCAAGTTGAGCACTCGCCCGCGTAACCACCCCGCTTGATCATCTGGTTATACGCCGACCAAGCACTCGGGTAGAGATCGCGGTACATCAGGACGACCGAAACATCTCTAGCCGAGACGCTGGGCAGGCTTGCGAACCGCATCCACTGCTCACGCGTGAGGTTGGTCAGATACTCCGAGGCGATAATCGCGTCGCCAGCCTCGGGCATCTGCGCGGCGACGAGCGCCTCAAGTTCATCGTCGCTAAGCCCTTCGGCAGAGAGCGCCTGAAAAATGGAATAGCCATTTCCACCGCCGATCGTGGTCCGGTCGCCTTGCAGCGGGTCGCCGATGTAGCTGTAGCCGAGCGCAGCAAGCTCTTCGCCGCTGCAGCGCAGGAAGACCTGGAGTGCGGTGGTCCCGGTCTTGCCGACACCGGGGTAGAGAACGAGTCGTTGATTCACCGGCGGGAAGCCTATAGCGGTCAGCCGCGGCAGCTAGTGACCTCGCTCTGCGCGCGCAACTCAGCCCGGGCAGCGGTACGGCGCCGGCAGGCGCCGTAGGAGGATGTCGCTGACGAAGCTCAGTGCCTGAAGCTGGCAGGCACGCTGACGGGCCGGGGCCGCGTCGGCCGCTGCAGGCAAATAGTCGGTGGCCATGGTGCGCAGGCCAAGCGCGCGCATCGCCGCCAGCTCGCGCGCGGCCTGCTCGCGCGCCCGCGCCGAGCTCGGCCGGTAGGCGTGGCGGCTGAAGCTGTACGTGTAGGAGAGGTCTTCGCGATTCCAGCCGTCCAGCAGCCGGCGGTTGGCGCGCAGAAACGGGAACGAGTTCTGGGCGAAAAGGAGCTTGGAATCGGCCCGCAGGTCGGCCGAGATCGTCGTCAGTAGGCGCCGCATTCCCTCGGACTGGCTCGGGTAACTCTCGACCACGTCGACGTTGTCGATAAAGAGACCGTCAAACCCCTTGGCGGCGATCCCGGCGGCGATCCGCCGCATCGCCCGCCGGTAAGCGGCGGCGCCGACGCGCGCGTATGGCTCGCCCCAGGTCGAGCCAGCCAGCCGGTAACGGCGCAGCGAGCGGTACCACGGCCGCGAGGGCTCGATCGTCCCGACCGAGAGATAGCCGAGCACCGTCGTCCCGCCAGCGCGGAGCTCACGCACAGTCGTCGTCCGCCCCTCCTGACCGTCGATCACGACAAGGTCGTAGCTAGCGAGCTGGCGACGAACCTCCGGCAGCGCGGAGTCGGCGCCGAGAGCCAGAGCGAAGTCGCGCCAGCTTGCACCAGCATTGGCCGACGCTGGCGCAGCGACCGCCGAAACGACAACCGCCGCCACTGTGGCGAGGACGACACGCATCATCAGAAGCGTAACCCGACAGCTCTGGGCGCAGCGCCGGTAGCTGGACCTACGTTGACAGGCCCGGCGTTCGGGTATTGTCGCCGACTCAACCACCAATGACGGAGCAAAAATGAACTCTAGGATCCGTGCCATCGCTGCCATCGCTGCGACAGTTTCATGCCTTGCCGTAGCTGCGAGTGCCAATGCTCACGGCACGCTCAACCTCTACGGCAAGAACGCGATCGCCAACAAGAGCGGCACGCTCACGCTCACGATCCCCCACGGCTGCCTGCCCGAAGGTTCGCCCACTACCAGAATCATCGTCACGCTCGGCAGCACCTGGCGGGCGGCGAAGCCAGCAGCAGTCGCTGGCTGGAAATCGACGGTAAAGCGCGCAGCGAACGGGCAGTGGAAGCTGACCTGGACGGCAACCGGCGGCGGGCTGCCAAACGCGGAGTCGGGCGACTTCCCGATCGCCGTTGGTTGGCCGAAAAAAGCCGGCACCTACAACACGCCAACAGCTCAGTACTGCGGGTCTCAGCTGATGGATTGGAAAGACGCCTTCAACGCCGCCGCAGACGGAGACCTTGGCTACCCGGCGACCTACCCGGTGCCGCGCGTCAGGGTTCGCTCCGCAGCGACGCGTACACCGACGGCAGTAACCGGTTGATCAGCCGCCTGCGGCGGAAGCTGAGGCAGTCTTCGCCCAACGGACGATCTCGCCGCTCCCAGCGACGACGCTGCCATCGCCGAGCACGAGCACCGGCACGCTCTGCTGCCCGCTGAGCTCGCGGATCGCATCGCGCTTGCCGCGCCGCGTCCAAGGCAGCAGGCCGTAACCGCCGACGGTCTTGATCTCGAAGCCGATCCCCGCCTTCTTCAGCGCGTCGCATGCTCTTCCGCATGGGTGGCCTAGCGATCCGTAGCGATCGCGGGTGCCGCAGGTGTAGAGAACCAGCGCGATGCCACAACAGTAACCGGGATCGCCCTCCACTACCACTGCTGCGAGCAGGATCAGCGACGGATTTCAACGCTCGTCGCTTTGACGACCGCTGTAGCCGAGCCGCCGGCCTTGAGCCCAAGCTCCTCCGCAGCTTCGCGCGTGATCACCGAAACGATGCGGTAGTTACCGCAGGCCAGCTCGACCTTCGCCATCACGCCGTCCTTCTCAACCGACACAACGGTGCCCTCAAGCTGGTTGCGTGCCGAGAGGCCGCTGTCGGGGGCGCGCTCGCCAACTAGCGATCTCAGCGCTGCCGCATCTACCATGCGCTGCCCGCCAGCCGAGCGCTGGAACTGAATCCGACCGTTCTTCTCCCAGCGGCGCAGCGTGTCAACGCTGACGCCAAGAATCGCCGCGGCGGCGCCAATCCGTATCTGTTCGCTCATCGCTTCGACCTTACCTCTCGTCGTCGGTGGCGGAGCCGAGGATTCGCTCCACGATGCTGTGCTGCGGGCTTGCGCGCAGCTCGCTAAGGCTCCCGCGCTGGACGATCCGGCCAGCGTCGAGAACCGCAACGCTGCCACTAAGCTCGGCGGCGTCAGCGGGGTCGTGGGTTACGACAACGGTCGGAACCGGGACCTCGGCCAGCAGTCCGGCGAGCTCACCGCGTACCTCGCGGCGGGTGATCGTGTCGAGCGCAGAGAGCGGCTCGTCAAGCAGCAGCACCTCCGGGTCGCGGGCCAGCGCACGGGCCAGCGCAACGCGCTGGCGCTCGCCGCCGGAGAGTCTCGCGGGCCTAGCGTCAGCAAGGCTCCCGACGCCGAAGCGGCGCAGCATCTCCGGCGCAGCATCACGGTTTGCGAAGGCGACGTTCTCGAGCACCGTCATGTGCGGGAAGAGCGCGTAGTTCTGGAAGACCAGTCCAACGCTGCGCTCTTCGGGCGCAAGGTTGATCCCCTTCTCGCCGTCAAACCAGCAGTGATCGCCGAGATTGACGTGACCCTCGTTTGGCCGCAGCAGGCCGGCGATCACGCGCAGCAGAGCGCTCTTGCCGGCCCCCGAGGGCCCGAGCACGGCAACGCTCTGGCCGGGATCAACCGCCAGTTCGAGCTCCAGCGTTAGGTCGCCGAGCTGGTGGCTGATTGCGATCTCTAGTCGGTCCATAGGCTCGGCAGCTTTGAGACCAGCAGAATCAGCGCGCTTACCGCCAGCAGCAATATCCCGATCGCAATTGCCGAATCGAGGCTCACGGGAAGCTCGGCGTAGACGGCTAGTGGGAGCGTCTGGGTGACCCCGGCGACGCTGCCGGCAAAGACCAGCGTCGCGCCAAATTCGCCGACACCGCGAGCGAAGGCGAGCGCCCAGCCTGAGCGCAGTGCTTCAGCGCAGAGCGGTAAGGCGACGCGGCGAAAGACGCGAAAACGGCCGGCGCCAAGCGTGCGGGCGGCATCAAGGCAGTCGCCGTCGAGCGCAGCGAAGGCACTGATCGCCGAGCGAAGGTAGAACGGCGCGGCAACGAAGGTCACCGCCAAGACGACGGCAAGCTCGGTGAAGGGAACCGTCACCCCCGCCTTGGCGAGCGCTCCACCGAGTGGCCCGTTGGGGCCGAAGGCTACGATCAGCGCGATACCTGCTACCGCCGGTGGCAAAACCAGTGGCAGCTCGATCAGCGTGATTAGGGCGCGGCGGCCGGCGAAGCTGCGCCGCGCGATCAGATACGCGGCCGGCGTGCCGAGCAGCAGAATCAGCGCGTCAGCGACAAGGTTTGCCTCCACGGTTACGCGGACGGCATCGAGCGTCTGCGGGCTGGTCAAAAGCTCGGGTAGATGGCCGGGCGCGACGCTCGTGACGAGCGCGATCAACGGGATCGCTAGGAACGCGATCAGCGCCGCGGCTGCCAGCGCCGATGCGCCGAGAAAGGCTCGGTTGCGGCTGCGCGTGCTCATTTGCTCGGCGCTGGTCCGAAACCGGCGGCCGCCAGCACACCCTGGCCGTGGGCGCCGGTCAGCCTCGAAAGGTATTCCTTCGCGGCCGCGCTGTTGGCGCCGTCGCGGTGGACGACGCAGGCCATGTAGGTGATGACCGGCTGGGCCGCGGCAGGGAGAGCGATCGCGCGTACCCGGCCCGCCGCTGCCTTCGCGTCAGTTTTGTAAGCGATCCCTGCGTCGGCCGAGCCGAGCGAAACTTTGGCGACGATCCCGGCCGCGTCGGGTTCTTGGCTAACCGTGTTGCGAGTCAAAACGGCATCGGCGCCGGCGTTAGCGAGCGCCTCACGCGTGTAGCTGCCGATCGGCACAGCCGCGGTTCCGATCGCGATCCGCTTGCGCGCCCCGGACGCTAGGTCGGCGAGCGAGCCGACCGCCTTCGACCCCGTCGGCGCGATGATCACCAGCGTGTCGGAAGCGAACGGCACCGGCGCCTCGCAGAGTCCCTTCGCCGCCAACTCGCTTGGGTACCTCGGGCTGGCGGCGGCGAACAGGTCGGCCGGCGCGCCGCTTTCGATCTGCTGGGCGAGCACGTCCGAGCCAGCGAATGAATACTCGGGGCTGGCTTCGAACTTCGGCAGTACCCGCGCTAGCGACGAGGCGCCGTAGACGGTCAGCGCATCGGTCGATCCGCAGGCCGGAAGAACAAGAGCACCGAGGACGACAAGGCAGATTGACATTGACCGTTTGATGCCCAGAGCCTACCAGCAAGTTACATAGAGAGAACCTAGGTATCGGGTGCAGAATGCGCGGCTGTAGCTAGCGCGACCGGCGTGGCGGCGATGTGGTTTACTCCGCCGATGAGAGTGAGCCTTCGAGGCAGCTATCGGAGGCTCGGTGGACGCACCGTCCTGATCACAGCCTGCGTGACGGGCGTTGTCGCTGCGCTGCTGGCAATACTGGCTGGCAGCGTCCCCGCCGCCTATGCGCAGGCAGCCAACACGCTCGAGTGGAAGGCCTGCTCCGCAGCCGCGTTCAAGCGCTGGCGAACGGTCGACGACGCGAGCCTAGAAGGTTTCGACTGCTCGAGGTTCGTGCGACCGTTGGATCGGAAGAAGGTCGGCGGCTCCAACGTCACGCTCGCCGTCGTCCGCCTGAAGGCGACCGGCCCGCAGGCCGAGCACAAAGGCACGCTCTTCCTCAACCCGGGCGGCCCGGGCCAGTCGGGCCTAGGGCTCTCCGAGATCGTCTATCTGCTACCGGCAGCGATCCGATCGAGCTTCGACTTCGTGACCTACGACCCGAGGGGGATTGGCGCCTCCACTCCGGCGCTCAGCGGCCGCGGCTGCAACATCCCCAAGCCTTCACGACCAGCAACCGGCAATGTCAACTGGGCGAAGGTGCTCGCCGAACGCCAGCTCCAAGTCTCTGACTACAACTCGCTCTGCTTCAAGGGAAACCGCAGGCTGGTCGAGAACGGGGGAACCGTCGACGGCGCCTACGACCTAGAAGCCCTGCGCGCGGCGGTCGGCGATTCGAAGATCACCTACTGGGGAATCTCGTACGGCACGCTGCTCGGCTCCACCTATGCCCAGCTGTTCCCCGGGCGGGTGCGGGCAATGGTCTTCGACGGAAACATGGACCCGCAGATCAGCCTCTACGGGATCAGCGCGGGTTCAGTGGCGCCAGACCACTCGATCGGCTTCTTCCTGCAAGCGAACGGCCTGCGCACGAAGTTCAACCAAGCGATCGCGAAACTCAACCGCCAGACGATCAAGCTTGCCAGCGGCAAGAGGTATTCGCGCTGGGATCTCCTTGACACGCTCAACGACGGCGTCGACTTCTTCCCAATCACCGGCGGCGAAAGCTGGACGCAGGCCAAGCAGGCTGTTGAGAGCTCCTGGAGCGCACTGTTCGGATCGGCGCCAGAGAGAACGGCCGCACGCAAGGCGCTTGAGAACAAGAGCTTGCAGAGTCCGACCACTGGCACCGCTGGCAGTCTCTGGGGCGCGGTCGTATGCCAGGACTTCGCCGATCGCATTTCCAATTCACGCCAGCAGCGCAGGCTCAAGTGGATCGTGCGCGAAGGGCCGGTGTACGGCGGCTCGCTCGGCGTCGACTACCTGACGACCTGCAACGGCTACGGGGCCGCCGACCCGAACCCGATCCCTCGGCCCGAACGCTTCGGTCCGCCGATCCCGGGAATCATCTCGAACACCACTCGCGACGGCGAGACCCCCTACCAGTGGGCGGTGAACATGGCGCGCACCTATCCGACAATGAGGGCAATCACTATCGCGGGCGGAATCCACGGCACCTTCGGCCTCAGCCAATCGCTCTGCGTGGACACCCCGATCGCCGACTTCCTGATCAGCGGATCACTACCAGCCACCGACCTCGCCTGCCCGTACGCTGCGCCCAACCCGGCGCCGTAATCGGCTCGCGGGCTCTCGCGCTGGTTAGAGGCGGCCCGCCTCAAGCAGTCGGCGGAGGAACTTCTGCGTCTCGGGCTGCTGCGGGTCGCCAAGCACTTGTTCGGGATCGCCGCGTTCGGCGATTCTGCCCTCGCTGAGGAAGCAAACCTCGTCCGCTACCTCGCGGGCGAAGCTCATCTCGTGAGTGGCGATCATCATCGTCATGCCCTCGGCCTTCAGCTCGACGACAAGTTCGAGCACCTCGCCGACGAGCTCAGGGTCAAGCGAACTGGTGATCTCATCGAGTAGCAATGCGCGCGGCCTGGAGGCCAGCGCGCGGACGAGCGCAACCCGCTGCTGCTGCCCGCCGGAGAGCGTGTCGGGGTAGGCGTCGGCACGCTTATCGAGGCCGAATCGCTTCAGCAGCTCGTGGGCCTCTTCGTCGGCCTGCGCCCGCGGCCGGCCATGAGCGTGAATCGGGCCGAGGACGACGTTCTCTCTGACCGTCAGGTGAGGGAAAAGGTTGAACGCCTGGAAGACGAAACCAAGCCGACGCCGCGCCTCAACAAGGTTGCATGACGGGTCGGTGATTACCTCACCGTCGAGTAGAACGTCGCCGTCATCGATCTCGACAAGAAGATCGATGCAGCGAAGCAGGGTTGACTTTCCTGACCCTGACGCGCCGATCAAGGCAACCGCGTTGTGCTCGGTCAAAGTCAGGTCGACCCCTTTTAGGACCTGGTTGTCGCCAAACGCCTTTGTCACGCCGTCAACTTCGATCACCGGTGTCTGGGTCATCGAACCGTCCCCACTCCGTCAAGCTGACCGCGACGCGCCTGCATCCGATCGAGCACCCGCGCCAGCGGAACCGTCACGCAGAGATAGAGGACCGCGGCGGCGATCAGCGGCGTGTAGTTGAAGTTCGACGATGCCGAGATCTGAGCGACCCGAAATGCCTCCAGCGGCCCGAGGACGGAAACCAGCGCGACGTCTTTCTGCAGCGAGATGAAGTCATTCAGCAGCGGTGGCACTACTCGCCGCACGGCCTGCGGCAGAATGACCAAGCGAAGTGACTGCGTGTTGGTTAGCCCGAGCGAGAGCGCTGACGCCTTCTGGCTCGGGTGGATCGAGTCAATGCCGGCGCGGTAGACCTCCGCGACATAGGCCGAGTAGGAGAGCGCGAGCGCCAGCCCGCCGAGCAAGACCGGGCTGGTTGGGACGCCCGAGAGCTCCAGCGCAGGTAGTCCAAAGCCAATCAGGTAGATCACGAGGATCGTCGGCACGCCGCGGAAGAGATCGGTGTAGACGATTGCCAGCAGCCGGATCGGGTAGAGCGCAGCGGCACTCGTGATCCGGCACAGAGCGATCACGAGGCCGAGAACCAGAACGACAATCTCAACGCAGATGAACAGTTTGACGTCGAGCCAGAAGCCGCGCAACACCTCCGGGAAGGAATCCTTGAACGCCGCCCAGGAGAAGAACGTCTCCTGCACCGCAGGCCAGCCTTTGCTGGAGACGACCAAGGCGATCAGGCCGCCGATCACAACCACGCTCGAGATCGCGGAAACGCCCGCGCCACGGCGTGACTTCCTGCGGCGAGCCTCCTCGCGCGCAGCCCCGCGGTTTGATCGGTCGGTTGTCAACTGCATTTTCCCCGGTGGCGTGGCGGGAGCGTGCTGCCGCGCCACCGGAGCAGGCTACTTCAGCTCAGGCGCCTCGGCATAGGAGTTCATCCACTGGTCGGTGATCTTCTGTAGCTGGCCGTTGCTCTTCAGCTGGGCAAGCGCCTGATCAAGGCAGGCCGTAACCGGCGAGTCCTTCTCCGAGAGCAAGCCCCACTGGTCGCCACCGGGGACACTGAACTGGCCGACGACCTTGGCGCCGTCGAGTTCGGCGTCGCGCAGGTAGATCGCAGTCGGCAGGTCGGTGACGATCGCGTCAACCCGCTTGATTTTCAGCGCGTTGACGGTGTCGTTGGAGTCGTTGAAGACCTGCGCCTGTTCGGTCGGCTTGATCACATCGTTGACAGCCTCAAGCGAGGTCGTGCCAACCTGAACGCCAAACTTTACGTTCTGCAGCGCAGCGAGATTGGTGGCGCTTGCGGCCGCCGAACCTTCGAGCGTCAGCACCGCCTGCGGAGCTTCGTAGTAGGGAGTCGAGAAGCTGACAACCGTTTCCCGTTCAGGCGTGATCGAGATCTGGTTGATGTCGAAGTCAAACGCCTTCTTGCCGGGCGCGTATGAGGAGTTGAACGGAACAACCTCCCACTTCACGCTGCTGGCCGGAAAACCAAGCTCGTCGGCAACCGCATAGGCGACGGCGCTCTCGAAGCCCTCGCCGTTCGACGGCTTGTCATCGATGAAGTAAGGCGGGTATGCCGGCTTGTCGGTCCCGACCGTCAAGGCGCCGCTCGCAGCGGTCTGCAGCTGGCCGTTTTTGCACGCGGCGCTGGTCGCGGCGGTCGTCGTCGTGTCGCTACTGCTGGAGGAACCACACGCCGCCAGAGCGGCGGCGGAAAGCGCCAGCGAGGCGATCATTATTAGTGGACGCAGTGACATTTAGGAACCTCCCTGTTGAAAACCGAATGAACTAATTCGAGGGTGATCGGTGGATACAACGGGCAGCCTACCGCTACGCGGCAAACCGCGCAGCGAACGCCATTCAGCCAGCGCTCGGGCCTAGTTTTACCGGCACCGCACGAGGCTGGTTTATGAACAGCGACCTGACCGATTCGGGCTGCTCAACTAGTTCCATTTGCGGGAAGCGAGCGAGCGTCTCCTCGAACAGCAGCTTCAGCTCAAGCCGCGCCAGCGCCGTGCCAAGGCAGAAGTGGCGGCCGCCGCCGCCGAAGGCCTGATGTTCGGCGTTGCGCTCGACGTCAAGCATGTGCGGGCACTCGAAGGCCTCTGGGTCACGGTTCGAGGCCGTGTACCACATCACGACCTTGTCGCCCTTGCGGATCGTCGTGCCGCGCAGCTGATAATCGCGCGTGGCAGTGCGGCGGAAGTGCGCGAACGCCGGGTACATGCGCAGGAACTCCTCCACTGCCGCTGGAATCAGCGACGGATCGTCGAGCAGCTTCTGGCGCTGCTCCGGCTCGTTCAGCAGCGCGAGCATCCCGTTCGTGAACGTCGACTTCGTGCTGTCGTTGCCAGCCGCGACGAGCAGCCCAAAGCCGAAGACGATCTCATCATCGGTCAAGCTGTCGCCATCGATCTCACCGTGGACAAGCAGGCTCGTGAGGTCGTCGGTTGGGTTGGCACGGCGCTCCGCCACGACAGCGCTGGCGCGTGTGAATACCTCGCCGATGATCTCCTGCGCCGACTCGTTGCCACCAGGCTGGAGCTCTTCGTCGCCGATCGCAAATCCGCGCGTGGCTAGCTCGGCCCAAGCAGCGTCGTCCTCGGCAGGCAAGCCGAACAAGGTCCCGATCACGCGACCGACGACAGGCTGGGCAAGTTCGGTCGCCAGGTCGAGCTCGTCGCGGCCTTCAAGCCGGTCGAGGCCCTCGACGGTGATCTGGCGGATCGTCTGCTCGTGCTCCGCGATTCGATTTGGCGTGAAGGCACGCTGGAAAAGTGCCTTGATGCGGTCGTGACGCGGCGGATCCATGCCAATGAAGGTCGCGTTCTGAACCTCGACCGGGGTCGCCAGATCGGTGATAAGAACGCCGCCTTTCTCAGACGAGAAGGCCTCCCAGTCGCGGCTAACCGTGTGGACGTCGTCGGCGCGGGTGATTGACCAGAATCCAGGTTCGCCGTCCCAATCGGCCATCGGACTCCAGTGGATCGGTGCCTCGGCCCGCAGGCGATCAAAAAGCGCGTGCGGCGGGCCATTGGCCCACAAGCTCATCTCGCCAAGGTCGATCTGATCAATTGGCCTGTCGACTGCTGTTGCCATCTGCTCCCACCCCCGGCCTGCTGACTAGCGTTGCGCGGCAAGCTTAGTGGCTGGGACGAAGATTTCGTCACTTTTTGCCCGTTCGCCGGTTCTAACGGTTAGCACACGGAAACCGACCCCAGCCAAGGAGTGGCAAACCATGTCCCGCAACCAGCTAGCAGCAGCAATTACCGCAGCAGCCCTTTTCGCCGTTCTGCCGGCGAGCGCGAGCGCTGCCAAGGCGTCGAAGAAAGACCCCGACCGCGACGGCCTCTCGAACAAGGTTGAGAAGCGCCTGCGGACCAACGCGCGCCGCGCCGACACCGACCGCGACCGGCTCAAGGATGGAGTTGAGGTTCGCCTCGGCACCAACCCGCGGGTCAAGGACACCGACCGGGACGGCGTCAGCGACGGCCGCGAAGTGGCCGCCGGAACCGACCCCTGCCCAGGCCGCAGCAGGTATGACCTTCACGGCACCGTTGACTCAGTCGGCAGCGACTCAGTGACGATCGCTAGGCGCGACGGAACGACCGCCACGCTGACCGTCAACGCCGCTACGAGACTGCGGATTCCAGACGCCGACGAAAACGGCAAAGTGACGCTCGACGACCTGCTCGAAGGCGACAGGGTCAATGCCCGCCGCTCGGCAGCCGATCGAACGCTGGCGATCAGCATCTCAGTCGAAGGCGAGTACGAGGAAGGCGACGAGGTCGAAGGGATTGTCGATGCGATCGGCGAAAGCTCAATAACCGTCAGCGATGAAGACGGAACGACCACATCGGTGAACGTCAACGAGGAGACCGAGCTGCGCGCACCGGACCGCGACGGCAACGAAAAGGTCACCCTCGCTGACATCATCGTCGGTGACAAGGTTGAGGTCTACCTGTCCGCTAGCGACCCAACGCTGGCTGTAAGCGTCAAGGTCGAATTTGAAGCCGACAAGGTCTTCGGTCTTGTCGCGTCGGTCGGCGCCAACTCGGTCACGATCACACTCGCGGACACGACGCAGACCACGGTCACGGTGAACTCATCGACGAAGCTGCGGATCCCTGGCCCTGACGGTGCTCCCGACGGCACGCTCGACGACCTCCGTGTCGGCGATCCGATCAAGGTCAAGACGATCCCCGGCGCCGGCGATACGACGCTGGCGGTGTTCCTCAGCGCTGGTGAATTCGCGGTCGGCCGCGGCCACGGCCACGGCCGAGGTCATGACCGAGGCGAGGGCCGCGGTCGCGGCGGTGACCGCCCGGAGTTTGAAGATCGCCCGGAATATGAAGACCTCCCGGAGGCTGAGGATGGCCGAAACCGAGGCCGCCCGGGCGGTGAAGTTGGAATTGGCCGCGGCAATCGCGGCCGCTAAGCAACGAAGCCGCGAGAGCGGCTGAAGCCCCCCCCCCTGAGCGGCGCCCACTAAGGCGCCGCTCTTCGTTCTACCCCTGAACGAGCTTCAGTCGGACGTCCGTTGGCGCAGCCCAAGTAGCTGCGAGACCGGCACAACCTTGAAGTGGCGCCGCTTGAAGTTGCGCAGAATCGGGCCGAGCGCCTGCAGCGTGCCTTGATGCGGGCCTTCACCATCGTGCATCAGGATTATCGAGCCGGGGCGCACGCCGCCGACAACTCGGTTGTAGATGGTCGTCTTGCTGACGTTGTCGTAGAGGCTGTCCCACGAATCAACATCCCAGCCGATCGTGAGCATGTGCTGGTGGCGGACTCGGCCTAGTAAAGCGCTGTCAACGGAGCCGTATGGTGCGCGGAAGAGGCAGGGCGTGTAGCCGGTCGCTTTTCGAATCAGCTTCGTCGTGCGACTGATGTCGTAGCTGCCGGGGAAGTGTGGGTGGCTGTAGGAGTGATTGGCAAGCTCGTGGCCTTCGGCCAACTCCTTGCGCAGCAAGGCCGTGTGTCCGCGAATGTACTGGCCACGGATGAAGAAGGTGACGTGAACCTTCGCTTTACGCAGCTGCGCCAGCACCTTTGAGGTGTAATTCGATGTCGGCCCGCCATCGAAGGTCAAGGCAACCCAGCGCCGTCCACGCCAGCCGCTCTCGCGGAAGCGCGCGCCCTTCGGCACGCAGCCGGTCACCTGCGGCTCGGTTGCCGCGTTCCGCTCCACTGCGGGCTGGTCCGCCGACCTCGCGGAGCTAATCCCGAGCGCGCCGACAAGCAGAGCCGCCGCTAGCGCCAGCACAAGAAGCTTCCGCCAAGAGCTAGTCATCGCTGCCGATGCTAGCTGCGGCGTTCCCGCCTGAGCGCTGGATGATCTAACTGCGCCAGCTGGTTGAAACTGGCACGATTGTGCTCAGCCGACCTGCCCGGCCAGCCGACCACTGGAAAGGAGACCAAGATGTCAGGCACATCAACGCCGCGCTACGGCACGCCGAACTGGGAGCTGATTGGCAGCTGGCTAGAGCTGCCAGCCGAACAAGATGGCCCGTTTTGGGCCGTCAACCTGATGGACTACCGCGAGCTCGCCGACTACGCTGACGGTCGCGAGAGCACGCTGACAGGGCGCGAGGCCGACGACATCTACGCGCCACTTGGGCCGCTGCAGGCGGTCGGCGCGATGCCAGCGTTCGCCGCCGACGTGATCGCGCAGCCGGTAGGAACGCTGGCCTACGATCGCGTGGCGATCGTCCGCTACCCGAGCCGGGCAAAGTTCTTTGAGATGCAGCGGCGCGAGGATTTTCTCGAGCTTCACGTGCACAAGGAAGCCGGGATGGCCTCGACGATCGTCTTCGCCGCTACGCCAGTTCACGTTGATGAAGTGCCCGACGGCGGCTCGCAGGTGCTCCGCGTACGGCGCTTCGCGGAAGGTCGCCGGCCTGCCGACGATCCGGCCGGAGTAACCCCGCTAGCGCGGTTCGATGTCGAAGGCGTGATCGTCGGTGATGGGCGCAGCTGGGACGACGCTAGATTGGACCGCGTTGACGACGCCGCGCTCGAGCTGTTGCACGAAACCGCTGGCGTCGCCGAGCAGATCATGATCCTGCTCGGAGCGGCCGAGCTTGACGAGCTGGCAGCGTCGGTCGCGACAGCCGCTTCGGTCGGCGAGAGCTAACGGCCGACTGCGGAACTGCCGACGTGTCACTGCCAACCTCCTCACAACCGTCGCGCCCGGAGCTCTTCTACGACCTCGTTCTAATCGGCGCCTTCCTCAGCTTCGGCGTCGACTTTGGCAAGGCGCCAAATTGGGATTCAGGACTGGTCCTAGCGCTGAAGCTGACGCTGATCATGTGGGCCTGGGAGCAAACAGCGCTGTTCTTCAACCGTTTCGGCGACCCGTTTTCCGCCCGCCTGAGAGGCACGCTGCTGCCAGCGACGCTGCGACTGGCCTTCCTGCTCCAGCTCGTCGCAGTGGTGAGCGTGTCGCTGCTCGAAACTGCCGATACGAAACTGCGCGCGCTGGACGGCGACCTCGGCTTCGCAGCCGCAGCCTTGGCGCTCTCGGTCGGGCTGATCTACGAACTTGGCGGGAAGTGGAAGCCGGAGCTGGCGGAGGTCGCACGCGCGCGCCGCAACGCCAGCCTTGCTGGCGCGGCGCTGTTCATCGCGTCGGGGCTGAGCCCCCAGCCGTGGGGGCCGGCGTTCTGGGTTCTCGCGATCGTCGCGATCTTCGTGATCGACTTTGGCCCGTCACTGCCGAAGCTGCTGAAGCGCTTCCCACTACAGCGTGAGCATCTCTCGGAGCGGCTCGGCCTGTTCGTTCTGATCCTGATCGGCGACGTCTTCGTCAAGACCGTGGTTACCGTTCACGAGGACGGTGTGCCGGACGCTCATCTGCTGCAGCTCGCGTTCGTCGCAGTTGTCAGCTGGACGCTGTGGACGATCTACGAGCGCGAAGTGATGTCGCGACTCGCGCCGGAAGGAGCCGGCCGCCTGCGCGCCTGGATGCTCTGGCACTACCTCTTCGCGATCACGCTGCTGATTTGCAGCGTCGGACTGGTCTGGTACATCGCGCCGAATCTTGATCACCCACATGAGACCTGGATCGCAATGGTCGCCTCGGGCGGGATCGGCGTGGCGGTTGGCCTGATCGCCCTGATGCGCCTAACGGCGGGCGCGCCTGGCGCGCGCGCCGCCGCTGCAAGGATTGCCCTGATCTCGGCCGTCGCGATCCTGATTGGCCTGCTCGCTTGGCTTGCAACCCCGAGCGACTGGCGTGTCGGCGTCGGGACGCTTGCAGTCGCAATCGTCGCGCTCAACTACTGGTCCGCCCGCAACGACCCGCGCCCTGCCGAAGGGGCGTAGCGCGGGTCGCTGAGAAGCGACCTACTTGATGCGCAGCTTCGCGACGACGCCCATGTGGTCCGCAGCCCAGAGCGGCGCAACGGCGCGGAACGGCTTAGAACCGACAATTTTCTTGCTCCGAACACTGAAGTTCTTGCTCGGGCGGTAGAGAATGTGGTCAATCCAGTTATTGCTCGTCGGCTTCGGATTGATCAGCTTCTCGTCCATGCCGAATGTCTGGACGCGCTTTGTGCCGTAAACATCCTTCATCCCGGCGGCCGTAACCGCCTTGTAGGCGTTGGCTTCGGCATCGCCGGAGGTCGGATCACTGTTGAGGTCACCGAGCAGAATCGCCAGCTTCGTCTTGCTGGCAAGCGGCCCGCCGGGCGCGAACAGCTCCTTCGCCTGCGACTCACGGGTGCCGGCGCCGTAAGCCTCGAGGTGCGTGTTGACGAGCTTGAACGGACGGCCGCCGATCGAAGCGTCAACCGAAGTCCAGCCGCGGTAAACCTTCGCTAGCCCTGCCGCAGTTGGAATCTCGACGATCGCCTTGTAGTGAGCCTTGGCGCTCTTACCGGTCTTGACCTTCGATCCTTTGCGCTTGAGGATCACGTCGTGCAGCGTTAGCCGCACATCCTGCGTCACCGTCGGTCCCTCAAAATCGAACTCGGTCTCGCTGACAACGACGCTGTAGCTCTGACCTTGCTTCTTCAAAGCCGCCAACAGCAGCTTTGTGAAGTCATAGTCAACCTTCGTTGCTGCCGCCGGGTCACCGACCGGCCCGGTACGCCATGTGGCGGCTTCCTGAAGGCCAATGAGATCAGGCTTGTTGGCCTTGATCTCAGCTGCCAACCCAACCGCGCGGGCAGGAAAATCGGTCTCGTTGACAACGCCGTACATCGCTTCCGCGTTGACCTTGAAGGTGGCCAGATCGGGGGCCGTGGCGAGGCTGATGATGTCGGCGCCAAGGTAGATGTTGCGCGTCATCACGGTGACGTCGCCACCGGCGGCCGAGGCCGTCGAAGCGGGAACCGCCATTGCTGCGGCTACAAGAACTAGAGCGAAGGGAATACGTCGGGTCACGGAAATCTCCTAGGTCATTATTCGGTGCTGCCGAGCCCAAGCGCAGCAGCAGTTCAACCAATGCTACAGATCAGTCAGATGAGGCGCGGCAGTTCCGATCTAAGGCTCGCAGCTGCGCTTTCAAGCGCACGAAGCGGCCGACGCTCTGGCCCGCGCCCTCTAACTGCCAAAGCTGCCCTTCGGTGAACTGCCAATCGCCAACGGTTCACAGACCGTGATCTGCGGCGGCTCGGCGAGCATTGTGCCCGCAAGCTCAAGCAGCTTCAGCATGTGTGGCTGCTGCATGTGGGTTGTGAGCGCTTCCTGCGATTCCCAGCGCTCAACGAAGACCAGCGTGCTGGGGTCGTTGACGTCGCGGTGGAGCACGTAGGAGAGACAGCCCTCCTCCTGATGAGTCGCCTCAACGAGAGGGGTCAGCTGGGCGATCGCGTCATCAACCTTGCCGTCTTGAATCTTTAGCGTTGCAACTACGAGGATCTGGCTCATTGGCTCACCCTACATACCCTGCGGCGACCGCCGTTGCTGGCGCCGAGCGGGAGCAGGTCAAGCAACATGAAAAAACCAACACCCTTGCTCGCGAGGTGGTATAAGGCGTTTATGGACCCTAATAGAACTGCTTCGTCCAATCACGCTTCGAAGGCAGCTCGCTCGCGCACGGCGCTGATGCTGGCCGCGATCGCAGCGATCGCCGTCGGCTTCGCGCTGCTAGTCAGCGGCTGCGGCGACACGACCTCGAAGGTCCCCAACACGGTCAACCAGACGCTTGCCGTAGGCCAGCAGATGCTCGGCGACAAGGGTTTCAAGTCGACCGTCAAGCGCGTCACCGACAAGCAAGGCAAGGACGAAATCATTAGCCAGGATCCTGTCGGCGGCACCGAGCAGAAGACCAGCGAGGCGGTCGCTCTAACGGTCTCTGACGGCCCCGGCGATGGGATCATCCCCCATGTAGTCGGCGACCCGGCCGACCGCGCCGAAGAGCAGCTTCGCGAAGCCGGTTTCAAGCCCGTCGTCGCTGAGGTTTATAGCTCAGCCCATCAGGCCGGATTTGCTGTTGGCACGACCCCAGCCGCTGGCGCCACGGTGGAGAAGGACACCGAGGTCACGCTGCGAGTTTCGAGAGGGCCGCGGCACGCGACCGTCCCTAACGTAGTTGGCCTCTCCGAGAGCAGCGCCACCAGCGCGCTCACCAACGCTGGCTTCCGCGTTGATCACAGCTACGAGGTTTCGAGTAAGAACCCGGGCCACGTGCTCGCGCAGAATCCGACCAGCGGCACCAGCGCCAGTGTCGGGTCCAGCGTTCACGTGACGATCGATCAGGCACCGAAGAAGGTCACGGTTCCGAACGCCGTCGGCGAGAGCGCGTCGCAAGGCGACAAGACGCTGCAGAACGTAGGCCTCAACGCGGTCTACGCAACGCGCGTCGTAACCGACCGCGCGCAGGACGGAATTGTGCTGGCGATGTCGCCGGGCTCCGGCAGCCGAGTGCTCCAAGGCAGCAACGTCGTACTAACGATCGGCAAGTACAACAAGCCGACCCCGCCGGTGCCGCCGGTTCCACCGGGGCCGAGCTCGATCGTCAAGCAGTGGAGCTTGGTCGCCGACCAAACGAAGACCTACACGGTCACTTGGGGAGCAGGTCACTGCACCGGCGGCAAGGGTAACGCCGTGCTTCAGGGCGACGGCGGCGGCAGCGCGATGAGCGGGGCTCAGATCACCGCTCAAGGCGACGTGCAGAATCCGAAGCCAAATACCAGCGGCTACTACGCCACAACGGAGACGTCGGACATCACTAGCCCGGTCACGCTGGTGATCACGATCACCTGCCTAGTGCAGTAGTCAGCCGGTTGACCGGCGGGCGACGCTAACCCGCTAGCAAACGACTGTCAACAAACTTTGTGCTCAGCCGCCATTGCTGGCAGCTACGTAATCGCGCGTCGGCTCGCCACGCAGCGCGGTCGGAGCCGGCAGCGGCGTTCCCTTCGCAGTAGCGCCGCCAACAGCCGACAGCACCAGCTTTGATGCGCGCGCGCCGCCGAGCGCAATTGTGTTCAGAGTCGAACCGTCATCAACCGTCTTGAACCTCCAGATCGGCCGATCGCCGCCAGCGGCCTGAACGGTTACGCGGATCTTCGAACCGGCGCGGAAGGCGTGGGCGACAGGGAAGATCGGCACCCGCACCAGTGTGAAGGCGCCACGCGGCAGCCACGCCGCATCCTGCTTGAGGTGCGTCGGGAACGGGTCAACCACAGTTGAGCGCTTGGCGCTGAGCTTGCGATGCGATGCCCGCAGCCATCCGTTCTGAACGTAGGTCTCTTGGCCGTCGGGGCGCACTTCGCTGAGCGTGACCTGAAGGTCGGTGTCCTTGGCGCTGCTCTTCAGATAAAGGTCTAGGCTCGACGGGCCAGCGAGGATCAGGTCCTGGCCAAGCGCTGCTGTCGTGAAGCCAACACCTTTGCCCGGGGCGAGCGGCGCCCAGTGATAACGGGGCTGAGCCTTCCAGTCGTCACCCGCACCGATGCCATAGAGCGTCTGCCGCGGACGGGCCGCAGGGTCGGCTGTGTAGCTGGCGCTCCCGGACGCGCTCGGCTTCGTCGGGATTAGAGCACCATCAGCGCCGAGGAAGTACGTCGCTGGCCTCACCTCGCGGATCGGCCAAGCGTTGTAGCCAAGCTCCCAAGTGGCGCCGATCGAACCGAGCCCTTGCGGCCCGGCGCCGTTGTCCATTAGGAGCCGCACGCGCGGATCCTTCTTGAAGATTGCTCGTGCAGCGCCGACGTTAGTCATTGAAGCGAAGCGCGACTGCAGCACCTTCGCCGCTGGCGCATCGGCGAGCAGCGTGTAAAGCTGGTCGCTCAGAGCTAGCACCGAGTCCGGAATCTTTGGAATCCGGTCGGCCACGAAAAGGTTCAGGAACTCAACCCAGCGGGTCAACGTGGACGGCCCGAGCGAATCGGCGTGAACTCCGTTCTGCAGCGTGATCCACACGTTCGGGTTCTTCGCCAGCTGTCCGAGACTGTCAGCGAAGTGGCCGCCGGTCTGCTCATCTTGGGACTGCCCAATCAAGAACGTCGGCACTTTGATCTTGCTCATCCAAGCGGCCGGGGAGCGCTGATCAAACTCGGCCGGCGTGCGGAACGGATTGGCATCAATCACCTTGACCGCGTCGCGGGTCTGCAGGCGCAGCTTCTGATTTGCGATGCAGTGCTTGTCGCCAGCAGCGACAAGTGCCTTCGCCCACGGCTGGCCGCCTTCAGGCGCCGGGCGCGCGTCTTCCATCCGCTCCTTGACCCACGAGAGCGCGAAGCCGGAGTTGTTGATACCGCCCGGATAGCCGGTTGCCGTGTACGTGTCGTCGGTAACCGACATCGGCGAGATCGCTGCCAAGTGCGGTGGCTGCGTGCCGGCCGTGAAGAGTTGCGTGATGCCGGAGAATGAGATCCCCGCCATCCCAACCTTGTGGCCCTTGACCCACGACTGGGCGGCGACGGTCTCTACGGCGTCGTAGCCGTCAAAGGTCGTTGGCAGGCCGAACAGGTCGAACGCTCCGCCGGAGCAGCCGGAGCCGCGCATCTGAACGCTGACGACCGCGAACTTCAGTAGCGGCGCGATCAACGAACCGACGGCCGTTGAGCTTGCCGGTGCGAGCGGATCATTCTGACCGAGCGCAGAGAGAAGGTCGTGCGGCGCAGCTGTTTGGTAACCGGAGTACTCGATCAGCGTTGGGAACGGCCCGTCGGCCAGCGTCTTGCCACCAGGCAGGCGCACCGTCATCGCGATCTCTAGGCCGTCGCGAACCTTGACGTAGTTGAGTCCCTGCTTGAGCTTGATCCCGCGGAAGAAAGCGGCTGGCGGGTTTGACTTCGTGTTCAGAACCTTGAACGGGCGCGTCGTGCTCGCGCCGCGAACCTTGTAACCGCTACCGGCAGCAATGTTCTGGAAGATGAAGCTGCCGAAACGGTCGGCCTTCCCCTTGGCGACCGTCCGTCCACGCGCATTGAGCAAGCTCAGCGATTGGCCGCTCTTCGCGCCAAGAACGTAGGCCTGACCGATGCTGCCGCCGGCCGTCATGCCAGCCGCACTCGCGGGGCCTGCCGCGACCGCCGCGAGCGCGAGCGCTGCGACCGAACCTATAACCAGCGACCGAATTCTCAAGATCGACTCCTCCAGAAGGCATCTTCACCAAAGTTGTTGACAGGGATCGTACCGGCGCGTGTGCTGTCCGTGCGCCGGGTTGTGGCTAGAAGGCTGGATCCTGCTCAGTCCGGCCCCGCTGGAGCAGGTCAACCAGCGCGCTCTTCTGCATCGCGAAAAGGCGCTCACCGCTCGCCGCATCCGCGGCCGAAGGGGCACCAACCGCTCCCGACCGAGAGACCACCGGCACGGCGTACTGAAAGACCCGCCCAACGGTTCGGTCCTCCTCGTCGACGATCCGGTCAGGGCGAACCTGGGATCGATCGAGGTGGAGCATCAGCGATGTTTCGGCCTGGTTGGCATGCCAGTCTGGAGCATCTTTCGTGTATTCGCCGTCCACCTCGGCAGTGATGTCGAAAACCGAGACGAACCTCAGGCGGATCTGCGGCAGGTCGGAGCGCAGCTTCAAGATCGCGCTCTGGCAAGGCGGCCCGTTGGTCGCGTGGCCGTTGAGAATGATCAGCTTTCGAAAGCCCGAGGCGTAAACCCAGCGGCCGATTTCAACCACCACACGAGCCATCGTCTCGGGGTCCAGCGAAAGCGTGCCCGGCCAATGGTCGGTGTGGCCGAGCGAGCAGCCGTAGGCGAGTGTCGGCAATACAAGATCGCCGGTCTCGGCCGCTGCAGCGACCGCCACACTCTCCGCGAAGTAGGAATCGGTGCCGGTCGCCAGATGAGGGCCATGCTGCTCAGTCGCCCCGACCGGCAGAACGACGATCACGCCGGCCTTCGCCGCCTCGCCGATCTCCTCAAGCGTCAGCTGATCCCAGCGGACCGATCTCTGCTCATTCGTCATGCGCGCTGGATCCTACGCAACTGAACTGGGGTGCGCCAGCGGCCGCGTATAGAGTCTGGCGCCAATGAACCACGTCAGCGAATCGTTGGTGCTCGCGCTCGGCGCGGCGATCAGTCCAATCCCGCTGACGATCTCGATCCTGCTGCTAAGCCAGCCCGATCGTGGCCGCCCGAAGGCATTGGCCTTCGCAGCGGGCCAGGTGCTGGTCCTGGCAATCCTCTCGGTGATCTTCGCGATCGCGCTGCGCAAGACGCTCGGCACATCACATCCGCACGTCAAGCACGACTCAACGCTCGACATCGTGCTCGGCGCGATCCTGCTGCTGGCAGCGGCGCGCAAGCTGCTGACCAAACCAAAGCCGAAGAAAAAGAAGGACCAGAAGCAGCGATCGCTGTTCGCGGAGTTCGCGTTCGGCGCTGGGCTGATGACCGTCAACATCGAAACGCTGGTACTCGTCGTCGCATCGGTCAAGGCGCTGGTCTCCAGCAAGATCGGCGTCGCCGAAGAAGCGCTCGTCCTACTGGCAATCGTGTTGATCGTGACCGTCTCGGCGACGGTCCCGCCGCTGATCACGTTCGTGATCCCGAAAAAGTCCGATCAAGCGCTCAGATGGCTCAACCTGCAGACCACCAAGCACCAGCGCGCGATCACCGTTGGCTTCCTCGTCTTCTTTGGCGCTTACTTGGTCTACAAGGGCATCAACGGCTAAGCGACCGCAACGTTGCCTTGCCTCGTCGCTCAAACCTTGCGACAATCACGCCCATGATTGACTCCTTCTCCGACGCAGACATTGATTCATTCGGCCGCGATGGCTTCCTAATCATCGAGCAGGACTTCATCCCCGAAGAGACCGTGATGCTGCTGCGCGAGCGCTTCGACGAGCTCTTCGCTGGCAGCTACGCGACCGGCATCGCCCCGGACGAGGTCAACTGGGTCCGCGGCCGCGACCCAGAGACAAAGACGCGCCAGATCTGCAACGGCTGGAAGGCCGATGACCTGATTGCGGCGCAGGTCCTCAGCCAGCAGAGCGGGCGGCTCGCTGCTCAGCTAGCTGGCTGGGAAGGAGTTCGAATCGTTCACGACAACTGCCTCTGGAAGCCACCCGGCGCGCGCTCGCTCGGCATGCACCAAGACGGCTCCTACGCCGGTTACGTCGACCCGCCAGAGATGATCACAGTCTGGATTGCGCTCGACCAAACCTTCGCCCAGAGCGGCACAATCGAATACGTCGCCGGATCGCACAAGTGGCCGAAGATGCCGCCTTCCCGCGGCGACTTCCATGACCCCGACGACTGGCTGGCGCCGGTCGCAGCGGCCGCGCCGGCAGGCGCCTCGACGGAGTGCACCCCGGTAGTCGTTCAGCCCGGCGGGGCCGCGATCCACCACTCGCGCGTCTTCCACGGCTCAGGCATCAACGAGGCCGAAATTGATCGCCGCGCGCTTGTAACTCACATGATCCCGTCCAACGCCCAGTTCGACTCGGTAGGCGTTGACCCGATCTACACCCGCTACCGACGCCGCGGCGACATGACGATGGACGAGAGCTACTTCCCGATCCTTTGGGATCAAGCGGGGGGGCGCAGCGAGTGGCTTGCCTCACTGCCACCGCTCGCCGGCGCGGCCGGCGGCGGCTGATGGCGACCGAGGGCGCGCCGCCCGAATTCAAACTCTCGTTGGACTCGACCGCCGTTCCCCACGGCCCCGACGGAATCGGTGAGTCGCCGTTCGACTTCAGCGCCGAGCCGGACGTCGTGGAGTACCCCTCAGAGCTCGGCGACGACCCGGCGATTGCGCTGCGCCGGACGCTCGGAATGTTCGCGACCGGCGTGACGGTGATCACAACCAGCGCCCAGGGGGAAGTTCACGGGATGACAGCCAACGCCTTCATGTCGGCGTCACTGAACCCGCCGCTGGTGCTGATCTCAGTCGACCGCCGCGCGAAGATGTGCAACCTGCTGCACCAAGGCGACCGTTACGGCGTGAGCATCCTCGGCGAGCACCAGGCTGAGATGTCGGACCGCTTTGCTGGCCGCGCCGACGAGAGCGTGCCGCAGCCAGCCTTCGAGATGATCCGCGAGACGCCGCTCGTCGAAGGGGCGCTGGCCCACTTCGTCGCGCGGGTAGACCGCACCTACTACGCCGGCGACCACTCGCTCTTCCTCGGCCACGTTGAGTACGCGCGCCACCGCGAGGGCGCGCCGCTGCTCTACCACGGCGGCCAGTACGAGCGGCTGGGGACCGTGGCGCCGATCGCGCCGGAGCTGCCCGACGGACTGCTGGCGCCGCTGCTGGCGGCCGGCGAGGAATGCTCGTTCGAAGATGGTGAATCGATCGTCAAACTCGGTGAGGTAGGCGACCAGCTGTTCGTGATCCTGAATGGCGCCGTCGTTCTGCGCCGCCCTAGCCACCCGGAGAAGCGGCTCGAGGCCGGCTCCTACTTCGGTGAGGTCGGCGCGCTGAGCGAGCAGCCGCGGGTCTCAGACGCGATCGCCGACGGCCCCGTCAGCTGCGTTGCCGTCCACAGCGATGCGCTAAAGCGAGTGCTCGCGAGCAGCCCCGAGGCGGCTTGGGAGATGCTCGGGGCGCTCGCGCAGCGTGTGCGCGAGGCGTAGGCGCCGACCACGCTCTAGGAGCGCGGACGCTCCTTGTCGGGGTCGTAGAAGGGGAAGCGCACAACCGTTGCCGGGATCCGCTTCTGCTGCCCGTCAAGCTTCCCTACCTCGACCTCGGTGCCGATCTCGGAGTGCTGCACCGCGATCCGGCATAGGGCAATGTTCTTCTTCAGCAGCGGGCTGCGCATCGCGCTCGTTACAACGCCGATCTGCGACTTGCCGACGTGGACACAGTCGCCGTGGCTTGCTGTTTCGTTACCTTCCAGCTCCAGCCCGACGAGTCTGTGCTGCGGGTGGGCTTGGCGCTCGATCAGAGCGTCCTTGCCAATGAAATCCTCGTCGCCGTCAAGAACGACCGTGAAACCGATGCCGGCCTCGAATGGATCTACTTGATCGTCGAATTCATAACCAGCGAACACCAGCCCCGCTTCAATCCGCACTAGGTCGAGCGCGTCGAGCCCCAGCGGGCTCAGCCCAAACGGTTTGCCGGCCTCCCAGATCGCGTCCCAGACTGCGGTGCCATCGTCGGGGTGGCAGAAAACCTCGTAGCCAAGCTCGCCCGAGTAGCCGGTTCGCGAGACGACGACCGGAATCCCGTCGTAATCGCCGATCCGTCCAACAAGGAAGCGGAACCACTTCAGCTCCTCAAACGGCGTCTGCGTCTCCGGCGCCCAGATGATCTGCTTCAAGATCTCGCGGCTGGCAGGGCCCTGAACGGCGACGTTGTGGAGCTCGTCGGTCGACGGCTTGACGAAGACCTTGAGATCTAGCTTCTCGGCGAGCTCCTTCAGCCAAACGCCGGTGTAGGGGTCGCCGCCAACGAAGCGGAAGTTGTCCGCGCCGAGGCGGAAGACGGTCGCATCGTCGATCATGCCGCCGGTCTCATTGCAGAGCGCGGTGTAGACCACCTGCCCGACTGCGAGGCGGCGAATGTCGCGCGTTACGGCCCACTGCATCAGTAGCTCAGCGTCGGGGCCGAGAATCTCCCACTTGCGCAGCGGCGAGAGATCCATGATCACTGCCTTCTCGCGGCAGGCCCAGTATTCGCTGATCGGGCCTTCGTTGTTGAAGCATGTCGGCAGCCAGTAGCCGCGGTAGTCGACGTGCGTGCTCGTCAGCGCTGAGGTGCGCTCGTGGAATCCGGTCTCTTTTGTCATCACTGGCCTTGCCTCGGGGGTTACGCGATGGGCTATCGCCATCGAAAACTTGTTCTCCGGTTGATACACGCGAACGTGAATGTCGCTGATCTCCCAGCCGTTGGCCGGGTCGATGTCGTCGGGGCATGCAGACGAGCAACAGACGAGGTCGGTCAGCGCCCGCATCAGCACGTAATCGCCGGGCCGCGACCACGGTTCGTCAACGGTCATCTGAAGCGCAGCGTCGAAGCCGGTGTTGAAGAAGAAGTTGATCGCCGGCCAGCCATTGCGTGCTGCGACCGGGAACGCTTCGAGGCTGCCGTTGAAGTTCTCCGAGCAGCTGATGTGGCCGAAGTAGCCCATGTCCTCGTAGTACTTCTTCGTGCAGGCCAGGGCGAAGCTGTCGTGGCGACCAACGGTGTCCTGAACCACCTCCAGCAGCGGGTCAAGGTCAGTGTCGAAGTACTTGCGGTGCAGCCCCGGCTGCGGGTAGGCATTCCCCGTTAGGCTGCGCGTCGCTGTCGAATCGAGCCCACGCTCAAGACCATCCTGCAGCTTCGCCTCGTCGAAAGCGAGGAAGTCGGAGCACTGGCGCCCTTTGACGTCAATCACTTGGATGTACTCGCCCTTCTTGACCGTGTAAGCGGCTGCCGTCGCAGCCGCGACGCGCAAGTCAAACTTCGGTTCGGCAAGTGGAGCCGGCAGTTCCAGCTCGGGATCCTGATGCGGCACTGCTCGGTTGATCTCGACGTCGATCGCCGATGCCGGATGGGCGCCATCGATCACGCGGCCCGCTGGCGCGGCGACGACGATCACGACCTTTCGCTGAGCGGTAAAGCTCTGCGAGTTGCCGGGCGGCGAATCGGGCCCGAACAGAAGCACGGCGTTGGCCTCCGACGGGTCGAGCCCGCGGGCGTGCAGATCGCCGAGGAAGCTGTCGCCTTCGGCCTTGGCTACCAGTCCGCGCAGCACGCTGGCCGGCGCGTCTGCCTTGGCGCCCAGCGCACCGGAATCATCGCGTCCGTCGGGGGCAAGAACCGTCAACTCGGCCTGCTGACTGCCGTCGTTGTCAACAATCGTGACGCGATCGTCGGGCGCAATCAGCAGCACCGTCGCCCCGCCCGGCCGCACCCAGTGCGACTCAAAGGCGGGGTCATACGGCTTCAGTCCCGGGACCAGCAGCTTGCGACGATCGGTACCGGTCGCCATTAGCGCTCGCCCCGCCTGCCGCTAGGCCTTGGCAGGCTCGCCGGCCGCATCCTTGTCGGCCTGCTCGAGCAGCTGCGCTGCGAGCTCTCGCTTGCCGTCGCTGTCGAGCTTCTTGACCTCGTTCTCAACGGCGCGGTTGTTGTAGCTCTGGTTCCAGTAGTCGAGCGAGTCGAAACCGAGCAGCACGGCCTTACCAACGAACTGGCGTAGAACCTCATTGGTTGGGCCCATCACCCAGCCTGCCTTGGCGTCGCGCAGGTAGCGCTCCAACTCCATGTCGCGCTTGTAGGCTGAGCCACCGCAGGCGTGCAGCATCTTGTCAACGACGTGGGCGGTGTTTTTGGCTGCCTCGAACTTGATCTGCCAAGCCCAGTGGAGGTACTCGGCGCGCGCGGTCTCGCCGGGCGCTAGGACGCAGGTGTTGTCCGCGGTTGCCTTGTCAAAAGCCTGGCCCACGGAGTAGGTGAAGATCCGAGACGAGTTGGTGTCCATCACAGCCTCGCCAACGTAGTCTTGGATCGTTGGGTAGTCGGCTACTCGCAAACCAACGTCCACATGGCGCTTTCGCGTCGTGTGGCGCTTTGCGATGTCAATCGCTCCGAGGGCGATCCCGTTCCAGCACGATGACGAACCGATCAAGAAGAACGGGTCGACAGCCTCATCGTTCGATGCAGCGCCATCGCCGAGCGGACCGACGAGCTGCTCGGCCGGGATCTCGATGTTGTCCACTTCGATCGGCCCCGACTGGTTGCCGCGGAGGCCGAGCGCGTCCCAAAGCGCGGGCTGAGCCTTGACGTCATCACCATCAACAACGAAAACCGAAAGGTCGTCGTAGCCGGTGAAATCCGGGCTGGTGGTCTGAATCACGTAGAAGTCAGCGAAGCCGCCGGAGGTCGTCCAAGAAGCCTTCTTGCGAACCTTGAAGCCGTTCTCCGTCTTCTCGGCGCCCGAGGAGACCGGGTACCAGAAGTGCGAGCCAGTCTCGGGATCGGAGTAGGAGAGCGTGCCAACCTTGCCGTCATTGAGCGGCCGGATGTACTTCTCGATCAGCTCCGGCGTAGCGCGCAACATGATCGTGCTGACAGCGCCGATGTGCATCACATAACACATCGCAGTTGAGGCGCAGCCGTAGCGAGCAAGCGTCTCACAGACCATCGCAAAGCCGACGTGGTTCTCACCGAGGCCGCCGTACTCTTCCGGCACCGTCAGCGAAAGGAAGCCGTTCTCAGCGAGAATGTCGAAGTTGCGACGCGGGTAGAGCAGCTCGTCATCTGAACGCTTGGCGTTGGCGCGTAGCTCGTTCTCACAGAGATCGATCAGCTTCGCGCGGAGCTCGATCTGCTTCTCGGTCAAGACCCAGTCCGGATCCCAGTCGTAGCCGAGTCCCCAGAATTCCTCGTCGCCCCACATTTTCTCGGCCATTTCTAATCCTCCGCTATAGCTAGTTGAAGCTGCCTAATCAATTTGTCTAAAGAGTTACTACCGCGCCGCTGGGTGCTTGTCTAGGTTGTACAGGAAGAACCATCTTCCCTACTGTCACCATCAGCCATCGGGCGCGACCCAAACGAGGCAGCCGGCGTCGCGCCGCAGTTGGCGGCTGGCAGTCCGCAGCCGCAGCCGTCCGACTTCGGAGAGCAGTGGACCGAAAATCAGCAGCGCAGCATTGCGCTCGCCCAGCAGCCTCACGATCGCCTTCACCGGCCTTGAGCTGAAGAGGCCAACTACCTCCACCGGGATCCCAAACGCGGCGATCCGGTCGCCAGCGGCGCGAACGGCGACGCGGTCATCCTCGTGCTCCAGCACCATCGCGCCAGGACCGGCCACGATCATCGTCGTCGGATAGAACGGGAGCTGAACGGCGTTGACGAGGATCAGTGGCGCGCCGGCGTCAAGACAGCTGTCAATAGCCATCTGCTCGGCGGTTGGGTCGGGCCGCAACGCCAGAGTTGCCAGCACGACCGGCCCTGACGCCCCGGCAACGGGGGCCGACGGCGAAACCAGCGATGAGCGGTCTTTGATCGAAGGCATTGGCGCTTCTGAACGATTCTAGGTGATCGCGCTGCCGCGATAACTAGCAAACAGCGCGTTTTTTTGTGCCCAAAAGAGGATTAGTTGCATTCGCTCCGTAACAACTGGTACTAGTTCGCAGCAGGAGGAGCATCCGAGACTTTTCGGTTGCCTGCACGTGTTCCGTAAGCGAAACTGAAAGTGGGTTCAGATGGCATCCGCACACGTTGATCACAATCAGATGTTGAAGACGATGAGTTGGTGGGACGGCTTCGTTGTCGCACTCGCCAACCCGGGCTTCCTGATCGCCGCCCTCGGCGGTTCAATCGGCGTCCTCGGAACTACCGGCGCGGTGGTGCTCTGGACAATCTCAGTGCTCTTCGGAGCGCTACAGAACAACATCTATGCGGAGCTATCGACGATGTTCCCGGACAAGTCCGGCGGCCTCGCGGTCTACACACACGAGGCGTTCCGCAAGTACACCAACTTCATCGGGCCGGTCGTCGCGTTCGGCTACTGGATGGGATGGACCGTCGTGCTCTCGATCAACGGCTTGATCGTCGGAACACTGATCATCACGCAGTGGTTCCCTGATGCGACTTGGGCCAGTGGCCAGCAGGAAGCAAACTCAATCGGTTTCGGCCTGAACTGGCCGATTCTGATCGGTGTTGCCGCGATTGTGATCGTCTGGCTGTTCAACATCTTCGGCGTGCGACCGGCGGTCTGGTTCGGTTACGTCACCGGTGCGTTGCTGCTTATCCCGGCCTTCGTGCTGATGTTCCTCCCTTACATCACCGGTGATTGGCACTCCTCAAACATGCAGTGGGAGGTCGGCACCAACGGCGGCTTCTTCCTCGCGGTGACCTGGCTCTATTTCATGTGCTGGTCGTCCTACGGCTTCGAGGCAGTCGCATCGTTTGCGCCGGAGTACCACAACACTGCGGTCGATACGCCGCTGGCGCTACGGGCCTCAGCTCTGTTCTCGATTGTCGTCTACGTCCTGCTACCGCTGGGCCTTGGCGGCACGCTTGGGACCGCGGCCGTTGCCGACGATCCGACCTACATTGCGTTCTACGTCACCGCCTTCGACGTCCTCGTCGGCGATGCGCTTGCCAACGTGATGGTTGTCTGCCTCGTCGGCGGCTTGGTCTTGTCGATGAACACGGCAACGATGGACGGCGCCAGAGCGCTGTTCGGGATCGCCAAGGAGGGCATGACGCTGAAACAGTTCGGCGTGCTCTCAAAGCGGAAGGTGCCCAACGTCGCGATGACGATGGACATGATCCTCAACGTGCTGTTGATCGTCTTCTTCCACGGCGTGATCTCGATTCTCGCGGTCTCCAATGTTGGCTACGTGCTGGCAACGGTCTTCGCGCTCTTTGGCTTCGTGCTGCTGCGCAAGGATCGCCCGAATTGGCCGCGTCCGATCAAGCTCTCCAGTCCATGGGTGGGAATCGCCTTCATCTTGGGCTTCGTAAACCTGTTCCTGCTGGTCTGCGGCGGGTTCCTCTATGCCGACGACTACGGCTACGGGCTCGACAAGACGTTGATCGGGGTCGCGGTGCTTGTCGTGGCCTTCCTGCTCTACGTCTACCGTCACGTGGTGCAGGACAAGACCGGGGTCAGGTTCCGCGATCCGGCGCAGCCAATGCCGGACGAGCAGCCGGCGGCCTCGACGCCGGTCTAGCGCAGCGATCGCTCGCAGCACGCGAGCGAAAGGGATGGCGAGCGGGGGCCAGTGGCTCCCGCTTCGTCGTTTCGGGGGCGCCTCAATGAATCCCGGTTGCGCTACGAATCTGCGCGCAGATCCCAGGTCGGCAGATCGCTGATCGCCTTCTGGAAGCCGCGCCGATGCGGTGGTCGCAGCAACATGAACCAGAGCACAAGAACGCTCGGGAGCAGAACGAAGACCGCGAAGATGTTGCCCGACAGCGTGAAGAAGACCGCGAGTGAGATAGCGACGGCGCCGACGACAATCGGTAACAGCCGGTAGCGGAACTGCAACTTGCGAATCTTCTCGTAATCCTCGCGCGGGATCTTCGCCGTGTCGTAGCTGCGGCCGCAGCCAGGGCATGTCCAGCGTGTCCCGTATCGCAGCTCGGCCGACTCGCCGCATTCACAGCCAACGGTTATCGGTGGTCCACGCAGAACAGACCCTGGCGCCTCGTGCCCAAGGCGCTCACGCTCACTGAACGGAATCCGCTTGCGACGCTGGAAACCGAACGGGCCCTTCAGGTATTGCGGTTCAGCCTCGCCTGACGAGCCCCCCTCGCCGGCGTCGCTGCGCGACCGAGCTCGCTTACCCATCGCTAAGTCTCCCGTGAGTCAGAGGCATTGGCCAATCCTAGTCGCCGCTGGCGTCGACTGCGCGCGGCGGCGTATGGAGAATCGGTCCGGGCAGCAGACACATCGTGACGATCGCGACTATTGTACGAATTTGACCTAAGACGGTTCGGTGCGGCAATATCGCGCTTCGCCGGTAGAAGAACCGACAGTCCACAACGGGGGAGGAAGTAGCGCTATGGCCGAAGTGAATGGAGTGAAGATGGGCGGAGGAGTCAGCGACGTGCTGGCCACACCACGCTCAACTGCGACGCCCGCAACACTTGAAGAAGCGCGAAACGCTCCCGGGCGGCGCGAGAAGATCGAAGAGCTGACGAAGAAGATTGAAGCTGAAGGGATTGAGTACGTCTTCTTTCAGCAGGTCTCCGTTACCGGCCGAATTCTAGGCAAGGGGGTTGTCGCTTCGTTCTTCCCGCAGGTTGCAGAGAAGGGCTACCAGCTCGTCTACGGCGCTACGGCGAACCTCTTCACAGACCGCCATGGTGACTACATCGGCTTCGCTCCGAACGACTCTGAGCTGGCGGCGATCGCCGACCTTGACACCTTCAACGTGCTTCCGTGGGATCCCCGCGTCGCTCGCGTTTATTGCGACTGTTACGACACCGAGACCGGTGAGCGGATGGACGCCGACCCGCGTCAGAATCTCAAGCAGGTCGTCGAGCGCTTCGAAGACGAGCTAGGCCTCCACTTCCTAATCGGAATTGAGCCGGAGATGATGTGGCTGCGTAAGCCAGAGCCGGGCCAAGTTCCGGTCGGCGTAACCGAGCCCTACTGCTACCACATCCATCAGTTTGAGGAGCTTCGTCCTGTCCTGCTCGACGTCGTCGACTACGGCCAGAAGATGGGTCTTGACATGAGTTACGGCGATCACGAGGACGCGCCCGGCCAGCTGGAGCTGAACTTCCGCTTCGACCGCCCGGTGAAGACGGCCGACAACATCACGACCTACCGCCAGATCTGCGCCGCTGTTGGCCGCAAGCATGACCTGCTGCCGACCTTCATGCCGAAGCCCTTCACCGGTGTATCAGCGAACGGGCACCACCACCACTTCACGCTGGTCGATGACGATGGCAACAACGTCTTCCATGATCCCGACGGGACGGCATCGCTGTCGGAAACCGGTCGCCACTTCCTTGGCGGGCTGCTCGAGCACTTCCACGCGCTGATGTGCGTTGGTAACCCGACAGTCAACTCATACGTGCGGATGTGGGACACCGGCTTCTGGGCGCCGATCTACAAGAACTGGGGCTGGCAGAACCGAACCTGCACGGTGCGCGTGGCGAGCGGTGGCCGCTTCGAATACCGCGGCGTTGACTCGTCCTGCAACCCGTACCTGACTGTCGCAACGCTGCTCAACGCTGGCCTCGACGGGCTGCGCAACAAGATCGACCCAGGACCACCGCAGATCGGCAACACCTACGAGCTGCTGGAGGCCGGGGCGCAAATCGAGAAGGTCCCCGACAACCTCGGCCAAGCGCTTGATGAACTGGCCAAGGACGAGATCGTGAAGGCTGCGATGCCCGGGCGCCTCTACGAGATCTTCCGCCACTACAAGCGCGATGAGTGGGAGCGCCACCTCGCGTCGGTGACCGACTGGGAGCGCGACGAGTACCTCGAGTACCTCCCCTAACCGCTCGCCCAACCTCAATCAGGAGAACTGCCCATGTGTGGAATTGCAGGAATCATTTACCGCGACGGCCCCCACGCCGTCGGCGAGGACATGAAGAAGATGCTGCAATCGATGAAGCATCGCGGGCCGGACTCAACCGGCTACGCGCTTTACGGCACGCCGAGCGAGGCGTTCCGGATGCGGATCACGCTTGCCGACACCAACGACAAGCGTGACTTCGACTTCTCAGAGCGGCTGCTGCGTCGTCGCTCGCAGGTTGAAGGCAAGCTGCGAGCGGTCGGCGCGAACGTCACCGAGATTGACGAAACGACCGATTACACGTCGACCTTCACGTTCGATTACGACGGCGACCTCAAGACGCTCGCCGACCAGGTTGAATCGGTCCGCGACACGCAGGTTCTCTCACTCGGCCATGCGCTGGAGATCGTCAAGGACATTGGCGACGCTGAGACCGTCGCCGCGCAGTACAACCTCGACGCGATGCAGGGCACGCACGGGATTGGCCACGTGCGGATGGCAACAGAGTCCGACGTTGACATCGCCGGCGCCCACCCCTACTGGGCCTACCCGTTCTCGGACGTCGCGGTTGTCCACAACGGCCAGCTGACGAACTACTTCTACTGGCGACGGCGGCTTGAGCGCAGCGGCCACCGCTTCCAGTCAGCCTGTGACTCGGAGATCATCGCCGTCTACCTCGCCGAGCGGATGTCGGAAGGGGCGTCGCTGGAAGAGGCGATGAACCAGAGCATGGAAGAGCTCGACGGCGTCTTCACCTACCTCTGCGTGACGGCCGATTCGCTGGGAATGGCCAAAGACGAGCTGGCTGCCAAGCCGCTAGTGCTCTACGAAAGCGACGACATCATCGCCGTCGCATCGGAAGAGATTGCAATCCGCGAAGTCGTCCCCGGTGAGATCGAAACGTATGACCCATTCGAAGGAGAGGTGATGGTATGGACGCGGTAGCCGGCGAAAGCCAGATCACGTACGACGCCCGCGGGCTGGTCGAAGTTGACGACACCGTGCTCGGCGTCGCCGTCGTCAAAGACGGCAAAGCAACGATCGACGCCGCCGAGCTGACGACGCGCAAGATCAACCTCGAGATTCGCTCGCTGGTCTACGAGCAGGGAATCGAAGAGGTCACGATTCTGAACCCGGGCGGCAAACATTCGCTTGGCGTCGGCATCCTGACGCGCTGCAAGTTGACCTTCGAAGGCAGCCTCGGCTACTTCGCGCTCGGCGTGATCGACGGGCCTGAAGTAACCGTCAACGGCCGCGTTGGTTGGTCGGCCTGCGAGAACATGATGTCGGGCGTAGTGGTGATCAACGGAAACGCCGGTTCGCTCACCGGGGCGGCGATCCGCGGCGGCGACCTCGTGATCAAGGGCCGCGTCGGCGCTCGTACCGGGATCGACCAGAAAGGCGGCACGATCATCGTTACCGGCGCCGCAGGCTCAAACACCGGCTTCATGATGCAGCGCGGCCGCCAGCTCCTGCTTGGCGACGTCGGGCCGCACCTTGGCGACTCGATGTACGACGGAACGCTCTACGTCGCGGGCAAAGTGAAGTCGCTCGGCGCAGACTGCGTGCCGGGCGAGATGACCGACGAAGATCTGGAACTCGTTACCCGCAAGATGGCGCTCTACGACCTAGGTAGCCCACCGGAACTGCAGAAGTTCGTCTGCGGCAAGAAGCTCTACAACTACGACAACCTCGAGCCCTCCGAGCGCAAGCTCGTCCTCTAGACGGAGACAATTATGGCTGACGAAAACTCACCCTCCAAGAACACTCAGCTCGGCAAGAGCCTGATCTTCACGCCCGAGGTGATCAATGACATCCACATGAAGGCCGAGCTCGGCCGCTACCGCATGCGCGGCTTCTCGATGTTCAAGAAGATTCCGCACTGGGACGAGCTGATGTTCATGCCCGGCACGCTGACCCGCTTCGTAATCGAGGGCTACCGCGAGAAGTGCACGACAAAAACTGTGCTCGGCGCGCGTTTCGCGAAGAATCCGATCGAGCTCGACATTCCTGTTTACATCACCGGAATGAGCTTCGGCGCGCTTTCGCTGGAAGCAAAGATGGCGCTCGCGAAGGGCGCTTCGATGGCCGGAACGGCGACCTGCTCGGGCGAAGGGGGAATGATTCCGCCGGAGCGCGACCTGTCAACGAAGTGGTACTACCAAGTTATTCAGAGCCGCTACGGCTTCAACCCGCACCACATGATGCTGGCCGACGCGATCGAGTTCTTCATCGGCCAAGGCGCGAAGGTCGGCCTCGGCGGCCACTTGATGGGTCAGAAGGTCACCGAGCAGGTGGCCGAGATGCGTTCGCTGCCTGCCGGCATTGACCAGCGCTCACCTGCTCGCCACCCGGACTGGCTCGGCCCGGACGACCTCTCGCTGAAGATCCAGGAGGTCCGCGAGGCAACCGATTATCAGGTGCCGATCCAGCTGAAGATCGGGGCGTCGCGGGTCTACGACGACGTCCGCATGGCTGCCAAGTGCGGCCCGGACGTGATCTACCTCGACGGTGCCGAGGGCGGCACCGCGGCAGGCCCGCACCTAGCGACCGAAGAGACCGGCATCCCGCTGATGGCCGCCATCCCCGAGGCGCGCCGCGCGCTCGAGGACGTTGGCCTCGCCGACGAGATCGATCTCGTCGTTGCCGGCGGCATCCGCAACGGCGGCGACGTCGCCAAGTGCCTCTCGCTTGGTGCCAAAGCGGTCGCGATGGGTTACGGCCCGCTGATCGCGATGAACTGCAACAAGGAGATCGAGGGCGTAACCGACTACATGGGCGCCCACGGCGTCGAAGCGGGCGAGTGTTACCACTGCCACACCGGCCGTTGCCCGGTCGGCATCGCAACGCAGGATCCCGAGCTGCGCAAGCGGCTCGACGTTGATGAGGCAGCCGAGCGGGTCTACAACTACCTCCACACGCTGACGCTGGAAGTTCAGCTGCTGGCACGGGCCTGCGGCAAGACCGACATTCACAGCCTCGAGCCGGAAGACCTTTGCGCGCTGACCGTTGAAGCGGCAGCGATGGCGCGGGTGCCGCTGGCCGGTACCGAGTACATCCCCGGTGTTACCGAGGACCGCACGCTTCAGGAGATGAAGCGGATGCTCGAAAGCCACCTCGAAGGCCAAGGACAGCAGTTTGTTGGCCAGCCCGGCCACGTCGTCGCCTCACAGGACTGAACAGGAGAGTCAAAATGAGCACCGATCACAGCGTTTCAAACCCCCGCAAGGACCCAGAGAAGATCATCTCGATCGACTCCGAATACCTGACCGGCAAGCGGTTCGCCTATCAGGAAGAGATTTCGGAGATCGAAGGCATTGATCTGCAGGAGTCAACGCCGGGCGGCGACATCAACTGGCTCGAAGACATCACGATGTTGGAAGAAGACGGCACTCCGGCCGTCTTCGACCGTTATTCGAACTCCTTCCTGAAGATCTACTACGAGATTCCCGAAGGGCGTGAGGATGAGATCGCGCGCAAGGTGCTGATCAAACACCTTCAGTCCGGTAACTCTTACGGGACGGTGCTCAAGCAGCGCTACGCGAAGTTTGCCCAGCCGGAGCTCGGTCCGTGGGTCAAGGGTTCAAAGACGGTCGGAGATAACTACGTGCCGCCCGTTCTCGAAGGCTGGGAAGCGCCCGAAGGCCACTAGCTCGCTGCGCTGCCACTTCAGCGCGGCGCGGGGCCGAGCGCGGCTGCCACATCGGCCGCCGCTTCCAGCAGCGCCGGAACCACCGCGGCGCGACGCTTTTCGGGCAGCCGCGACTCCGGCCCTTGCAGGCCAAGGATCGCGATCAGTCTGCTGCCGGCGCCGATGATCGGAGCGGCTAGCGCGACTAGGTCCTCTTCGCGTTCGCCGACCGCCTCCGCGTATCCTCGCGCCCGGGCCTCCTTGACCGCGGCGGCGAGCTCTTTGCGCTGCGTGATCGTGCGGTCGGTGTAGGGCTCTAGCTCTGCTTCAGGAAGCGGCACGTCACCGAAAGCCAGCATCACCTTGCCGGTCGCCGTTGCGTGGGCGACGCTCGGCCTCCCAAGCTGAGCGACGCTGACGACGCTGCCAGCGCCTGGGACGAACTCAACCGTGACCGATTCACCGCTTGCCGAGACGGATAGCGTCACCGTCTCGCCTGTCTCGGTGGCGAGCCGGCGCATCGCCGGGCGCGCCAGCTCTCGCACATCAAGCGCCGAGAGCGCGTGGTCGGCCAGCGCGACGAGGTGAAGGCCGAGTCGCCACGAGCCGTCTGCGGCGCCGCGATCGACCAGCCCTGCTGCGCGAAGCGTTCCGAGCAGGCGCGATGCGTTGCTGGGGTTTACGCCCAGTTGGCGGGCCAGTTGATTGGTTCCAAGGCCGTCGGGAGCGGCCGCCAAGAGGTCCAGCAGTGTTGCCGCACGGGCAACCGCCGCCACAGGTCGCAGCGCCGGCGACTTCATGTCCGATTGGGTTGTAGAGTCGGGGAACACGTTAGGCAATAGTATTGCCTATACGGCAACTCGAGAAGGAGCCACCACAATGCCCGTCAGTATTCCCGCGTCAGTCGACTACCTCGTTATCGGCGCCGGTGTCCACGGACTCTCAACCGCTCGCTCGCTCGCGGAGCGCGGCGAGGAGGTTCTCGTGATCGACAAGAGCAGCGTTGGTGCAGGCGCCTCAGGAATCGCCTGCGGGGTCGTTCGCAACAACTACTACCAGCCAGCGATGGCGGAGCTGATGGCGGCCTGCGTTGAGATGTGGGAGGCCGACGCCGAAGCGCTCAGCTACCACAGCTCCGGCTACATCGCGCTCGGGCCTGAGTCGCAGCGCGGCGACCTTGAAGAAGTCTTCGAGCGTCAACAGCGAATCGGCTACGACTCCGAGCTTCACAGCGGCGAAGCTGCGGTGACGGCGCACATGAAGACGCTCTACCCCGACTGGCGTGCGCAAGGGCTTACCGTCTGCCTGCACGAGCACGTCGGTGGCTTCGCTTTCAACATCGAATCGATGCACGGCCTCGCCGATCTTGGCCGCGCGGCCGGCGCATCGATCATCGAAGGCGTCGAAGTCACAGGCTTCGTCCGTGACGGCTCAGGCGCCGTGACGAGCGTCCAGACCAGCGCCGGGGAGATCGCGATCGGCAAAGAAGTCGTCATCGCGGTCGGTCCATGGATCGCAGCGATGTGGGAGATGCTTGGGCTGCCGGACAGGCTCGACGTGCGCCAACCGGACGGCTCGCTCGCCGAGGACCTCCCGATGTGGACCTACTGGTACCTGCAGGAGGGTGAGCTCGGTCTGCCGCCCGAGACGCTCGACACGGCAGCGGGCAAGCCATCGCCGGTGCTCCACGTTGACAGCGACGCGCCGCTCCATGATGACGACGGCGTCTTGATCACAGACCAGCCGTGGGGCGTCTATTTCAAGCCTGACCGCACCAGCGTCCAAGGCGGCGCTGCCCCAATCAAGCTCGGCAACGAGTTCGAGATTGATCCCTACCCGACTGGCACCGTTGACGATGACTTCGGCCAGATGTGGTCGGCCTCGCTTTCGCACTGCATGGAGCGCTTCGAGGGGACTAGCTCAAAGTTCGTCGACATCCGCTCCGGCGGCGTCGGCGCTTTCACGGTTGACAACTTCCCGGTATTCGACCGGATGGCGCCGAACGTCTACGTTGCCGCCGACTCAAACCACGGCTACAAGATGCTGGCCGTCGGCCGTGAAATCGCGCGCACCCTCGTTGGCGAGCACTCAGCACTGCTTGAGCCGTTCAGCTATCAGCGCTTCACAACCGGCGATCTTCACCCGGTATCGAACAGCCCTTACCCCTGGAGCTGATCTAGCCGCTGCTGCCAATCGGGGGCGCGGATCGCGGCGCCCGCAGCTAGCTCGTCGCCAACCCATTCGCTGACGGCACGGATGCCATGCAGCGAGCCAACGAGCCAGACCTCGCAGCCCGCCAGCTCGCGCGGGAGCGGGAGCGCGTAGTGAACCTCAACGCCCTCTGCGGCGGCGATCTCCAGCAGCAGCAGCCTTGTAACCCCCGGCAGCGCCGGCGCCTGGTCAGGGACCGCGCAGAGCCTCTCCCCCTCCCACCAGAGCAGGCTTGAGTAGGCGCCCTCCAACAGGCGGCCTTCTTGATCGCTAAGGATCGCCTCGTCAGCGCCGTGTTCGCGGGCCTTCGCACGCAGCTCGCCAAGCAGCTCCAGCTCCGGACCCTTACGCCGCGCCAGCAGCCGCGGGTCGGGCTCGTCCATCAACCAGGCAACCACACTGGGCTCGCGCGGCGGCGCCGGGCGCATCGTCAGCGTCAGTTGTTCGTCGCTGAGCAGGTCAACGCGCGGAAACCAGCGACCGACCAAGGGCATCAGCGGCCAGAGTCCGTCCCAAGCCCGTTCAAGCTCGGCAACGTTGACGATCTCGCCGGCACTGGTTAGAAAGCGCTCGCGGTGGAGGTCGAGCCGCGTCGTACGCCCGTCCTCGACCAACCACGAATCGGCAACAGCGATCGGGGAGGGAACAGGCTCGGCGGCCGTCCACTGGCCAGCTGCCCGATCCCAGCGATAGAACCGGCTCACGTTGCGGACGCGATTGGCGCGCCAGCCATGACCGTCCCGCCCGACGCCTCGACCATCGGCCGCGCCTTCAGCAACATCTCGTCGTACTCCGCCTCCGGATCGGAGGCAGCGACGATCGCGCCGCCGGAGCCGATCGCTGTGCCATCAGCGGTCGCCACGATCGTACGGATGACGACGCTGAGATCGGCGCTGCCGTTGACCGAGAGGTACCCCAGCGCGCCCGAATAAATGCCGCGCGCGCGATCCTCAAGCCGGTCGATGATCTCCAGCGTGCGCAGCTTCGGCGCGCCGGTCATCGAGCCCGCCGGGAAGCAGGCGCAGACCGCTTCGAGCGCGCTGCTTTCCTCGCGCAGCTGCCCGCGGATAATTGACACCAACTGGTGGACGGTGGCGTATCGCTCGACGACCATCAGCGCTGTTACGCGCACGCTGCCCAGCTCGCAGACGCGGCCAAGGTCGTTGCGCACAAGGTCGGCGATCATCAGGTTCTCCGCGCGCGACTTCTCGTCGCCCTGCAGCGCCTCGGCGCGGCGCGCATCCTCGGCCGGATCGGCGCTGCGTTCGGCGGTGCCTTTGATCGGCTTGGACTCAACTGCCCCGGTGGGGCTGACGCCCAGGAAGCGCTCCGGCGATGAGCTCAGCACAGCGAGGCCGCCGAAGCGCAGCAGCGCCGCGTAAGGCGCTGGGTTGCTGGCGCGCAGGCGCCGGTAGGTGTCGAGTGGGTCGATCACGGCGGGGCTAGTTAGCTCCGTCGTGAGGCAGACCTCGTAGCTCTCGCCTTCGTGAATCAAGCGGCGGCACTCGGCGATCCGTTCGATGTACTGTGACCGATCCTCAAGCGCAGTAAAGACTGTCGGCAGGGGAGCTTGCGGGGCTTTTGGCGCCGCTTCAACGCCGAGCACGCGCAGCGCTTCGGTCGTGCTCTTGAGCCAAAGTTCGGCCGCCTCTGCCCCGCCAGCGTCGGCCAGAGCGAGCAGATGGACGCGCCGCTCGTGATGGTCGAAGGCGATCACCCGGTCGCAGAAAAGCAGGCCCGCATCGGGCAGCTCTGAGCTGTGCGTCTGTGTCGCGCCACACTCAGCGCCAAGCTCATAGCCAAGGTACCCCGCGAAGCCGCCGATGAAGCCGAATGGAAGTTTGGGTCCTTCGGCGCTGAGCCGCTCAAGCTCGCCCGAGCAGTAGTCGAAGATCGACCCCTCGTGCTGCGCAACCGTGCCATCGGCCTGCTGCACGCGGATGCGCTGCTCGCCGCTATCAGCGCTGACGATCTGGCCAAGCGGGCCGTCGGGGGCAGCGATGAACGAGAAGCGTGCGAGCCCCGGCTCGGCGCGGGCGCTGTCAAGCCAGAGCGCGTGATCGCGATCGGCGTAGCGGTGCACATAGACGGTCTCCGGCTCGCACCACTCGCCGAGCCGAAGATGGTGGACGGTGACGCTTGAGCGCTGACGGGGCTTCTCGGGCAGCGGTTGCGCTGGCCGCTGCCGCGCGATCGGGCGCTGAAGGCGCGCTAGCGAAAGGTCGCGGAAGTTTTCAATCAGCTTCAGGCCGTCCTCAGTACAGACCGATTCCGGATGGAACTGAACGCCCCAGAGCGGCCGCTCGCGGTGCTCGATCGCCATCACCACGCCGCCGCGACTGCGCGCTGTCACGCGTAGCTGCGCGGGCACTTCGCTGACCACCAGCGAGTGGTAGCGGACCGCCATGAAAGGCTGCGGCAGCCCGGCAAAGAGACCGGCCTGCTCATGCTGGACGGCGCTGAGGCGGCCATGGAAGAGTTCGCGCGCGTAATCGATCGTGCCGCCGCAGACGTGGGCCAGCGCCTGATGGCCGAGACAGACCCCTAGCACCGGAATCCCCGACTGGTCGAGCGCGGCCAGCGAGATTCCTACGTCACGCGCCCGCTCCGGCCTCCCCGGCCCTGGCGAAATGACGACGTTGTCGAACTGCTCGCTGGCAAGCAGGTCACCCCAGCTTGCCTCGTCGTTACGGACTACGAGCGGCTCGGCACCGTTGACCTCGCCCAACAGGTGGAAGAGGTTGTAGGTGTAGGAGTCATAGTTGTCGATCAGCAGCGTGCGCATCAGCATCGGCGGCATCAGGGTTCAAGACCCGATTGGCCGCAGACCAAGCGTAACTGGATCGAGCCGCCTGCCGCACGAGGATCGTCAAACCGTGTATAAGAGATCGGTCAATTCGGGGGGAGACGGGGATGAATCGCAGCAGCATCATCAAGACGCGTCAATCGGTCGTTCTGGCTGGCGCAGCAATTGCCCTGCTCGCGCTCGCCGCACCGGCGGTCAGTAGCGCTGGCCAGTGCGACGACTTCGATAAGTCGGTCTGCCTGCAGCCGTGGCCGAACAACCAGTTCGCGAAGAAAGACAAGTCAACGCCAACCGGCCTGCGCCTCAACCTGCTGCGCTCGAGCATGCCGGCAAACACCAAAGGCGTGCATATCGACCCGACCGACATCAACCGCGCCGACGGCTTCAGCCCCGGAAGCTACGTCAGCGTGCGTGTGCCTGGCCTCGACACGCCAGCCGCATTCAGCGCCAGCAAGCTCGTGCCGCTGACAGACATGGCCAAGTACGCCGCCAAAGGCGCTCCGGCAGTGATCATCGACGCCGCAACCGGCAAGCGGCAGCTGATCTGGGCCGAACTTGACGCCCAGGCCGGGAGTGCTGCGAACACAAACCTGCTGATTCGCCCAGGCAAAAACTTCCTCGAAGGTCACCGCTACATCGTCGCCCTGCGCTCGCTGAAATCGGCGACCGGCAGGACGCTAGCGGCGCCAGCATCGTTTCGAGCCTTCCGCGACAAGAAGAGCGGCGGCGGCGCGCGGCGCGCAGTGATGGAGGACATCTTCAAGCGCCTCGCGAAGGCCAAGATCGCACGCAAAGAGCTCTACCTCGCATGGGACTTCACAGTCGCCAGCGAGAAGTCGCTCAGCGGCCGGATGCTGAAAATCCGCAACGACGCCTTCGCAAAGCTCGGTGACAGGAACCTCGCCGACAACAAGATCGTCGGTAGCTCGCCGAAGTGGCAGATCACCGAGGTCGTTGATTACAGCGAAGAGTCGGACGCCAACCGGATGCGGCGAATCAGCGGCACCTTCACTGTTCCTTGCTACCTCAACGCGGCTGGCTGCCCTGCTGGCTCGCACTTCAAGCTCGGCAAGGACGGGCTACCGGTCCAGACGCCAGGGAACACAATGGAGGCCCGCTTCCTTTGCAACATCCCGCGCTCAGCGAGGCAGAACGGGATTGTCAAGGCGATGGAGCCGACGATGTACGGCCACGGGCTGCTCGGCGACTACGGCGAAGCGAACTCGCGTAACGTGCGCGAGTTTGGTTTCGAGAACCGGATGATCGTCTGTGCCACCGACTGGAGCGGAATGGCGGAGGATGACGTTGGCAACGCGGTCAAGATTCTCCAAGACCTCTCGTACATGAACGAGCTTGCCGACCGTGACCAGCAGGGCTTCCTCAACTTCATGTATCTCGGCCGCCTGCTGGCGCACAGCAACGGGCTGACGACAGCGGCGGATTTCAAGGTCGACGGGGTTTCGACGCTGAAGCCCGGCTACGTCGCCTACTACGGCAACAGCCAGGGCGGCATCATGGGCGGCGCGCTGACCGCCCTCTCGCCGGACGTCACTCGCTCCGTGCTTTACGTTCCGGGAATCAATTACTCGACGCTGCTGACGCGCAGCGTTGACTTCGATGACTTCGCCCAGTTCCTCTATCTCAGCTACCCCGACACGAAGATCCACCCGCTGCTCTTCTCGATCATTCAGCTGCTTTGGGACCGCGGCGAGCCGAATGGCTACGCGCAGCACATGACCACCGATCCGCTCCCTGGCACGCCGGCGCACAAGGTGCTGATCGAGATGTCATACGGCGACCATCAGGTCAGCAACACCGCAACCGAAGTTGAAGCGAGAACGATCGGCGCCAGCATCTACCGGCCAATCGTTGGTGGCGTCGGCCGCAGCCCGGACGTGAAACCCGGTTACGCGATCCCGACGCTCGGCTCGCTGCCACGCGACGGCAACGCGATGTTCGTCTGGGACATTGGGCCGCTGCGCGGCGACGGCGTGCTCGAACTGGGCACGCCTTTCTCGCCGATCACCAACACGCCGCCACGGCTCGGCGTTGACCCTCACGACCTCGTGATCGAAAGCTCAGCGGCAATCCGCGCGCAGATCGGTGCCTTCATCAAGAAGGGCGGCAAGATCACCGGCGTCTGTGGCGGCGCGCCCTGCCGCGCGGCCGGCTGGACCGGTACTCCCTAACGGCTCGCTGCTGGCGGCAGATTGGGCCAACCGCGTGCAATCGAAACTGGCGTGCCCGGCTTGGCAAATCTGGACAGCCTTTTCAAGGTCGAGTTCTTGAGGCGAATGCATCCGTGGGAGCGTGCGCTGCCGAGCGGATCGGCCAGTAGTGAACCGCTTCGACCGTGGATCGCGATCCGCCCAGGCCCGCCGTCGTAACTGTGCAAGACATCGGAGAAGGCCGTCAAGTGAAGCGCGAACGGGCCGATATTTGATCCGCGTGGTGAAACGCCGCGCTCATAGATCGCGAAGCTGCCGCGCGGCGTGGGGGTCGCAGCCTTGCCGACCACGGCCCGCGTAGTGAAGAGAATCTTGCCAGCGACGCGCAGGCGTAGTTTGCGCGCACGCAATGAAATTTCGACCCGCGCGGTTGTGGTTGCAAGCCGCGCGTGGGTGGCGAGGATCCAACCGGCGGAGCCGTTGGGGCGGACGGGCAGGATCAGTTTCAGCCACAGCCGTCCGCTGGAGTCGCGCCTTGAAGCGGCGATAAGCAGCACGGCGCGGCTGCCGGTCCATGAGGTGTCGGCGCGCGCTGTCGTTACCGCTTTGCCGCCGCCTGGCTTGGCGTAGACCGGCGCGTCGCTGAGCAGCGTGGCGGTTGAGGCAAGCCGCGCGCTAGGGGGCAGCGGGTCCGAGCTGGCGGGCGCCGCCGATGCAACGGCCGGCGCGCCTAGGCAGATCAGGGCAGCGCCGAAAAAACTCAGCGGCGACGAGGCTCGCGGTAAGCGTGTGGGGAAAGCCGCCGCGGATGGAACGATTTGCCTAAGCACTCAGCCGCTAAGAATAACTTGCTGCGATTTGATTCGGCTCAGTCCGTTCACGCGCCCCAGAAGCCATCGGTGGCACCACTACCCTGAGCCAATGAGCTCGCTCGACCCGGCCCTGATTCACGCCCTCAATGTCCGCCTCGTTGACCACGCAGAGCTTGGGATCAGCCCGGCCGACCACGCGGTGCTGCAGACGTCGACGATCGCCGCGCTGCTTGACGGCCAGTACGACGGCGATGTCACGATCGGCGAGATTCTCGCCGCCGGGGACTTCGGCATCGGCACGCTCAACGGTCTCGACGGCGAGCTGGTCATCGTCGACGGCGAAGCCTGGCAGGCGCCAGCGGAGGGGCCGGTCCGCCGCGTTGGCGACGACGAGCAGACGCCATTTGCCGTTGCAACACGCTTCGTCACCGACGAGATCGTTGAGATTGAAGCGCCGCTTGACCACGCCGCGCTGATCGCGCTGATGGAGCGGCACGCCCCGCCCCAGAGCGGCTGCGACGCGGTGAGGATCGATGGCACCTTTCCGGCGCTCCACCTGCGCTCCGTCCCGCGCCAGAAGAAGCCCTACCCGCCGTTCAAGGAGATCGCCGCCGAACAAGCTGAATCGCGCTACGAGAACCTCCGCGGCACGATCGTCGGCTTCCGCTTCCCCCACGCCGCCGACTCGGTCGAGATGGCCGGCCACCACCTGCACTTCATCAGCGACGACCGCAGCAAAGCCGGCCATGTGCTCGAATGCTCCGCTGGTCCAGCGACGCTGAGAATCGAAACCGTTGGCGCGATGCGGCTCGAGCTTCCGCCTGGGGTAGCGCTTCCCGACCCCAGCGAGCTACCTAGCGAGCAGCTGCTGCACCAGGTCGAAGGCGGCTAAAGCGCAGGCCAAGAAACGGCCCTGAACGCAGCTGCGCCCCGGTACGGCGCCGCAACTGAGTGCAGGCGTACCGGGGCGCGCTGGGCGTTGCGCCCAAGCGTCAGCGCAACGGACTAGCTACTGGTTCGGCCCGGTGTACCCCGGGTCGCCGATCTCAGGCACGTCGTCGAGGCTCGGCCGCGGCATCAGCGGCATCGTCCTCGGCTTGTTCTTCTTGCCCTTGCAGCCGGCTGACTGACCGAGCGAGAACGGACCTGAAATGGCGAGTACCGCTGCGCCGCTCGACGAGACCGAGGCCTTCGCGACGGTCAGAATTGGCTCGATCCGCGCCGGTGTGCAGAGCGGCTTCTCGATCGCGAACGTGCCGGTGATGATTCCCGCCAGATTGGTGTACTTGCCGACGCAGTTGACGCCGTTGCCTGGCAGGTCACCGTTGCAGGAGAACGAGTCGGTTGGAACCGGGCTGCCGTCAGCGAACTCCGGGAAGGCCTCGGTTTCGATCGCCTGGACCTGCTGGGCGCTGACGAACAGTGAGTAACCGGTGATCGCTTGGTCGCAGCGAATTCTGTATTGAGCGTGGTAGAGATCCGGGTCGTCCGGGTCCTGAGCAGCCGTTGTGGGCTGAATGAAGCCCTTGCAGGTGATCTGGTTGTCGTTGACCGCAGCGCGCGACGGTTGAGCGCCGAGCGAGCTAAGCAGCGCCAGTGTGCCCGCGACGAGCGCGGCAATCGCGACACCAACGAGCAAGAGGCGGCGCGGATTTAGACTTAGAATGTTCAAGAGAATCCTCCGTGTATTGAGTGGCCGCGCCGAATGCCCAGCCATTGACGAACTGCTGCGCCAGAGTGTGAGTGCTGGTAGCCACGCTCGTGTAAACGGCGCGTTGTCTACGCGTAAAGGTCTTGTAACCAGCCGACCATCGCCGAGCGGGCGTCAGTCGCTTCCGGCAACCGGTGCATTGGCGAACACCGCCTTGCTGAATGGCTTGACCGAAGCACTGGCAGCCTTGCCGATCGGCTCAACGCCAAAAGCGATTTCAACCGTTTTCAGCAGCGAATAGTGGTTGTAGTGGGTCGAGATCGTGGACCCTGCAGCGACGTACGGTGAGAGGACGAGCGCTCCAACCTTGGCGTGATCCTCGGTCGGCTTCGAGGCGGCGTGGTCGCTTGTGATGACGATCATCCCACCGTCGGCGTAGGCCTTCGACTCGATGATCGAGGGAACGACCTGCTTCAGCCACTCGTCGGCCGCGCCAATTCCTCCGACGGCCCCGTCGCCGCAGCTTGCCGCGCTGCCGTCGTGGCAGGCGTCGGGCGCGATCAGCGAGAAGGCTGGCGTGTCCTCCAGCGTGGCCAAATCTGGAGCGAGACGGTCAAGACCGACGACGCTTCCGCCGCAGTCGGGCGACTCGGTGATCGATCGGAAGTAGACGAACGGGTTGCGCCAAGTCATGTAACCGTCACCCGGGCGCGGCGCGGCGAAGCCGTCTTCGGCGCCGACCTCCGGATGGCGGCAGCTCGTCACGCCGCTGCCAGGATCGTTACCGATCGCCTCAAAGTAGCCCTTCCAGACCAGGCCCGCCCCGGTCATTTGGTCGGCGACGGTTTTCGTCTTCGGCGGATAAAGGCAGCCCTCGCCTGTAACAAGCCCTGTTTTGGCATCAACCTTGGTCTGCTTGAGGTTGATGAACTTCGGGCAGTTGGCGGCGGTTGCAGTGTTCGGCGCCTGCCCGCTAATCAGCGCGAGCGAGTTCGGCAGGCCAGCGGCGGAGATCGCACTGTAGTTGGAGAGCAGTGTGCCTTTGGCGCGCAGCTCGGTTCCGAGATAAGCGCTCGCGGCGGCCTTCGCAGTCACTCGCGGCGCGCGCGCCGCTGCAGCCTGACCGTAGACCTCTTCGTAGCTTGGACCCGACAGCGTGATAATCCAAGCGTGCTTGATCGGCGCCGCCGAGGTGACGGTCGGCGTCGTGCTACCACCACCGCCGCCGCCGCCACTGGGCGGCTCACTTGTTTCCGGGGCGCTGACGAGGCCCTCGGGATCGCCGTCAATGGGTGGGTCAACGCTTGCCTCGGGCGGATCGCCGCCAAGCCCGGGCTCCTCGCCCTCAGCGCCCGGGGCCAGAGGCGCTTGCGCCGGCTGCCCAGCAGCGGCGCGCGTCGTGGTGGCCTTCGGGCCAGCAACAACGCCAAGTGCAACCCCGACTACGAGCAGGCAGAGCACTGCAGCCCCGACAAGACGCGGCGTTCCGAAGTCAAGATCGGCTAGCGGGAACCCTTCCCAAGTGGATCGTTGCGACGCCGCCTGTGCATCAGCGCTGAGAGCGGCGGCGCTGGCGAGAACCACCTCCGGCTGGCTGGCGAGCGGCGAGCGCGCGGCCTCGACTGGGTCTAGCCGCGGCTGGCCGCGCCGCGCGCCGCAGCTAAGGCAGTAGCGCTGATCGCCCGACATCGCAACCTGACACTGCGGGCACGGGGCCCCGTGCTCAGCGAGCGGGGAGCTGAATAGGTCGGAGGCCATCGCACGTGATTGTGGGGAAGAGTGGCGCCCGCAATGTGAACAGCCGGTAACGACGGAGTGAGGCCGCGCTTCACCGGGAAGTCGTCGTTCACGGCATCTTCACCGCGAGCACACCAGCAGTTCACATCCTGCAAGGCCCCCGAGCGCACAATCCTGCGGCATGTACATGAAAAGGCTACGGCGCGTCTCGCCGTCAACTGAACTGAATACGAAAGGAATCACCTCTATGTCAAGTGTTCGTCTCCTCCGCGCGTGCGTCGCCGTGGCTGCCATCGGTGCTCTCGCCATTCCGGCGAGCGCCGCGGCAAAGCCGGTCATCACGATCAGCGGCTCGACCTCGGTGGCCCCACTCGCATCGTTGCTCGCTCGCGGTTACCTGAAGGAAAGCAAGAACGCAGTCAAGTTCAAGCTGGCTCAGGGCGGCTCCGATGTTGGCGTTGCCGATGTTGCAGCTGGCCGCGTGTCAATCGGGATGTCATCACGCGACCCAAAGTCAAGCGACCCCCGGGGAATCTTCTTCAACAAGATTGCCAAGGACGCGATCTGCATCGTCACGAACCCATCCAACCCAGTCGCAAACCTCTCGCAGGCGCAGATCAAAGCGATCTTCGGCGGCTCGGTTCGTGACTGGCGGGATGTCGCTGGTTCGGGCATCACCGGCGCGATCGACGTGACCGTACGGACCGCAGCTTCAGGGACTCAGGATGCGTTCCAGAAGATCTTCCTTGGCTCGACCTCGCTCACCGGAGCTGTCTCACAAAAGGCTTCTAACGGCCTGATTCAACAGGCAGTGAAGTCGAACAGGAACGCTATCGGGTACGTGTCACTCGACTTCGTCGGTGGCGTCAACCCAGCTTCCTACAACGGAGTTGCTTGCAACCTACGTAACGCGAAGTCCGGCGAGTACGGCGGCGTCCGTAACTTCTGGCTCGTCACCCGTGGACCGGCGAAAGGCAACATCTCGCAGTTCATCAAGTGGGCGCAGGATTCATCTGCCGCCGCGAAGATCACCGGTAAGCACTGGGTTCCCCTGAAATAGTGTTGGATCGGCTCAGAGAGCCGTGGACGGACAAGCGCGCCGGGCTGCTGCTCGGCGCGCTTGCCTGTTCTGTGCTGGCCGTAATCGTCTTCATGCTCGTGTTCATCGCGATCAAGGCGTGGCCGTCGTTCGCCCACAACGGCCTTTCGTGGTTCTCCTCGAAAGGCGTTGTTGACCAGCAGCTCGACGCGATGGTCAACTCGGGGGCCAACCCGAGCAGCGCCGAGTACCAGCTCGGCGCCTGGCCGCTGATCTACGCGACGCTGCTAACGACCTGCTTCGCCACCATTTTCGGCCTTATCTTCTCGTTGCTTTCGGCAATCTTCATCGTTGAGTTTGCTCCCCTGTGGATTCGCCGCGTGATCGTCCCCGTCGTGCGGCTCCTCGCCGCCGTCCCTTCGGTGATCTACGGCCTGATCGGGATCCTCGTCCTCGCACCGTTCATCGGCAACAGCGTGATCTCTGCCGATCAAAAAAGCTCAGTGCAGTTTGTGATTCCACTATCTGGCACCAGTCTGGGGGTCGCGATCGCGGTCCTCACGGTGATGATCACGCCAATCATGATCGCGATCACGGTTGACGGTCTCCATTCAATTCCGCGCTCGTGGAAGGAAGGCGCTCTGGCGCTCGGCGTAAACCGCTGGCGCGCGATGTGGACCGTTACGGTGCGCGCGGCGCGACCAGCGATCATTGCCGGAGCCGTGCTGGCGACAGCCCGCGCGCTTGGCGAGGCGATCATGATCTCGATGGTCGCCGGATCGAAGGGCTTCTCCCCTAACCCGCTCGACGGACTGCTTTTCTTCTTCGAGCCGGTTAGGACGCTGGCGGCGACGGTCGTTGAGGATGCCGAATCGATTAACGCGCCGGCGATGCAGGCCAGCCTCTACGCGATGGCGTTCGTACTGCTGATCGGAGCGTTCTTCCTGTCACTCGGCAGCTGGATCGCCAAGCAGCCACTGAAGAAATACGGGACGAGGTCATAGTGAGCGTGCCGACCCGTATGCCGGCACCGATGCCGCCGCTTCCGCCGCTGCCGCTGCCGCGGTCGCCCGGCGGCCGCAAGGGCAAGTCGCCGAAGAAAAAGCAGGTCAATGAATCGATCAGCACTTGGAGGCTGACCGACAGGATCGGCTACGTGATGATGTGGGCGGCCGGCCTGATGCTCTGCGCAATCGGGATTGGGATTCTCGTCTACATGGCCTTCAAAGGGGTCCAATACCTGCGGCCCAGCTTGATCTTCAGTAGCCCTACGGCAGAGATTGACCAGTCGAAGAGTGGAGGCTTCTTTGATCCGCTGATCGGAACCGTGCTGATCACGCTGATCGGCATCATCATCGCGACACCGATCGCAATCTTCGCGGCAACCTGGATCGTTGAGTACGGCCGGCCGACCTGGCTCGCCCGACTGATCGATTCGGGAATCGAGATCATCGCCGGTACCCCCGACATCGTGATCGCGCTATTCGGGCTCGTTCTGTTCCAGCAGGGGATCTTCGGTTGGATGTCGTTTACGGCCACCGGTGGCGCGGTCTTCGGCCGCTCGTTCTTGACTGCTGGCGCGATGATGTCGCTGATCGCGCTGCCGATGGTCTTCGCCGCCACGCGGGAAGGACTGCAGTCGATCCCAGCCCACGTCCGCGAGGCCTCATACGCACTTGGCAAGACGAAGGCGGCGACGATCCGCCGAGTCTTGCTGCCCTCGGTGAAGGCCAACATCTCGACCGGGGCCGCGCTCGGGATGGGCCGCATCGCTGGCGACACGGCGATCATCGTCGTCCTGCTCGGAGCGTCGCTAACGCTCGATCCTGAAGGCGACGTTCCGGGACTGAATCTGCTGAAAGGCACCGGCGGCACGCTCACCAGTTACGTCTACAACAACTCGCCAGCCGGTGAAGGGAACGCGCCGCAGAAGGCCTATGCCGCGGCGTTCGTGCTGCTGCTGATCGTGCTGGCACTGAATTTCGCCGTTGACCGGATCGCCCGAAGCGGCGCGAAAACTGGACTAGAAACCTCGAGGCTGGGAGCACGCTGATGATCGAACCACGCGAACAGGCCGCCCCGCCAGCACCGGGCTCGAGCGAGCCTGCCAACGGCACGGTACCTCCGCCGATTCGGCGGATCGCGCTCGACCGTCAGCCGACCGTCGCCCTACCGCCGTCTCAGGATGCCGTCGCGATTGCCAACACCAGCGACCGCAGCCTCGCGGCCGCCCGAAGGCCAGCCCGCGGGGTAGCTGGCCCCGAACGGATGAGGATCGAGGGGCTGAACGTCTACTACGGGAACAACCACGTCGTGAAGAACGTTTCCTTGCCGATCCGTCAAGGCGAAGTATTGGCTCTAATTGGTCCGTCCGGCTGCGGCAAGACGACGCTGCTACGAACGCTAAACCGACTGACCGAGCTGACCAGCTCCGCTCGGCGTGACGGGATGATCACACTCGACGGCAGCGACATCGATTCGCTCGAGGTAACCGAGCATCGGCGGCGCGTTTCGATGGTTTTCCAGCAACCGAACCCGTTCCCGATGTCGGTCTTCGACAACGTCGCCTACGCGCTGAGGGAGCAAGGCGCAAAGAGGCCCAAGAAGAAGGTGCTGGAGCCGTACGTGATTGAGGCGCTGCAGCGAGCGGGCCTTTACGACGAAGTCTCGTCAAACCTCGACCACCCCGCGCTGCGGCTCTCCGGCGGGCAGCAACAACGACTCTGCATCGCGCGCGCACTAGCGGCTCGCCCGGAAGTGCTGTTGATGGATGAGCCTTGCTCCGCGCTCGACCCAAAGTCGACAAACGTGATCGAGGAGCTGATCGTCGAGCTGCGCAAGGACCTCGCGATCGTCATTGTCACACACAACCTGCAACAGGCCTACCGAGTTGGAGACCACGTCGCCTTCATGTATCTCGGCGACCTCGTTGAATACGGCCAAACAGACGCGCTCTTTGACAACCCGAAAGCAGCTCGCACGCGCGATTACATCGGCGGTGCCTTCGGATGACCTTCCGCTTGGTGCTCACCGCTGCAGCTCTGTTCGCGGTTGTCGCTGGCCTCGCGGCCTGCGAGTCAACCCAGGAAACCAGTCAGCGGCTCTCGCGCAACTCTAAGAAGCTGCTCAACGTTGAAGGTCTGAAGGTGACTAAGCGGAACGCCAAGATCAAGGTCGTCTCAACTGCGACGCTCCACGACCAGTACGGCTCGGCTGTCTTCGTCGAGCTCTTCAACCGTGGCAAGACGCAGCGGAACGTGCCGATCGCCGTGACCCTGCTGGACAAGAAGAAGAAGAAGGTCTGGGACAACTCGCTGGCCGGGTTGGACAGCTCGTTGATCAGCGCCGCTGCGGTGGAGCCCGGCCGCAGCTTCTGGGTCAACAATCAGATCCAGTCGCCACAAACCCCGCGCTCCGCAAAGGCCAAAGTCGGGATCAGCGACACGGCGCTGAAGGGGGCACTACCGAGAATTGTGATCAAGGAAGACGGTCTCGTCGATGATGTCTCCGGTGCCTACCTCGCCGGAGTGATTACTAATAACTCGAAGATTCCGCAGAAGCGGATCGTGATCTACTGCATCAGCTCCAGCGGCAACAAGATCAAGGCCGCGGGACGAGCGATCATAGAGCGCCTGCTGCCAGCGCCGACGAAGAAGCCAACCTTGTTTCGCGTCTACTTCATAGGCAACCCCGAGGGCGGAAAGCTGAAATGCCTAGCACCTCCGACGACGTTGACAGGAGCGTAAGAAGCCATGTTTAGCGATCTGATCAATTCACCGCTCGTTGGAGTTCCCGGCGACACTTGCACAAGCTGCGGCTCGGCCCTCAGCCGCGACCAGCGCTACTGCCTCTCCTGCGGCACCCGCCGCAGCGGCGCCAACCTCCACTTCCAACAGATCCTCGCGGCCGACTCGGCGGCGCAGGCTGCGACCTGGGCGGACCGCACGGCCGCGGCTGGCGCGGCGGCTGGCGACGGAGCTGCCACCCGTTCCTCGATGCCAGCACTTGCGTCGATCGCTTGCTTACTGCTGGCGCTTGGGGTCGGCGTCTTGATCGGTAGGTCAGGCGGCAGCACGGCGGCGCCAACTCAGGCCGTCACCGCTGCTCCTGTGGCGACCGGCGCTGCGCCGGACGCAGCCGCGACAGCGGCGAAGAAGACGCCGAAGTCCGCTTCCAAAAACGACCACCCAGCGGCAGCGGCCGCAAACAAGGACCTAAAGAAGCTCGAGAGCCTCACACCCGAGCAGTATCAGAAGCAATCGTTGAAGTTGCCGAAGGTAGTTGGAACCGGCGGCGAACCACCTCCCAAAGACAATAAGGCGCCAGCCGGTGGCGGCTCCTTCGAAACGATTGGATGACGATGAGCATTCTTAACCGGGTTCGTAAGAACGGAACGGGCGCAGCGGCACAACCGCAGACGGCGCTCGGGTCTCACGCCTCGACTGAGGTCCACCAGCGCCGCGACGAACTCGCGGCGATCGTCGCCGAGATGACCTGGGATCTGGGCGGCCTGACCTACGAGATGGCGGTTCGCGACCACTTCCGGATCGACGTGCTGGTACGTCGCGCCGCCGAGCTCCAAGAGGTCGACGCACAGCTGGGCGAAGTAGAGCGCCTGCTGGCAGCCAATTACGAGGGGATCGGCGGTGCCTGCCGGGCCTGCGGCGCGCCGCATAGCCGTGGCGCGGTCTACTGTTGGCAGTGCGGCCTGCAACTTCTGCAGGAATCCCAGAGCGCCGTCGTGACCGGTGTTACAGCTCCAACGGCGGAGGTTCCGGCCCAAACAGCGGCGGCGCCTGTGGTTCCCCAAGCGCCAACGCCGCTGCAGCCGCCGGCGGCGCCGCGCCAGTCCCCAGCGCCGCCAAGGTAGCGGGCGCCAGCGCTGGCTCGGTTGGGTGCCACGTTGCAGCGCTAGCGGGCTGCCGAGATCGGCGCGTATCTTTTGCCGATAGGGGCTGTAATTGGTGGTAGAGCAAGGATTTGTCAGATCTTCAGGATCTCTTTACCACCGTAGTGATACTTAGTGCCGGAGCTTAGTCGAAGGGCAGTGCGACCGAGGTTGCACGCGCAACGATTTTCAGCTACAATTCCTACTTAGGACATCGGATATGGAATCAACAATCAACATCTCATCCTCCCTGCCTGACGAGGTTCGCGAACCGACCACGGTCGCAGACCCCGTTGATCAGCTGCTGCGGCGCGCCTCGCAGTACCGCCTGCTGCGCCCAAGCGAAGAGCTCGAACTCGCGAAGCGCATCGAGCGCGGTGACCTGCGCGCCAAGGAGCTGATGATCAACTCCAACCTGCGCCTTGTGGTTTCGATCGCGCGGCGCTACCAGGGCCTCGGGCTCGGGATGTCCGACCTAGTGCAGGAAGGGATGATCGGACTAATCCGCGCAGCCGAGAAGTTCGACTACCGCAAGGGATTCCGCTTCTCGACCTACGCCACGCTCTGGATTCGCCAGGCGATTCAGCGCGGCCTTGATAACACGGCCCGCACGGTCCGCCTGCCCGCCAACGTTGCCCAGCAGACACGCAAGGTTGAGCGCGTAGCCGCCGACCTCGCAGCCAAGCTGGAGCGCGACCCGACCGCAGAAGAGATCGCCGCCGAAACCGGGTTTGAGCCGGACGAGGTTGAACGCCTGCGCAAGCTCGACACCAAGCCCGCAAGCCTCGATGCCCGCGTTGGCGAGGACGATTCAGCGAGCCTTGGCGAGCTACTCGACAGCGACGCACCGACGCCCGAAGAGCAGGTCGGCGACGACGACGTTTCAGCGCAGATCGACCGTGCGCTCGAGGAGCTTCCGATCGCCGAGCGTCAGATGATTGAGCTTCGCTTCGGTCGCAGAGGCGAGTCGCCACACACCACCGCACAGGCCGGCCGGCGCCTCGGCGTCAGCACCGCTGAAGCGCAGCGGCTCGAGAAGCGCGCACTCTCGCGCCTCGCGACGCTGGAGCGCATCAACGCGCTCCACGACGCAGCCTAAACACTCGGCACGCGGCTCGTTCGCGCTAACCGTGAACCTTGACCGCAACGCTGCGGCTGTGGCCCTGCGCGAACGGATGGTCGGGGCGTGGCGCTACGCGGACACGGAAGCGGTAGGTGACCGTGCGACCGAACGTCGCCGTAAAGCGGTAGCTCGAACGCCAACGACCGGAACGGTCGCAGCGAAGCCCTTCGGTCTTGACCGGCTGCCAGACGCGGCGTAGCGGGTTGTAGCCCTGGAGCTCGATCTCGCGGCCCTTCTTCGGCAGGTGACCACCGGCGAGCTGCCCCCAGAAACGCGCCGCCTGGCCGTTGCGCAGCGAGCGGCGGGCAACGTGAATCGTGATCACGGCGGGAACCTCGAGCCGGACTGAGTTGCTGGTCGCGCCGGTGCTCGTGATGCTCTGCTCAGCAACCAGCGTCAGTGAGCGGCTGGAGGCAGCTCTGATTGGGATCCGGATCCGGCCATCACGATCGGTTGTTCGTGCGGCGCGTGCGCGCCAAGCGCCAGCTCCGATCCGTTCACGCAGCTCGACGCCGGTTCCAACCATCGGCAGGCCGCGACTGTCGGTCAGCAGCCCTTCGATCGTCGCCGTCTTGCCGAGCGCAACGCTCTGCTGCGCTTTCGCCGCGCCGCGCGCGCCGCGAAGCGTGGCGCGCAGCGTCGGGTGCATCCGCAGCGGCAGCGTTATCAGCCCCGGGCTACCGTCGGCGAACTGAGTCAAGAGCGCTTCGTTGCCGGCGCAGTCGGCGACACGCCAGCGTGCCTGATACTCCCCGGCCGGGAGCCGATCATCCGGCACTAGGCCCCAGACCGCGCGCGACTCGGCGTGGCCTTCGATGTACTCCCAGCTGCGCTCGCCGACGCGGCGCAGCTCCAGCACCGCAGAGGCGATACAGCCCTCGTCAACGCTGGCCGTAAGGCGGCGCGGATCGCTGGCGTCCGGGTGCACAAGTGAGCCGGTCGGGCGATGGCTATCAATCCGGTAGCTAACAGTTTGCGGCGCGCTCGCGTTACCGGCGGCGTCAACAGCGCGGGCGCTGACGGCATGGATGCCGTCCTCGGCCAAGCTGATAGAAGCTCCGCCGCCGCGCACGCGCCGGGGCGCTTGGTCGTCAACTTGGTACTCGACGTAGCCACCATCTTCGATCGGCTGCCCGTCCGGCGCAGCGGTCATTCCCGAAAGCCCCGCCTGATCGGTCGCCTTCGCGAGCAGCTCGATCGGCCTCGGGAACCACTCTTCGCGGCGTGGCTGCTCGCCAGCGGCGGGCGCGAGCGTGAGCGTAGGCGCGCTGCGGTCGATCCCAACTTCGCTGCGGCCGACCTCGACGGCGGCGACCCCGGCGCCGCTGATCGCACGCGCACCAATAACGGTTGTCCCTTCCGGCAGCTGCCCGAGGCTGACCGTTGCCTTCTCACCGCCAACGCTGGCCACCGAACCTGGGGCGGTTCCGTCGCTGCTAACCGCATAGCCCGCGATCCCTGATGGCCCCCGCGGCGCCAGCGGATCGGGCGTTAGCTGAAGCGAAGCCGGAGTTCGACCATCGCTCCAGCGCTTCGGGCCTGCGAGCTGCGAGCGGCCGGGAATTATCGGGTCGTAGCGGAGCGGCTGCGACCAGCCGCTTGGCTGCCCAGCGCGAAGCGCGTCGCTGGCGCTGACCCGCGCCTGCCACTCACCGGCGGCCGGGATGTGAACGCTCAGCGCAGCGGTCGGCGCCGCTCCGGCCGATTGGCAATCGCTGCCGTCGGTGCGGCAAAGCTCCCAGCCAAGCGACCTAATGCCCGAGCCGCCGGCGCCATCACGGGCATCAAGCGCGAGCACCGGATCGGCGTCGGCGCTCCATCCAGCGCCGCCACTGCGCTGCGGTCGGTCGACGGTAGGCGCCGTGTTGTCGACGTTGATCTGCGTCCGTTGATCGGCGCCGTTGCCCGCCGCGTCAATGGCGCGAGCAACAATGCGGTGCGGGCCGTCGCTGAGCTGGCGCGTGTCAACGGTCGCGTCGGCGCCGCCGTTTGGGCAAGGGGACATCGAGTACTGGTCACAGCGGTGGTCAACGCCGCTGACGGTCGTGCCGTCGACACTGATCACGGCGCTACGGATCCCGGCCGGATCGCTGGCCTCAAAGCCGCTGGGTATGGCGCCGGCCAGCCAGTCGCCGCCGGAAGCCAGCGCGCCGCTCATCGCGCCGACCGCGGGGCCGTGGTCGTCACGGACCTGAAGGATCACGTCGCTCAGCGTCGTCGTCGCCTGAACCGTGTTGCGTCGGCAGCCGCCGCCAAGAGCGCAGATCACCATCAATCGCAGCCGCGTCGTCGACAGGCCGTCGAGCACGACCGGAACACTCGGCGCGCCGCTCCAAGCGCAGGGCGATGGGACTCCACACCAACGGAAACCATTGTCGTCGGCAATACCGGCGCGCCAGCCCTCAATATTGGCGGCAGCCTTCTGGTCATAGGCGGTGGCCTTGGCCCGCATCCCGGTGATCACGCTGCCGGCTGGAGCGACGGCCTCCAGCGCGCCCCAAGTGAAGGCGCTGGCAGTACCGGCGCCAAGGCCGTTGCGGACCTGCATCCCCAGTAGCGGGACTGCGTTGCAGGAGCGATTGGAGGCGACCATCGTCGAGCCGACGGCGACGAAAGCGCGGTTGATGGCGCTGCCATCGCAAGCGCGAACCTCGTAAATGCCGGCCTGCGCGCCGGTGGCGAAGATCATCATTGCCAGCAGCGCCGTCAGCGCAGCGGCCGAGAAGAGGAGCGAGCGCAGTGGAGTCACTCTCGCCATAGGCGCCAGCCAGCAAACTTCACCCCCGTTGCGCCTGCTTCAATCCAAACATCGACAATTAGGAGCCCCCGAGAATGGTCACAAGCGGCAAGAAAGCACCTCCCTTCAAACTTCCCGACGAGAACGGCGAGGCGCTTTCGCTGAGCGAACTAAAAGGCCAGACCGTCGTCCTCTACTTCTACCCGAAGGCCTCAACGCCGGGCTGCACGACGCAGGCCTGCGGCGTTCGCGACCACCTCAAGGACTACAAGAAGGAAGGCGTCCGCGTAATCGGCGTCTCACCCGACCCGGTCGCGAAGGTCAAGAGCTTCCACGACGCTCAGAAGCTGAACTTCACGCTGCTGGCCGACGAAGACCACGCCGTTTGCGAGAGCTACGGCGTCTGGGCGGAGAAGTCGATGTACGGAAGGAAGTACTGGGGCGCGCTGCGGACGACATTCATCATCGACGATCAAGGAACGGTGCGCCAGGTGATCGAGAAGGTCTCGCCGAAGTCGCATGACGACGAGGTGCTGGCAGCGCTGGCCAGCCTGTGAGCGGCGACAGCGCAAGAAGCGCGATGATCGGGCGATGAGTCTTCCGGCAGCGGTGATCTTTGATAACGATGGACTGACGCTCGACAGCGAGGAGCTGTGGACGCAGTCCGAGCAGCAGCTGTTTGCAGCGCACGGAATCGAGTTCAGCGACGAGCACAAGATCGCCTTGCTAGGTAACTCTGGCCCCCACGCCGCGACGATTCTTGCGCGTGAGCTCGGCCGCCCAGACGACGAAGGTCCGGCCCTAGTTGAGGAGATGAACCGGCTCGTTTACGTGGCGCTTGAGGAGGGCTGCGAACCGATGCCCGGCGCGGTAGAGCTGCTGACCGCGCTAGCGGCGGCCGGCGTGCCGGTTGCGCTCTGCTCCAATTCACCACGAGGCTTTGTTGACCGAGCGATCGCAGCAGCCGAGCTAACCCACTGCTTCGGAACGGTCGTCACTGCCGAGGATGTCGAACACGGCAAACCGGCGCCCGACCCGTACCTCGAGGCGGCGCGCCGACTCGGCGTTGACGCGGCCGACTGCGTGGCGCTCGAGGACTCGCCACCGGGCGCCGCCAGCGCGAAAGCTGCCGGCATGACGGTTTACGTGATCCCCTCGTTTGACGAGGCTAACTTCGCTGGAGCGGCGGACCAAACGTTCAGCTCGCTGGCCGATCCGCAGCTACTGGCAGCGATCGGGCTCGATACGGCGTAGCGCGCTTACTACGCCGGTGAAGGTAACCGGCGGCGCGAGTCGTACCCTTGGCCAGTGGAGAGCGCAGCGATAACCGACGGATTTCAAACAATCTACGAAGCGGTCCGCAGCTTCGTTGACAGCTTCGCCAAGGTCGAACCGATCCCGCTGCTGCTGGGAATGGTCATCTTCGTGCTGTACCTCTCGATGCGGGCGCTGGCGCTTTACAACACGGTCAGCGCCGCTTACCCCGACGAGCGGATCCCCTACCGCAACATCTGGGGCGCCTACATCGCCGCCTACGGCTTCAACAACCTCGTACCGGCGCGCGGCGGCGACATAATCAAGTTCTTCCTCGTCAAGGTTTCGGTTCCGCACTCGACCTACCCGGCGATCGGCGCGGCGTTCGTCGTCGAATCGATCTTCGACCTGACGATGGCGATCCCGATCCTGACCTTCGCCTTCACCGAAGGCGTCTTCCCAAATACGCCTGAGCTGCCAAAGCTTGGCACGCTCGACCTTTCATTCCTTTCGACCGACCCACAGATGACGCTCTTCATCGTCACCGGCCTCACGCTGCTGGCACTGGTCGCCTTCGCCTTCTTGTCACGCCGCGTCGTCGCCTTCTGGTTCAACGTCCGCCAAGGCTTCACGATTCTCAGCGACTGGCGCCGCTATCTGCGTCAAGTCTGGCTGGTGCAGTTCGGCGGCTGGCTGCTGCGCTGCACAGCCTTCTGGCTGCTGCTCGACGCCTTCGGGATTGGCGGCTCGGTCCGCAACGTGATGCTGGTGCTCGCGATCAATGCCGTCGCCGCGCTGGTCCCCTTCACGCCGGGTGGCGCAGGCGTGCAGCAGGCGCTGCTGGTGACCGTCTTTGGCGCCGCCGCGGCAGTTGCCGCCTACTCGGTCGGCCAGCAGATCGCGATCGCGATCGTCTCGATCGCCGTCGGCTTCCTCGCGCTGCTGACGATCTTCGGCTTCCGCTCGTTCGGCGACGTGCGCAGGGCCGGCAAGGCGCACCGAGCCGAAGAGAAGGCTGCAGGCGGCGGCTAGCGCAAGCCTTGACGCGCTTCGCGCACCAGCGCGACCGCTTCAGGGAAGATCGTTGCCATCAGCGAGCGAATCTGCTCGGCCTGCTCAGCGGCCGTGCCTTGAACGTTGACTCTGCCGATCGCGGCGACCGTCATGTCGACGGCTAGCTTGATCGCGTTGTCGGCCCAAGCAAGCGTCTGCTGGCTCGACATCTGCTCAGCGAACTCGGCCATCCTGCGCTGCAGCTCCTCGGGGTCACCGAAAATGTCGCCAAGTCCACCAGGGCCTTCCATGCTGTAATCCTAGCGATGACGCCGCTCGCAGCAGCTGTGGGAGTTCAGCTTCACTACTCGGACGGCGGCGACGGGGAGCCGCTGCTCGCGATCCACGGGATCGGCGGCAGCGGTTAGCTGCTTATGGAGCAGCTAGCGCCGCTGGCTCACCGCAGCCGCGTGATCGCTTACGACCGACGCGGCTACGGGACAAGCGAGGCTCCGGAGCCATACTTGGCGACGACTGTCAGCGAGCAGAGCGAAGACGCAGCGGCGTTGCTCGGCGCGCTCGGCGCCAGCCCGGCGCGTATGCTCGGGGTTGGATTCGGCGCGCTGATCGCGCTCGACCTCTGCCTGCGCCACGATGATCTGATCAGCGGAGCGCTGCTCGTTGACCCGCCGCTCTATTCGCTAGAGCGCGAGTCAACGCGAGAACTGGCCGATCAACGAGGGGCGATCGAAGCGGCGTTGTTGGCCGGCAGCCGCGACGAGGCGATCGCAGCGCTAGTCGGGCCAGCGGCCAGCGTCGAGCTGCTCGCTAACGCGCAGCAAAGCAGCGCAGCGTGCTTCGCCGACTATGGCGGCCTCGCGAGCCTCGAAGTCAGACGCGGGCAGCTGCGCGAGTGCCAGCTTCCAATCCGCATCCTCTCGACGCCCGCTGCCTCAGCTGCGTTGGCGCGAATCGCAGGCGAGCTTGACGCGCTACTCGGCAACTCGGTGCTGCTTGCTGGCGACGACCTTGCAGCGGCGGCCGAGGCGCTGCTCAGTTGAACGGCGTGGCGCGTAGACTCCCCCCTCGATGAGCCCACTACTACCGCAGAAGGCGCCGCCCGGCCCGCCTCAGGATCCGACGATCACGCTGGCTTGGGAAGCAGCCAACCGCAAACGGGCAGCCGCCTGCGCTTGGACCGCTGCACTGCTGACGATCGTCGGTGCGATGCTCTCGAGCTTCGCGCTCGCCGGACTTCCGACCTTCGACAGCGCCGCGGTCACTGCGACCGACGCGATGCGCGAGCTGATCGCTGGCAACCCAATCCCGCCTGGCAAGGTGTCGCTGCGTGCGGAGTGGCTGAGCAGCCGCCTGACGATGCCGATCATCGGCACCGTTTTCTACGGCATCGGTTCGCTGTTGATCTTTGGCGTGATCGTCTTCCTCTTCAAGGCGACCCGTGCACGTAGCCCGGGCTTCGGTCAGCTAACGCTGATCGCGGGAGCGGTCGGCGCTATCGCCTTCGCTGTTGGCCGCACCGTCGCGCAGCTGAGCTACTTCTTCGCGATCGCAGACTTCAGCGGCGGCAACAACCTGCAGGCGACCGAGGCCCAGACCGGTGGCGCCTTCGTCGCCGGTCAGTACCTTTGGCAGCTCGGCGCCTTCGCGATCGGCTTCGCCTTCGTGATGCTGGGCCTCAACGCGATGCGCGTCGGACTGCTGACGCGCTTCATGGGCGTGATGGCGATGGTCGTCGGCGCGACCTTCATTCTGCCGCTCGATCAGCAGGGCGTGCTGAGGGCGTTCTGGCTGGCAATCGTTGGCTTCATCTTTATGCTTCGTTGGCCTGGTGGAAGAATCCCGCCAGCTTGGCTCAGCGGCAAGTCCGAGCCGTGGCCGAGCATGGCTGCGGCGCGGGCGCAGAAGGAGGCCGGGAGTCCGCCCGATTCGGCCCCGGCGCCGACGCTGCCCACCGCATCTGGCAACGGCAGCGGCGACGTAGAGACGGCCGGGCAGCTGCGCAAGAAGCGCAAGCGCAAGCGGTAGCCACGGCTGCTGAGCTAGGCTTCTGCGATGGCGCTAGAGAGTCCGTCTGCTTCAACAACCGTCCTAATCACAGGCGCCTCGTCAGGGATCGGCGCTGAGCTGGCACGTCAGCTCGCTTCGCGCGGGCACGGCGTAACGCTGGTCGCGCGCCGCGCCGACCGACTCGAAGAGCTTGCCGCCGAGCTCACTGAACGCCACCAGATCACGGCGACAGTGATCCCCTGCGACCTCGGTGACGCGGTCGCCCGCGCCGAACTGATTGACGGCCTCAGCGCTGGCCCGGCGCTGGCGGGGCTCTGCAACAACGCCGGCTACGGAATCAGCGGCAAGCTCGTGAACAACGACGCCGAGCGCGAACGGCAGATGATCGAGCTAAACGTCGTTGCCGTCCACGACCTTACGGTCCGCGTAGTAGCGGGCATGATCGAGCGCGGCAGCGGAGCGATCCTCAACGTCGCATCAACGGCGGCCTTTCAGCCGCTACCGGGCTTTGCCAGCTACGCCGCGACGAAGGCCTTCGTGCTCTCATTCTCGGAGGCCCTCAACGCAGAACTCTCAAACACCGGGGTCAGCTGCTCGGCCCTCTGCCCGGGCCCGGTCAAGACCGAGTTCGCCGGCGTTGCAGGCAGCACGATGATGGAGGACTCGCTGCCTGACTTCACGCTCGTCTCGGCCGAGGAGGTAGCGCGCAAGGCGGTCGACGCGATGGAGAACGGCAGCCGCACCGCAATTCCAGGAACCGCCAATCAGCTTCAGGCGCTGCTCGGCCGGATCGCACCGCGCTCGCTGGTGCTGCCGATTGCCAGCAAGATCAGCGGCCACTAACCGCCGCCCGGGGAGTCAGCTACTGCGCGCCTCGGTGCGCATCTCGCTGAGAATCCGCTCCAGCCGCGGCTCGGCCTGATCGTCAACGTGGACCATCGCCGCCGCGACAGCCGGATGATGCTGGGCGATCGCACGCTGCATCTCGTGAGCGACGGCACGGTAGCTGGGGTGGCCTTCGCGGCCAGAACGAAGCTCAATTAGCTGCATCGCCTCGCGCGCGTTGCAGTCGAGGATGAAACGGATTCGGTAACCGAGGCAGAGCGCGTACGGCGCGGCGTCTGCTTGGCCGCCGTCGGCGAGCCGCTGATACTCCGCGGCCGACGCCTCAAGGCCTCGCTTGTAATCGTCGGCAACGCCGGCCTGCCGCAGCTCGTCTGGCACCCCGGCGCCAAGCTCCGGGCCCAGCGTCTGCCACTGCACGGTCAGCATCCGATGGCGCTGAAGGTCGCGGAAGGCGCCATAGTCGGCAACGATCTCAAAGCGATAGCGGACAGCCTCGAAGCCGCGGCCCGGGCGATGGCGTCGGTTGCTGCGGGCGCCGACGAAGTCGCTCAGCATCGCCGCCCGCTCGTCGCCGCTGAGGCGCTCAACGGCGCTGCGGATCGAAGCCTCGCTAGCGCGCGACTGCTCAAAGATCAGCGCGCAGAGCAGATCCTCCTCAGTGCCGTCAACGTGGCCCAGCTTGACCGACGGCCCAGCGTCGCCGTCGTCTCCCCCAGTCAGCTCCAGCCGCGTCGCCCAGTCGCGGCCGGCGGCGCTGCGCTGCTCGAGGTACTCGATCCACTCGCCGCCGCGGTCGGCGCGCTCAACGCGTGAGACGAAGCTAGGCATCACCTGTTTGAGCGTGGCTAACAGCATCTGGCCGTAGTAGCGGGCCTCAGGCAGCGGGTGGGCGAGCAGGTGGAGAATCAGCTGCTCATAGCTTTGGCCGGAGGCGAAGATCCCCATGTGCGAGAGCGAGCTGGCCGGCAGCAGCCCACGCAGTAGGTCGAGCGCCTTCGCTTCAATCGCCCGTGCGTGAGCTCTTTCGGAGCTGCCGGCGGCGGCCGGAAACTGCTCGCCAGCCCAAGCCGAGACGGCCGGGATTGCGGCCGAATAGGTACTGAAGAGGCTGTCCATCGTCTGCTCGTATTGCTGCCCCAATGCTTCGTCACGGTAGTAGCGGTAGCCAAGCCCGGCGACCTCGCCGTCGTAGCGGATGTAGCGCGTTGACTGCTCAAGGTAAGAGGCCAGCCGCGGCCGCTGGAGGATCTTCGTCAGCACGTTCGAAACCCATTCGCAAGCGAGGTGTGCGCCGCCCAGCTGCGCCACCGAGTCGTCGCCGTAGCCAAGGAAGATCGTGTCGTACAGCTCTGCAGCGCGCTTGCCTTCGTCGCGCTCCCAGTCGCCGCCGCCCTGCGGCAACGAATCGGCGAACTCATCGAGGAAGAGCCGCCGTAGCGTGCCGTCGTAGCGCGAATAGCGGGCGAAGAGCGCCCCTTTGACGGTCTCGGGAAGATTCACCAGCGCGAACACCGGCTGGTCGAGGTTCGTGAAGTGTGGCTCTAGGCGGGCCGCTTCGTCAGGGGTGAAGCTCTCGATCGGGTAGTCCACAGGGAGCCGAACGGTAGCGCGCCGATCGGCGCGGGCGGGCTGCGGTGATTAGCTACAGGCCGAGGCCGCAGGCGGGCTGCGCCGCTCAGCTAGAGGCCGAGGCCGCGGGCTGCGCTGGCGACGAGATTGAAGACCGGCTGCGGAATGATCCCGAAGACCAGCACGGCGATTGCCAGCACGGCACCAATCAACGTTAGCTCCCATCCGGCGCGGCCCGGCTCGGCGTCGGGGGCGCCGCCAGCGAGCACCGGCACGCCTCCTGCTCCGTCGGCTGCGGGCTCCGTCTCACCACGCCAGATCGTCGCCACGACCGGCAGGTAGTAGGCAAGCGAGACGACTGAAAGGATCACCAGCACGGCAGCCAGCCAGGCGTAATCGCCGGCCGCGGCGGCTTCGATCAGGCGCAGCTTAGCCATGAAACCTGCCGTCGCTGGAATCCCAGCGAGGCTCAGCATCGCCATCGTCATCACTAGCGCAAGAACCGGGCGCTCGCTGCCGAGCCCGCGCAGCGCCGAGATGTTGTCGCCCTCGTCGGTCTCGCGCTCGCGCGCGATCACGACCGCGAACGCCGCGAGGTTGCCGAGGCTGTAGAGGATTAGGTACGAGCAGATCGCCTGCACGCCGAGATCGGTCACGAGCACGAAGCCGACGAGCACGTAACCGGCCTGTGCGACCGACGAGTAGGCGAGCATCCGCTTCATCGACGGCTGGCGCAGCGCACCGACGTTGCCGACGACCATCGTGATCAGCGCAATTGCAACCCAGATCGGCTCCCAAGTCTCGGCCGCAGGGCGCAAGGCAACGTCGAAGAGGCGGATGATGACGCCGAAGGCAGCGGCCTTGGTCGCGACCGACATGAAGGCAGTGACCGGCGTTGGCGCGCCCTCATAAACGTCAGGCGTCCACTGATGGAACGGCGCCAGCGAAGCCTTGAAGGCGAAGCCGACCGTGCACATCGCGACCGCCGTCAGGAAGAGTGGATCGGTCGCGAGGCCGTTGCTGGCGATCGCGGCGGCAATTTCGCTGTAGCCGGTTTGGCCGGTCGCTCCGTAGAGCAGCGCGAAGCCGTAGAGCACCGTCGCCGAGCCGACCGAGCCGACGATCAGGTACTTCAGGCCCGCCTCCAACGAGCGCTCCGCCCGAACGCGCGAAGCGCAGAGGATGTAAAGCGGCAGCGAGAGCAGCTCAAGGCCAACGAAGGTTGTGACTAGGTCGCGTGAGGCGACGAGCACGAACATGCCCGCCGAGCCGAGCAGCATCAGCGAGAAAAACTCGCCGTGCGCGATCTCGTCGGCCGCCTGATCGCGCCAGGCGAGCAGCGTCGAGATGATCCCCGCGCCGCAGATCACCAGCATCAGGATCAGCGTCAGCGGGTCTAGCTGCAGGGCTCCTTCGATCAAGACGATCGACTGACCCCAAAGCGCGATCACACAGCCGATCGCCGCCGCGAAGGTCACCAGGCTGACCAGCGGCACAACTTGGGTGCGGATCGCGCGCGGGCCGGCGAGGCCGACGATCAGCGCGACGATCGCGCCGCCGAGCAGCGCCAGCAGCGGCGAGAGTCCAGCCCAGTCAATGTACGGGGCAGCAGGCACCGCGGCGGCGACTGAGAAACTCATCGCGCCGCCCCCTGCGTTGTGTTGCTGGCGTCGGAATTCTGGACCTGCTGCGCCGCGCTGAGCGCCTTGCTGGTGGCGTCCTGCGCCGGGCTGAGCGCAAACTGGGGATAGAGCGCCAGCGCAATCACGACCAGCAGCAGCGGCACAATCACGAGCCCCTCGCGAAGCGTCAGCTCAAATGAGTTGACCTTTTCGGCGACGCGGTGATGCATCGAGCTGACGTAGAGCCGCAGCGCATAGAAGGCTGCCAGCGCGACGCCGATCGCAGCGACGAAGGCGAAGGCCATCTTGCTCGTGAACGTGCCGAGCAGAATCATGAACTCGCCGACGAAGTTGGCCGTTCCGGGCATCGCCAGCAGCGCAAAGCTGAGGACCAGGAAGACGGCGGCGAAGGCCGGGGCGCCCTTCGCGATGCCGCCCATGTCGGAGAGCTTCTCACTGCCGCCGGTCCGGCGCGCGAGCATCGCTACGACGAAGATCAAGGCGCCGGCGACGATCGCGTGGTTGGTCGCCTGCAAGAGCGCGCCGTCGGCTCCGCGCCCGTCGAGGGCGAAGATTCCCAGCACGATGAAGCCGAGCTGGGCGATCGATGAGTAACCAAGCACGAGCCGCGCGCTGTCAACGGTGAAGGCCATCACCGACCCGTAAAGGATTGAGGCAACCGCGACGATCATCAGCAGCTCCTGGTATTCGACCGCCGCCTCGGGGAAGAGCGGCAGCGCAACCTGGAGGAAGCCGTAGGCGGCGACCTTGCTGAGGATCGCCGTGAAGACCGCCAGCACACCGATCGGCATGTTCGAATAACCATCGGGCATCCAGCCGTGGAACGGGAACGACGGCATCTTGATCAAGAAGGCGAGCGCAAACGCTAGGAAGATCCAGCCCTGCGCGGTGCTGCCAAGCGGTGTCTTCGCAAGCTCTGCCAGCAGGAAGCTCGGCTGACCGCCGTCGGCCGCCATCACCCCGGTCGTGATCGCCCCGACGAGCATCAGCAGCGAACCGACGAGCGTGTAGAGGAATAGCTTCAGCACCGCGCTGGTGCGGTCCGGGCCGCCCCAGATCACGATCAGGAAGTAGAACGGCACCAGCATCAGGTCGAAGAAGATCACGAACAGCGCCCGGTCCTGGGCGAGGAATGCGCCTAGCACAGCGGTCTGCGCTAGCCCCATCAGCAACGCGTAGATTCCTGGCTTGCCGTGGTCCGGCTCGTCAACGAGCGTCCACAGCGCCGAGGCCGTGAAGATCACCGCCGTCGTCGCCAGCAGCACGAGGTTGAGGCCGCTGACGCCTAGCGCGTAGTGGACGCCAATTGAACTGATCCAGAGCTCGTCGGTGACGTACTGCAGCCCGCCGAGAGCGCGGTCGTAGTCGGCTAGAAGCGTGATCGTATAGGCCAGCACCAGCAGCGTCCCGATCAGTGAAATCCAGCGCGCAAAGCGGCTCGGAAGCAGCAGCGCGAGCAGCCCAGCGACTGCGGGGAGCCAGAGGATGATCGAGAGGTGGATCGTCACAGCGCACGCACCAGGAAGTAGAGAAGGACGACCGAGAGGCCGCCGATCACGATTGCCGCGTAGCTGCGAATGAGGCCTGTCTGGACTGCCCGCACGGCCGCCGATCCGGCCTTGACGAGCCCCGACGTACCGCCGATCAGCGCCCCGTTGATGACGACCCGCTCAAAGCTGTCGTGCGCCCAGCGGCCAATCCAGATAACCGGCCTGACGACGAAGATCGAGTAGAACTCGTCGAAGTACCACTTGTTGATGAAGAGCCGATGCAGCCACGGCAGGCGGGCCTGAATGGCGGCCGAGGTCCCCGGCCTACGGACCCAGATCCAGTAAGCGCACGCGAGGCTGACGATCGCGATCACCGACGAGAGGATCAGCCCGAAAGCCTCGAGGCCGGGCTGGTCGGGCTCGTAGGCGACGATCGTGTTGGCGAAGGTCGGCTCGAGGAAGCTGCTGAGCACGTCGGTAATCCCAAACGGCAGCTGAATCACACCTGCGACGACGGCGAGGATCGCCAGCGGAATCATCGCATAGCGCATCTGCCAAGTCGTCTCGGCGTACTTGTGCTCCTTGCCGGGGAAGCCAACCTCGGAATCCTCGACCTCCTGCGTTGAGGGGTCGTCCTCGTTGCCGGTGTGCGGATTGGTGTGCTCGGCCGGGTGGTAGGCATGGCCGCTTTCGATCACCACCTGCGCTTCCTTGCACGGCTCGCCCCAGAAGGCGCGGTAGATCATTCGCCAGGTGTAGAAAACGGTGAAGGCGGCGCCGACGTAACCGGCAACGTAAAGCCCCCAGTACCAGCCACCGCGCGCACCGACCTCAAACAGCAGCGTGTCCTTCGAGAAGAAGCCGGAAAACAGCGGGAAGGCTGAAAGCGCGAAACCACCCGCGAGGAAGCAGACGAAGGTGAAAGGCAATGCTTTACGGAAGCCGCTCATGTTGTTGAGCGACTGGTTCCCGCCCATCGCTGAGATCACCGAGCCGGCGGCCATGAACAGCAGCGCCTTGAAGAAGGCGTGGGTCATCATGTGGAAGAAGCCGCCGACGTAAGCGGCGGCGCTGACGCCCATGATCATGTAGCCGATCTGCGACATCGTCGAGTAGGCGATCACGCGCTTGAGGTCGGTCATCACGAGGCCGATGCTGCCTGCGACCAGCAGCGTCAGAGCGCCGATGATCGCGCCGACCGCTGCCGCCGTTGGCGCCCACTCGAAGAGCACGTGGAGGCGGCCGATCAGATAGACACCGGCGGTAACCATCGTCGCCGCGTGGATCAACGAGCTGACCGGCGTTGGCCCTTCCATCGCGTCCGGAAGCCAGGTCTGGAACGGGATCTGCGCCGACTTGGCAAAGGCGCCAACGAGAATCAAGAGCATCGCGATCACCAGCTCCGGCGCGTCCTTCTCAAAGGCCGCGTGAGCACCGGAGAAGAGCTGGCCGTAGTCGAGCACGCCCATTGTCTTGAACAGCAAGAGCGTGCCGAGAACGAGGCCGATGTCGCCGACGACGTTCATCACGAAAGCCTTGATACCGGCCGCCGTCGCCGTATCGCGCCGGTACCAGTAGGAGACCAGCATGTAGGAGGCGGCGCCGACGAAGGCCCAGCCGATGATCAGCAAGACGAGGTTGCCTGCCAGTACCAACAGCAGCATTGAGAAGACGAAGAAGTTGAGGTACGAGAAGTAGCGCACGTAGCCGGCGTCGGTCTGCATGTAGCCGACCGAGTAGAGGTGGATCAGCGTTGAGACGCCGGTCACGACGAGGATCATGAAGGTCGAGAGCGGATCAACGTAAAGGCCGAGCTGAATCTTTACGCCGTCAACGTTGACCAGATCCCACAGCGAGGTGGTTGCGGCGCGCGCCTCGGACGGCAGCGCCTGGAGCTGGATCAGCGTTATCACCGCGAAGACGAAGGCCAACGCGATCGCTGCCGTGCCGATCGTCCCGGCTGCGCGCGGCGAGAGCTTCTTGCCGAGCAGCGCGATTGTCAGCATCCCTGTCAGAGGACAGGCAAGCACTAGCCATGCAGCCAAGGAGAGGCTCATCCGTGCAGCTCCCGAAGCTCGTCAACGTCGACCGGCAGGCGGCGACGGTAGAGCGCGACGATGATGCCAAGGCCGATCGCAACTTCGCAGGCCGCAATCACCATCACGACGATCGCGAAGATCTCCCCTGCGCCATCTCCCCACATCCGCGAGAAGCCGATCAGCGCGAGGTTGCCAGCGTTCAGCATCAGTTCGAGGCAGAGCAGAATCACGAGCGGGTTGCGGCGGACGATCACGCCAGCGGCGCCGAGCGTGAAGATCATCGCCGACACGAGTAGGTACCAGTTGACGCTCATCGGTCGTCCTCGGCGGCGGCGCGGGTGGGCTGCTGGAGCTCGCGGCCTTCGAACTGCGGATCGGGCAGCGGCTTTGTGACGCCGTACCCGGATACGCCTTCAGCCATCGAACCGGTTGCCGCCGGGCTTGGCGTGTCAACGGGGGTGTGGCGCGGGGAAAGGTTGCTTTCGTCCTCAGCGATGCCGCCGCGCCTGCCGGCCAGCGCAACGGCGCCGATTGCGGCAACCAGCAGCAGCATTGAAGCCAGCTCGAAGGCCAGCAGGTAGTCGGTCAACAGCAGCTCACCAATCTGGGCCGGCGTGCCGTAGTTGGCCGAGAGCGTTGCGCCGTCGGTGCCGAGCGCGCTGAGCGCCGTGCCGAGAATCGCGATTGCCAGCTCGATGAAGATCAACGAAGCAAAGCCGATCGCCAGCGCCTTCTGGCGCGCACTGGCGCTCCAGAGCTGGTCGGGCTTGTCGCCGCCACCGACGTAGGCCACGACGAAGACGTAGAGCACCATCACTGCGCCGGCGTAGACGACGATCTGCGCGACGGCGACGAACTGCGCCTCGAGCAGCAAGAAAAGTAGGGCCAACGAGATCAGGTGCACGACCAGCGAGAGCATGCAGTAGAACGGGTTGCGCAGCATCACAACGCCGACCGCACCGGCAAGCGCAAATCCAGCGAAGATGAAGAAGAAAAGGAAGGTCATCGTTGCCGCGGTCTACTCCCCTTCAGCCCTCAGCGGCGTCCGTTCGATCGGTTCAGCAAGCAGCATCTCCTTTGTGAAGATCAGATCGGAACGGTTGGCGTCGGAGAGCTCATACTCGTGGCCCATCGTGATCGCATCGAACGGGCAGGCAATCTCGCAGTAGCCACAGAAGATGCAGCGGGAGAGGTTGATCTCATAGACGGCGGCGTAGCGCTCACCGGCCGAGACGCGGTGCTCGGGCGTGTTCTCAGCGGCGACGACGCGGATGCAGTCCGCTGGGCAGGCGGCGGCGCAGAGCGAGCAGCCAACGCACTTCTCAAGGCCGCTGTCCTCAAAGCGGTGGAGCTGATGGCGGCCGCGGAAGCGCGGATAGACGGGAATCTTCTGCTCCGGGTACTGAATCGTGTCAACGCCCATCCGCAGCTGACCGAAGGTTGTTTTCAGGCCGCGCAGCGTCTCACCAAATGCGCGGTAGAGGCCGCCGGCGCCACCGGCCTTCTGCGGCCCGCGGACAACTTCGATCACGTCTTTTTCTGGATCCCAGGCCACCGTCAGACTCCTAGCTAGCGACCACAACGATCGCGGTTATCAGGGCATTGAGCGTGGCCAGTGGCAGCAAGACCTTCCAGCCCAGCGACATCAGTTGGTCGTAACGCAGCCGCGGTAGCGTCGCGCGGATCCAGATGAAGAATGTGACGAAGGCCAGCATCTTGGCGATCACGATGAACGGATCAACCCAGTTCGGCGGGTGGATCCCAAACGGCAGCAGCCAGCCGCCGAGGAAGAGCGCAGTCGCGATTCCTGAGACGACGATCATGTTGAGGTACTCGGCGAAGAAATAGAGCGTGAACTTGCTGCCGCCGAACTCGGTGTTGTAACCACCTGTTAGCTCAGCGTCGGCTTCCATCAGGTCGAATGGCGGCCGGTTCGTCTCAGCGAAGCTGGCGACCATAAAGACGATGAAGCCAAAGAACTGCGGCACGATGTACCACATCCCCTGCTGCGCTTCGACGATTCCCGTCAGCGACATCGTCTGCGCCGTGATGACCACGCCGATCAGCGCCATCCCCTGCGGCACCTCGTAGCTGATCAGCTGCGCGGCGGCGCGCATCGAGCCAAGGAAGGAGTACTTCGAACCGGAGGCCCAGCCCCCGAGCATCACCGAGTAGAACGAGACTGCGCCGAACGCAAAGACGTAGAGCGGGCCGATGCTGACATCGATTCCATAAAGGCCGGTAGCGGTGCCAAAGATGTCAACTACCGGGCCGTACGGCACCAAAGCGAGTGCGCCGAAGGCCGCCGTGATCGACAGAATCGGGGCCAACGTGAACAGCCACCCAATCGCTGTTTTGGGGCGGAACGGCTCCTTGCTGAGCAGCTTGATGATGTCGGCAATCGGCGTCATCGCGCCGTAAGGGCCAACGCGGTTGGGGCCGTAACGGTTCTGGAAGCGGCCAAGAATTTTCCGCTCCATCATCAGCACGACCGGCACCAGCTGGAGCCCGATCAATGCGAAGACGATGCACTTGATGACGACCATCCACCAAGGCTCGATGTAGCCGACGAGCGCGAACGGGACGTTGATGTTCATGCCCGTTTGACCTCAACCATCGGGCCGCCGAGTAGAGCAGCGCTCTGCTGCGGAATCGAGCTCTGCAGGAAAACCGTTCCAACCGGCGCATTGGCGCGAATCTGAGCTAGGCCGTTGACCGAGTCACCGTTCGAGGCGACGGTCACGATCTCGCCGTTCGAGATGCCAAGCCGCTCGGCATCGGCCGGTGAGATTTCAACCCGCTGACGCGGATGAAGAAACGCCAGCGCTGGCGAAGCCTCAACTTCAGGCGAAGCCCAGATCGAGCGGAAGCTGCCGAGCCGCAGCAGCCCGTTCGGCGAGGAGGCGGCCGGCGGCGGATCGAGCGTGAACGGCGCCGACGGCGCACCGGGGAATGAGGCCGCTGCCTGCCGTTCGCTCCAGCGAATTCCAACGCCGCCGAGCAGATCGAGCGAAAGGCCGTTGTAGAAAGGAACCTGATCGAAGATCCGTGCGCTGACCATTGAGCAGGTCAGTGCTTTCGGGTCGTTACCAAGCAGCGCCGCCAGCTCCGCCAGCAGCGCCCACTCGGCGCGCGTCTCGCCCTGCCGTGCGATCGAGCGGCGTAGTCGCTGAACGCGGCTATCTGGGTGGACGACAGTTCCTTCCTTCTCGGCGTATGACTCGGCCGGGAAGACGATGTTGGCGTGCTCCAGCACGGCTGGGGTCAGGAAGGCGGCGTGGGCGATCACGGTGCTCGCCTTGCCGAGCGCGCGCTGCCAGAGCTCCGAGCTGGGCTGGTCGAGCAGCGGGTCGCTGTGCAGCAGGATCAGCGCGCTGAGGTCGCCGGCGGCGAGCGCTTCGCCGATCTGCTGCGAGTCGCGGCCTACCGTCGGCGCGTCGCCGAGCCCAATCGAGGCGTTCGGCAGCACACCAAGTTCGCGCAGGCCGCGCGAGTTTGTACCGGAAGGGATCTCCAGCAGACCGCCTCCGTCCCGGCCGTCAAGGCCGAGCTCGTCGGCGAGGTTCAGCAGAGCGCGCGCACCCTCGTTGCGGCGCGGCCCGGCGGTCAAGCGCTCGCCCCAGAGAATCACTACCTCTTCGCCGGCCTCACGCAACTGCGCTGCAAGCGCTGCCACGTCATCGGCGTCGGCGCCGGCTGCTTGCGCTAGCGAGGCCGAAGGCTTACCTGCCAGCGCGGCGCCAAGCGCAGCGGCAAAGGCCTCGCCGCAGCCGGGCGCAAAACGGGCGCTGTGGGCGGCGCGCTCGTCGAGCGCCGACGGACGGCTGGAGGCGATCAGCAGCTTGACGCCGTGGTGACGGACTCCTTTGCGCAGCCGCAGGTCAAGGATCGGCGCGTCGTCTACCGGCTCGCAGTCCAGCAGCAGCACTGCGTGGGCGTACTGGAGGTCGGGAACCGAAGCCTGAAGCGTTGGTGCGTTCAGCGCCCGCAGCAGCTCCAGCTCGAGCGCACCGCCGGGCCGCGAATCAATGTCATTCGAGCCGAGCGCCTCGCGCACCAAGTGGGTCAGAAGCAAGCCTTCTTCGTTCGTCGTCTCGCCGCCGACCAGCGCGCCGGTTTTGGCACCGGCGTGGCTCAGCAGCTTGGCAGCAGTTTCGATTGCCAGCTCCCAAGTCACCGGGCGCAGCTCACCGCCGTCGCGCATCAGCGGTTCGGTGATCCGCTGATCAACGTGGATTGCCTGATAGGCGAAGCGACCCTTGTCGCAGAGCCAGCCGTCGTCAACGCCTTCATGGTCGCGGCCGAGCACGCGCAGCACGCGTTCATCACGGACCGAGAAGCTGACGTTGCACTGCGCCGGGCAGAGCGTGCAGACCGACCCCGCCTGTTCGATGTCCCACGGGCGCGCACGGAAGCGATAGGGGCGGGACGTAAGTGCACCGACCGGGCACAGCTCGACGATGTTGCCGCTGAACGGAGCCACGTAGGGGTGGCCATCGAAGGTCGTCACGAAGGTGTCTGCTCCGCGCTCTTCGAGCACCAGCTGGTCATCCTCAGCAACCTCTTGGCTGTAGCGAACGCAGCGATAACAGAGGATGCAGCGCTCACGGTCGATCGCAATCAGCGGCGACAGCGCGAGCGGTTTTTCGAAGTGGCGCTTTGGCTCAATGAAGCGCGACAGCCCTCCACCCCAGCCGAAGGCGTTGTCCTGCAGCGGGCATTCGCCACCTTTGTCGCAGACCGGGCAGTCGAGCGGATGGTTGATCAGGATGAACTCCAGCACCGCCTCCTGCGCGGCCTTGACGGTCGGCGTGTCTGTGTGGACGACCATCCCGTCGGTGACGGCGACCGAGCAGCCAGCCTGCAGCTTCGGGATTCCTTCAACCTCAACCAGGCACATCCGGCAGGCGCCGACCGGCGGGCCGATCTTGGCGTCGTAACAGAAGACGGGAATCTCAACGTCGCCATACTTCAGCGCCGCGTCGGCCAGCATCATTCCAGCCGGGGCCTGCACCTCATTGCCATCGATCGTCAGGCTGACGAGTTTTTCGGTCGGCCGCGGCATCAGGCGCTGATTCCCTCGATCTCGACCTCGGCGGCAGCAAACTCGGCTGCCAGCTTGCGTTCGCGCTCGTTCCGGTTGGCCTCAATCTCAGCCTCGAACTCGTCGCGGAATTTGGCGATCAGCGAACCGATCGGCATCGCCATCGCGTCGCCCAACACGCAGAGGCAGTGGCCGATGATCTGCTCCTGAACGGCGGCCATGATGTCGAGGTCCATCGGCGTCGCCGTTCCCTCCTTGATCCGCTCGACCATGTGGAACGTCCACCGCGTTCCCTCGCGGCACGGCGTGCACTTGCCACACGATTCGTGCGAGTAGAACTTCGCCAGTTTGTAAGCCAGCTCAACGACCGACTGAGTTTCGTCAACGACGATAATCGCGCCGGAGCCGAGCATCGAGCCCGCGGCCTCAATCGAGTCGTAGTCGTAGCCGACGTCCAGATCGTCGGCGGTCAGCACCGGCGTGCTCGAGCCGCCAGGGAACCAGCACTTGATCTTGCGTCCGTCGGGCGGTCCGCCGGCTAGGCCGTAGATGATTTCGCGGCTGGAGATTCCAAGCTCGACCTCGTAGTTGCCTGGTCGCTCGATGTTGCCGCTGATCGAGACCAGCTTCGTACCAGCCGAATCTTTCACACCGATCGCCGCGTAGCCTTCGGCGCCGAGCTCGATGATGCTTGGGATTGCTGACAGCGTCTCGACGTTATTGATCAGCGTCGGGCCGTTGAAAAGCCCCTCGTTGGCTGGGAACGGTGGCTTCAGCCGTGGGTTGCCGCGCTTCCCTTCGAGCGAATCCAGCAGCCCCGTCTCCTCACCGCAGATGTAGGCTCCGGCGCCGCGCGCCAACTCCAGCTCAACGCTGAAGCCCGAACCAAAGATGTTCTCGCCGATGATCCCGCGATCGCGAGCCTCCGAGATTGCGGCGTCCAAGATGTCTGCCTGCTGTTCGTACTCGCCTCGGATGTAGATGTAGTTGATCGTTGCGTCAACTGCGAAAGCGGCGATGATCAGACCCTCGATCAGCTGGTGCGGGTTCTTCTGGATCAGCTCACGATCCTTGAAGGTGCCTGGCTCAGACTCATCGGCGTTGCAGACGACGTACTTCTGCATATCTCCCTTGGGTATGAACGAAGCCTTCTTGCCGATCGGGAAACCGGCGCCGCCACGGCCGCGCAAACCGGAGCCGGTCAGCTCGGTGATCAAGTCCCCGCGCTTCATCTTCAGCGCCCGTTGGAGCTGCGTGTAGCCGCCGCGCGCTAAGTAGACGTCGATCGTGTTCAGCCCCGGCTCATCGATGCCTTTGAAGAGCAGCGTGTCGGTCATTGCTCAGCCACCTTCGGGTCGGCGCACGGGCGACGGATCAGCTGCTTCGCTGGCAGCGGGTCATCACCTTGGCGAATCTGGTTTGCGAGCTCGGGGACTTCGCCCAGCTCGATCGGCCCCACGTAAACGCCGTCCACTGAGGCCATCGGCGCGATGTCACAGGCGCCGAGGCACTCAAAGCCACGCAGGTTGACGTCAGGATCCTCGCCGAGCTCTTCTTCGAGCGCTGCGAGCAGCTGATCGGCGCCCACCAGCGAGCAGGAGATGTTGGTGCAGACGTAAACCGACTTGCGGCCTAGCGGCTCCATCTCGAACATGTCGTAGAAGGTCGCGACGGCGGTCAGTGCGGCCGGTGTACGCCCAAGCACCGCGGCCGCCTGCTCGATCCCTTCCGGCGAGCACCAGCCGTACTGCGCCTGCACGGCGTAGAGCGCTGGGATGAAGGCCGAGTCGCCAACCGGGAAGCGGCGCACTGCATCCTCGATCGCGGCGCGCAGCTCGCCTGGCACCTCGGTCGTCGCCGCGTCGGGGACGACGGCCGGCTCCTTCTCAAGGTCGGCTGCGCGGTCCCAGCCAGGGATCCGCGAGCCGTGCGTGAAGCGGGCAACGTGGCGCTGGACGTCGGCCATCAGCGGTCAACGCCGCCGATAATCGGATCGAACATTGCGACCGTTGCCAACATGTCGGCGATCAGCCAGCCTTCGGTCGCCGCCGGCGCGGCCTGCATGTTGACGAGGCTTGGGTCTCGCATGTGGACTCGCGCCGGTTTGCTCGAGCCGTCGGAGCGGACGAAGCAGCCAAGCTCGCCGCGGGCGCCCTCGATCGCGTAGTAGGCCTCGCCTGCTGGCACGCGCATCCCTTCAGTTACCAGCTTGAAGTGGTGAATCAGCGCCTCCATCGAGGTCGCCAGCTCGTACCGTGGCGGCAGAGCGATCTTGCGGTCTTCGGTGATCGTCGGCCCGTCAGGGAGGTTGTCGAGCGCCTGAATGATGATCTTCACCGACTCCTTCACCTCGGCGAGGCGAACTTGGAAGCGGTCGTAGTTGTCGCCCTTCGTGCCGATCGGAATCTGAAAGTCAAAGTCCTCGTAGGAGCTGTAAGGCATCGTCTTGCGCAGATCCCACGGGTCACCGGCGGCGCGCAGCAGCGGCCCGGTGACGCCGTACTCGCGCAGCGTCTCGACCGGCAACGGGCAGACGTCGCGCTGGCGCTGGAGGAAGATCTCGTTCTTGTTCAGCAGGTCGCCGTAGATGTCGGCTCGCTCGGGCATGATCGCGCAGAACTTCCGCACCTGCTCGATCCAACCGTCAGGAATGTCTTCGATCACGCCGCCAATCTGGAAGTAGCGCGTGTGCATTCGCTGTCCGGACGACATCTCGAACAGATCGAGCAGCGTTTCGCGCTCGCGGAAGCAGTACCACCAGACCGAGATTGCGCCCAGATCGAGTGCGCTGGTGCCGAGAAAGACGAGGTGGCTCATGATCCGGTTGAGTTCCATGTGAATCACTCGCAGGTATTGGGCGCGCTGGGGGATCTCAACCTCCAGCAGCGTCTCGACTGCGCCGCAGTACGCCATCGCGTTGAAGTAATAGGAGACGTAATCCATCCGCTCAACTACCGGGATTGCCTTCCAGTAGCTCTTCTGCTCAGCGGTCTTTTCAATCCCCGTGTGGAGGTAGCCGTAGATCGGCTGCAACCGGCGGATCACCTCGCCGTCGAGCGTCACCAGCAGCCGCAGAACCCCGTGCGTGGCCGGGTGGTGCGGGCCGAGGTTCAGTGTCAGCAGTTCACGGTCGCCGTCGAACTCGGTCGTCTCCGAGATCGTGACGCTCTGCTCCATCTTGCGGTAGTCGCTGAGCTGGCGGGCCCCGGGATCGGCTGCGCTCATTCAAACCACCGCGGCACGTTGTGCTCGTTGTGCGTGAAGAGCACCGGCTCGCCGCCGATCGGGAAGTCGCGGCGCTGCGGGTGGCCTTCGTAATCCTCCGGCATCAGGATCCGGCGCAGGTCGGGGTGGCCGTCGAAGATCAGGCCGAACATGTCGTAAGCCTCGCGCTCTTGGTTGCTGGCACAGGGCCAAGCCGGCGTCACCGACGGCAGCTGCGGGTCGTCGGTTGAAACGCGCAGCGTCAAGGCGACTCTGTCGCAGGCCTCGCGGCTGAGCAGCTCGTAGTCGACACCGAGCCGCGGCTCATGCGGGTAGTAGTCGACGCCGTGGACGCTGGCGAGGAACTCGTAGCCAGCCGCGCGCATCACTTCGAGCGAGCCGACGATCGACTCCGGTTTGACCTCGATCGCAACTCGACCGGGGCTCTCGACGGTCTGAATCACACTGTCGCCGTCGCTCGCCTTGAGTGCGCCGACAAGCCTCTCCAGTGTTTCCGCGTCAGGCATTTGTGCCTTCCGTACCGCCGCCGCCGAAGACATTCACTCCGGTCGCGTCGGCTGCAGCGAGCGGGTAGACCTCTTCCGTTCCTTCGGCCTCGTAGCGCTCGCGCCAGCCGAGCGTCGGGTCGCCGTGGACCATCGAACGAAGCTCAAGGATTCCGTGCATCAGCGCCTCCGGCCGTGGCGGGCAGCCAGGCACGTGGACGTCGACCGGCATGAACTTATCGGCCGGGACGATCGCGTAATTATTGAAGACCCCCATCGAGCTCGAGCAAGCGCCCATCGCGATCACATATTTCGGCTCCAGCATCTGGTCGTAGATGCGGCGGATCACCGGCGCCATCTTGATCGAGATGCGGCCAGAAAGAACCAGCAGATCGGCTTGCCGTGGCGAGGCACGGAAGGCCTCGTAACCAAAACGGGCGATGTCGAGCCGGGATGCGGCGACAGTCATCATCTCGATCGCGCAGCAGGCGAGGCCGAACGTCAAGGGGAAGAAGGAGTTGCCGCGCGCCCAGTCGGAGGCCTTCTCGAGCGTCGTCGTCAGGACGCGCTCTTGCACGAACTCGTCGAGATCCTTCTCGTCGAGATCGCCGCGCAGCATGTCGCGCGCGCGGAGCTGCTTGGCGCGGAACTCTTCGGGGCCGGAGACCTTCTGGCGGATCACTTCCATGTCAGGGCTCCGCGGCGCCAGACATAGCCAAAGCCAACGAACAACAAGACGATGAAGGTGATCGTCTCAAGCAGAGCAAAGACCCCGAAGGCGCGCAGCTGAACGGCGATCGGATAGAGGAAGAGAACCTCGATGTCGAAGAGCAGGAAGAGGATCGCGATCATGTAGAAGCTGATCCCAAACCGGAATCCCTGTTTGATCTCCGACGGCATGCCCGATTCGTAAGGGTCGGCCTTGTGGCTGTTTGCCCGCTCGGCGGGGCCAAGGAACTTGTTGAGGATTCCGAAAACGACGGCGATCGTGGTGCCGGCAGCGATGAAGATTAGGGCGGGGGCGTAGGTAGCCAGCACGGTCACTTGTTGTATCACCTAAGAGCGGCGCGCAGGTGACCGATCTGAGATTGTGACAATGAGCTCAAATTGAGAGAACTCAGCGACATTGCGGCGGCGCTGGTCGCCACCCTTGGCGTGCTTGGAACCCTAGCTGGCGCGTGGGCTTGGTGGCAGGGATCGCTGGAGCGCAGCTTCTGGATTCTCTGGCGCATGGCGCAGCTTTCAACGACGGTCTTGGCGGCCGTCACGCTGATTGTTTTCGTCTCCGGTTACAAGCCTGCCAGTGGCCTCTTCTGGCTCTACATGCTGCTGCCGATCGTGGTCTCGATCATCGCTGAGCAGCTGCGCGTCGCCTCAGCCGACGCCGTGCTCAGCTCACGCGACCTCGAAGACGCGCAGGCGGTCGGCGACCTACCAACCGACGAGCAGCAACTTGTCGTCTTGACGATCGCTCACCGAGAGCTCGCGGTAGCCGCGACCGCCTGCCTAGTGATCGCATTCCTTGCTCTGCGAGTAATAGCGACGGCCTGAGCGCCTAGCCAACTTGGCGGGCGGCCAGCCGATCCGGTCGGCTCTCTCGTATTATTGCCTGACGAATGTTGATGCGCCGCTCGCTACCCCTGCTGATCGTCGTTGCCGCCAGCTTTCTGCTCGCGGCCTGCGGCTCTGAGGGCAACAGCGTCACGGGCCAGTCGGCCGCGATCGAATCGGGAAGCCAGCTCTTTGCCGCGCGCTGCTCGGGCTGCCACACGCTCAGTGTGGTTGGCGCAGAAGGTTCGGCGGCCGAAGTCTCGAGCGCGGAGAAGACCAACGGACCGAACTTCAACACCCGCCAGGAGTGCTACGAGAACGTTATCTACGCGATCCAGAACGGGGGCTTCTCCGGCGCGATCATGCCGGCCAACATTGTCGTCGGTAAGGAGAGCGAGCAGGTAGCTGCCTTCCTCGCTAAATACGCCGGCAGCGAAGCGATGGACCGCACGACAAAATGTCCGGCAACTCCGGCCACCGCTGGCGGCTAGCCGGAGCAGAACCGGCGCGCGATGCTCGATCTAAAGCGCCTGCGCAGCGAACCGGAGGTTGTCAGAGCGGCGCTCGAACGGCGCGGCGGCGCTGCCAGCTTGAACCGCGTTATCGAGCTCGACCAGCAGCGCCGCGCACTGCTGCCTGAGCTCGAGGCGCTGCGGGCCGAGCAGAACGCCGCCAATGAGGCGATCTCGGCAGCCAAGGCGAGCGGCGAATCGGCCGACGGGCAGATCGCCGCGATGAGCGAGGTAGCGGCGCGCGCAAAGGCGCTGGAGGCCGAGCTTCACGGGGCCGAGGCCGAGCTCGACGAGGCGCTGGCGTTGCTGCCAAACCTGCCCGAAGACGACGCTCCGGCGGAGGACACCGTGCTGCGTGAGTGCGGCGAGCCGGCGGACTTCGCCTTTGACCCGCGCGATCACCTCGACCTGTCCGGCGAGCGGATCGATATCGAACGCGGCGCTCGGCTCTCGGGTGCGCGCTTCGCCTATCTGCGCGGCGAACTGGTGATGCTCGAGCTAGCGCTGGTGCGGTGGACCTTGGAGCTGCTCGGCGGCCACGGTTTCGAGCCGGTGATCCCGCCGGTATTGGTGCGCGAGGAGGCGCTCCGCGGAACCGGCTTCCTACCCGACACCGAGCAGCAGATCTACCGTCTCGCAGACGATGATCTTTACCTCGTCGGGACCAGCGAAGTGGCCTTGGCCTCGCTCCATGCCGACGAGATTCTGGAGGCCGAAAAGCTGCCGCTTCGCTACGCAGGCTTCTCGCCCTGCTTCCGCCGCGAGGCCGGTTCGGCTGGCCGCGACACGCGCGGCATCTTCCGCGTGCACCAGTTCGACAAGGTTGAGATGTTCAGCTTCGTAGCGCCCGAAGCGGCAACCGAAGAGCACCTGCGGCTGCTGGCAATCGAAGAGCAGATCCTGACCGCGCTCGGCCTCCCCTACCGCGTCGTCGACATTGGACTCGATGATCTGGGCGCATCGGCGGCGCGCAAGTTCGACTGCGAAGCGTGGCTTCCCAGCCAGCAGCGCTACCGCGAGCTGACCTCAACTTCGAACACAAGCGACTTTCAGGCGCGCCGGCTGGCGATCCGAATGCGCCGCGAGGGCGGCAAGCCGGAGCTGCTCGCGACGCTCAACGGAACGGCCGTCGCGGTTGGACGAACGATAATCGCACTGCTCGAGAACGGTCAGCAGGCCGACGGCTCGGTCGTAATCCCGCAGTGCCTCGTTGACTGCGGCGCCGCGGCCGTGCTGCCGCCCGCCGAGGCTTGAAGCCGAGGATGGACCTCAACGCCGACATGGCGGAGGCGAGCGGACCGGAGGGTTGGGCGGCCGACGCAGCGCTGCTCGAAGTCGTGACCAGCGCAAACATTGCCTGCGGCGGCCACGCAGGCGATCAGCAGACGATGCGCCGCGCCTGCGAGGCGGCGCTGGAGCTTGGAGTGCGGATCGGTGCCCACCCCGGTTACGCCGACCGTGAGAACTTCGGCCGCGTCGAGTTGGAGCTTGCGGCGGATCAAATCGTCGAACAGGTCGCCGAGCAGATCGCGCTGTTGGAGCAGATCGCCGCTGAGGCTGGCGGTGCGGTGACCCACGTCAAGCCGCACGGCGCGCTTTACCACCGCGCGCTTCGCGACGCAGAGCTGGCGCCGGCGCTGGCCACCCTCTTTGCCTACATGGACCGCGCTCCCGTTGTGCTGGCGCCGGCGCGTGGGGCGCTGACCGCTGCCGTGCGAGAGCGCGGCCTTCGCTGCGCCGCCGAAGGTTTCGCCGACCGCGCCTACGATGGCGCCGGGCTGCTGGTGCCTCGCGAACAGCCGGGCAGCGTCCTCACTGCGGGCGCAGCGATCGAGCAAGCAGTTCTGCTGGCGCGTGAGGGAAAGGTGGTTGCCAGCGACGGCACTGAAGTAGCGTTTGAGGTTGATTCGATCTGCGTCCACGGCGACACGCCCGGCGCGCTCGAGCTGGCGCGCGGGGTTCGCAGCGCGCTTGGCGACGCCGGGATCGAAGTGAGGGCTTTCGTTTGAGCAACGCCCGCTCGATCCGCCGCGCTGGCGACCGCTCAGTCCTAATTGAGCTCGATGGCAATGAAGCCGTCCAGCGGCTCGCGGCCGGGCTCGAAGCTTCCCGTAGTGAAGGGCTCGAGGAGATCGTCCCCGGGCACGAGACGCTGCTGCTGGTTTGGAGCGAGGCCGCACCGGCAGTAGCAGAGGTCGAGCAGCTGATTTCCGGCGCCGAACGGTCCGCTAAGGCGATCGCGGAGCCAGACCGGATCGCGCTGACCGTACGCTACGACGGCCCCGACCTGGAGCCGATCGCAGCGTTCTGCGGCCTCAGCACTGAGCAGCTCGTTGCTCGCCACCTCGCCTGCGATTACCGAGTTGGTTTCATCGGTTTCTCGCCGGGATTCGCCTACCTGCTCGGCGGCGACCCCGCGCTGCAGCCGCCAAGGCTGGCCGAGCCGCGCACCAACGTGCCGGCCGGGGCGCTCGCGATCGCCGGCCCATACACCGCGATTTACCCGCGCAGCTCGCCCGGCGGCTGGAACCTAATCGGCAGCTGCGACGAGCCGATCTTCAGCGCCGAGAAAAATCCCCCGGCGCTGCTGACAGCGGGGACGATCGTGCGGCTGGTGGCGAAGTGAGCGGCATGATCGAGGTAATCAAGTCTGGCGCGCTGACGACGATTCAGGATCTTGGCCGGCCCGGTTTCGCTCAGCTCGGCATCCCCCGCTCCGGTGCTGGCGACCGCGGTTCACTGAAGCTCGCCAACCGGCTCGTCGGCAACGCTGAAGGCGCCGCCGCGCTGGAGTGCACGCTGATCGGCCCAAGCCTGCTGTTCCACGACGATGCTCTAGTCGCGATTACCGGCGCCGAGATTCCGGCGCTCCTCGACGGCGAGCAGATGGCACTCAATTCGGCCTTCAGCGCCGCGGCCGGCAGCCTGCTCGAACTCGCGACGACGAGCGCCGGCCTACGGAGCTACATCGCGCTGCGCGGCGGGATCGAGGCCGAGCCGGTGATGGGAAGCATGTCCAGCGACCTGCTCAGCGGCCTCGGCCCAGCGCCACTGACCGCCGGGCAGATGCTCGCCACCGGGCCGTCGGCCGGTGAGGTACCAGCGATCGGTGTTGCAGCGGTCGCCGCTCCGGCCGACGAGCCACTGCTGCGCGTAATCCCCGGCCCGCGCGAGGACTGGTTTGGTGATCGGGCGCTGGAGCTGCTCGCTAAGAGCAGCTGGGAGGTGTCATCCGATTCCAACCGCAGCGGCGCCCGCCTGATCGGCCCCGAGCTGCCGCGTGTCCGCAGCGACGACCTGCTCTCAGAAGGGATCGCGCACGGCGCAATTCAGGTTCCCGCATCGGGCCAGCCGATCATCCTGCTGGCCGACCACCCGACGACCGGCGGCTACCCGGTGATCGCGGTTATCGCCAGCGCCGATCTTGACGCCGCAGGCCAGCTGCGCCCAGGCCAGCAGCTGCGCTTCGCGCTCAGCTAGCGCCGCGCTGTGCGCGCAGCTCGTCGCGGATTTCGGTCAGCAGTTCGATCTCGCTTGCCTGCTCCTCGGTGGCGGCTCCACTGAGCCGGTTGAGCGTGTTCATCGGCTTGATCACGAAGAAGAAGATCGCTGCCGCGACCGAGAGGAAGGCGATCAGAGCGTTGAGGAAGTTGCCGTAGTTGAACTGGCTGCCGTGGATCGTGAAGCTGAGGCTCGAAAAGTCAGGCTTGCCGATGATTGCGCCGATGATCGGCGTCAGCACGTCGGCGACGAGCGAGTTGATCAGCGCCGCGAAGGCCGCGCCGATAACAACCGCTACCGCCAGATCAACCACATTGCCGCGCAGGAGGAAGTCACGGAAGCCTTTGATCATCGACCGATTGTTCCAGCCGCAGTGGACTTATCCGCAGCTGCGTTCAGCGCAGCGCAGAAACCTGCAGTGGCTTGCGAGCGCGGCGATCGAGCGCGGCGGCCTTACTCGCTCCACCTTCGCTGCGTCCGCCGAAGTAGATGTTCCACGCATTCGAAAAATGCGAGTAGCCGCTCTCGCGCGGCTCGGTCGACACCAACCCGGAGGTCACAGCCCCGCCGCTGGAAGCGTACGAAGCGTCGTCGCCGGTGCACTGGGGATCGGTCGGCGTCGTCGAATCGACGTAGTAGCCGGTCATCGATAGGCCGACGATGTTCGTCGCGTGCGAATAAACAATTGTCAGCGTTCCCTGATCGCCGCTTAGCTGCGACCAGGTAGGCGGGCCAGCGACGAGAACATCAGGGCGGCCATCGACCTTCACGCCTGCTCGGTTGCGGTTGTTGCGATATGTCATCCCGCTTGCTGCGGCTGAGTAATCGAGGAAATCCACGACCTGGGGGATCGCGTGGACGCGGAGAAAGGTTTCAACGTCCTCGCGGCCCGGGTACATCAGCTCGCGGCGCTCTGTGTAGGGGCCGCTGTTGGCGCCGATGAAGTCGCGGATCGCGCGCACCGGGCCGACACGATTGGTCAAGAATGCTCCCTCGCCGTCGGAGAATGTCCGCTCGCTGCGACCGCAACTGCCGGCTGAAACCATCGCCTTGTGCATGTCGAGGATGTCAACGCCGGTCGACTTCCCGGCACGAATCTTGAGCCGATCCTTCATCCAGCGGTCGGAGAAACCGAGCGAGTAGTTCGGCGTCGTAAGGGTTGACGCCTCCGGGTTTGGCCCTTCAGCAAGCCGATAGCTGGAGTACGGAAGGCCGGAGGCGAGCGCAAACTTGTAGCTCAGGGGGTGGCTTCCCGCGCTCTGGTCAACCTTGATCCCTGGGCGCGCCGCGCCGAGCAGCAGGTAGCCGCTAGCGCCGCTGATCGGGTCGCGCACTTTCAGCCACTGGTGCGGGCGGCCGCGAAGCGCTCGGGGGAGCGCGACGCTGCGCGGCGCCTTGCCGCCCACCGAGGAGCCGAGCAGCGCGAGCTCGTCGTTGCTGTCGAAGCCTAGGTCGTTGTCGGCCCCGGCTGACATCTGAGCATCGGCGTAGACGAGCGTCTGCTCGCCCGAAGGAAGCGCTGGCCGATAGGCGTTGCCGACATCGAAGAGCTTGCGCTCGTCGACCTGTAGCGGGACCTGCCGCAGGCGCCCGGAGGCGTAGCGGTAGGCGAGAATTCGCTGCGGCGACGTACCGAGCAGCGCTGGCACGCGCGCCCCGGCCACCACAATCGGGTCGCTCGCGCGCGACGCGGCGATTGATGCCGAGGCCCCTGCCGGCGTCAGCGCGGCAGCGAGCAATGATGAAACGAATATGAACAGCAGACTTTTACGCATCGGTCGAGAGTACTAACCCCGCGCTTCGCTAGAAGTTGCGCAATTGAAGCTGGAACAGCGCTCGAGCGCCGCCGCGCGCGTGCAGCTTTCGAAGCGCCGCGCTAGCGCAGCTGGCGCAGGTCGGTCAACGTCGCGGGGCGGTCGCAGCTGCTGAACTCCGGAGGTACGCCGGCCCGCAGCGGCTCGTCGCTGACCGTTGCCGCGCCAGCGAACGGCCTACTTAAGCTCACCACAACGGTCTGACCAAGAGCCACAAAGAGGGCGACCGCGACGACGGCCAACACGTGTGCGCGGCCGTGCCGAACGTCTTGCAGCCCTACCGCGACGAGCAGCACGAGGCCAGCCAGCACGATCGCGATCATCATCACGAATGGCACACGCTCGGTCGAAGCGTTGACTATCTCCCGCCTTGCGATCGAAGCATTGCCAAGCGAACCGAAGAATGCGCCAAAGCCTGGCAGCGCGGTCACCGACGTCGGCCGGATGTCTGCTGTTTGCTTATAGAGAGCTTCAAGCGCGTCGGTGGTCTGATCGTTCTGCTTCGTCGCGGTAGCTAGCGACGGAAGCTCGTCGCAGACCTCGGACCTGCCGAACGTCAACAGGCCATTGATCAGCTTCTCCGCGGTCGGCGGCGGCAGCGTCCCGGCGGCAAAGCTAGCGGTAGCTAGGTGGGCTGCCAGTTGCGAGACGTCTTCCTGTGCATCGCTGACGTTATTCCACTCTTGAACGACTACAAAACCGATCAAGAAGCCGTAGAAGGACGCGACCACGGCGAGCACGTTGCGCACGCCGTTGACGCTCACCCAGCGCACGTGGCTGGAGACGAACCGTTGGCCGAGCCAGATGATCGCGAGCGCAATCAACAGCCAGACTGACGCAATCACAACGAAGAGAATTACGGTCGGCAGCTCGGCAAATTCATCTGTCACGATCGACATCGCGCGAGCGTAACCGATGCCTTGCCGCCGAGGCAGCGGAGGGGGCGGGATTCGAACCCGCGGTCCGGGGTTACCGGACTCCGGTTTTCAAGACCGGTGCATTCGACCACTCTGCCACCCCTCCGCGGGGCATTGTGGCAGGAGACGCGCCCCAATGGCTCGAACCACCGTCCCGTCGCAGCTTGCCGCTAGACGGCGGGGATCTGCTGCGTGATGCAGTGGATGTTGCCGCCGCCGAGCAGAATCTCGCGGCCGGGGACTGCCACCACTTCGCGCTCGGGGAAGAGCTCGGCGAGCTTCGCCATCGCCGCCTCGTCGGTGCGCTGATCAAGCAGCGGCGCGACAATCCGGCCGTTGCAGATGTAGAAGTTGACGTAGGAGCCTGCTAGCTCATCACCGGCTAGCCGCGGCAGAACTTCGCCGGAAGCGACTACGCCGGCGGCCTCAGCCTCGCTCATCGGCAGCGGCGAGGGCATCGGCAGCAGCTCCACCTGAAGCGAGCGGCCGCGCGCATCGGTTATCGCCTCCAGCCGCCGGCGAGCATCAAGCGAGATTGCGTGCTGCGGGTGGGCGGCTTCATCGGTCCAAGTCAGCGCAACGACGCCGGGCCGGATGAAGCAGGCGAGGTTGTCAACGTGGCCGTCGGTCTCGTCGCCGAATGTGCCGGCGCCGAGCCAGAGAATCTTCTCAACGCCGAGATAGTCACAAAGGTGTCCTTCGATCTGCTCACGCGTCAGCGATGGGTTGCGGTTCTTATTCAGCAGGCACTCCTCGGTCGTCAGGCAGGTGCCCTCGCCGTCGACGTGAATCGACCCACCTTCAAGAACTAGTGGCGCCTTGTAGCGCTGATCGCCTTCGATCTCGATCACCTGCGCAGCGACCTCGATGTCCAGATCCCAGTTTGGGTAGAGGCCGCCGTCACGGCCACCCCAGGCGTTGAACTGCCAGTCAACGCCGCGCCGATCTCCCCCGCCGTTTGTTACGAAACTGGGGCCGACATCCCGCATCCAAGCATCGTCGCTGTCTAGCTCGACGATCTCAGCGCTCGCTGGCAGCAGCGCGCTGGCAGCCTCTATCTGCGAGCCGCGTACGCCGACCCGCAGCGGCTCGGCGGCGGCGATCGCAGCGGCCACCTCGGCGTAGGCCCGCTGCGCTGGCTGGCCCTGCTCGCGCCAAGCGTCAGGCCGGTGGGGCCAAAGCATCCAGGTCGCCTCGTGCGGCGCAAACTCAGCCGGCATCGAGAAGCCGTCTGCTGCTGGCGTACTGCTTATCGGATCGCTCATTGGGACGATCTTATGCGCTGCCGCTAACCAGCGAAGCGGTTCGCCGGCAAGCTGCTCAATTGTCGCCCAACAGCTCCGAGATCGTCACCGGCTCGAGTTTCTTGCGCTGAAGAATTTTGAGAATCTCCGGCAGCGCCTTCGCGGTCGGCGGATAATTGGCGTGCATCAGGATTATCCGCCCTGGTTTGGCCCAGTAGCGGATCGCGTTCAAGAGATAGGGCTCAGTTCGAAGGTCGGAATCAGCGACCGTTCCCGACCACATGATCACGCGCGTGTAACCGGCCTCACCGGCCGCTGCCAGCGTGCCGGAATCGAAGTCACCGTAAGGAGGCCGAAACCACGGCCGGCCGGTGATCTTGAAGGTCTTCTCAATCCAGTCCTCGTTGCGCTGCAGGTCAGCGCCGAAGGCGGCCGGACCGATCTGCGTTGAGGTGCCGTGGCTGAAGGTGTGGTTGCCGAGCGTCAGCTGGCCGTTTTCGACCAACGCTCGGATCCGCTTGGCTTGCGGATCCCAGCTGGAGCCGTAGATGCCGTTGGGGAAGAAGGTTGCGTGCGCGCCCGACTGCTCAAGGAAGTCAACGATCTGCGCGACGCAGCTAGGGCAGGTTCCGTCATCGAAGGTCAACGCCACCTTGTTTCCAGCGGCCGGGGCTTCGGTGATGACCTTTGCCGTGCCTGGAACTAGTGGCGTGATCTGCTGCGGTGGCGGCGTTATCTGCTGCGGCGCTGGCGCGACCGTCTTCTGCTCGGCCGCCGCTTCTTGCTTCGGTGCCTCAGCCGTCTGGTTGGCCACCACGGTGCCAGCAGGTTCGTCCTCGCCAGGGCTTCCTAGGCGTGGGATGACAACGAGAGCGGCAAGAACGGCAACAACGACTACCGCGCCCACCGCGGCTGCCCTCCGCCGCCGCACGGTGGCGCTTTTCTGGCCGTGGCGGCGTTGACGAGGCTGATCCATCGCTAGCGATTCTCGCAGCCATCGAAGCTGGAATAAGAACGACGGCTGCCGCGTCCCCGCGTCCGCGCGAAAATCAGCGGAGAGGGCGGGATTCGAACCCGCGAACGAGGTTACCCCCGTTACTCGCTTAGCAGGCGAGTGCCTTCAGCCTCTCGGCCACCTCTCCGGACGGGGCGAAGTGTACCCCGGCCCGCGCGGACGGCAGAAACGGCCGAAATTCTTTCGTCACAAACCGCAACCTCGGTGGTCTGAATGTGTAGTTAGCAAGTAGTTGGCTTAATAAATAGGTTCTAGAGTGTCGGAGAGGCCAATGTCACATTCATCAACCAAGACCACGAGAAGCATCAGCTGGCGGATTGCGCTGGCCTTCGCGCTGCTCTCTGCAGCCCTATTCGCATTGATTCCCGCGCGAGCTGACGCGGCGGCCGCTTCAAGCGATTACATCGTCCTTTATGAGAGCGGCGCCGGTCTATCGAAGAAGATTGCCAGCGAAGAGGCCCGCGGCAACGACGTCCAGGAGGTCTTCCGCAGCGCAGCGAAGGGCTACGTCGCCTCACTCGATTCGGCTGATGTTGCCCGCCTTCGCGCCCAGGACGGCGTTCTACTGGTCGAAAAAGACAAGCCGGTCGAGGCGCTCAGCGCCGGCCCGCGCAGCGGTCTGGCCGCCTCTTGGGGTCTTGACCGGATCGATCAGCGCACGCTGCCGCTCAACAGTCTGATCTCCACCGACCAGAACGGCTTCGGCGTTACCGCCTACATCATCGACACCGGCATCCGCGCCGACCACGCGCAGTTTGGCGGCCGCGTCACGGCTGGCTTTGACGCGATCGGTGATGGGCAGAACACAAACGACTGCAACGGCCACGGCACGCACGTCGCCGGCACGGTCGGCGGCTCGACCTACGGCGTCGCTCCGGAGGTCTCGCTCGTCGCAGTACGAGTGCTTAGCTGCAGCGGCTCAGGCTCAACTTCAGGCGTGATCGCTGGCATCAACTGGGCCACCGCCAACCACGTCGCGGGTGTTCCCGCCGTCGCCAACATGAGTCTCGGCGGCGGCTTCTCGTCGGCTCTCAACACGGCGACACAGAACGCAATCAGCGACGGCATCACATTCGCGGTTGCGGCCGGCAACTCGAACGCCGATGCCTGCAGCTCCTCACCGGCCTCGACGCCGAACGCCTTGACCGTTGGCTCAACGGCATCCAACGACGCCCGCTCATCATTCTCCAACTGGGGCACCTGCCTTGACGTCTTCGCACCGGGCTCGGCAATCGCTTCCGCATGGAACACCTCGCCGACGGCCACAAATACGATTTCAGGCACCTCGATGGCGGCACCGCACGTCGCTGGCGCAGCAGCGCTGCGGCTCTCCGCAAACCCATCGAGCACGCCCGCCCAAGTAGGCGCGACAATCGCAGCCGCCGCGACAACCGGTGTAGTCACCGACCCACATAGTGGCTCGCCGGATCGTCTGCTCTTCACCGGCGAGAGCGATACGCCTAGCCCACCGCCGCCGCCGGCACCACCGGCTCCAACTCCTCCGGCCAACGACAACTTCGACAGCGCACCGGCGCTAACTTCGTTCGCCACGGTCACGGGAACGACAATCGCGGCCACGCACGAGAGCGGTGAGCCTGCTCACGTCAACGCCGCCGCCGGATCGGCTGCATCAATCTGGTACACGTGGACGGCGACCGCCGACGGAACGCTGGCGCTGAACACTCAAGGCAGCAACTTCGACACACTTCTCGCCGTCTACAGCGGCAGCTCGCTCACCGCGCTCACGCCTGTAGCAAGCAACGACGACAGCGGCGGTGGCGGGCTCTGGAGCAGCGTCAGCTTCCCAGTAACTGCGGGAACCACCTACAGGATCGCAGTAGACGGCTGGCACGCTCTGACCGGGACGACCAGCCTTTCGGGCGGCTTCATCGCAACACCACTGCCACCACCAACGGAGCCGATCCCACCACCAACGGAGCCGATCCCACCCCCAACAGAGCCGATCCCACCCCCA
>CAMDBT010000006.1 GCA_945889475.1 Bifidobacterium breve
AAGCGTTCGAGCAGGCCTGCTCGAACGACCAGCAAAGCGAGCTTGCGAGCGCCATCAGTGACGACGAACGTGAGCTGCTGCGGCTCTATCGGAGCCGTTTCAATCGTTGGCATGAGCTGGTCGGGCACAGCGCGGCCGGCGATCTAGTCGATCGGGTCGTTGCTGACGGCTGCTACGCAGAGATTCTCCTGTCACGACCAGAGGGTGACCGTCAACTCGCCAATCTGCGCCAGCTGTCGGCAGTCGCGCACGCTTGGGATCGCCGCCACGGTGGGAGCCTGCGCCAGTTTCTCGAAATGGCCGACAAGGCGGCTTCGGCCACGAAGGGCGAAACCGACGCACCGGTCGGTGGCGCGCTTGACGTTGACGGCAAGCCCGACCCGAACGGGCCGGTGCGGCTGATGACGATTCATGGGGCGAAAGGGCTGGAGTTTCCGTTCGTTGTCGTACCAAGGCTCGGAGCGGGCGTCCGTTCAGACGAAGATCGGATCCGTGTCGACGGCGATCGCGTCGGCTGCTCGCTGGTGGCAGCCGGAACTGAGGGTGCGCAAGCAGTCGTCGGGCCGTTCGATCAGCTGCTAGCGGAGGCCAACAGAAAGGCTCATTTCGAGCGCCGCCGCAAGATTCACGTTGCGATCACGCGGGCCGAAAAGCTGCTGATTCTCTCAGGCTCGGCGAAGCCGTCTGATACATGGGAGATCGACAAGGTTGACGGCTCGGCGGGCTGCCTTACATGGATGATCCCTGGACTGCTGGGCACCAATGCGACCGAGCTGCTGAACGATGACGGCGACCGCATAGTCACCGTCGAGGGAGGTGGCTTCGAGGGTCGACTGAAACTCGTCGTCAGTCGCCCCGAACGGGCCGATGAGCTGTTCGAGAAGCCGCGCGCTGGGGCCCTAGGTGGGCGCCGCCCGAAGAGCACTGTTGGTGCGGTCGCCGCTCCAGAGGGTGGCGGCGCCGCCGCCGGCGTTGCGCCGACGATCAGCTATTCGCAGCTGTCGCGATTCGACGAATGCGGCTATCGCTGGTACCTAGAACGGATCATCGGGTTGCCTCAGCGCGAAAATGACGGGCACAGCGATGACTCGCGCGGTGCGCGGGCGCGTGGAACACTGACCCATCGCCTGCTCGAGTTGCTGACGTTCAACGATCCTGAGCAGATTCCAGACCTCGACGCGATTGGCGCTGCGGCCCGCGCCGTTGAGGGCGCCAAAGGCGACCGAAGCTCGTTGATCGAGCAGCAGCAGATGATCGAGGCTTTCGTTGCCTGTGGCCTCTGGCGCGAACTGGCCGATGCCGCGGCTGTGGAGAAGGAGTCGAGCTTCGCGGTCGAGATCATCGCGGAAGATGCGAGCCTGCCGGTGCTGATCGGGACGATCGATGTGCTTGCCGACCTTGACGCTGAACGATCGCTCGTCGTTGACTACAAGACCGATGGCGTCGGCGTGGCGGAGGATTTGGCGGTCAAGGTTGAGGATCGCTATTCGCTGCAGCGCGACGCATATGCGCTGGCCGCTCTGCGTCGCGGCGCCAAGCAGGTTGAGGTCGTCTACTGCTTTCTTCAGCGCCCCGAGGGACGGGTTTCAGTTCTCTTCAACTCGGCTCAGGAAGCGCAGCTTGTCGCGAGGCTGGAGGCCGCCGCACGGAAGCTAACCGGCTCCGAGTTTTCGATTAGTGAAAATCCAAATAGCGGCCTCTGCACAGGTTGCCCGGGGCGCCCACTGAAGAACGCTCCGGGGCTCTGCTCGCACAGCGAGGCAGAGACCAGTCGAGCGCGCTAACGACAGGCCCGCTCAGACGGCGCAGCGACGACCCTAAGAACCGTTTTCTGCCACTAGAATGATCCCTTCGCTGACGGGGCTGGCGTACGGCACGCTGCCCGCAGCGCAAGAGAGCAATGACGATGATCAAACGCCCAGGGCCTCAAGGCCTCTACAACCCCGCCAACGAGCACGATGCCTGTGGCGTGGCGATGGTCGCCAGGCTCGACAACATCCCGTCGCACCGCGTGATTGAACAGGCGCTCGAGGCGCTGGACAATCTTGAGCATCGCGGCGCCGAGGGCGCCGACGTGACAAGCGGCGACGGCGCCGGGATCCTTGTCCAGATCCCCGATGAGTTCCTTCGCGGCGTGCTCGACTTTGAGCTGCCCGATCAAGGGTTTTACGCGGTCGGCGTCTGCTTCCTGCCGAAGGATCCTGAGCGCCGCCGCAAGCTTCAGCAGCTGGTTGAGCTGAACACGCGCGTAGAGGGCCAAATCTTCCTCGGCTGGCGCGACGTCCCGGTCAACGAAGATCACGTTGGCGAAACCGCCGGCCGCTCGCGGCCGCACATCAGCCAAGCGATCATTGCAGCCGGTCCAGGCTTCGACCGCGATCAGGAGGCCTTTGAGCGCAAGTGCTACGTGATCCGCCGAATCGTTGAACTTGCTGCCGGCCCGGACTTCTACTCGCCGAGCTTCTCGTCGCGGACCTGCGTCTACAAGGGGATGCTGATGTCAAGCCAGGTCGCTGACTTCTTCCCCGACCTCAGCGATCAGCGCTTCGCATCAGCGCTGGCGCTTGTTCACTCCCGCTTCTCAACAAACACCTTCCCCAGCTGGGAGCTCGCGCATCCGTTCCGCGTGATCGCCCACAACGGCGAGATCAACACGCTGATGGGCAACATCAACTGGATGAAGGCGCGCGAGAGCTCGCTCGCCAGCGAGCTGTTCGGTCCCGACCTGCAGAAGGTGATGCCGGTCGTTCGCCCCGGCGGGTCAGACTCAGCGACCTTCGACAACGTGCTTGAGCTGCTGATGCTCGCTGGCCGGTCGCTGCCGCACTCGGCGATGATGATGATTCCGGAGGCCTACCGCGACCGCGCCGACCTCTCGCCGGCACTGAAGGGCTTCTACGCCTTCCATTCCTGCCTGATGGAGCCGTGGGACGGCCCCGCCTCGGTCTGCTTCACCGACGGCCGCGTCGTTGGCGCGACGTTGGACCGCAATGGGCTTCGCCCCGGGCGCTGGGTTGAGACCAAGGACGGCCTCGTCGTGCTCGGGTCGGAGTCGGGAATGCTGGGAATAGAGCCACAGAACGTCAAGCGTCTTGGTCGTCTGCAGCCAGGCAAGATCTTTCTTGTCGACCTTGAGCAGGGCAGGATCATCGAGGACGAAGAGGTCAAGAAAGAGGTATCGAGCGCGCGCCCCTACGAGCAGTGGTTCAACGACAACTGCGTTCACTTCGATGATCTAGAGACCGCACACGTGACGATGACCGGCGTGCTCCCAAGCCACATCCGCCGTCAAGCGTTCGGGTATAGCGAGGAAGACCTGAAGGTGCTGATAGCGCCGATGGCGCAGACCGGGCAGGAGCCGATCGGTTCGATGGGCAACGACGCGGCGCTGGCCGTGATGTCCGATTGTGCGCCGCCGCTTTTCTCCTACTTCAAGCAACTTTTCGCGCAGGTTACGAATCCGCCGATCGACCCGATCCGCGAGTCGATCGTGATGTCGCTGGCGACCTCGGTTGGTGCTGAATCAAACCTGCTCGGCGAGTCGCCGCAGGCCGCGCACCAACTGGTAATGAACCAGCCGATTCTGCGCAACCAAGAGCTCGAGACGCTGCGCAGCGTTGAACGCGACGTCTTCCGCGCTCACACGCTCGACATCACCTGGCCGATCAACGAGGGAGCGGCCGGCCTCAGCACGAGGCTTGCCAACCTCTGTGACGAAGCCCACGACGCGATCACGGCTGGCGCCTCGGTGTTGATCCTCTCCGACCGCCGCCTCGGCCCTGAGCGGACGGCAATCCCATCGCTGCTGGCCGTTGCCGCTGTCCACCACCACCTCGTGCGGATCGGTAATCGTCTGCAGGCTGGGCTCGTGCTCGAGAGCGGCGAGCCCCGCGAGGTCCATCACTTCGCGACGCTGATCGGTTACGGCGTCAGCGCAATCAACCCGTATCTGCTGCTCGACAGCGCCGCCGAACTGGCCGCCGAAGGGCAGATCGAGGGCGTCGGCGACCCCAGCGAAGCAGAACGGAACATCGTCAAGGCGCTTGGCAAGGGGCTGTTGAAGACGATCTCGAAGATGGGTATCTCGACGATTCAGTCTTACTGCGGCGCGCAGATCTTTGAGGCCGTGGGCCTCGAGCAGCAGCTCGTTGACCGCCATTTCACCGGCACCGCGTCGCGAATCGGTGGCATTGGCCTCGACGTCCTTGGCAGCGAAGCGTTGACTCGTCACGCCCGCGCCTGGCCGCTTTCCGGTGAAGCGGACGCCGATCTGCTGCCGGTTGGCGGAATCTACGCTTGGCGCCGCGAGGGCGAGCAGCACATGTGGAACCCGGACACGATCGCCGCGCTGCAGCAGGCGGTTCGGGCCACTCCCGACGAAGCTGACGCGCAGGGTCGCTACGACGAGTTCGCGCGCCTCTCTAACGAGGAAGCGACGCGAGGGGCGACGTTGCGAGGGCTGCTGAAGTTCCGCGACGATCTGACGCCGGTCCCGATCGACGAGGTCGAACCGGCGAAGGAGATCGTCAGGCGCTTTGCGACCGGCGCGATGTCGCTCGGTTCGATCTCAACCGAGTCGCATGAGACTCTCGCGATCGCGATGAACCGGCTAGGCGGCCGTTCGAACACCGGGGAAGGGGGCGAGGACCCGCGCCGTTTTGAGCCGGACATCAATGGCGACCTGCGTCGCTCATCGATCAAGCAGGTTGCCTCAGGGCGCTTTGGCGTGACGATCGATTATCTCGTCAACGCCGACCAGCTTCAGATCAAGATGGCGCAGGGCGCCAAGCCCGGCGAGGGTGGTCAGCTACCAGGCCACAAGGTCGACAAGTACATCGGCTGGGTTCGCCACACGACGCCCGGAGTTGGCCTGATCTCGCCGCCACCGCACCACGACATCTATTCGATCGAGGATCTCAAGCAACTGATCTATGACCTCCGCTGCGCTAACCCGAAGGCTCAGGTTTCGGTCAAGCTGGTTGCCGAGGTTGGCGTCGGCACGGTTGCTTCCGGAGTCGCCAAGGCCAACGCTGACCACGTACTGATCTCCGGCCACGATGGCGGCACCGGGGCGTCGCCGCTCAGCTCGGTCCAGTCGGCTGGCGTGCCGTGGGAGATCGGCCTCGCCGAAACGCAGCAGACGCTCTGCCTCAACGACCTGCGCTCACGGATCACGGTTCAAACCGACGGCCAGCTGAAGACCGGCCGCGACGTGGCGATCGCCGCGATCCTCGGCGCCGACGAATACGGCTTCTCAACCGCTCCGCTGGTCGCGACCGGCTGCATCATGATGCGCGTCTGCCACCTCAACACCTGCCCGGCTGGCATCGCAACGCAGGATCCTGAGCTGCGGAAGCGCTTCAGGGGAACGCCCGAGCACGTAGTCAACTACTTCTTCTTCGTTGCCGAGGAGCTGCGCGAGCTGATGGCCTCGCTCGGCATGCGGACGCTGAACGAGATGATCGGGCGCACTGAGCTGCTCGAAGCCGACGAGGCGATCGAGCATTGGAAGACGGACGGTGTCGACCTCACGCACCTGCTGCACCGCGTTGAGCTGGCGCCCGGTGCGCCGCTCCATCGAGTTGGCCCACCGCCGGAGGTGCTCGGAAACGCGATCGATTGGGAGCTGATCAAGCTTGCAGAGCCGGCGCTAGAGCGCGGCGAGAAGGTCACGATTGAGCGCCACGTGCGCAACGTCAATCGCTGCGTTGGCGGCCTTCTTTCGAGCCGGATCGCTGAGCTCCACGGCGCCGAAGGGCTGCCGGAAGGGACGATCGAGATCGCGCTTGAAGGTTCAGCCGGGCAGAGTTTCGCCGGCTGGCTCGCGCCGGGCGTGACGATGACGCTGCGCGGTGACGCCAACGACTACACCGGCAAGGGTCTCTCCGGCGGAATCTTCTCGGTCGCACCGCTCGATGCGGTTGATTTCGCCGCCGAGGAGAACGTGATCGCGGGCAACACGGTTCTCTACGGCGCCACCGATGGGCGTGCGTTCTTCCGCGGCCTTGTCGGTGAGCGCTTCGCAGTTCGCAATTCGGGCGCCAGTGCTGTCGTCGAAGGAGTCGGCGATCACGGCTGTGAGTACATGACTGGAGGGCGCGTCGTCGTGCTTGGCCCGACCGGCCGCAACTTCGCCGCAGGGATGAGCGGTGGCCTTGCGTTCGTGCTCGACGAGGACGGGACGCTCGCGCAGCGTGTCAACCCTGAGATCGTTGATCAGCTGGAGCAGCTTGACGAAGCCGACGCGATCGAGGTCCGCAACCTCGTCGCCGAGCACACCCAGCGAACCGGCTCAACTGTCGGTAGGCGCGTGCTCGACAACTGGGCGGAGCTGCAGAGCTCATTCGTCAAGGTATTCCCGGCCGACTACAAGCGCGTGCTGGCCGAGCTTGCGCAGCAGGAGAGCGAGAACGCCGATCATCCCAGTGTTGACGCCACGGAGGTCGGCGGCTGATGGGGCAGCTCGGCGGTTTTCTAAAGATCGAGCGGCACGGGATTCCCTACAAGGACCCGATCGAGCGGGTGGAGCTAGAGCCGTTCAAGGAGTTCCTTCAGACGCGCCCCGACGAGGAGCTCGCCGCGCAGGGCGCACGCTGCATGGAGTGCGGCGTTCCTTTCTGCCACAGCGGCTGCCCGCTCGGCAACCTGATCCCCGATTTCAACGACCTCGTCTACCACCAGGATTGGCAGGCGGCGATCGTCCGTTTGCACGCCACAAACAACTTCCCAGAGTTCACCGGACGGCTCTGCCCGGCCCCCTGCGAAGCGGCTTGCGTGCTTGAGATCCGCGAAGGTGAGTCGGTAACGATAAAGCAGATCGAACTATCGATCATCGACCGCGCCTGGCAGGAGGGTTGGGTTCGGCCCGAGCCGCCGCAGGTCGAGAGCGGCCGCTCTGTCGCTGTCGTCGGCTCAGGCCCCGCCGGGCTGGCGGCTGCGCAGCAGCTACGGCGCGCCGGCCACAGCGTCGTTGTCTTCGAGCGCGATGAGGCGCCGGGCGGGCTAATCCGCTTCGGCGTTCCAGACTTCAAGATCGAAAAGCACGTGATCGACCGCCGCGTTCAGCAGTTGATCGACGAAGGGGTTGAGCTGCGCTACGGCATTGACGTCGGCGTTGACATCAGCGCCGAGCAGCTGAAGGACGACTTTGATGCTGTCGTGCTGGCGATCGGCTCACGCGTGCCGCGCGACCTCGACGTCCCGGGCCGCCAGCTCGACGGCGTGCACTTCGCGATGGAGTATCTCTACGGCCGCAACCGCTGGGTCGCCGAGCAGCTCGGGCCGCAGCCACCCGTGGCTGCGCCGACCGACCTGCCGACGATCACGGCCGAGGGCAAGCACGTCGTCGTCGTCGGCGGCGGCGACACCGGCGCCGACTGCGTTGGCAACGCAATCCGCGAGGGCGCGCTCGGCGTAACTCAGCTCGAACTGTTGCCCGAGCCGCCCGAGCATCGCCCCGACGAGTCCACTCCCTGGCCGCTGTGGCCGCAGAAGTTCCGGCTTTCGTATTCGATCGAAGAGGCGCGCGAGATCGGGCGCGGTGAGCAGGATTTCTCGGTTGTCACAACGCACTTCTCGGGCATCGACGGCAAGGTCACCACGCAGCACATCTCCGAGGCGCAGTCCGAGCCGCCGTTCGCGCCGCTGCCGGGCAGCGAACGCGAGCTCCAAGCCGACTTGGTGCTGCTGGCAACCGGTTTCATCTACCCCGAAACAGAAGGGCTGGTAGCCGAGCTTGGCTGCGAGCTCGACGACCGTGGCAACATTGCTGCGCCGACCTACCAAAGCTCGCAGGCCGGTGTCTTCGTGGCCGGTGATGCGCGCCGCGGGCAGTCGCTGATCGTCTGGGCAATAACCGAAGGACGGCGCTGTGCGCGTATGGTTGAAAAGTATTTCGCAGAGGTCCCCGTCTGATTATGAGACCGAAATGATTAGCCAGCAGCTGCCACGGACCGCAATCATTGGCGCCGGGTCGTCGGGCATCACTGCGCTCAAGACCTTCGCCGCGCGTGGCTTTGACGTGGTCTGCTTTGAGGCCTCGAACCGCGTAGGCGGTAACTGGGTTTACGAGAACATCAACGGCACGTCGGCCTGCTACCGCGACCTGCACATCAACACCTCGCGCCTGCGGATGGCCTACTCCGATTACCCGATGCCCGTGGACTACCCGGATTATCCGAGCCACGCCCAGATCGCCGCCTATTTCGATGATTACGTCGATCACTTTGGTGTCCGTGATCGGATCCGCTTTGAAACGTCGGTCAAGCACGCTGAGCGGCTCAGCGACGGGACCTGGGAGCTGACGCTTGGCGATGGCAGCAGCGAGCGCTTCGACGCCTTGGTGGTCGCGAATGGCCACCACTGGGATCCCCGCTGGCCGGAGCCCGCCTTCACCGGCTCCGACAGCTTTGAAGGCCAGCAGATGCACGCTCACTCCTACATGCGGCCCGATGACCTCGTCGGCAAGGAGGTAGTTGTTTTGGGGATCGGCAACAGCGCGATGGACATCTCGGTAGAGGCCTCGTACACCGCTGAAAAGGTCTATCTCTCCGCCCGTCGCGGTGCCCACATCGTGCCGAAGTACATGTTCGGCAAGCCGACCGATCAGCTCGGCGGCTGGGTCAACCCGCGGATCCCGTTCAAGCTTCGTCAGCTGGCGGTCGCGAAGCTGATCAACACCTACGTCGGCAAGGTGACCGACTTTGGGCTGCCGGAGCCGGATCACCAATTTGGCCAAGCACACCCGACCGTCTCGGGCCGGATTCTCGACCGCATCACGCACGGGGCGATCACGGTGAAGCCAAATATTCGCCGCCTCGACGGCGACGAGGTTGAGTTTGAGGATGGCAGCCGCGTCCACGCCGACGTCGTGATCTATTGCACCGGCTACAAGATCACTTTCCCCTTCTTCGACCGGGATTTGATCTCCGCGCCAGAGAATCGGATCGATCTTTACCGCCGCGTCTTCCGCCCCGATATTCCGAACCTTTTCTTTATCGGCTTGCTGCAGCCGCTCGGCGCCGTGATGCCGCTTTCGGAAGCGCAGGGCTGCTGGGTGGCGGATTACCTCAGCGGCCGCTACAAGCTGCCGCCCGTCGGCGAGATGCGCAGCTTCATGGCCGCAGACATGGCGAAGATGCAGAAGCGTTACGTGGCATCGAAGCGGCACACAATTCAAGTCGACTTCGACGACTACCTCTACGAGTTAGGGAAAGAGCTCGCTGCTGGCGAAGGGCGCGCCCGAGCGAGCGGCAATCAGCACCCGGTCGCTTCATTGGCAGTGCGCGACGGCGCCGCAGCCTAAGCGGATCCAGCGCTTAGCGTGAGCCGGCTGCGGCGGTTGGCTCGCCGAGTGTGATCTTGTTGCAGCTCTCGCAGACCTCGGCCGGAACCAAGCCGGCGCGCATCATCAGCGCGAAGACCTTGCAGCCGACACAGATCCCAAATACCGACTCCAAGATCGCGAAGGCGGCGAGCACCGCGACGACTACCGAGGCCGCGGCGATCTGATCAAAGCCGATCGCTAGCACCGCCGCCGTCAGCGAGAATGCTGCGCCGATCGCCTGCGCGAAGCGCTTCGGCGGGCCGGCGACGAGCTTCTCCTCGAACGGCAGCGCGGGGGTCAGGACGCGGGTCACGAACTGCCCGAGCGGGCTTAGCGTCGGGCCGGTCAGAACGCGAGCCACGAAACCGAACGCCAGCAGGCCGAAGATCCAAGGTTGGGCGAAGATGATCGCCGCCAGCGCGATCAGCACAACGCCGCCAGCGACGAGCCGTGCCGATACCTCGTTGACGGGGTTGGGGAACGAGAAGAGCGAATCGGTCATCGTCGCTTCAGAAAATAGCAAATGGCTGATCGGCTTAACCGTGATTAGTCTTCGAAGCAGCGAATTGGCGCAATTTGAGAACTTTTCCGGCGCTCGGGAGGGGAAGAACGCCGCGCCCGCGTGCTTTAGAGGGCAGCCGCGATGGAACAGAAAACGCCCGACAGATCGCCAATTGGCCGCGAGGCCACACAGGCAGAGCTTGACGCACTCGTAATCGGTGTTGTGCAGCGCCACGCCTCCAGCCTGCTGCGGATCAGCCGGCTCCATAGCCTTTGCGCCGCCGACGCTGAGGATGCCTACCAGCGGGGCCTTGAGATCTTGATCAAACACGCGCCGCGATTAGATCCGCAGCGCGCTCCTGCTTGGCTACGCACGGTCGTCAAACACGAAGCGATGGCGCTGCGCCGAACCCGCCAGCGCGACCTCGTCTCAAACGAGATTGACTTCGACCAGATCGAAGCCGATCGCTCGGCCTCGCCGGAGGAGCGCGCGCTGGGCTTTGAGCAGCTATCGCAATCGGCTGAAGCGCTTCAGCGGCTGAAGCCCCAGGAGGTGCGTGCACTATGGCTGCGCGCGCAAGGCAACTCTTATGACGAGATCCAGGCCGAGACCGGCTGGAGCAGGACGAAGGTCAACCGCTGCCTCTATGAGGGGCGCCGCGCCTTCATCTCACGCTTCGCCGGGATCGAGTCGGGGGAGGAGTGCAAACGCTGGGAGCCGCTGTTGTCAGCGCTCGTTGACGGTGAAGCGACCAACGAGCAGCTCGTCGAGCTGCGTCCCCATCTGCGCCAATGCGGCTCCTGTCGCGGCGTAGTTCGCGAGATGCACCGCTCCGCAGCGCCGCTGGCGGCCGTCTTTCCGCTTGCACTGCTGGCTAGCGCCGACAGAGCGGTGGACGAAGTCGGCAACGTCTTCATTCGCGCCTACGAGTCGCTCACTACATGGGCGACGGAACGCTCAGCTTCGTCGCTCGTTCGCGCTCAGATCGTGACCGAGTCGGCCTTCGGCGCGGCCGGCAAGGCGACCGCAGTGGTTGCTGCCACGGCGGCCGCGGCCAGCGGCGGCGCCGTCGCGCTCGATCAACTCCCGACCGCTTCGTCGCCAGCGAGTCTGGCGCTCGTCTCGGGCCGGTCGCTCAGCCAGTCGGCCGGCGGCCGCGCACAGGCTGAGCGGGCCGCTCGTCGCTCACGAGAGCGTGAAACCCGGCACGAACGAGCAGTATCGGTCGTCAGCGCCAGCTCTCCGGTGGCATCGGTTACGGCCGATCCCGTCGGCGAGCAGCACGCGCCGCCGACGGTGAGCCCGGTGCCAGCTGCGGCTGCACCGGCGCCCTCCTCATCGGCGCCGGCCAGCGCTGAGATGGGGCTTGAGTAGCGCGCTACTGGCCGGTCGCCGGTGCTGTCCGCCGCGGCGCGTAGTTTCCATGCCGCTGACCCCCTGCCTCCGGAGCTGCCGTTGCCACTCTGTTTCATTGAGCCCCACGACGCAATTCGAGTAATCGCCGAATCTGTCGGTCGCGACGCAAGGCGTCAATTGCTTGGCGAGCTGGTCCGCGCCTGGGTCGACGCGATTCCTGAAACCGATCTTGAGACGCACTACGTCAAGGCCGTCGCCGACCTCGACGAGCACGACCTCTCGATGCTCGCTGCTTGGCACGCCTCGATGGAGGTTGGCCAACCGGTCGCCAACCGAGACTTTCTGCTTGGCGTCTTTGGCTCGCTCGGCGAGCACCGCCGCGAGGCGCTGAAGATCGCCGCCGGCTTCCGCGGCGAGGAGGCCTTCGAAGCTGGCATCTCGGAGGAGCAGGCGCTTGAAACAGTGCTCCCAGCCCTCAGTCGCGAGCGCTGCGCCGAACTGGCAGAGGAGTGCATTGAGCTCTATCTCTGGGACAGGATGGGCTCCGACAACTAGTAGTGCGGTGCGGCCGTTGCTGACCAGCGTCTACGGCAGCGCCGGCGGTGACGGCTTGACTTCGCTCGCCGTGCCCTCAACGTCGTAGTCGCGACGCGGACTCTTGGCGCGGGCGTACTTGGCGGCCCGCGAACCGAAGAATGCACCGCGCAAGGTCCAGCCGGCCGGCCCGCCGACGCTCGTAGCGGCGTAGCCGATCGCCTTCGTCAGGGCGATCTTGCGGATCACCTTGCGCGTTGGCTCAAAGAGCAAGAGCAGGCCGACGATGTCGGTTAGAAATCCGGGCGTCAGCAGCAGCGCGCCGCCAGCGATCACGAGGCCGCCGTCAGCGGTCTCTTTCGCCGGCACCTGACCATTGCCCAACGCGGCTCTGAAGCGCAGCCACGAGCGTGAACCTTCGCGCATTAGCAGCCAGGCGCCGAAGAGTGAGTCGGCGACCAACAGCGCGATCGTCCACCAGATGCCAATGATCGAACCGATCTCGATGATGATCGCCAGCTCGATGATCGGAACGATGATCAGAAGTAGAACAAGGAGAACCATTACCTCGCCTCGATTGTAAGGCGTAGGGCGGGCTACAATCGCCGTTATGGCAAACGTCGATGAAGTCGAGGCAGCGCTGACGAACGTAATTGACCCCGAGCTGGGACTGGACTTCGTGGAGCTAGGGCTGATCTACGAGATCGCTGTGGACGGCCCGAAGGTTCATGTCACCTACACGTTGACTACGCCAGCCTGCCCAATCGGCCCGATGGTCGCTGAACAGATCGAAGAGTTCGTCATCGAGCTGGAGGGCGTCGAAACTGTTGAGTCGGCGATGATCTTCACGCCGCCGTGGACGCCGGAGATGATGAGCGACGACGCGAAGTTCGCGCTCGGCTACTGAGAGGCAGCAGCTTCCGACGAAAGCGCGAGCAGCTCGTTGATCGAGTCCTGCAGCGCGTCGGCGAGAACGTCGATGTCGGCCAGCTGATCGTAATCGCCCAGCAGGCCGAAGCTGAGGCCACCGTTGTAGCTCATGATCGCGACCGCCAGCGCATGGTTGCGCGGCAGGAAGGCGACCGGAGCGATCGAGAGCATTAGCGAACCGCCGACGTAGAGCGGAAACTGCGGCCCAGGAACGTTGGTGACGATCAGGTTGAAGAGCCGCGTTGAGAAGTTCAGTCGCGATGCCTGCGCCAGCAGCGTTGGCGGAGCGAAGTTCTGCGCCTCAGTGATCACCTCGGCGCCGAGCGCCTGCTTCGACTCCTTCAGCCCGTCCATTGCCTCGCGAACCACTCCAAGCCGCTCGATCGGATCGTCGATGTAGACCGGAAGAGGCCCGCGCATTGCCGCGATCTGGTTGCCTAACTCGTGGTGGGCCTCCTGCGGCCGGATCGAGACCGGCACCAGCGCGCGCAGCTCTAGGCCCTCGGTCTGAACTGCTCGCGATTGGAGCCAGATGCGGAGCGCGCCGCTGACGACCGTCAGCACGGCATCGTTGACGGTGCCCCCGAGCGCATTCTTGATCTGTTTGAAGTCCTCGAGCTGCGCCTCGACCACACGGAAGCGCCGGTGCGGGCCGATTTCAACGTTGAGCGGCGTCTCCGGCGCGGCGTTGATTGCGTCCCGCGCCACTTCGCCCACTGCCTCAATCCGGTCACGGATTCCATCGAAGACTGCGGCCGGGCTGGAGATCATCTTCTTCACGCTTTTGGCGCTGTCGATCGCGGTACGGGCGAGTCCTAGCGCCCCAGAGGCCAACAGGTCGACGTCGCCGGGCTCAGGCGCTGGCGTCCACGACTCAGGCGGATGATCAACGACCGTCGCTTCCGGCGAAAGGTCGAAGATCACGGTTGCTAGATCGACGCCGGAGACGCCGTCGATCATCGCGTGATGGGTCTTGTTGATCAGCGCCCAGCGGTCGCCTGCGAGGCCTTCGATGATCCACATCTCCCACAACGGTTTTGAGCGATCGAGCTGCTGCGAGAAGATCCTTGAGGCCAGCAGCAGCAGCTGCTCCTCGCTGCCGGGCGGTGGCAGCGCGGTGCGACGGACGTGGTATTCGATGTTGAAACTGGGGTCGTCAACCCAGATCGGTCGGCCGCTTCGCATTGGCGGCAGCGCGAGCTTCTGTCGATACCGCGGAACTAGATGAAGGCGGCCGCGGATCGTGTCGAGGAACTGATCGAAGTCGGGAGCCGGATCCTCGAGCACCACGACGCCGCCGACGTGCATGTGTGAAGTTGGACCCTCCTGCTCGAGAAATGACGCATCGAGAGCGGTCAATCGGTCAAAGTGTTCCTGAGCCATACCCTGAATCTATACCGCTGGCAGCCCGTGCGGCTGCGATCGTCGGTACAGATTCGCGCTGCGAGCAAGCCAACCGATGGAGCCCGAACCAACACCAGAGCAAGAGCCTAAGCCGCCGTCGCGGGGGATTCGCGTGCTCGTGATCGTGCTGCTAGTCCAGTTGCTACTAGCTGGCGTGCTGATCTACTTCGCGCTAGCCGGCTGGCCCTGGGTTCCAAACGCGCCTGCCAACACCGCAGCGCCGGCTGTGGCGAAGCGCTTCCTCGCCGGTCAGCCGGGGGACGGCGTGCCGACGCCGCGCGTCAACAACTTCGATCGCGCGGCCGCCTTTGCGTTATTGCGTCGCCAGGTCGAGCTCTACCGTTGGCGGCCGGCTGGCTCTGCTAGTTCTCGGCGGCTCGCGAAGGACTTAGCGAGGCGCCTGCCAGCCGGCAAGCTCGAGCCATTTACGGATGGCAAGCTGAAGCTGAACAACGTCGTCGGCGTGATCCCAGGCCGCCTACCAGCGATCGTCGTCGGCGCTCACTATGACGTCGAAGCGAGGCCGAAGGGGTTTCTCGGCGCCAACGACGGGGCGGCAGGGACAGCGGTGGTGGTTGAGCTTGCCCGCGCCCTCGCGGCGCGTCCGCTTGCGGACAGCCGTGAGCTTCGCTTTGTGCTCTTCGATGGCGAGGAGCAGCCCGCCGGTTCATCCGATTTCTACCGCGATGGAATGCGTGGTTCGCGAGCCTATGCGCGTCGCCACTCCAACCAGATCGCCAGCGTCGTGCTGCTCGATTACGTCGCCAACCGTGGTTTGAGGATTCCGCGAGAGCAATCCTCCGACGTCGGCCTCTGGGCGCAATTGCGGGCGGCTGCGCAAAGCTCCGGCACTGGGGCCAGCTTTCCCAGCGGCGTAGGACGAGCGGTCTACGACGACCACACGCCGTTTCTCGAGCGCGGAATCCCCGCGATTGATCTGATTGACTTCGGGTATCCGTGGCGCGACACGTTGGCCGACAATCTCACCAAAGTCGCGCCGCGGGCGCTCGACGTGACCGGCGAAACGCTCTACACGTTGCTCGATCGGCTGCGCCGCGGCTAGCTCTTCGTACACTGGCGCGTTAGTGAACGCTCCCGAGAAGATTCTGCTTGCCGCTCCGCGCGGCTACTGCGCCGGTGTTGATCGCGCCGTTCAGTCGGTCGAGCGCGCACTCGAGGCTCACGGTGCGCCGGTCTACGTGCGCAAAGAGATCGTCCACAACAAGCATGTCGTCGAGCAGCTACGCGACGCTGGCGCGATCTTCGTCAATGAGCTGGACGACTCGATTCCTGAAGGCGCGGTTACCGTTTTCTCTGCGCACGGCGTCGCCCCGTGGGTTCACGCCGAGGCAGCCGAACGTAAGTTGCGGACGATCGATGCCACCTGCCCGCTGGTCACCAAGGTTCATCGCGAGGCGGTCAAATTCGCTGATGACGGCTACACGATCATTCTGATCGGCCACGATGGCCACGAAGAGGTCGAAGGAACGATGGGCGAGGCGCCCGACTCAATCGTCCTCGTTGAGACCGTCGCCGACGTTGACGCGCTCGAGGTCGAAGACCCGGAGAGGCTCGCTTTCATTTCGCAGACCACGCTCTCGGTCGATGAGACGAGCATCATCATCGACCGGCTGCGCGAGCGCTTCCCGTCAATTATCAGCCCTCGCACCGATGACATCTGTTACGCCACGACCAACCGCCAAGCGGCCGTCAAGCAGTTGGCACCGCTCTGCGAGCTGGTCTTGGTGATCGGTTCAATGAACTCATCGAACTCCAACCGGCTCGTTGAGGTGGCTCGCGAACACGGCGCCGATTCGTACTTGATCGACAACGAAACACAGGTCCAAGAGGAGTGGCTCGATGGCGTGAGGACGCTCGGGATCACCTCCGGAGCGAGCGCTCCTGAGGAGTTGGTTCAGCGCCTCGTTGAGCTTTTCCGCGAAGCGGGCACGACCGACGTTGAAGAGTTCACGGTCGTCGAGGAAGACGTCCGTTTCATGCTTCCGAAGGCGATCCGCTAGGCGACAGCAGCAAGCGACAGTTAGCCTTCGCCAAGCCACGCTCGCAGCTCGTCGTTGTGTTCACCGAGCTGCGGTGGCCGAAGTACCGGGTTGGCAGGGGTGCGACTGAGATGGAGCGGCGAGCGCGTTGACCGAACGCCGTCGAGCTCGACGATCGGCTCGAGACCGAGCTCCTCGGCGAACGTGTAGGCCTGCGCAATGTCGTTGACCGGGCCGGCAGGCACGCCGGCGGCGATCAGCCGCCGCGACCACCCCTGAGCGCTGTCCTGCGCGAGGAGCTCGGTCAGCAGGCGGGTCAGCTCTTCGACCTGCTCGACGCGGGCAGCGTTGGTCAGGAAGCGCTCGTCCTGCGCCAGTTCGGGCCGTCCGAGCTCTTCACAGCAGCGAGCGAAGATTGCGTCGTTGCCGACAGCCAAGGCCAGATCACCATCGGCCGTCGGGAAGGTCTGGTAGGGCGCAATTGCGGAGTGAGCATTGCCGGTTCGCGTCGGCAGCTCCCCGGCGTTGAGGTACGCCGAGCCGAGGTGGAGCAGCATCACGAAGGCGCTTTCGATCAAATTCACTTCAACCTTCTGGCCTTCGCCGCTGCGCTCGCGCTCCTGCAGGGCTGCGAGCGTGCCGATCGCCGCGTAAAGCCCGGTCGTCATGTCGGCGATTGCCGTGCCCGGGCGCATCGCATCGCCGTCCGGCTCTCCGGTTACCGACATATACCCGGACATCGCCTCGACGAGCAGGTCGTAGCCGGGTAGCTCGCGCGCCGCCTGGCCATGGCCGAAGGCGCTGATCGAGGTGTAGATCGCGCGCCGGTTGATCTGGTGAACCTGCTCCCAACCGAGCTCGTGGCGTTCCATCGTTCCGGGGCGGAAAGATTCGATCACGACGTCGGCGCGGCGACAGAGCTCGGTCGCAAGCTTGTTGTCCTGCTCGTCGCGTAGATCGAGCGTGAGCGATCGTTTGCCGCGGTTGAGGCCGAGGTAGTAGGTCGATCCTTGCTCGGTGAATGGCGGCCCCCACTGGCGCGTATCGTCACCACTGCCGGGTCTTTCAACCTTGATCACTTCGGCACCGAGATCGGCGAGCGTCTGCGCGCATAACGGTCCAGCCAGAACGCGGCTGAAATCGGCGACGAGAATGCCCTCTAGTGCGCGACCGCTCATCGCCGGTCAGGATACCCTGCGCGGCGTGCAAACGCTCGTAATCTCCGACACCCACATCGGCTCGCGGCGCCCGGTCGACATCCTCCGTCGCCCCGAGCCGCTCGGCGCGCTCTGCGAAGCGTTGGCCGACATCGACAGGCTCGTCCTGCTCGGTGACGTGGTCGAGTTACGCCACGGCCGGCTCTATCACGCGCTCGGCGCGGCGCGGCCGATCATCGAAGCGATCGGCGCCGCGTTGCCTAAAGGCTCTGAGGTTGTGATCGTCGCCGGAAACCACGATTCGGCGCTCGTCGCGCCGTGGCTCTCGCGTCGCGCTGCACTCGAGGAGCCGCCGCCGCTAGGGCTTGAGACATTGACTACCGCCGACGCATCGCCGGCCACCGAGGCAATCGCAGGCTGGCTTGGAAAGCGGGTCGACTGTTCGGTCGCTTACCCCGGGCTTTGGCTACGCGACGATCTCTGGGCGACGCACGGCCACTACCTCGACCGGCTGATCACAATTCCAACCTTCGAGCGGATCGCGGCTGGGGCGATGGCGCGGATCGTCGGCAAGCTGCCAGACGCGCCGGGAAGCGCAATGGCGGAGGATTTTGAAGCCGCGCTGTCGCCCGTCTACGCTTGGCTTGAGCAGGTCGCCAATGGGCGCGCCGGCGGTGGCCGCTGGGCCACCAGCGCGGCAACGGCGAAGGTCTGGGCGCAGCTCTCGGGCGACGGCCGCGCGCCGCTGCGCGGCAAGGCGATGGCCGCGCTGCTGCCAGTTGGGATTGCCGCCATCAACCTTGCCGGCCTTGGGCCGGTCAGCTCAAAACTTTCGAGCGACGATCTACGGAGCGCCGGTCTCGACGCGATGGCGGGGGTCGTAGCGCTGCTTGGTGTCGAAGCGCAGTACGTGATCTTCGGCCACACCCACTGCGCCGGGCCTCTCCCGTGGATGGATCCAGCACAGTGGCGGCTGCCGAATGGAGGCCAGATGATCAACAGCGGCTGCTGGACCGACGAGCCGCGGATCAACAGCACCGACCGGCGCAGCCCCTACCGACCTGGCCGGGGCGTGCTGGTGACCGACTCAGGGCCACCGCAGCAGCTGCTGATCGCCGACGAACTCGGCCAGCGACCGGCGAGCGGCTTCTAGGCCGATCGCGCCGCGAGCCCGGCGCTAAAGCAGGTCGCGTGGACCGTCAGCGTTGGCTCGGCGCTCAGCTCAAGTACCCCGTCGCGGTGGCGGTTGTGGTCGATCAGTAGGTGCGCTCCGGCTGCGTCGATCTCACGCCGTTCACCGTTCACGGTCAAGTATCCGCGGCCCTCGGTGACGACCCAGACTTGGCCGGCGCCGTAGCTACCGCAGTAGGCACCGGGCTGATCGGCGGTCGGGACTACGAGTTCAGCGTCCATTCCGTCGCTTGGATCGAGCAGCTCGCCCAGCGGCTCGTTGATTCCAAGCAGCTCCTGAATTACCGCTTCGGTCTCCTGGTAGCCGCCTTCGCCGTAGTGAACGTCGGTCAGCATCAGGTCGGGGCCGAAGAGGTAGCGCGCAGGCCAGCCAGGGTTCTCGAAGGCGCGCCAGTATTCGAACTGAGGGTCGAGCAAGACGGCCTGTTCAATCTTCAGCCGTTCAACGGCGGCTTCGACCAGCTCGCGCGCGTGGGAAGGCGGGAAGCCTGGGGCGTGGACGGAGACGATTCTTAGCCCGGCCGGCTCGTAGCGCCTCTGCCATTGCCGCGTATAGCGCATCGCACGCAGCGAGCTGGGGCGGCAGAAGTCCCAGAACTCGATCAGAACCGGCCGCGGCGCCTGCTGCTCGATCTTCAGCGTCGCAACGTTGATCCAGTCTCCATCCTTGGGGAACGACGGAGCGACGATGGTGTCGGTCTGCGGGCGCATGAGCTCGCTCGCTGACGCTAGCATCGCCGAACAGAGTGCGTCGGCGAAACCAAAGTCAATGCTGATCGGTAACCCACCCGTCGAGCTACCAGAGCCGCCGCTGACGAGTGGTTCGCTGGCGCTGCGCGAGTGGGCAGAGGGCGACGTTCGGACCCTCGTCGAGGGCTGCGGCGATCCGCTAACGGCGCGCTACACCTCGGTCCCGATTCCCTACACGCCGGAGGACGCGCGCCGCTTCATCAGCTTCGGCCGCTCACCGACGGCCTTGCCTCTGGCGGTCGTCAGCGGAGATGATCTAGCGCAGGTGCTTGGAGGAGTCGGCCTGCACGCCGTTTCGTTGACCCGCCGGCGCGCTGAGATCGGTTACTGGACGGCGCCGTGGGCGCGCGGCGGGGGAGTAGCGCAGGAGGCTCTCGAGCTGCTCTCAACCTGGGCGCTCGGACCGCTCGGCCTGCAGCGGCTCGATCTCTACGCCGAACCGGAGAACGACGGTTCACAGCGCGTCGCGGAGCGGGCCGGATACAAGCGCGGGGCGCTCGTCCGCTCTGGAATAGCGCTGCGCGGGCGCCGTTACGACGTGATCCGTTTCACACTGCTGCGCTAGCGCCGCGCGAGCTGGCAATCGAACCGGCGCAACTTATTGCCGAGAACTGGTATCTATAGATAGACCAACCAGCAGAAAGCAGGAGGAGAGATGAAAAAGTCACTACTGATCGCCGCAGTTACCGCGCTTGCGGTAACCGTGCCAGCCGCCTCGGCCTTTGCCACGCCGGCTGAGTTCCAGCGCTTCGACGCGTCTGTGGTCGGCAAGGCCGGCACCGATAAGAAGCCGAAGGCTGTGCGACTGAACATTCACCCGTTCCATGAGTACGGGGTCAAAGGTGGGCCAACGAATACCGGCGGTCAGAACACTGGCGCCACGATGGAGGTTCCATTCTCAACCGTCTTCGCCAACGTCTTCACCGACAAGGCGATCAGTTACAACCTTGGATCCTTCCCTTCCTGCAAGTTGCAGACGGCGCTTGATAATCCGGACGCATGTCCGGCAGGATCGCGCGTTGACGTCCCTTCGACCGCTAGCGGCCTGGTGCGAACCAAGGGTGCGCTGCCGGGGATCTACACGCTCGCCGTCGTGCTTGACATCAAGACCTTCATCTTGAGCAAGGATTCGCTTGCGCTGCGCATCGTGACCCCGCTGACGACGGCGGTGATCATCGGCAAGATCGGCAAGGCGACCGGATCGGCAAAGACGAAGTACGGCCATCGGATCCGTTTCACAATCCCGGACGGGCTGATCGCGCCGACCGACGGCCTGGTCTCCCAGCTGGTTGATTTCAACTCCGGCATCAAGGCCGCCACGTCGAAGGGTAAGCCGCTGGTCGGTCTTGGCAAGTGCCCGAAGAGCAAGAAGCTCAACTTCGGCTACAACGGCGAGTACACGATCAACACGACCAAGAACCCAGATCAGAAGAGCTGGAAGATCGGTCAGATTGGACCGCGGATCGACAAGTCGGTTCGTTGCAAGTAGTCAGCTAGCGCCCTGAGGGCGCACGCGCACACTTGCTGCTGTTACGGGGCGGGCCTGATGGCCCGCCCCGTCTCGTTGCGGGCCGCACCCTCGCCGGCTGTAACCGGCGCGTCGGAGGGTCATAACGTGGTATTGATTCGGTCAGGTTTTCGATCAAACGGAGTAGGAGAGAGATGAAGAAGCTAATTGTGCTCACTGTGGTTACGGCGCTGGCGGTAGTTCTGCCCGCCGGCTCGGCCTTGGCATCGCCGCAGCAGTTCCAGCGCTTCGCGGCCGGAGTAGTTGGCAAGGCTGGCACCAACAAGAAGCCAAGGGCTATTGCGCTCCATATTCACCCCTTCCACGAGTACGGGATCAAGGGCGGCCCAACCAATATCGGCAATCAGAACAGCGGCGCCACGATGGAGGTTCCATTCTCAACTGTCTTCTCCAACGTCTACCTCGACAAGGCGCTGGTTTTCAACACCAACAGCTTCCCGGGCTGCGACCTGCAGACGATCCTTGATGATCCTGCGAGCTGCAACCCGGATTCACGGGTCGACATCCCTTCGACCGCCAGCGGCTTGGTGCGAACCAAGGGCGCCCTTCCGGGGATCTACACCCTGTTCACCACGCTTGACGTTAAGACGTTCGTGATGAACGCCCGCAGCAAGGGCGGAGCGAGGGTCAAGGACACGCTCGCGCTACGCGTCGTGACCCCGCTTACGACGGCAGTGATCGAAGGCAAGCTGATCAACGCGACCGGCTCGGCCAAGAAGTTCTATGGCAAGGTGATGCGTTTCACGATTCCCGAAGGGCTGATCATGCCGACGCCGGGGCTCGTGTCGCAGCTGGTCGATTTCAACTCCGGGATCAAGTCCGCCTACCACAAGGGCAAGCCGGGGATCGGCCTGAAGGCCTGCCCGAAGAGCAAGAGGCTCCACTTCGGCTACAACGGCGAGTACACGATCAACACGACCAAGAAGGCAGATCAGAAGAGCTGGAAGATCGATCAGATTGGAAAGCGGATCGACAAGACGGTTCCCTGCAAGTAGCTTCGGGGTCCCGCGCCTAGGCGCGGCATTCGGCTGACGGGGCGGGCCTTGGCGCTCGCCCCGTATCGTTGGGGGCGATGGCGCACCTTCTCAAAGCGGGCCTGCCGGCCGCAGTCGCTTTGCTCGCATTACCGGCAACCGCTTCGGCTCACGGTGTCGGCGAACGAGCCGATCTGCCGATCCCGCTCTGGCTGTTCGCCTGGGCAGCGGTGTTCGTGCTCGTCGCCTCGTTTGTGGCCTTCGCGGTACTTTGGCCCAAGCCGTCCTTGGCCAATCGAAGCTCGCGGCTGCTGGGGAGGGCGCCGCTGGCGCTGGAGGTCTTGGCTGGCGCGTTCGGCGTCTTCGGCTTCGCGTTGATCGTCTATGTCGGGCTGGAGGGCAGTCAGACGGCGACGGCGAACCTTGCGCCAACGGCGATCTTCGTCCTCGTCTGGGTTGGGATTCCGTTCGCTTCGGTCTTGTTCGGCGACCTCTTCGCAGTGATCAGCCCTTGGCGCGCAATCGGCCGCGCCGTCGGTTGGGCGGCGGCGCGCGTCGGCGGCGGACTGCCGGCCCCGATCGCATATCCCGATCGGCTTGGGCGCTGGCCGGCGGCGCTGATGATTCTCTGCTTTGCTTGGATTGAGCTGGCCTGGAGCGGCCGCGAGGAGCCAAACTCTTTGGCGATCGTCGCGCTGATCTACACCGCCGTGATGCTGATCGGGATGAGCTGCTTCGGCGCCGATAAGTGGTGCCGCAACGCCGACGGTTTCGGCGTCGCGTTCAGCCTCTTCGCGTTGCTCGCCCCGCTCGACTGGAAGGAGCGCCGCTGCCGGCTGCGTGCCCCGCTCGTCGGGGCACTACAGATGCCGCAGGTCGCTGGCTCGGTTGCAGTGGTCTGCGTGCTGATCGGGAGCACCAGCTTCGATGGCTTCTCGCAGGGCACCGTCTGGAACGGCGCCAGCGGCGTCGCGCAGCAGCTCAGCGACCTGCTGGTCGCGCTTGGTCTCAGTGCTGGGGCGGCGGTTGAGATCGCACACACGCTCGGGTTGCTGCTGATCGTCGCTGTAGTGGCTGCTCTCTACCGCCTCGCCGTCGTCGCAATGAGCCGCACCGGCGGCGGCAGGCCGCCGACCGCGGAGCTGGCTCGCAGCTTTGCCCACACGCTGATCCCGATCGCGCTCGCCTACGTCGTCGCGCATTACTTATCGCTGTTCGTGTTCCAAGGCCAAGCGACACTCTTCCTTATCTCCGATCCGCTCGGTGACGGCTCCGACATCTTCGGTACTTCGCAGTCGGCGGTTGATTACTCGGTCTTGAGCGCGAATGCGATCTGGTACGCGCAGGTCGCTGCGCTCCTGGTCGGCCACGTCGCGGCGCTGGCGCTGGCGCATGACAAGGCGATGGCGACCTGGGCCAGCCAGCGCGTGGCGATCCGTTCGCAGTATTGGATGCTGCTCGTGATGGTGGCCTTCACCTGCATCGGCCTCTGGTTCCTCTCAGCGGGCGCCGCGTGAGCTTCCCGCTCGCCCACGTAGCGCACTGGTACCACGCGCTCTTGTACCTCGCGCCGATTCTGTTGATCGGCCTAGGGCTCTGGTGGAGCAGTCGGCGTGAGCGAGCGGCCGAGCGCGCGGCCGAGCGCGAGCGAGCGGCCGAGCAGCCGCCCCGAGAGTCTCGGCGCTAAGCCCTACTGAGCTGCGCTCTGGGAGGCCGCTTCGCGCTGCAGCGCCAGCACGTCGTGGGCGATCGCCTCGGGCGTCAGTTCGCTTAGCGGGAACCCAATTCGCTGGCGACCGGCAGCGTCGAGCAGCACTACCGCGGCCGAGTGTTCGCGGTCCTTCTGCTGCGGTTGGACGCCAAATTCACGCCAGACGGGCTGCAGTTTCTGTTCGCTGCCGAGCAGAAACTGAAGACGGCCACCAAGCCTCTGCGCCGAGAGGAACCGTTGGGCGCTAGCAGCGGTGTCACCGGCGGGGTCGACGCTGATCGCGACAGCCGGGATCTCGCTGCCGATGCGGTCAAGCGCACCACGGATCTGCTGAGCAATCGTCGGGCAGTCGTTCTGACAGGTCGAATAGATGAATGCCACGATCGCCGGTTGCCCGCGCAGTGCGGAGGCTCTAATCAGCTCGCCGTCTTGATTTTGCAGAGCGAACCGAACCGGCGGCGACTCAGGGCGGACCGCGCCGGCAAAGCGCGTCGCTGGCGCGCGCGAGCTGTTGGCGTTCGGGTCGCTCAGTAGCAGGAAGACGAGGATCCCGAGCAGCACGATCGTGGCACCGGCCATCAATGTCAGCCGCAGGCGAGGGTTCATCGGCCACCAAGGGTACGTGGCAGCTCCCGTTGCAGGCCCCGTACCCTCACGAGCGGCGGCGCTATCCTTTCTGAAGTGCAGTCAATTCCAACAGTCCGGGCGGTGACGCTGTGAGCCAGTCAGGCGGTGAACTGCTGCGCCAGGTCAAGGAGCAGATCACAGAGGTTGACCCGTCCGAAGTAGCGCAGCTGCTCGGTGAGGGTGTCGTCATCGTTGATTGCCGCGAAACTGAGGAGCTGACGGCAGGCATGCTGCCGGGCGCAGTCCACATTCCCCGCAGCTACCTCGAAACGCGCATCGAGGGCCTCGTCCCCGACCGCTCACAACGGATCATTCTTTACTGCGCATCCGGCGTTCGCTCGGCCTTTGGTGCCCACACCTTGATGGCGCAGATGGGCTACGACGACGCCGAGTCGATGGCCGGCGGTTTCACTCTCTGGAAGGACCGCGGCTACGAGGTCGAGCTCCCGCGCAGCTTCAGCGCCGAGCAGCGCGAGCGCTACAGCCGCCACCTGCTGGTTCCCGAGGTAGGTGTTGAAGGGCAGCAGCGGCTGCTCGACGCACGCGTGCTGCTGCTTGGCGCCGGTGGTCTCGGCTCACCAACCGCGCTTTACCTCGCCGCTGCAGGTGTCGGCACACTCGGAATAGTCGACGACGACGTCGTTGACCTGTCCAACCTTCAGCGCCAGGTGATCCACACGACCGATCGAATTGGAACCGGGAAGGTTGACTCGGCGACGGAGACGATCAAGGCCCTGAACCCCGACGTCAACGTCGTCGGCTACCCAACGCGGCTAGATGCCTCGAACATCATCGAGATCATTGAAGGCTGGGACATCATCGTTGATGGCGTCGATAATTTCCCGACCCGTTACCTGCTCAACGACGCCAGCGTGCGGCTCGGCATACCGGTCGTATCGGCGGCGATCCTCGGCTTTGAGGGCCAGCTGAGCGTCTTTGCGCCCGGCCACGGCCCCTGCTACCGCTGCCTCTTCCGCCAGCCGCCACCGGCCGACATGGCGCCGTCCTGCGGTGCCAACGGAGTGATCGGCGTACTGCCTGGAACGATGGGGCTGCTGCAGGCGACCGAGGTAATCAAGCTGATCGTCGGCGCCGGTGAGCCGCTAATCGGCAGGCTCTTGATGTACGACGCGCTAGCGGCGACCTTCACCGAGCTGAAGGTGCGTCAGGATCCGCAGTGCCCAATCTGCTCGCGTGATCCAGCAGAGATCGCCGACGGCGAGCTCGGCGTCTTCCCTGACTACGAAGCGTTCTGCGCCGCCTCTGGGTAGGCTGCCAGCCAATGGCGACAATTCGAATTCCTCCAGTACTGCGGCCTTCTGTTGGAGGCGAGCGTGAAGTCGAAGCCGACGGCGCAACCGTCGGTGAGGTTCTCGCCAGCCTCGTCGAAGCGCACCCCGCGACGCGGGAGCAGCTCTTCGGCGACGACGGTGACCTAAACCGCTACGTCAACATTTACCTCAACGATGAGGACGTTCGCGTCCTCAGCGGGCTCGCGACGGCCGTGACTGAGGCCGATTCGCTAGTGATTCTGCCGGCGATGGCAGGTGGCGCCCGTCCTTCGCTCGGCAGCTGACTACCAGCTATTCTTTGTCGCGTATGGCCGTTCCGCCAATTGAACGCCGGCCCTGCGCGGGCCGCTACACCGACCTAGTCGACTCGATTGGGAATACGCCGCTGATCGAGCTGGCGCGCCTTTCGCCGAAGCCAGGCGTGCGGATCTGGGCCAAGCTGGAGTCGATGAACCCGACCGGCTCGATCAAGGATCGCGTGGCCAAGTCGCTGATCGAGAACGCCGAGGAAAAAGGGCTGATCTCGCCCGGTCAGACGATCCTCGAACCGACCTCCGGCAACACCGGGATCTCGCTGGCGATGATCTGCGCTCGGAAGGGCTACCCGCTGAAGGTCGTGATGCCAGACAACGTCACGCCCGAGCGCACCGAGCTGTTGAAGATGTACGGCGCTGAGATCGTCTACTCGCCTGGCAATCAGGGATCAAACGGCGCCGTCGCGATGGCGCTCGAGATGGCTGCCGATGACGCTTCGTATTACATGCCTTACCAGTACGGAAACGAGGCCAACCCGCGCGCTCACTACGAGGGAACAGCGGTCGAGATTCTCGACGAGCTCGACGGCAACGTTGACGCCTTCGTAGCCGGGCTCGGCACCGGCGGAACGCTGATGGGGGTTGCGCGGCGCTTCAAGGAGGAGCTCGGAGATCGCGTCACGATCGTCGCCGCCGAGCCGATGCAGGGTGAGCCGGTTCAAGGCCTTCGCTCGCTCGACGATGGCTTCATCCCGCCGATCATCGACCTCTCGCTGCTCGACCGCAAGATCTTCGTGACCAACCGCGACGCCGTCGTCTGGACTCGTCGGCTGCTCGACGAGGAGGGGCTCTTCGCCGGAGTCTCATCGGGAGCGATCGCCCGTGTGGCGGTCAGGATTGCGAACGAGATGGACGAAGGCAACGTCGTCTTTATCGTCTGCGACGACGGCTGGAAGTACCTTTCAAGCGGGCTCTACACGCTGCCGGTCGACGAGGTAGAAAACCTCGAGTCGACCGTCTGGTGGTAGCAGGCTTCCCTTTTCACTGATCGAAGTCGTAGACTAGGAATATGCCAAGTATTGGACCTATGGAACTGATCATCGTCTTGGTGATCGCGCTGATCGTTCTCGGACCGAAGAAGCTGCCCGAGGTTGGCCGCTCCGTCGGTAAGGGAATGCGCGAATTCAAGGACTCGATCTCCGGTGAAAGTAAGGCTGACGCTGCTGCCGCTGAGATCGATGAGAAGCCGGTCATCAAGAGCGACTGATCAGCGCCGATCTATGGCTCGCTAGGCTCGGGCGACGATGATCATCGCGCCCGCGCTGCTTGAGCAGCTTGTCGCTCACTGCCGCCGCGAAGCGCCGAACGAGTGCTGTGGTCTTGTTGCGCTGGAGCAAGGCCGCGCCGTCGCCGTTCACGAGCTTGAGAACCTCGCCGCCAGTCCGCTGCGCTTCGAGGTCGATGGGGTCAAGCTGGCGCCGCTGCTGTTTGAGATTGAAGCGGCCGGCCAACAGGCTGCGATCTACCACTCGCACACCCATTCGGAGCCTTACCCGTCGCAGACCGACGTCAACTTTGCGCGCTGGTGGCCTGGCTACGAATGGTTGATTATCGGCCTCGAGGACGAAGCTGAGCCGATCACGCGTTGCTTCGTGATCGGCGACGACGGCCTGATCGAAGAGCGGGACGTTGAGGTTGGTTGAGCGCCGCGCTTCGGCTCGCGAGCAGCTGCGCGAGCGGGCGCGCAAGATCGATCCGCGTTACACCGAGGGGCAGCTATGTGTTGTCGCCAGCGGCCGAAATCAGAGTGAGGCCGAGCTGATCGCCAACCTGTTGTTGGAGCAGGGGGTGCCGAGCGTCACGCGCCGTTCGCCCGGCGCTGATGTGCCCGACATGTTGGCAGCAGGGCGTCGCGACCTGCTCGTTGCGGAGTCAGCGCTGCCGCTTGCGCGCGAGATCCTGCTGCAGTCCGAGATCGTTGATGATCGCGAGCCGTACCGGCCTTCGCCGCTGAAGCTTCTTGTGGGCCTTCTGGCCGCTGTTTTCGTCGTCGGAGTGGTGATAGCGGTCGCTGTGATGATCGGCGCCTAGACAGGCTCTAAACGCCGCCGAGTCGGGCGAGGTGTGCTCGCCAGACTCCTTCGCTATCGGCAAACGAGCGGCCGGGGAAGTTGCGCGCAATCAGCGCGCGCTGATCGCCCGGCGCCTCGGTTGCTAGGCGAATCGCGGCCTGCTCGCCCGATTCGCTGGCAATCAGATCGAAGACCGTGCCGCCCAGCAGCTGAGCGTCGCGCAGCGTCGGCGGGAAGCTCGGTCGGTTCTGCTCGCGCAGACGACTGGCGATCGCCGGGCGCGCGTGTGCAGTCTGGCCAGAGAACCACTGCCCGGCGCCGGCGGCGAGCCAAGCCCAGTTCGCTGCCTGCAGCCATGAGCGCGGAGTGAAGGGAGGCGGCAGGCCCGGATTGCTGAGGCCAGCAACGAGCTGGGCATAAAGTGCGGCCGGCGCCAGCATCAGCATCTCCAGCGAGCCGGGGACGCTTGATGCTCGCGCGCTCAGTAGCCGCGGCGCAAGAACGTGGATCTCGTCGCGGGAGTACCAGCCAGCGACGTAGCGGCGGCTTGCCGGCGCCGTCAGCGCGCGCAGCGCGGCTGCGACCGGCTGGGCGATCAAGAGCTGCGCGGTATTGGAGTGGACGACGACGGTTACGCCTTGCGGGACGAGCGGGAATACCTCGCTCAGCTGCTCGCGGATTCCCTCCAACAGCTCCAGCACGCCAGCGGCATCATCGCGATCATCATCGGCGTGGCGCGCGGCGAAGTTGGGTGATTGGGTCTCAGTCCAAGCCATCTTTAGGCGGCGCGCCGCATGCGGGCACTCCGGCAGCCGACTCTATGGCGTCGGTCGGTCTAAGCGAGCGAGACGAGGCGGCGACCGGAGACGATTGATTCGATCTCGTCCTTCACGCGGCCGAACTCGAGCTCCGAGAGGACCGGCGTTCCTTCGAACGGAAGCTCCCGCGTGATCTCAAGCCACTGGCGGCTGAAGTCGTGCTCAGGACGGACGCGGATCGTTACCGGCCGAGGGATTCGATGCGTACGCAGCAGAGTTACCTGGAGTGGCGTGCCACGACGCCAGCCGAACCGCTTCTGGGCGTAGTCCGTGGTCCAGATGTAGAACGGTGAGAGCTCGCTGATCACGCGCTGGTTGGTGACCGTGTACTCGCCGGCGACCTCGGCCCAGGCACGTACGCGAACGCGGTCCGGCTGTGCAATCCCGCCGGGCTGGGTCAGCGAGCTGATCGCCGGGTCGCCATCGGGCCAGACGCCTTCCTCAAGCGCGCGGCGCAGTTCAGGGACGTGGGCGCCACGAACGACATCGTTGCTGGCGTACTCAAAGGTTGGGAAAAGGAAGAAACGATCGTGCTCGAGCGGGCCTTCTTCGGCTTCGTCACCGCTGCGGAAGATCAGCAGCTGCTCGCCCTCCGACAGTGCGCGAACTGTAACGGCCCACTCTTTGATTGCGATTGGCATCTTCAGATATCGAGCGAAAACGCTGGTTTTCAGGCACAATTGCCTTGAAATCGCGTAATTCGTTGCCTGAAGTGTCGCAAATTCCAGCGCGAATCGCAAATTTCCCTGCTAATTACAGGGTTTTCGGCACTTTCGCGGAGTCACCCCGAGGCGAAAACCCCGTATTTACAAGCTTTTTCCGGTCAGGCACGGGCGACTGCGCGCCCGCACATAGTCGTTGTGTGCGCGATCACACACAGCCGCCGCCGGTCGGCGGGCGCTGCGGCGAAGCTGGTTCTGATCGATCGCGCCGCTGGTACGAAGCTGGAGCAGGCGCTCAAGCGGCTGGAGCGAGCTTCGCCTCTTCAGTCACCGCGAGGTGCTGGTGTGAGGGGCAGTAGCCGTTGGGGTTGTTCGGGAGGCGACGGCAGCAGCTGCCACGGCGAGTCGTTGCGCGGCACTGGAGGCGATTACCGAAGATGTCGCGGCCATTGGTTGTCAGTTGAGCGATTGCCCCGTCTGCGGCGGCCACGTAGTCGCGCACGACGGCCCAGACGTGAGCCTGAGCCTGGATTGGAAAATGAACGCGAATCTCGCGGAACAGGCTGCGGGCCGGCGCGGCGAAGTAGTGACGGTCGGTGGCGAGCCGCTCGATTGCCTGTTCGCTTGCGCGCACCACTGCCTCGTGACCTTCACGTCCTGTGACGATCTCGGCGGCTAGTTCGCGGTAGATACCTCTGCTCACTTGATACATGTGGAGTTCCAGCTCCTAGTTCGGGTTAGGTTGCGGTCCTTCGCATTGACCCCCGGCTCCGCGTGATTAGCTACACGCAGGAGACGAGTATTCGACCTCCATGTGAAGGTTGAAACACCCGCTCTATGTAGTTCGTGTTAAGGCGACGAACGCGGCACTCATTACTGCCAGTGCTCAAAAGCCGACTCTGAGCCTTGAAGCACCGCGTGCATTGAGTCAAGAGCGGGATCGAGCGCCGGGAAGTCGCTGCGCCAGTGTGAGCCGCGGCTCTCTTCGCGCGTCAGTGCGCAGCGAGCGACGAGCGCTGCCAGAGGGTACGGATCGTCGAGCAACCGCTCAAGTCCGGCCCGGTCACGAACTAGACCTGCGCTTCGCCACATCGCTTCACGTGTCGCCTGCGACGGAAGCTCGAGCGGCAGGCTGGCTGGCGGCTCGCCGCCGGCTGTGGCCGGTTCGTCGAGTGCCGCTCGCGCCGCCCGGGCGCCGAAGACGATGCATTCAGAGAGCGAGTTGGAGGCCAGACGATTGGCGCCGTGTAGCCCGCTGCAGGCGCTCTCGCCGACCACGTACAGCCCGCCGACCGTGGTCGCGCCATCGAGGTCGCAGACGACGCCGCCCATCATGTAGTGGGCGGCTGGCGCGACCGGGATCAGATCGCTGCGCGGATCGAGCCCCGACTGGCGCAGCGTCTCGTCGATACTCGGAAAGCGGCCAGCATCAACGGAGCGCATGTCGAGGCTGACGGAATCCACCGAGTCTGTTTCGATCTGCGTCCAGATTGCGCGTGCGACCTCGTCGCGCGGTGCCAGCTCATCGACGAACCGCTCGCCATCAGGCCCGAGCAGCGTTGCTCCTTCGCCGCGGATCGCCTCGCTGATCAGGAAGCCCTCGCGGCCAGGCACGCCGACGACTGCCGTCGGGTGGAACTGAACGAATTCGAGATCGGCGACCGCAGCCCCGGCGCCGCGGGCCAGCATGATGCCGATCCCTACCGAGCCTGGAGGGTTGGTTGTGCGCTGCCAGAGCGCGGCTGCGCCGCCGGTCGCGATCACCGTTGCGCGCGCCCGTACCGCGAGCCCGTCCTCACAGATCACGCCGACGACCCGGCCATCCTCGGTCCAGAGGTTGCTGGCGCGCCTTCCTTCGAGGATCGTCACGCGCCGTTCGCGCACCAACGCCGCCGAGAGCTGGCGCGCCAGGCGCCGCCCGGTGGAGCTGCCGCCAGCATGGACGATCCGCCGGCGCGAGTGGCCTCCCTCAAGGCCGAGCGCGAGGTCGCCGCCGCTGTCGGCGTCGAAGCGGATTCGGATCCGCTGAAGGTCGGCGATCATCTGTGGCGCTTCATTGACGAGGATCTCGGCCGCGGCGTGGCGAACGAGACCGCGGCCAGCACGCTCGGTGTCGGCCAGGTGCAGCTGCGGGGAATCATCTTCACCGAGCGCTGCCGCAAGTCCGCCTTGTGCCCAGTAGCTGGCGGTTTGGGCCAACGGTGTGGCGCTGATCACTGTCACGCTGGCGCCAAGGCCAGCTGCGGTCAGCGCCGAGTAGAGCCCCGCGGCGCCGGCGCCAACGACAACCAGCTCTGTTTCGATCCGCTCGCGCCCCGACATCTCTGAGGTACCGTACCCGCCGCTGAAAGGATCGATCTTCCGCAACGACGCTTCGCTCGCCCACGAGGCTGGGGCGCAGCCGGAATCGGTCAGCCGGATCGTCGCGATCGAGCGTCAGCCGAGCTCCGCGCTGGCGGATGAGATAGCGGCGCCGCTGTTGGCCCGTCCGGCATTGGCCGCTGCGGCGCCTTAGGGGGCTGGAGTCGTCGTTACGACGGTGGGAGGCGCCGGAGTTGTCTCTGTGGCGGTGGTTGGGGCCGGGGTTACGCCCGGAGCGAGCGCTTCACCAGGCTGGACGGTGATCGTCCGCGTCGATGTCCGCGTTGGCGGTGGGTCATCGTCGGTGACGGCGACAAAGGCGCCGACGAGTACGCCGAGCGTGACGGCGAGGACGGCGGCCACCGCGTAGATCGGGCGGCGCCATCGCGGAGCTGGCGCGATAACGGTGCGCGCCGGGTCGCCGCAATTGAGGCACCAATCCTGCTGCGCGTGGAGCCACTCGCCGCAGTGCGGGCAGGGCAGCGAGCCATAGGCCCACTGGGGGTTGGCGGCCGCAGCCATTTTAGGTCAGGCCGGAGGGCCCGAGCCCGGCTGTGTGTTGTACGGGTCGTTGACCAGCGCGGGCGACTGCTGGCCGACGTCGTAGACGCTGTTGGCACCAACCGCGCCCATCCCTGCGACCGATCGCGGGCCGCCGAAGGCAAGTCCGCAGCGGGGGCAGAAGTGGGCATCGCTGCCGTGCAGGGTGCCGCAGCGCGCGCAGGCGCTTACGCCGGGGATAAAAAGCTCGACGTAAGGCGTTTGCAGTTGCAGCACCTCTTCGAGTACTCGAATTTCGCGATCCAGCGTCTCAATCGCGAGCACCTTTCCTTCCACTAACGCAGCGTCGCCACGCTCGAAGCGATGCTGGTCGAACACGAGTCCGCCGAGGTCGCGGTAGCCGAGCTCACGGACCTGCTTCAAGTAGCGAAGGCGGCGGCGGAGGCGCCCACGCTCGCGGAAGCCTGGGCGCTCGGGCGCGGCCTGTACCGGTGGCGTGGCGGCGGCGGTCTCAGCGATGACAACCGCATCTCCCTCGGCCGCGGTGATCGGCTCGCTGGGCTGGGCCGGCGGCGGCTGTTCGAGCGGCGGCGGCGGCGGCGGGAACTGCTCACCCGCGGTCGCCGAGCCGGGGGAAAGAATTATTGTCGGCGGGTCGCTCTGTGGCGGCGAGGGCGGCAGAATCACGGTCGCGTCGGGCATCGTCGCCGATCCCTCAGCAGCGCCCTGTTGAGCCTCTGGCGGAGAGCCCTCCTGGCTCGACTTTCGGCGGAAGATGCGGTCGCTCAGTCCCATGGGGTTTTCTTCAAGGTCTCCTCGTTGCGCGCAGCGGCCGAGTCTAGCGCGCTATCTAGCTTCGCTCGCCACGCCTCCAGCAGTCGCCGCGCCATCCGTTCGGCGCTGAACTCCTCGGCGCGGGCGCGCGAGACGATTCGGCGCTCTGGTTGGTCGAGGCTAACGGCCAAAGCTTCGCTCCAGCTTTTTTCGTCGTAGGCGAGGCAGTCGGCCCCCTCGATCGACCTTGTCGCGACTTGATGGATTCCCGTTCGGCTGCAGCAGACCGGCACCTCGCAGGCCAGCGCTTCGAGCACGGCAAGGCCGAACCCCTCGCGCTCGGAGGGAACGATTACCGCATTGGCTGCGTTGATCCAGAGCGGCACCGCTTCAGGGCTGATCGCTCCAAGCGCGAGCAGCTCGGCGCCGCAGCGCGAGGCAACCGCCTGTGCGCGGTCGAAGCGCTTCTCGGCCCGCGCCGGATCGGCTGGAAAGAGTAGGTAGCGGCCCGCTTGCTTGAGGCCAAGGGTGGAGCGTGCCTGCTGGCGGTCGAGCGGTCGGAAGCGGCCGGTTGCGACGCCGCAGGGCAGAATCTCAACCTTGCGCCGAGGGTAGCCTGGCACGTCCGCTGCGAGCTCCGGACTAGCGGCGCCGATCAGGTCGATAAAAGGCAGCGCCGCGTGGGTGATCAGCCGAGAACGACGGTGGCGAAGGTCGGTGCCGTGGAGCGTGAGGCCATGAACGGTTGCGCTTACGGCAAGCGAGGGCCAAGCGGTCAGCCCGAAGTGGGCGTGGACGACGTCGAATCGGTCCTTGCCGTACCGACTGCGCAGCTGGCGGGCGGCGCTGGCATAGCCGCCCGGGGGAAAGGCGAAGCACTCCAGCTCCAGCAGGGGATCGTCGAGCTCGCGCAGCGCCTCGAGCTGGTCGCGGACGAAGCTACCGAGCTCCGGCCGCTCCGGCGAGGGCCACATGTTGGTGACGATCAGAACACGCATCTGATGCTGATTGTCCACGTAGTGGCGGTGGATCCGCGCCACGCCGCTCTGCAGGCTGCGATCAGTGCCGTCCCCAAACAGTTAGGAGCACCGATGGCTTATCGCCTGCAGGGCCGCATTCACGCCACTTTTCACCACGCGCGCGTCCGTTTGAACTGCTCCTCAGGACAGGGGACGGTGGAGTACGTTGCGTTGATTCTGCTCGTCGCCGGCGTATTGGCCGGAGTGATCGTCGCCGGCAAGTCGCTGAAGGGCGGCGGCATCGCGCAGACCGTCGTGGGGAAGCTGAAAGAGTCGATCGATAGCGTTGGTAGCGCGAAGCCGTAGTCCGCTCCGGCCGCGCCCTATGCTCAGGCGATGGCCACGGTAAGTGATCCGCGCGAGCGGCCGATCGCCGTCTTCGACTCTGGGGTCGGCGGCCTCACTGTGCTGCACGAGCTGCTCGTCCATCTACCGGCAGAGGACTACATCTACCTTGGCGATACGGCCCGTTTCCCCTACGGGGAGCGCTCGCCAGACGAGCTCGCTGGCTTCAGCCTTGAGATCGCCGAAGAGCTGCTTGCCCGCAACGCCAAGCTGCTCGTCGTCGCTTGCAATTCGGCGACCTCGGCGGCGCTGCCGGCGCTGCAGCGGCGGATGAGTCAAACGACGCTCGGCGTCGAGGTGCTCGGAGTCGTCCGGCCGGAGGCAATCCAAGCAGTCGCGACGACAAACAATGGCCGGATCGGCCTGCTCGCGACGACGACGACGGTCGCTAGCGGCGCCTATGAGGAAGCTGTCCACGCCGCCGACCCCCATGTGACGTTGGTCTCGGTCGCGGCGCAGGAGCTGGCACCGCTGATCCAATCCGGCTCGACCTTCGATCAACGCGTCGTCGAGCTTGTTCGCGGCTACATCGAACCGCTGCGCGAGGCGCGCGTTGACACCGTGATTCTCGGCTGCACGCACTACCCGCTGTTGAGCCCGATCCTGCAGCGAATGCTTGGCCGCGATGTTCGGATTATCACCTCCGGAGCGGCGCTGGCGCGGCAGGTTGAGCACGTTCTCGGCGCGCGCGACCTTGCTAACCCCGACCAGTCAGAAGGCAGCTACCGCTTCCTCTCGACCGGCGACCCTGAGGCCTTCGCAGCGATCGGTACGCGCTTCCTGCAGCTTCCGCTCGGCCCTGTTGAGCAGGTAACCCTTCACGAAGGAGTGGTCGCATGAGCAGCTACGAGCGCGCCGACGGGCGGCGCCCAGCCGAGCTTCGGCCGGTAGAGATCGAACCGGGCTTCGTCAGCACCGCCACCGGGTCGGCGCTGATCAGCTGCGGCGGCACTCGCGTGATCTGCACGGCTTCGATCGAAGAGGGCGTGCCGCGATGGCGGGCCGGCAAAGGACTCGGTTGGCTGACGGCCGAATACGGAATGCTCCCGGCCTCGACCGGAGAGCGCAAGCCGCGCGACATCAACAAGGGGCGACTAGATGGCCGCACGGTCGAGATCCAACGGCTGATCGGGCGCTCTGTGCGCGGGGTGATTGATTACGAGGCGCTCGGCGAGATGACAATTCACCTCGATTGCGATGTGCTCGAAGCCGACGGCGGCACGAGATGCGCTTCGATCACCGGCGCATATGTGGCGCTGGTGCTTGGCCTCCAGCGGCTGGTCGCAGACGGCAGGCTGGGAAGCATCCCGCTGAACGGCGAAGTTGCGGCGGTCTCCTGCGGAATCGTCGGCGAGACGCCGCTGCTGGACCTCAACTACATCGAAGATTCCAGCGCTGAAGTAGACGCCAACGTCGTGATGACAGGAGACGGAGGGTTGATCGAAGTGCAAGCGACCGCTGAGAAGACGGCGCTGCAGCGGACTCATCTTGATGACCTGCTGGCGCTGGCCGCTGGCGGGATAGAGCAGCTGCGGGCAGCCCAAGACGAGGCGATCGCGGCCGCTCACCGCTGAGGCCGATGCGGATCACGCTCGCCACCCACAACGAGCACAAGCTGAGCGAGTTTGCGCGTCTGATGCCTGACTACGAGTTGGTAGCGCTGCCTGACCGCTGCGATGCGCCGGCCGAAGATGGCGACAGCTTCGCCGCCAACGCGCTAATCAAGGCTCGCGCCGGCGCTTCAATCAGCGCCGGGCCGACGATCGCCGATGACTCCGGCATCTGCGTCGAGTCGCTCGCCGGTGCGCCGGGGATTATGTCCGCTCGCTGGGCCGGTGAGCAGTGCGACGACGCAGCAAATCTGCGGATGTTGATCGACCGGACCCAGCCCGGCGATCGCCTCGAGTACGTATGTGCGATCGCCTACTGCGACCCGCAAAGTGGAGCCGAGAAGGTCGTTGAAGCGAGTTGCGTCGGTAGGCGCGCCGCCGCGCCGCGCGGCAGCGGCGGGTTTGGTTACGACCCGGCTTTTGAGCCGCTCGAGCTGCCGGGCCGCACAATCGCAGAGCTCAGTTCCGCCGAGAAGGACCGGATTAGCCACCGCGGCAACGCCGTCCGCGCGTTAGATGATTGGCTGCGTGGTCGGTGAGCCTTACGAGCGGACGTCCACCGTCACCGCAGCAGCGCACCGCGCTGGCGTCGGCCGCTGCCGCTGGCTTCCTTGTTCTGGTCAAGCTGGTCGCCGGGCTGGTCAGCGGTTCGCTCGGGCTGATCGCCGAGGCGGCCCATTCGGCGACCGACTTCGGCGCCGCGCTTCTGACCTTCTTCGCAATCCGCGTTGCCGACCGACCGGCCGACAGAGGCCACCCTTACGGCCATCGCAAGGCCGAACATCTCGCCGCGCTCGGCGAAGGCGGCTTCCTGATTGTCGTCAGCGGCGTGATCATCGTCGAGTCGATCGGTCGGATCACCGGCTCGCAGTCGCACCACGTCGAAACAAACTGGTGGGTCTTCGCGGTGATCGGCGTGGTCTTGGTGGTTGACAGCACCAGAACGCTGATCTCTTGGCGCGCGGCGCGCGCTTACTCAAGCGCCGCGCTGGGAGCAAATGCGCTCCACTTTGCTTCCGACTTCGCCGGCACGCTGGCCGTTCTAGTCGGCCTACTGATGGTTCGCGCAGGCGTCGCCGACGCCGACTCGATCGCCGCGCTCGTCGTCGCCGTCTTGGTTATCGGCGCAGCGATCACGCTGATCCGAAGTAACGTCGGCTCGCTGATGGATCAGGCGCCGGCAGCGCTCGTAGAGCGCGCGAAGGAGGCGATCAACGAAGTAATCCCGTCGGTCGAAATTCAGCGGCTGCGCGTCCGCCAAGCTGGCGGCGTTACCTTCATCGACGGTGTGCTCGAGGTCGAGGCCGACGCGCCCGTCCAGCAAGGACACGAGCTGGCCGATCGTGTCGAAGCTGCGCTGCAGAGTCGAATCCCCGGCAGCGACGTGACGATCCACATCGAACCACGTGAAGGATCTGAGTTGCGCGAGCGGGTCAGCGGAGCGGCGCTCTCGGCGAGTCATGTGCGTGAGGTCCACAACGTCAGGATCGTGAGCGTCGACGGGCGCTCGGAGCTGAGTCTTCACGTCAAGCTGCCGGCCGGCCAGTCGCTCGAAGAGGCCCACGCGGCAATCGACGAGGTCGAGGCCGCGATCCGTGCCGCGGCGCCGGAGCTTGACGGAGTTCACGTTCACATCGAACCGCTCCAGCCGTCGCTTCAGTCGCCGGTAATGGCCCGCGAAGAGTCGGCCGAACTGCACGGCGCGGTCGCGAAGATTGTTGTCGACCTGACCGGCCGTCAGCCGGTTGCCCTGCGCGTCCACCGCGAGCCGCGCGGCATCGTTGCGCTGGTCACTGTCGCGCTCGACGGTGGGCAGACACTCGCCCAAGCCCACTCCACTGCGACGACGATCGAGGCCGCGATCCGCGACTACGACGACGAGATCGTCGATGTCGTCGTGCACACCGAACCGTCGGCGCCGGTCAAGTCAGGTTGATCGCGGCGGCAACGCCAACCGCCAGCGAGAGCGCCGCGTAGCCCTGGTATCCGGCGAGCATCAGCAGGACGACGCCGACGAAGCAGATTAGGACGACGATTCCCCAGCTGATTCGGGCGAGCGGCATCGGACAATCCTGCCAGTTCGATCCGACAGTTGCGGGGCGCGTCGCGCCGTCCAATTGCGTTGGTAGTTTCAGGCTGTGTCAACGACCGGCAGCAGCGGCGGTTTTGCATCGCGGCTGCAGAGCGCAGTCGAGCAGCGCCGATCGCAGATCGTGCTCGGGCTCGATCCCGACCCGGCGCGGCTGTGGCCGCAGGCATTGGAGGCGGCTACAGGATCGAGCGCAGCCGAGCTGGCTGCCAGCGCGGTCGAGGCGCACTGTCGCGCGCTGATCGACGCCGCTGGCCCGGTTTGCGTCGTCGTCAAACCGCAGCTGGCCTGTTTCGAGCAACTCGGCGCGCCGGGGCGTGAGGCGCTGGGGGCGGTAGCTGCCCACGCCAAAGCGGCGGGGCTACTGGTGCTGGCCGATGGCAAGCGCGGTGACATCGACATCAGCGCCGCCGCCTACGGCCGATCGCTGGTCGCGCATACTGAAACCCCGTTCGGCCTCGTCGACGGGTTGGGAGCCGACGCGTTCACGGCGAATCCGTACATCGGCAAGGACGCGCTTGAGGTGTTGGTCAACGGCGCCCGAGAGGTCGGCGCTGGAGTTTTCGTGTTGGTCAGAACCTCGAACCCCGGCGCGGCGGACTTTGAGGATCTCGAGCTGGCGGCTGGCGGCACGCTCTGGGAGCGCGTCGCGACGACCGTAGATCAGCTAGGCGACTCGGCCGCGCTCTCCGACGTCGGCGCGGTCGTCGGAGCAACAGCGCCGCAGCATGTCGCAAGGATGCGCGAGTTGATGCCGCGGGCGATCTTCTTGCTGCCGGGCGTCGGCGCTCAGGGCGGCAAGGTCGAGGACCTGGCAGCGGCCTTCGCTCCCGGCCCTGCGGGTGGCCTCGTCAGCGCTTCGCGTTCAATCGTGTTCGCCTTTGAAGAGCACGGCGGCAGTCCGGCCGAGGCCGCGAGGGCTAAGGCTGAGACGCTGCGCGACGCTGCCTGGGCGCTCGGCGCCGCAGACTGAGCGCTGCAAGTTTGCGCCCGTCTGAGCCAACCGTTGGAGTCGCTCGCGCGCGTCCGTATCCTTCAGGGTCAGATGGCGCCGACATCACAATCTGCGCGCTGGTTGGCGCCGCTGGCGCTGGCGCTCGCCGCGCTAGCAACCTTCGCGATCGTCAGCAGCGGGGGCGGCGCGTCGAGCAGCAGCGAGAGCTCCGCTCCGGTTGCAGGCGCGACAACGACGGAGCAGGTGAGGACGAGCGGGCCGCGTTACTACACAGTCCGCACGGGCGACACGCTGACCTCAATTTCGATCGAAACTGAGGTTTCCGTCGCAATGCTTGAGCAGCTCAACCCGGGGCTCGACACGCAGGCGCTTCAGCCCGGCCAGCGGCTCCGTCTTCGATCGTGACAGCGCTGCGCCGCGTAGCTGTGCTGGCGTTGCTGTTGGCGCTGGCACTCCCGGCCGAAGCGCCTGCCAAGCGCCGTCCTTCGCTCTCCGCCGCGTCGGCGATTCTCATTGAGCCGTCGAGCGGTGAGATCATCTACGCGCGCAATCCTTACTCACGCCGCGAGATCGCCTCGACGACGAAGATGATGACGGCGCTGCTGCTGCTTGAGCGGCGCTCGCTGAAGCACCGCATCAGGGTCGTGGGCTACAACGTCGGCGCCGCCGAGTCCACCGCCGGCTTAATTCCAGGAGAGCGGCTGACGAGCGCCGACATGTTGCGCGCGCTGCTGCTGGCGAGCGCCAACGAAGCGGCCGCGTCTATCGCTGTAGATGTCGGCGGCTCGCGGAAAGGTTTCGTGCGGATGATGAACGCGCGCGCGAAGCGCGCAGGCCTGCGGCGCACGCACTTCTCCAACCCCGACGGGCTAGACGGTCGCCGCAACTACTCGACCGCCCGCGATCTGGCGACGCTCGGCATCCTCTTGCGCCGAGACGGATTTGCCCGCCGTCTCGTCGACCGGTCTAAGGCGACGCTGCGTAGCGGCTATCGCAAGCGCACCGTCTACAACCGCAACACGCTGATCGGCTCAGTTTCGTGGATGAACGGGATCAAGACCGGCCACACCTCGAGCGCGGGTTATCTGCTCGTCGGCGGTGCCAGCCAGAACGGAGCTGAGCTGATTAGCGTCGTGATGGGCGAGCCCAGCGAAGCGGCACGTAACGCCGACACGTTGAAGTTGATGCGCTACGGCTTTGGTCGCTACCAGAGCGTGTCCGCGGTCCGCAAAGGCCAGCGGTTCGCGACGATCGATGTCAATGGCCGCGACGAGAGAGTCCGACTGGTTGCCTCCCGCAGCGCCGACGTCGTGATGCGCAAAGGGGAGCGACCAGCGACGATCGTCAGCGGTCTGCCAAGCGAGCTGACGGGGCCGCTCGCGAAGGGCGCCCCCGTTGGCGTCGTCACTGTGGTGCGGCGCGGCAAGAGCGTTGCGCGAATTGAGCTGATCACCGCCTCCGCGGTTGCGCCGCCCTCACTGCTGGCTGGCCTCGGTGGTTGGCTCGGCCCGGCTGCGGGACTTTTCGTCGCCACTTCGCTGGTTGCTCTTTCGGCTATTCTGGTGCGCAAGCGGCGCCGAGGTCGGCGCCTTACGAGGGTCCAGAGGAAACCAGCATGATTCTTACCGTCACCCTCAACGCTGCAATCGATAAGTCGCTGTCGGTGCCTAACTTCCGGCTTGGGCGGCGCCACCGAACTGTCGAGCAGCGCTCGACCGCCGGCGGCAAAGGAGTCAACGTCGCGCGACTGCTGGCCTCGCTTGGCCAGCCGGTCATCGCGACCGGCTTTGTCGGTGGCGCAACAGGGACGAGGATCGTCCAGCAGCTGACCACCGAATCGGTTCTCAACGGCTTCGTCCACATCGCCGAGGAGTCGCGCACCAACATTTCGGTGCTCGACCCAACTACCGGCGAGCAGACCGAAATCAACGAGCGCGGCCCGGAGGTCAACGCGGCTGAGGCCGAGCTCTTCATTGAGAAGCTTTCTTACTTGGCTCGCGGCGCGGCGATCTGCGTGCTTGCTGGCTCGCTGCCGCGTGGCGTTGACGCTTCGTTCTACGCCACATTGATTGCTGAGTTGAGGAGTGCCGACGTGACCACGATCGTTGACTCCGACGGTGAAGCGATGAAGCTCGCTGTCCGCGCTCAGCCGACCGTGATCTCACCCAACATGGTCGAGGCCGAGGAGCTCGTCGGTCATGAGTTCAGCGACCGCGAAGAGCAGGTTGGCGCGCTCGCTCAGCTGCGCGGACTTGGCTCGCAGGAGGCGATCATCACACTGCCGGACGGCTGCGTTGCGAGTGTTCTGGTCGACGGTCAGGCGCGCGAGTACCGTGTTTGGATTGAGCCGCGCGAGGCGGTTGCCAGCGTCGGCGCCGGCGACGCCTTCCTCGCCGGTTACGTCGCTGCCCGCTACACCGGCTCGACGCCAGAGGAGTGCCTGCGCTACGCCGTCGCCTGCGGCGCCGAGTCGACGCAGCGCCTTGGCGCCGGGCTGATCGACCCCAACGGCGTCGATCAGCTGCTTGCCGAGGTCGAGGTGGAACGGATCGAAGCACCCGCCAGCGCTCTCTGAGCGCTATCTTCAGTAAGTGGTCAAGAACGCCTTCAATCAGCCTTCCGAGCACCCCAGCGGCCGGCTTTGTGCGAGGCGATTGCGTCCGGTGCCGTACCTAGGATCTGCAGATGGAAATTGAGATCGGTAGAGGCAAGAAGGCGCGACGCGCTTATGGCTTCGACGACATCGCGATCGTGCCATCTCGTCGTACCCGCGATCCCGATGACGTAGACATCTCCTGGAAGCTCGGCCCATACCGCTTTGAGTTGCCGCTGATGGCCTCGGCGATGGACGGCGTTGTCTCGCCGCGGACGGCGATCGAAGTTGGCCGTCTCGGCGGTCTTGCGGTACTGAACCTCGAAGGTATTTTTACCCGCTACGAGGACGCCGAAGAGCAGCTTGAGCGGATCTCGCAGCTGCCGAAGGACGAGGCTACGCGCGAGATGCAGTTGATCTACCAAGAGCCGGTCAAGCCCGAACTGATGCGCGCTCGGATCGAAGAGATCAAGGCCAGTGGCGTCGTGACTGCCGCCTCACTGACGCCGCAGCGCGTCTCGGCGCACTACGAGATGGTGCTCGACGCCGGGCTTGACGTCCTCGTCATCCAAGGAACGGTCGTCTCGGCCGAGCATGTTTCGAAGACCACGGAGCCGCTCAACTTGAAGCAGTTCATCGCCGAGCTGCCGCTGCCGGTGATCGTCGGTGGCTGCGCCAGCTACCACACCGGTCTGCATCTGATGCGCACCGGCGCGGCCGGCGTGCTGGTCGGCGTCGGCCCCGGCGCTGCCTGTACCACGCGCGGCGTTCTAGGCCTTGGAGTGCCACAAGCGACGGCGATCGCAGACGTCGCCGGGGCTCGTTCAACGCACATGCTCGAGGCCGGTGAGTACGTGCAGGTAATCGCTGACGGCGGGATGAGCACCGGTGGCGACGTCGCGAAAGCGATCGCTTGCGGCGCCGACGCGGTGATGATCGGCTCACCGCTGGCGCGCGCCTACGAGGCCCCAGGCCGCGGCTTCCACTGGGGCATGGCGACCTTCCACCCGACGCTTCCGCGCGGCGCTCGCGTCGAGACGATTCAGAACGGCTCGATCGAAGAGATTCTGATCGGTCCGGCACACGAGAACGACGGCAGCTTCAACCTGATGGGCGCGCTGCGGACCTCGATGGCAACCTGCGGATACCAGGACGTCGCCGAGTTCAACCGCGCCGAGCTGATGGTCGCTCCGGCGCTGCAGACGGAGGGCAAGAAGCTGCAGTCGTCGCAGGGAGTCGGGATGGGCAGTCGCGGAGCCAGTGCCTCACCTTCGGCTAGCGCGGACAGCACGCTCAGCTCGACGTCGGCGTGACTCACGACGAAGTCGTCGTTCTCGATTATGGGGGGCAGTACTCGCAGCTGATCGCGCGCCGTGTGCGCGAGTGCGGAGTCTTCTCCGAGCTGCTGCCACACCACGTTGGCCCGCAGGAGGTCGCGGCGCGCGGCGCGAAGGGGCTGATCCTCTCTGGCGGCCCGGCTTCGGTCCACGTCGATGGTGCGCCGCGGCTGGACCCAGGGCTGCTTGAGCTCGGCATTCCGGTGCTGGGCATCTGTTACGGCATGCAGCTGCTCGCCCAGCATCTGGGCGGGCGCGTCGAGAGCGCCGAGGTAGGCGAGTACGGCCGCTCGCAGCTAACGATTGGCGAGCCAGGGCTGCTCTTTGCCGGACTGCCCGACGTGCAGCCCTGTTGGATGTCGCACCGCGACACCGTTTACGAGCCGCCGCCGGGGTTCGCAGCGCTTGCCGCATCAACGCAGTCTCCTGTTGCGGCCTTCGAATCGGCCGAACGGAAGATCTACGGGATCCAGTTTCACCCGGAGGTGGTCCACACGCCGTTCGGCCAGCAGATTCTCACTCACTTCCTACGCGACGCCTGCGGCTGCACTCTCGACTGGTCACCGGCCTCGATCGCTGAGGAGCAGATCGCTGCGATCCGCGAGCAGGTCGGGGATGGCAAGGTCATCTGCGGGCTCTCAGGCGGCGTGGACTCCTCAGTCGCTGCGCTGCTGGTCCATCGCGCAATCGGCGATCAGTTGACCTGTGTCTTCGTCGACCACGGGATGATGCGCAAGGACGAGGGCGCGCAGGTCGTCGAAACCTTCCGTGATCGCTTCGCGGTGCCGCTGGTCGCAGTTGACGCCGAGGATCGCTTCCTAACCAAGTTGGCCGGCGTGAGCGACCCAGAGACGAAGCGCAAGATCATCGGCGGCGAGTTCATTCGCGTCTTTGAGGAAGAGGCGGCGAAGCTTGAGGGCGCGAAGTTCCTCGTACAGGGGACGCTCTACTCCGATGTGATCGAATCGGGAGGCGGGACCGGCACGTCGACGATCAAGTCGCACCACAACGTCGGCGGTCTTCCCGACGATATGGAGTTCGAGCTGGTTGAACCACTGCGCACGCTTTTCAAGGATGAGGTGCGCGCGGTCGGCGCTGAGCTCGGGTTGCCGGAGCGGCTCGTCTGGCGCCAGCCGTTTCCAGGCCCCGGGCTGGCGATTCGGATCGTCGGCGGCGAAGCGACGAAGGAGCGGCTCGACCTCTTGCGCGACGCCGACGCCGTGCTGCAGGACGAGATTCGCAACGCCGGGCTCTACCGCGAGCTTTGGCAATCGTTCTGCGTCTTGCCGGACGTGCGAACCGTTGGCGTGCAGGGTGACGAGCGCACCTACGGCTACGTCGTCGTGATCCGCGCCGTCACCTCAGACGACGCGATGACAGCCGATTGGGCCCGCCTCCCATACGATCTTCTAGAGCAGATTGCCTCGCGGATGATCAATGAACTGAGCGAAGTAAACCGCGTCGTGCTCGACATTACGTCGAAGCCGCCGGGCACGATCGAGTGGGAGTGAGAAGCCGCGCGGCTTGGATCGCACAAAGGCCGCTATTCTCTGAGACTGCGCCGCGCTCAACTGCGTGGCTTTTTATTGCTATGCGAGCCTCAGTTGCATCAAAAACCTTCGTCGCCAACGCCGCCGACCGCGAACGTCGTTGGCTGCTGATCGACGCCAACGGGCTTACGCTCGGGCGGCTGGCTACCCAAATCGCAGACCTTTTGCGCGGCAAGCGCAAGCCTGAATACACGCCACACGTTGATACCGGGGACTTCGTTGTCGTAATCAACGCTGAGAAGATCTCGGTCAGTGGCAACAAGCTGCAAGAGAAGATGTACCGCCGTCATACCGGCTACCCGGGCGGGCTGCGCGAGCGAACGCTCGAAGAGATGCTCGAGCGGCGTCCGGAAGAGGTGATCCGCCAGGCAGTGCGCGGAATGCTTCCCCGCAACCGCCTTGCCCGTCAGCAGATCACGAAACTCAAGGTTTACGCTGGCACCGAACACCCACACGTCGCGCAGAAGCCGACCAAACTGGAGATCACGACCTAATGGCCGACGACGAAGCGCCAATCGAAGAGCAGCCCGAGGTAGAGGCCGAAGAGGTAGCGGAGATCGTCGAGGAGGCAGCGGAGGTTGAGGCTGCAGAGGAGATCGTCGAAGAGGCAGCGGAGGTTGAGGCTGCAGAGGAGATCGTCGAAGAGGAGGCTCCGGAGGCTGAGGCCAAGGCCGACGAGAAAGCCGCCAAGAAGGCTGACAAGAAAGCCGCCAAAGAGGCGCCAATTCCTGGCGCTGACCTTGAGGTTGACATCGTCGTCGAAGGAGACGGGAGCAGCCGCGATGGCTCGCTCGACCCGTTCGCCGATGAGCCCGACGCCGCCGTCGTAGAGGCCGAAGAGCCTGTCGCCGACGAGCCGATCGCTGCGACAATCGAGCTTGCGCCGGACGCCCGTTACACCGCAACCGGCAAGCGCAAGCGCGCAGTTGCTCGCGTGATCCTCAAGCCTGGCAAGGGCGAGTACCTGATCAACGGTCGTTCGATTGATGACTTCTTCCCGCGACCGGCGCTGCAGCGGAACATCCGTCAGCCGCTCGAGGCCGTTGGCTATGAAGAGAAGATGGACGTAATCGCCAGAATGCACGGCGGCGGCGTATCAGCTCAGGCTGGAGCGCTGCGCCACGGCATCTCGCGGGCGCTGCTGGAGGCCGACCCGAATCTTCGTGGCGCGCTCAAGAGCCGCGGCTTCCTGACGCGCGACGCGCGCGCCAAGGAGCGCAAGAAGGCCGGGCTCAAGAAGGCCCGCAAGCGGCCTCAGTTCAGCAAGCGCTAGCGCTGTTGGCCCGCGCAAGAGGCGCGGATTCTCTAGGTTCCTCGTTATGGCTCGTCATCTCTTTGGCACCGACGGCGTTCGTGGGCTTGCTGGCGAAAAGCTGACCGCCGAGCTGGCGATGGCGCTCGGGCGCGCGGCGACGCAGCAAGCCGGCGCGACCGGCACGCGGGTTCTCGTGATTCGTGACACGCGCGAGTCGGGTGAGATGCTCGAAGCAGCGCTAGCTGCCGGTATCACCGCTGCCGGAGGGGAGGCGCTGCTCGGCGGCGTACTGCCAACGCCGGCGGCGCCGCTGCTGATCGCCCAGTACGGCTTCGACCTCGGCGTCGTCGTCTCGGCCTCGCACAACCCATTTCAAGACAACGGGATCAAGTTCTTCGGCGCCGACGGGCTGAAGCTGACCGACGCAACTGAGGAGGCGATCGAGGCGCGGCTCGAAGCCGCCCCCAGCGTGGAGCTCGAGATTGGACGCCTGCGCGAGCTCCACGGTACGCAGGAGGATTACCTACGCGCGCTTGAGACGCGCTTTGAGGGGCTCGACCTCGGCGGCCTGAAGCTGCTGCTCGACTGCGCGAACGGCGCCACCTACCGCGTTGGTCCGGAGATCTTCCGACGGCTCGGAGCGACGGTGACGGTGATCGGCGATCAGCCCGATGGCCGCAACATCAACGATCGCGTCGGCTCAACCCACATCGAGGCGCTCGCTGCTGCGGTGCTGGCTGGCGGCCACGACCTCGGCTTCGCGTTCGACGGCGACGGAGACCGCGTGCTGGCCGCCGATCGCAACGGGGTGGTCGTAGATGGTGACGAGCTGATCGCGTTGGCGGCGCTGCACCTGCGAGCCAGCGGCCGACTGAGCGGCGACGGGGTGGTCGTCACGGTAATGACCAACTACGGCTTCCATACGGCAATGGAGGCGGCTGAGATTGAAGTCGCCACCGCCGATGTCGGTGATCGTTATGTGCTCGCCGAGCTGCGCGAGCGCGGCTGGACGCTCGGCGGCGAACAGTCCGGACACATCATCGACATGGGCTTTGTCGCTTCGGGCGACGGAATCGCCAGTGCCCTGCTGACGCTCGAAGCGCTCGCCGGAGCAGATCTCGCCGAGCGCTCAGCGATGGTGAAGCTGCCCCAGAGGCTCGTCAACGTCAAGGTCAGCGACAAGCTTCGCGCGCTCGAAGCTGTCGCCGCTGCGGCTGCCGAGGAGAACGGCGCGCTGACTGGGCAAGGCCGAGTCTTGGTTCGCGCTAGCGGCACCGAGGAGCTGGTTCGCGTGATGGTCGAGGCGCCCGATGCGGCGCAGTGCGATGAGATCTGCGCGCGCTTAGTGGCTGTCGTCGAGGCCGCAGGCTGACGCCACTTACGGCCCGTTTGACGCAGGTTATCTAGCGCACTAGATAACCTTCCGAGGATGTGTGGAATCGTCGGTTACGTCGGCTCGCGGGCCGCTGAAGAACTGCTGCTCGCAGGGCTCACAAAGCTCGAGTACCGCGGTTACGACTCGGCCGGGATTTCAGTGATGTCGGATGGTTTGATCGAGTCGGTTCGCGCGGTCGGCAATCTCGCCCAGTTGCAGTCCGCGGTCGAGCAGCGCCAAGCGGCAGGCGGCGCGACGGCAACTCTGGTCGAAGCGGCGACGATCGGCATCGGGCACACACGCTGGGCAACGCACGGCCGCGTCAACGAGCAGAACGCGCATCCGCACTTCGATACCGCAGACCAAGTTCACGTAGTCGTCAACGGAATTGTCGAGAACTACATGGAGCTGCGCGAGCGGCTGGTCATCGATGGCGCCAGCTTCAGCTCCGAGACCGACGCTGAGGTGATCGCCCACTTGGTCGCAACACATCTGACCGGCGGCCTTGAGCAGGCCGTGCGCGACGCCTACGCTGAGCTCGAGGGTCACTTCGCCTTCGTCGCGATGACGGTCGAATCGCCGGAGCTGCTCGTTGGCGCGCGCAAGGAGTGCCCGCTGATCGTCGGCGTCGGCGATGGCGAAATGTTCCTCGCATCCGCAGTTCCCGCCTTCCTTGCTCAGACGCGCCGGGTGCAGTACGTCGAGAACGAGGAGATCGTCGCTGTTCGTCCCAGCGGCGCCAGCTTCTCGACCCCCAGCGGCGAGCCGATTGAGCGCGAGGTTGTGACCGTCGACTGGGATCAGGAGACGGCCGAGAAGGGCGGCTACGAAACCTTCATGCTGAAGGAAATTCACGAACAGGCCGATGCGATCGCCGAGACGATCGCCGATCGCACGGTTCGCGAAGATGGCGTCGATCTCGATGACGTTGGCGCGCTTAGCGACGAGCAGCTGCGCAGCGCGAAGCGGATCGTCGTCGTCGCCTGCGGCACCTCGTACCACGCCGGGCTGATCGGCCGCTACGCAATCGAAGAGCTTGCGCGCGTGCCGGTGGAGGTCGAGATCGCCTCCGAATACCGCTACCGCAACCCGATCGTCGGGCCTGACGATCTGGTGATCGGGATCACGCAGTCGGGGGAGACAGCCGACACCTTGGCTGCAATGCGGCTCGCCAAGGAGCGCGGCGCGACCGTCATGGCGATCACCAACATCATGGGCTCACAGGCCACGCGCGACGCCGACGGCGTGCTCTACACCCGCGCCGGGCTCGAGGTCTCGGTCGCAGCAACGAAGACCTTCGTCTGCCAGGTTGCTGTGATGTACCTGCTGGCGCTTCGGCTCGCCGAGCTCCACGAGGCGCTGGCGCCGGCGCGGAGGATTGAACTGGTCGCTGGCCTCAAGCAGCTGCCCAGCCTGATCAGCGAGCTACTGGCCACCGTCGATCCTGTCGTGGAGGCAGTAGCAGAGGGCGTCTGGGAAGCCAACTTCTTCCTCTTTCTCGGCCGCCATGCGGGCGTCGCCGTCGCCGACGAAGGGGCGCTCAAGCTGAAGGAGGTTTCCTACATCTCGACCGACGCCTACGCAGCAGGTGAGATGAAGCACGGCCCGATCGCGCTGCTCAGTGAGCAGACGCCGGTCGTTACTGTCGCCACCGACTCGCCGGTGTTGGAGAAGGTGATCTCCAACATGCAGGAGGTGCGTGCGCGTGGCGCTTACCTGATCGCCGTCGCCAGCGAAGGAAATCTTGCAATCGCCCAGCAGGCCGACGCGGTGATCTCAATACCGCGCACCGACTGGATCCTGCAGCCGCTGCTAGCTGTAATTCCATTGCAGCTGCTGGCCTACCGAATCGCGCGGCTGCGCGGGCTCAACGTCGATCAGCCCCGTAACCTCGCCAAGACGGTCACAGTCGAATAGATTTAGCGAATGAGTTCAGCACCCCCGGTTGGCATCGATCTGCTTGAGATCGGCCGCTTGGAACGGGCACTGGAGCGGCGACCACGCCTTGCTCAGCGCCTGTTCAGCGACTGCGAACGCGCCTACGCCGACCGGCAGGCTCGCCCAGCGCAACATCTTGCGGCGCGCTTTTGCGCCAAAGAGGCTGCCACCAAGGCGCTCCGGCTTGCAGTCTTTCGGCCGCTTGAGATTGAGGTCTGTTCTCGCGATGACGGCTCGCCTCAGATCCTCCTCAGCGGCGTGGCGGCGGCGCGCGCCGATCAGCTGGGCGTGGTGCTCGCCTGTTCGCTAACGCATTCCAAATCAACCGCTGGGGCAGTCGTTATCGGCGGCTCGGCATGAGCGACTGGTTGATCGCGCTCTCCGACGCCGAGCGCTCGCGCGCCGCCGACCAGTGGGCAATAGAAAGCTCAGGGATCAGCGGTCTGACGCTGATGGAGGCCGCCGCGGCAGGCCTCGCCGATTACGTTGATCGCTACATCCCGGAAGGGCTGATTGTGATCGTTTGCGGTTGCGGCAACAACGGCGGCGATGGTTACGCCGCCGCGCGGTTACTACGAGCGGCCGGCCGTCAGGTGCGCGTGCTGCAGGTCGGCGACCCCCAGAAACTCAGCGATGACGCTAGTGCGCAGCGCAAGCTGCTCCAGGGTGAACCTGCTGTCGCCTTCGCCGACGCGCTTCTCGGCGGTGGCTCCGTGGTCGTCGACGCGCTGCTCGGGACGGGCTTCAAAGGCAAGGCCCGCGGCGAGGTCGGCAAGGCGATTGAGGCGATCAGCGAGTGTGGTCTCCCGGTCGTTGCCGTTGACGTGCCAAGTGGCGTCGATGTATCGACCGGCGAGGTGCTCGGCGCCGCCGTTGATGCCCAGATGACGGTCACCTTCAACTCCGACAAGCCTGGGCTGCACATCAATCCGGGCCGCGACCACGCCGGCGCCGTCCGCGTTGTCGACATCGGTATACCGGCTGGTGCGCCGCTTGCGGAAGCATCGGTTGGCCTGATCATCGACGAGCCGCTGATCGAGCTGTTACCCCGGCGCGGCGCCCGCTCGAACAAGTTCACCAGTGGCCACCTCTACGTCGCAGCGGGCTCGCGTGGGCTGACCGGGGCGGCCGTGCTGTCCTCAACAGCGGCGATGCGCGCTGGCGCTGGCTACGTCACGGCCTGCGTTCCCGCAAGCGAACAGCCGGTCGTAGCGAGCCAGCTCGTCGAAGTGATGCAGATGGCGCTCGTCGGTGACGACGGCCATCACAGCCGCAAAGGAGCTAGCCAGCTGCTCGCAGCGATTGCCGGTCGCTCAGGCACAGTTCTGCTGGGCCCCGGACTAGGGGCGAGCAAAGCAGCAGCGGCATTCGCCCGCGAGCTTGCCGCCAGCGTAAAGCAGCCGCTCGTGATCGACGCCGATGGTCTCAATGCGTTCGCGGGAGATCTCGAAGCGCTGCGGCGCAGGAAGCAGCCAACAATTCTGACGCCGCATGAAGGCGAGTTGGCGCGGCTCTTGGATTGCGGCATCGAGAAGGTTCGTGAGCGACGACTGAGGCAAGTCCGGGTGGCCGCGAAAGCCGCAAACGCGGTCGTGGTTCTGAAAGGTGTCGACACGCTGATCTGCAGCCCCGATGGCCTAGTCGCAATCAGCCCTGGCGCTTCTCCCGGGCTGGCAACGGCCGGCACGGGCGACGTCCTCGGCGGTGTCGTTGGCGCGCTGCTGGCGCGCGGGGCGGAGCCGTTCGTCGCGGCGGCGGCCGCGGTCCGGCTCCACGCGCGCGCCGCCGAGCTGGCCGCCGAGAGTCTGGGAACCGAAGGGTTGATTGCGAGCGACGTCGTGGGCGCCCTGCCGCTGGCGTGGGGCTGACTGTAGGATTCCTGCCATGAGCGCGACAGTCAGTCAGATCATGGACGCCGACCCGCAGAGCGTGGGCCCGGACGACAGCGTCGAAGCGGTCGTCCAGCGGATGCATGAGCACGAGCTTCCCGGCCTGCCGGTGGTTGATGCGAACGACGTCCTGATCGGAATCGTCACCGAAAGCGACCTGCTGATGTTCGATGAGCGTGAGGATCTTGATCCGCCTGCTCACGTTCAGATCATGGGCGGCGTTATCTATCTTGGCTCGGTCAAGCATTGGGAAGAGCGGATCCGCAAGTCGATCGCAAGTACGGTCGAAGAGATCATGAGCACCGAGCTGATCACCGTGAGCCCTGACGCCGACGCGCACGATGCTGGTCATTTGATCGCTGAGCACGGGCACAACCGCTTGCCGGTCGTAGATGATGAAGGCCGCCTTGTCGGCGTCGTGACGCGCGTCGATGTGCTCGAGGCGCTGCTAGAAGATCGATAGCGGGTGGGTTGACCGTGGTGCGTGCGCTGGCCTCGGTTGACCTCGCTGCGATCGAACGCAATGTCGCGCTGCTCGCTGCGCGGGCGCCCTCCGCGCAGCTCTGCGCGGTCGTCAAGGCCAACGGCTACGGCCATGGTGCCGCTGAAGCAGCAACAGCTGCGCTGCGCGGCGGCGCCACTTGGCTTGCGGTCTCGACGGCGGTTGAGGCGCAGAGCTTGCGCTCCGAGGGCATTGCGGGGCCGATCTTGGTGATGGGCGCACTAAGCGACGATGAATTGGAAATCGCGCTTGCAGCAAACGCCGACGTGGTCGCTTGGAGCGAGTACTTCATTACGAAGCTCGCGGCGCTCGGTGGCGGCCGCGTCCACATCAAGCTCGACAGCGGCATGGGTCGGCTCGGCACCAGAGACCACGAGCTGGCCTCACGCCTAGCAGCTGCGGCCAACGAAGCGCCGCAGCTGGAGTTGGTTGGGCTGATGACCCACTTTGCGACCGCCGATGAAGTCGGCGATCAGTTCTTCGACCACCAGCTCGAAGCCTTCAGCGAGTGGAGCGACGGGATCGTCGCGACGATCCCGGGGCTGATCCGACACGCGGCCAACAGCGCCGCCTTGCTGCGCGAGAGCGCGTCGCATTTCGACCTCGTCCGACCCGGCCTGGCCTGTTACGGACTCGACCCATTCGGCGTTGATCCAGCAGCGCGAGGGCTTGAACCTGCGCTGCGCGTTGAGTCCTACGTCGCGCTCGTCAAGCGCTGCGAAGCTGGCGAGAGTACGGGCTACGGGCGCAGCTTCATCGCTAAGCAGCCGACGATGATCGCCGCAGTGCCGGTCGGCTACGCCGACGGTTGGAAGCGGGTTTTCTCGAACAACGCCGAGGTCCTGATCGGTGGCCGCCGCTACCCCGTTGTCGGAAACGTCAGTATGGACAGCATGGCGGTCGATCTCGGCGCCGACGGCGGTGGGGTAGCGGTTGGAGATCGCGTGACCCTGCTTGGCGCTGACGGCGCTGACCGGATTCTCGGCGAGCAGCTCGCAAGGCAGGCGGAGACGATCAGCTATGAAATTGTGACTTCGGTCAGCGTGCGCGTACCGCGTCAGTATTGGCGCAGTCAGGACGGCGGTTGATGAGCGTCGCCGAGTCGCAGGCGGTTGAGCTGGCAAGGAGCGCTCTGGCTGACCGGTCGGCGTGGCTTGTTGGCGGCGCGATTCGTGACCGACTCGCCGGTGGCGACGATCGCAGCGGGACGCTAGACCTTGATCTGATCATCGCAGGCGATGCGGAGCGTGCTGCGCGCGACATTCGCGCCGCCGCGCCGGCCGGAGCGGCCGTCTTTGCGCTCTCCGAGCAATTCGGCGCATGGCGCGTCTGCAGCGCCGGGGGCGATTGGCAGATCGACTGTACGCCGCTTCAGGGCGCGACGCTCGATGACGATCTCCGCGCACGCGACCTTACCGTCAACGCGATCGCGCAGCCGCTCGCCGGCGGTGAGCTGATCGACCCGACCGGAGGCGCTGACGATCTCCAGCGCGGCCTGCTGCGGATGGCAGCGCCGCAGGCGTTCGCGGACGATCCGCTCCGTTGCGTCAGGTTGGCACGTTTTGCGATTCAGCTTGGCTTCGAGATCGAAGCGGCAACGCTCGCCGCTGCGCAGGCAGAGCCCGGCGGACTCAGCGAAGTTGCTGGAGAACGGATCTTTGCCGAGCTGAACTTGATCCTCACTTCGCCACAGGCGGTCAGCGGGATCCGCCTGCTTGACGAGATCGGTGCCAGCGCCGTGATTCTGCCGGAGCTGTTGGAACTTCAAGGCGTCGAGCAGACCGCCTACCACCACCTTGACGCCTACGAGCACACGCTCGAGGTGTTGCAGTTTTCGATCGATCTAGAAGCTGATCCCGGCGCGCTCTTTGGCGAGCCGGGCGGCGCTGCGGTCGCGGCGCTGCTCGCCGAGCCGCTCGCCGACGGGCTCAGCCGCGGAGTCGGGCTCCGCTGGGGTGCGCTGCTCCACGACATCGCCAAGCCGCAGACGCGGGCCCAGTTCGACGATGGCCGGGTCGGTTTCCCCGGCCACGCAGTCGAAGGCGCCGAGCAGGCGCGAGTCGTCCTGCGGCGACTGAAGGCCAGTGAACGGCTGAAAGCCCACGTTTCGAAGCTAACACTTGAGCATCTTCGCCTTGGCTTCTTGGTTCACGAGCAGCCGCTAACGCCGGAAGCTTTCTACCTCTACCTGTCGAGCTGTGAGCCGGTTGAGGTGGATGTCACATTGCTGTCGCTCGCCGATCGGCTCGCGACGCGCGGCCGCAAGGCCGAGCAGGCGATCGTGGCGCATCAGCAGTTGGCGCTTGAGCTGTTGGCCGAGGCGTTGCGTTGGCGCGAGCAGGGGCCGCCCGAACCGTTGATCCGAGGCGACAGGCTCGCCAGCGAGCTCGGAATCGAGCCCGGCCCGTTGCTGGGCGAGCTGCTCGCGGCGATCGCTGAGGCGCAGTATTGCGGCGCCGTGGCGGACGAAGCGGCGGCGGTCGAGCTGGCGCGCTCGCTGCTCGCCAGCCGCAGCTGAACTGCAGCTTCGCCGCTTAGATCGCGCCAGCATCGCTGGTTCAGCTCGATCGCCCTTGGGCACCAGCAGCGGTTACGCTCTCAATCATGGACGACTGTCTTTTCTGCTCAATCGTCGGCGGCGAGATTCCGGCTGAGATAGTCGCTGAGGACGAGCGGACGATCACCCTGATGGACATCAGTCCCGCCACACCTGGCCACGCGCTGGTGATCCCACGCGAACACGCAACCGATCTCTACGAGATCTCCGAATCCGACCTAAGCGCCTGCGTCATCGCCGCTAAGCGGGCAGCGCTTCTCGCCCGCGAGCGGCTTGGAGCTGACGGCGTCAACCTGCTCAACTCCTGCCAGGCGCATGCTTGGCAGAGCGTCTTCCACTTTCACATCCATGTGATTCCGCGCTACATCGGCGATCCGCTGCAGCTCCCTTGGCTGCCGCAAGCTGGCGATGCGGCTTCAGTTGCTCACAGCGCCGCGCTGCTGCGCGGTGACTGAGCGCGGCAAAACGTCAGAATTCGTGCAGGCGACGGTCTGGATAAGCCGATAAACACGGCAAATCGTCGCGAGCTCGAGATTGAACCGGCTCGTTAGCGTTCTCAGTGCGCTTAGATAGTGAAATGGAAAAACGACTACTTCCCCTCGTTGGCCTTCTCGGCGCCCTCGCCTTGACCGTACCGGGAGCCGCATCGGCAGCGATGATCGATCTCGGCGCGCTCGATGCCGCTGTCAAGCCTGGCTGCCCCGGCTCGCCCTGCTACGCAATCAGCCGCACGACCGGCTACCAGACGCGCAGCGGATCGAAGCGATCACCGATGGTTGTCACGCGGAACGGGCGGCTCGTCGCATGGACGATCTCGCTCGGTAAGCCGACGAAGAAACAGATTGCCTTTTTCGACTCCAAGCTCGGCGGCGAGGCAACCGCGCAGCTGACGGTCCTTTCGGTCACGAAGAAGTCGAGGAAAACACCGAAAGCAAAGAATGGCGCCGTCGTCGCTCGCCTAGGCGAGCTGGTCAAGCTGAAGCCTTACTTCGGCCGGACGGTCCAGATCGCGCTGCAGCGCTCGATCTGGGTCAGGAAGGGCCAGATCATCGCGCTGACCGTCCCGACTTGGGCGCCCGCGTTGGCAACGGGGCTCGACAGCTCCACCGTTTGGCACGCCTCGCGCGGCAAGGGTCAGTGCGAGGACACCCAAGGCCAGACCTCACAGCTCGCGGTCAAGCAGTTCTCTGATTACTACTGCAAGTACACGACGGCGCGGATCACCTACAGCGCCCAGGTCGTTCCAGACCCGTAGTAGCTGCGAGGCTCGCGCCGAAGCGATCGCTCGGCCGGGTTAGGGCCTGCGCGCGGGAGCGCAGCCGCGCGGGAGCGCAGCCGATTACTCAGGCGTGATGCCGCCGGTATCGGCAGGTGTTCCGCCGCCGCCGGTATCTCCGCCGGTATCAACGCCTGTGCCGCCGCCGGTATCAGCGCCTGTGCCGCCGCCGGTATCAGCGCCGGTATCAGCGCCGGTGCCACCGGTATCGGTTGAACCGCTGGTGTCGGTCGTCGTTGTCGGCGCCGTGGTGCTCACGCCGGTGCCGTTGGCAACGCTGTCGGCGTCGGCCGGCGGAACCAGAGCCGGTGTCGAGGTCGGGATTTGATCGTACGGACGACTATCTCCACCGCAGGCGGAGATAGCTAGCGCGGAGGTCAGAGCCAGCGCGCAGCTGGAAACAATCAGGATTGAACGCATGCCCCTAACGGTAGCGACTGATCAAGCCGGAGGCGCCATACGACGGCCGCAGGTCGGGCATTCGTTCAGATCGCGCTGCGCCATTGCGCCGCACCAGTTGCAGAAACGGAGGTTCTCCACCGCCCACGGCAGCATTGACTTGGATGGGGCAAGCGGCAGAACCTCGCCGACGACCTCCAGCTCCTCGCCGCTCTGCTGATCGCGGTAAATGACGTCAGGCTTCGCTTCAAGGATCACCTCACGGCCCGAAGAAGGCTCGCGGAGTCGGTAGCGCTGGGCTTGGTCCATCGGCTCATCGTATCGGGCTGCGCGGGCGCTTGCTGCGCCGAGTCTGCGGCCGCCATTCTGGCTCCGAGCAGCACTCTGCGATCCCCGGTTCGCGATAACATTGGGCCTAATGATTGGACGACGACTCATCGCTCGCAGGCGCGGCGCGCTCGGCATTGGATTGGCCGCCGGGGCGATCTTCGCGTTCGCTGGCTGCACGAACGATTTGCCTTCGGTCGAGAACTCAAATCTTGTCAACGGCAAGCAGCTCTTCGTCCAGAAATGCGGCTCGTGCCACGTCCTTGCCCGAGCCGATAGCAAAGGGGTTTCAGGACCTAATCTAGACGACGCCTTCGCCGCAGCTCGGCTCGAGAACTGGGGCGACGACGGGATCCGCGGAGTTGTGTACGGCCAGATTCTGTTCCCCAACCAGAACGCCCCGATGCCAGCCAATCTTGTTACCGGCAAGGATGCTGCCGACGTTGCTGCCTACGTAGGGGCGGTCGCTGCGAAGCCCGGCAAAGACGTTGGCCTGCTCGCCTCCGCGGTAGCGAAGGCAGACGGCGGTAGTTCCCCTGGTGGCAAGCTGTTCGTCAGCGGCGACCCAGCGACCGGCGCGCTGGCGTGCGGCTCTTGCCATCTGCTGAAGGCGGCAGGAACAACAGGTGGCTCAGGGCCGAACCTTGACACAGCGCTGAAGGGGCAGGACGCAGCGATGATCACGAGCTCAATCCTTGACCCCGACGCGCTCATCGCCGCGGGCTTCGCGAAGGGCGTAATGCCTTCCAACTACGCGACCGCACTGACGAAGGAGCAGATCGCTCAGATCGTCGCCTATCTCGAGAAGTCAATCAACGGCCAGTAGCGCCGCGCCGGGAAGGACAACGCGGCCTGAACAGCGCGACGGGCGCTGGGCGCTACAGCGCGCGAGCGAGAACGGCCGCAGCGATCACTACGAGGCAGCCGCCGACGACCCAGGCCAGCGCTTTGAAGGCGCCTGATTCGGTCCGAAACGGATCGAGTATCCGTGGCGCGGGCTTTTCCGCCGGCGAGGCCTCGCCTGATCGCGGTTCTGGCGCCTCTGGTTCGTGATCCACCGGCGCCTGCCTAGAGCACGTAGATCGTCGTGAAGACGACGATCCACATCGCATCCACGAAGTGCCAGTAGATCCCCGGGACTTCGAGGCCGCGGTGGTTCTTCGGCCCGACCCTGCCTTTGAAGATCCTCACCGCCGACATCCAAAGCAACAGCAGGCCGATCACTACGTGAGCGCCGTGAAGGCCGGTCAGGCCGTAGAAGACCGAGGCCGAGGCGCTCGTCTTCGGCGTGAAGCCGAGATGCAAGTACTCGTTGATCTGGATGAAGAGGAAGGTGGAGCCGAGCAGGAAGGTTGTGACAATCCCAGCCCGCATCGCGAGCTGGTTGTCGCGCTTGGCGGAGACGTCGGTCCAGTGCATCGTGACCGACGACGAGAGCAAGATCGCGGCGTTGATCGCGGCGACCGCGACCGGAAGCCCTTCCCCCGGAGGCCAATCATCGGCGGAGACAACACGGATGAAGAAATAGGCCGCGAAGAATGCTCCGAAGAGCATCATCTCGGAGATGATGAAGAGCAGGATTCCGAGCACCTCGGAGTTGACGCGCGAGCTCTGGTTGGCGATCGGCGGCCCGTGGTGACTGTCGCCGTCGTGGCTGGCAGGGCTTGGGATTGAGGCGGCTTCCATCGGTATCTCCTTAGGCCCCGCTGCGCGAGGCTGCCACCTCGGCGACGATGTGATCAACGGGCAGGCCCGAGGACTTCCTGATCCGCTCGATCAGGTCGGCACGGAGCCAGCCGGAGCGTGTTTCAGGGTAGGTCGAGACGACGATGTCGTCGACGTCAAAGAAGGCAAGCGCGTTCATCGTCGCCGTGTATGGGTCGGGGTCGCCGAGCAGTCCGGCCGCCAGCATCTCTTGCGCCTTCGCGCGATCAACAACCTGTGTCAGGCGGGCGCGGGCGCGCTTGACTGCCAAGTCATCGCCGCCCTCGGTCGGCACTACAAAGATGAACAGTCGCTCGCGCCCAGCTGGCTCGTCGCTGGCGAGCCTGTGCAGCTCGGCTATCAGCGCATCGCTGCTCGTCGTCCTGTTGGCGACGACCAGCGTGATGTCGAATGGCGACCCGGCGCTTTGCTCTGTGACGATGTGTTCGACTGTGATCTCGGTGGCGTTGCGAACTCTCTCAACGACGCCGCTGGCGAGCCATCCTGATTCGCCTTCGGGAAGCGTTGAGATCAGGATTAGATCGGGGCTGTATTCAGCTACCGCGTCGAGCGTCGCTGAGTAGGGGTCGGGATCACCAACCTCGCCAATGCAGTCAATCCCGATTTCGCGCAGCACCCCGCGCGCAAGGTCCACGCGAACCTGCGCCGCCTCGTAGACGTTGTCGCTGTAGGTGAAGTTTCCGTGTGTCGGCGTCCGGCGCGGAACACAGAGGACGACGCGCACCGTTCCCGCTGCCGCTTCGCTGCGTGCGCGCTCCAGCAGCGGGCCCGCGGTCAACGTTTCGTTGGCGATGACGAGGATCGTCCGCATCGGTCAGTCCGCCTCACTGGCGCCGACCGCTACCGGTTCCGGTTTGGAGTCGGCGAAGACGGCGTGGACGGCACCCGGCACGCCGTACTCGTAGGGGCCGCCGACAACCGATGGGATCGCATCGAAGTTGAAGATCGGCGGCGGCGACGAGACCTGCCACTCGATTGTCAACGAGTTCCATGGATTCGGCCCGGCCTCCGGGCCCGTACGCCACGAGACGATCATGTTGTAGAGGAAGATCAGTGATGAAAGGCCGACGACGAACGACGCGATCGAGATGATCATGTTCCAGGTTGCGAACTGCTCGGCGTAATCCGAAACTCGCCGCGGCATCCCTTGAACACCGATCAGGTGCATCGGCGCGAAGGTCACGTTGAAGAAGATGAAGGTCAGCCAGAAATGGATCTTGCCTAGCCGCTCGTTGAACATTCGGCCCGTCATCTTCGGGAACCAGAAGTAGATTCCCGCGAAGATCGTGAACAGCGAGCCGCCGAAGAGGACGTAATGGATGTGGGCAACGATGAAGTAGGTGTCGCTGACGTGAATGTCGAGCGGAACCATCGCGAGCATCACGCCGGAGATGCCGCCGAGCGTGAACATCGCGATGAAACCGACAGCCCAAAGCATCGGCGTGTCCATTTTCAGCACTCCACGCCAGAGCGTTGCGACCCAAGAGAAGATCTTGATTCCAGTTGGAATCGCAATGATCGCCGTCGTGATCATCATCGGTATTCGAATCCAGTCCGACATTCCCGAGACGAACATGTGGTGGGCCCAGACGGTGAAGCCCAGCAGCACGATCGCGAGCAGCGAGAAGGCCATCATTCGGTAGCCGAAGATCGGCTTTCGCGCCCGCGTTGCTAAGACCTCGCTGATGATTCCGAAGCCAGGCAGCATCATGATGTAGACCGCCGGGTGTGAGTAGAACCAAAAGACGTGCTGGTACATCAGCACGTCGCCACCGTTGGCAGGATTGAAGAAGTTGAAGCCGAGCGCTCGGTCGAGGATCACCATGAACTGCGAGGCGGCGATGAACGGCGTTGCGATCACTACCAGCAGCGAAGTTGAGAAGTTGGCCCAGACTAGGAGCGGCATGCGGAAGAAGGTCATCCCCGGGGCGCGCATCGTGATGATCGTGACGAGGAAGTTGAGCGCAGTTGCGATTGAGGAGGCGCCTGCGAACTGAACGGCGATAGTGAAGAAAGCCTGCCCGATCGGTGCGTCGACAGAGAGCGGCGCGTAGGCCGTCCAGCCAGCTGCGAACGATCCCCCCGGAGCTAGGAACGAGAGCAGCATCATCACGCCAGCCACCGGCAGCATCCAGAAGGAGAGCGCGTTCAGGCGCGGGAAGGCCATGTCCGGCGCGCCGATCATCAGCGGCAGCACGTAGTTGGCGATCCCAGCGAAGATTGGGATCACGAAGAGGAAGATCAGCAGCGTTGCGTGGATAGAGAAGATTCCGTTGAAGGTGTTTGGATCAACGAACTGCCGGCCGGGGGCAGCGAGCTCAGCGCGCACCAGCATCGCCATCAGTCCGCCGATGAACATGAAGACGAACGAGACGCAGATGTACTGAATCCCAATCACCTTGTGATCGGTATTGACCTTGAAGTAGTCGCGCCAACTCTTTGCGCCGTGGTCGGCGTGGTCATCAACGACTGTGCGCCCGCTTGCCCATCGCAGCCAGTAGTCGAAACATCCGATCCCGCCAAGGAAGAAGAGCGGCACCATCAGCAGTGAGATCTGCAGCACCGAGGTGCTGTCATAGACCGGCTCTACCGCGAATGCTGCGCGCAGTCCGGTGCTGAGAGCGAGGCAGACGAGGACGCCGAGGATTGAGAACGCGAGCGCCCTATACCAGCCTGGCTGTCGGATCTTCGCGGCCATCAATTAACCCTCTCCGTGCACGCTTTGGTCAATGTATTTGACCAGAGCGTCGAGCTGTGGCTTCGTCATCGTCGTCGCGTAGTTGGCTGGCATTATGCCCTTGCTGTAGCCCGCCACGATCTCTTTGTTTGGATTGACGATCATCTCCATGATCCCGGCGGCGTCGTCGGCTTGGAGTATCTCGTCGAGGTTTGGCCCCGTCGTAGCTGTCGTCCCGGCGGCCTTCATTGTGTGGCAGGCACCGCAGGCTGTCGCCCCCGTCGCCGGGTTGCCAGCGACGAACATTTGCTTGCCGACGGCGTCGGTGCTGGCGCCGGCGGCTGGGGCGGGCGCGCCCGCCTGCTTAGCAAGGCCGGCCATCACGGTCGCATAGCGTTCGGCTGTGAGAACCGTGACCGTTTGGCGCATGTAGGCGTGTCCGAGGCCACAGAGTTCGGCGCAGACGACCTCGAAGGTGCCAAGTTTTGTTGGTGTCAGGTTGTAGGTGGTTGTGATGCCTGGCACCGCATCGACCTTCAGCCTGAAGGCAGGTACCCAGAAGTCGTGGATCACGTCCGCTGAGCGAACGTTGAACTTGACCGGCTCGTTGATTGGGAGGTAAAGCTTGGCGCTCTTGACCGGCCCGGCAGCGGTCTTGGTTTCAAAGTCCCAAGCGAACTGGACGCCGTTGACGTTCACGACCCGCGTGCCCTTAGCCGGCGCGGACTGGATGTCAACTAGCAGTATCGCGGCGTAGGTCGTCAGTGCAGCGATGATTACGGTTGGGACGATCGTCCAGATCACTTCCAGTTTGGTGCTGCCGTGGATCGGCGGCCCATCGAGATCTTCCTCGCCTGGGCGCTGGCGCCAGCGCCAGATGCTGAAAAGCATCATCGCGGTTACGGCGACGAAGATCGGCACCGAGACGACCACGAGCACGTCCCAGAAGGTGTCGATTGGCGCTGCGATGCTTGAGCCCTGCTCCGGGAACCAGTCGAGCGCGAGCATGAAAATGATGCCGACCACGGAGGCGACGACGCTGATCGCGAGCAGCACGATCCAGTTTTTCGCGGTAACGGCGCCGCGGTGAGATTGACCAGTCACTGGCGCAGAAGTTTACCGGTCGCAGGCGACGCAGGCGTGCTGCTAGGCGAGCCTGGCTCGCAGCCGCTGGAAGCCGATCTAGCGGTCGTCAGCTCAGCGGCGCGACCGATTTGGATGGCGGTCAGTTACTGGCGCACGGCTGTGTGGCCAACCTCGGCGCACGTGCTCAACCGATGGCGCCGCGATGACGCGATGCTGCGCGCGAGCTGATCGAGAAGCCAACTCGTCGCCGGAATCGACTTCAACCATACAAGCGACCTCGTGGTCGAGCCCGGAGCGAGCAGAGATTGCCTGCTCTCAGCTGGTTATTGGCTCGATAGGCGCCGGTAATGCGATCGCGGCACCGCTGCTGTAGGTGGTCGGTAGAGCGCGGTCGCCCTAGACAACGCGCGCGACAGCGGTTAGTTTCGCCGCATCGTCGAATGCGGAGGTGGAGCCATGACGATGCAGGTGGGTGAAGCGATGAGCGAGTCGGTTCTGACGGTCGGCCCAGGCCACACGCTGCGCGAGGTCGCGACGCTAATGGCGGCGAGGCAGATTGGTTCTGCTGTAGTTCACGATCCCGAACGCCCGGGGCCAGGCATCATCACGGAGCGCGACATCATGCTCTCGCTCGGGGCAGGCGAATCACCTGACGAGGAGCTTGTCGAAACGCACATGGCCAGCGACGTGATCTTTGCCGCACCGGACTGGTCGCTCGACGAGGCCGCCGACGCGATGGTGCTCCACGGTTTTCGCCACCTAGTTGTTGTCAGCGGTGGCGCGGTGGCGGGAATGCTCTCAATGCGCGACCTTGTGCGCTGCTACGTCGAGTTGGCCGCGGAAAAGGCGAACGTCGGCGCCGCGGAAACGGCGAGCGAACGCGAGCGCTAGTCGCCGCTGGGTAGGTCGCCGTGCTCGGCGGCAGCGGCGCGGATCCAGCCGTAGATCGCTGCGAGCATGATCAACAGGCCGATCACGCTGAGGTACCAAAGCTCGAGCAGACCGACCAGCAGCAACGAGAGGCCGACCGCTACCAGCACCGGCTGCAGACTGCCCGCTGGGATACGGATCCTCTCCCCGGCCGGCTCGGCACCACGCTCCTGCTCGCTCATGAGATGTAGAGCGCCGCGGCGATGAAGGAGAGCCCGAACATGACAAAGCCGATCGCGGTGATCAGCAGTCCGGTTCGGTTGTTTTTTCTCGCGAGGTTCTTATCCATTGGTGGTTATCGAAGCTTACAGCCAGACATCGGCAACCATCGCTGCGAACAGGACGGCAAGGTAGAGCAGCGAGAATAGGTAGAGGCGCAGTGCGGACGCGCGGTCGGCGCGGCGCCGCAGCTGCCAGGCCAGGACGATCAGTGTCAGTCCGAGCCCGAGCGAGACGATCAGGTAGGGAGTTCCGAGCCCGCCAGCGCAGAACGGAAGCTGCGAGACGGCGTAGAGCAGGACCGAATAGAGCAGAATCTGGCGTCGCGTTTCATCCTCGCCGCGGACCACGGGGAGCATCGGGATCTTGGCCGCTGCGTAGTCGTCCTTCATCAGCAGACTGAGCGCCCAGAAGTGGGGGGGAGTCCAGAAGAAGACGATGAAGAAGAGGAAGATCGCCAAACCGCTGAGCGAGCCGGTGACTGCAGCCCAGCCGACCAGCGGCGGCACGGCACCGGCAGCGCCGCCCCAGATGATGTTCTGCCAAGTGTGGCGTTTGAGCAGCATTGTGTAGCCGACGGCGTAGCCGAGAAATCCGGCCAACGAAAGCGCAGCGGCCAACGGGTTGACCAGCAACGCCAGCCAGAGCAGCGACGCTGCGCCGAGGATCAGGCCAAAGCTGAGCGCCGCGCGCGGTGAGACGCGCCCGGAAGCGACAGGCCGGTCGGCGGTCCTCTCCATCATCAGGTCGACGTCGCGGTCATACCAGTGGTTGATCGCGCCCGAGCCACCGGCCGACATCGCGCCGCCGATCAGGGTTGCGACGATCAGCGCGATCGACGGGCGGCCTGCGATCAGCATCGCTGCGAGCGTCGTGAAGAGCAGCAGGCTCTGAACCTTCGGCTTCATCAGGGCGACGTAGTCGCTGACGCGCTGGCGCCCGGCGGACGGAGCGATCGCCGCCGCTCCGACTGTGCCTGTAACTAGCTGTGGCATCGCCGCGTCGCTAACTCCCGGCCGCGACGTCGGCCTCGTCGCCAACGCGGCTCTGGCGCTCGATCTGGCGGCGGATGTCGCGCATCGGCTCGACCGAGCGCACACGCGGAACGACGTCGAAGTTGTTGATCGGCGGGGGCGAGGGGGTGAACCACTCGAGTGTGTTACCGCGCCACGGGTCGGGGCCAGCCTTGGCGCCGCTGCGGAGGCTCTGGACAATGTTGACGATCGTCAGCAGCACGCCGAGCGCGAGGATGAATGAGCCGATCGTCGAGATCATGTTGTAGGTACCGAGGTTGTTGACGTCGGCGTACTCGTAGACGCGTCGCGGCATCCCACTGAGGCCGGCCGAGTGCTGGATCAGGAAGGTGATCCAGAAACCGCCGAGCGTCAGCGCGAAGCTGACCCTGCCGAGCTTCTCGTCCATCATCCGGCCGGTCATCTTCGGGAACCAGTAGTAGAGCGCCGCCATCATCGAGAAGACTGCGCCGCCGACAATCGTGTAGTGGAAGTGGGCAACGACGAAGTAGGTGTCGTGCAGCTGCCAGTCGACCGGGAAGGTGGCGAGGAAGATCCCGGTGATCCCGCCGAGCAGGAAGGTTGCGAGAAAACCGATCGAGTAGAGCATCGCGACCGGGAACTCGATCGCGCCGCGCCACATCGTGAAAACCCAGTTGAAGATCTTGACGCCGGTTGGGATCGCGACCAAATAAGTGCCGAGCATGAAGAAGACAAGCAGGAAGAAGGGCAGCGGAACGGTGAACATGTGGTGCGCCCAGACGAGCGTGCCGATCACGGCGATGCCGAGCGTCGCGGCGACGATCGCCTTGTAGCCGAAGATCGGCTTGCGCGAGAAGACCGGCAGGATCTCGGAGATGACGCCGAACCCCGGCAGCACGAGGATGTAAACCTCGGGGTGGCCAAAGAACCAGAAGAGGTGCTGCCAGAGCAGCGGTGACCCGCCGTTGGTCGGGTCGAAGAAGTGGGTTCCAAAGTGTCGATCTGTCAGCAGTAGCGTTACCGCCGCGGCGATCACCGGCAGCGAGATGATCAGCATTATCGCCTGCGTCAGGATCGTCCAGACGAACAGCGGCAGGCGACCCCAGCTCATCCCCGGCGCGCGCATGTTGGTGATCGTGACGAAGATGTTGAGCGCGCCAATAAAGGATGAAACGCCGACGAGGTGGACCAAGAAGATCCACGAGTCAACACCGTTCGAGGGTGAGTAGGCGGTCTCGGAGAGCGGCGCGTAACAGGTCCAACCGCATTCGGCCGGGCTGAATAGGAGCGAGCCGTAGAAGACAATGCCGCCGGCGATGAAGAGCCAGAGCGAGAGCGCGTTGAGCTTCGGGAACGCCATGTCGCGCGCGCCGATCATCAGCGGCACGAGGTAGTTGGCAATGCCGGCGATCATCGGCATCAGGAAGAGGAAGATCATCGTCGTCCCGTGCATCGTGAAAAGCGCGTTGAAGGTCTGCGGCGAGAGCAGCGTGTTGTCCGGAACTGCCAGCTGGAGACGGATCAGCAGAGCTTCAACGCCGCCGAGAACGAGGAACATCCAGGCGGCGACGATGTACATGATTCCGATCCGCTTGTGATCGGTGCTTGTCAGCCAGGAGAGCCAGCCGGTCGGGCGCGGTGAGGCCGAGTTGGTGACGATCTCAGGGATCGCTTTGTCGGCCGGCGCGGCGCTAGTGGTTGTCATCTGCAGGTCACTTTCCGTTGACGGCTTCGTCGAGGTATTGGACCAGCGCATCAAGCTGCGCCTCTGTCAGCGAGGTGGCGTAGTTGGCGGGCATGATGTTCGCGGCGAACCCCTTCGAGATCAACTTGTTCGGGGAGAGCGTCGAAGCCTTGATCATCGCTGCGCTCTGCCCTTTGAGCACGACGTCGAGGTTTGGCCCGACGGCGGCGTTGGTGCCAGCCTGCTTGAGCGCGTGGCAGGAGCCGCAGGCAAGAGCCCCGGTCGCCGGGACGCCAGCGACAAAGATCTTCTCGCCATCGGCGGGCTCGGCCGGAGCGGCTGGCGGCCCGGCCTCCTTCTGCGCATCTTTGAGCGCTTGCTCGTCCTTGGCGACTTGGGCGTTGCGCGTCGCGGCGACCTCTTTCTCGGCTGCCAAGATTGCGGCCTTCTGTGCGGCGTACCACTGTTCGAATTCGGCGGGCGATACGGCCTTGACGGAGGCGATCATCGTTGCGTGGCCGCGGCCGCAAAGCTCGGCGCACTGGCCGTTATAGATGCCTGGCTCGGAGATCTTGAACCAGGTGTAGTTGGTGTAGCCGGGAACCGCATCGAACTTGCCTCCCAGCTCGGGGATCCACCAAGAGTGTTGGACGTCGAGCGCGCGAATGCTGAGGCTGACCGTCGTATTGGTTGGCACGACCATCTGTCCGTAGGAGAAGACGTTGTTGAGGTTGTTGGTGTCGGTGTCGGCGTAGGTGTAGCGCCAGACGTACTGCTGCCCATTGACGTCGATGTTGAGCGAACGTCCGTTAGGCGGAAGCGCCGGTTTGGCGGGGCCGCTGCTGAAGGAGACGTTCTTTGGCGTCGAGAGCCCATTGGCGCTTGAGTTCGGAGGATTCTTGATTTGGTCGAGCTTGACGAAGGTGACGACCGAGATCAGAACCAGCAGCAGCGCCGCTCCGACCGTCCAGCCGATTTCGAGCCGGTTATTGCCGTGGACCTGGACTGCTACTGCGCCCTTGCTCGAGCGGTAGCGCACGATCGTCCAGATCAGCAGACCGCCGACGCCAGCGAAGACCACGCAACCGAAGCCGAAGATCAACAGATATAGAGAGCGGATGCCCTCAGCGTTGGGTGTTCCGCCGCCTGCTTCCGGAGCGACGATGCCCGCCAACGCAGCGGAAGCCGGGATTAGGAGCGCCGCAACGAGAACGATCCCGAAGAGGATGCTGTTCTTGACTGGGCGAGGGGTCGTCGAAGCGGGCACGGAAGTAGCCAATCCTATAAAGGAATCGGACGGGAGGAAGCGCGCCTCAGCGCCCGGTAAAAGATGGCTCTCGCTTGGCGACGAAAGCGAGCACGCCTTCAGCGAAATCCGAGCTGCCTGCAAGCTCTTGTTGGAGCGATGCTTCGAGCGCCAGCTGGTCGTCGAGCGGACCGAAAACCCAGTTGTTGAGCGCCCGCTTGGAGCCGGCGTATGAGCGGGTCGGACCGCCTGCTAGCCGAGCCGAGAGCTGGTCGATCTCGGCGTCAAAGCGAGCGGTCTCCCAGACGCCGTTGATCAATCCCCAGTCGGCCGCTTTGGCGGCCTCGACCCTTTCGCCGAGCATCGCCATCTCGGTCGCCCGGGTGAGGCCGATTCGCGCTGGAATGAAGGCCGACGATCCGCCGTCCGGGACGAGGCCGATGTTGACGAAGGCCAGCAGGAAGTAAGCGTTCTCGCTCGCGTATACGAGATCGGCACATAGCGCGAGCGAAAGGCCGACGCCGACGCACGGTCCCTGCACGGCGCTCACGACCGGCTTAGGCAGTCGGCGCAGGCCGGTGATCACGGGGTGGTATCGCTCGTGCAAGGCGCGCTCTAGGTCGGGCGACCCGTCCTCCCTTGTTAGGCCGCCAGCTGCGCCAGCTTTGAGGTCGGCGCCTGAGCAGAAGGCGCGCCCCGCGGCGGAGATCACGACGGCGCGAATCCCGTCATCGTCACGAACCACCTCGTAGGCGGCGAAAAGATCGGCGCTCATCTGCCCGTTCCAAGCGTTCAGCGAGTCCGGTCTGTTCAGTTCGATCTTCGCTGCCGCGCCTTTGCGCAGCAGGTTCACGGTCGCATATTCGGTCTCGATCTCAAACTTGTCCATCGACCCATCCTAGGTACTCACGGCAGCTAGCGGGCTGTGGCTCTAGCCTTGCGCCGATGGCCGCGAGAAGACCACTGGTAGCGATCAGCGCCTACGTCGAGCAGGCTCAGTGGAGCCGCTGGGATACGCAGGCAGCGTTGGTACCGCAGCTCTTCGTCGATGCGGTCCAGAGCGCAGGCGGCGTAGCGCTGCTGCTGCCGCCGGATGCGTCGTTCGCCGATCACGGCGCCGCTGAAGTGATCGGCGCCATCGACGGGCTGCTGCTGACTGGCGGCCCTGACGTCGACGCATCGCTCTACGGCGAGGAGCCCGCCCCCGAGCATGAGGGCTCACGGATTGAGCGTGATCGAAGCGAGCTGGCGCTGATCGATGCGGCGGTAGAAGCCGATCTCCCGCTACTGGCAATTTGCCGCGGCATGCAGCTTCTCAACGTCGCGCGCGGAGGAACGTTGGTTCAAGACGTACCCGCTTGTCATCGTGCCACGCCAGGCTCGTTCGAAGGCAGCGAGCACGACGTCCGCCTCGCCGACGGTTCGCTGGCGGCAGCGGTCGCCGGTGAACTTCTCCACTCTGCACTTCACCACCACCACCAGGGAATTGGCCGTCTAGGTGACGGGCTGACGGTTACCGGCTGGGCGGTTGTCGACGACCTCCCCGAAGCGATCGAGATCGAGAGCAGTCGTTTCGTGCTTGGCGTGCAGTGGCACCCGGAGGCCGATCCTTCGAGTCCGGTGATCGGCGCATTCGTCCGCGTCTGTGCAGAAGGCCTCTAGTCGAGCATCCCTTCCGCACGTAGCCATAGCTCGGTCCGGTGCATCCCTTCCTCAAAGTCGATCTGAGGCTCCCAGCCGAGCAGCTCGCGCGCGCGCGTGTTGGGGTAGACGGCCTGCCGTGAGATGTAGCGGATCGCCTCGCGGCTCACCGTCGGCCGTGTGCCGCGGAGCCTGGCGAAGGTTTCGGCGGCAAGGGCGAATGCTCCGATCACCGGCTCCGGTGAGGTGCGGACCTTTTTCTGGCCGAGCATCTGCGCATAGCGGCCGAAGAACTCTGACGTTGTGACCGGAACCCCGTCCCAAGCTGTGACGGCTTGGCCTGCGGCGGCCTTGGTTGTTAGCGCCCGTAGGATGCAGTCGACGAGGTCGTCGATGTAGACCAGCGTCATCAACGCGTCGCCCTTTCCGGGCAGCGCGAAGCGGCCGCTACGGAGCGCTTCGACTGGGCGAATCGCCCACGGCACCGAGCCGGGGCCGTATACATCGCCGGGCCTGACGACGGCCGCTCCGCGCCGCCGCGCGAGGTAGTCGGAGGCGGCCTTGGTGTCGGCGTATGGAGCGCCGCTAGCGCGAGGGGCTGCATCTTCCTCGAGGTCGCTGCTGAACTCATAGCCCCAGCTCGCGACCGACGAGAGATGGGCGATGCGCTCGATGCCAGCTGCGCGGGCGGCGTCGAAGACCGAGCAGCTCCCGCGTACGTTGACTTCGATGAACTGCTCCATCGAGCCCCAGTCGTCGACGATCGCGGCGGTGTGAATCAGTCCATCGCAGTTTTCGAGCGCAGCGGCGATCGTGCTCCCGTCGAGCACGTCTGCGGCAACAAATCTCGCTCCGGTCTGTTCAACCGCAGCGCGCGTCTCGGCGCGAAGCTCGATCCCGACGGCCTGCGCGCCTTCGGCCGCGAGCCGTCGACAAAGCGCCGCGCCGATGAATCCGCCAGCGCCTGTGATTCCTATTGTCAGCCCGCCGAGTTGCACCCCCCAACCGTATACTGCGCCGACCTTGCGCCCTTCGAAAGCCCTGCGACTCGCGGCAATGGCAGCGGTAGCCGTCGGCGCTGCTGCGCCGTTGCTACGCCGCCGCGTCGAGCTCCCGAAGGCTGTCGTCCTTGCGGCCGCTTGGACCGCGCCGGTGGCGCTCTGCGTCGCTGCGCCCCGGTCACCGAGGCGCGACGTGGCTGTCTCTGTGCTTCAGATGTGGGCCTACTTCGCGACCTACGAGATGCCGGCCGACGATCCGCAAGCGCTCGAGGATCGGGCCTACGTTGACTACCCGGTCAAGCTCGACCGCTGGATTGGCCTTGGCGAGCTGCCTGGAGTCCGTCTGCAGCGGGCGATCGCCGACCCGGGGAACATTCGAACGCCCGAGAAGGTGCTCGTCTGGGCGCACTGGATCTGGTTTCTTGTTCCGCACGCAACGGTCGCGTATGTCTTCCTACGACGCCGCGAGCAGTTCCCGCGCGCGGCGGCGATGATCTACGGAACCTTCGACCTCGGCCTGATCGGCTACTGGCTCGTGCCGACCGCGCCGCCTTGGTACGCGGCTGAGAAGGGCCGCCTTGGCGGCGACGTCGCGAAAACCAAACTTGGCTTGCGACGGATGATGATCGACTACGGCGAGCAGTTCTGGCGTGGCCGCTGGCCCACGCTTTACGATGGCCTTGCAGGCAACCCGCTAGCCGCCATGCCCTCCCTTCACTTCGCAACATCGGTGATGTCCGCGCACGTTCTTTCCGACGTAAGTCGGGCCGCGGGAACGGTTGCTTGGGTGTACGCCGGAACGCTCGGGTTCGCTCTCGTATACCTCGGTGAGCATTACGTGGTGGACCTGCTTGCCGGCTTAGCGCTAGTCGAAGGGGTCCGCACAGCAGCGCCGCGCGTCGCACCGCTCGCGGAAGCGATCTCGCGCGTGATTCAGGGGCTTGAGCACCGTGCGCAGGGAGCCTGATGGAGCTACCTCAGAGCGAGGTTGATGCACTCGCTCCCGACCCTCGTGACGATGAGCAGATGCCGACGCGGGGCTTATCGCGCCGCCACGCATTCCTCGCCGGATTCTTCGCCCTTGCGGTGGTCGTCTTCCTTTACTTCGGGCTGCCTCAGATTGCTGGCATCAACAAGACTTGGGACCGAATTCAAGATGGAGATCCCAAGTGGCTGATCGTCTGCGCTCTCTTCGAGCTGATCTCTTTCGGCGGCTACATCTGGCTCTTCCGCGGCGTCTTTGTTCGCGGTAGCACGCGGATCAACTGGGCCGTCAGCTACCAGATCACGATGGCCGGCCTCGTTGCCACGAGACTCTTTGCTGCCGCCGGAGCGGGCGGCGCAGTCCTGACTGCCTGGGCGCTGCGGCGCTCAGGGATGCCTGGCCGCACGGTTGCGACGAGGATGATCGCCCAGTACGTGATCCTGTACGCCGTCTACATGTTCACGCTGCTGATCGCAGGGGTCGGCCTCTATCTCGGCGCCTTCGCCGGCAATGGCATCTTCGCGCTGACCGTCGTGCCGGCGATCATCGGTGGGCTGGCGATAATCCTCGCGCTGGCCTGCACGCTGATCCCGGAGCAGATCGATCGCCGGATCGAGCACTGGGCTGAGGACTCGGGCTGGTTCGGACGCTTCGTTTCGAAACTGGCGCCGGTCCCCGACGCGCTTGCTGTTGGGGTCCGCGAGGCGCTGATCATCATCCGCGAGCGCGACGGCGCCGTATTTGGCGCTGTGATCTGGTGGTACTTCGACATCTTCACGCTCTGGGCCGCCTTTCACGCCTTCGGTGAGCCGCCGCCGTTCGCCGTCCTAGTGATGGCCTACTACGTCGGCATGTTTGCCAACCTGCTGCCGCTGCCGGGTGGTATCGGCGGCGTCGAAGGCGGCATGATCGGGGTACTGATCGCCTTTGGCGTGCCCAGCAGTTTGGCGATCGTCGCTGTCCTTAGCTACCGCGCCTTCTCGTTCTGGCTGCCGACGATTCCAGGCGCGATCGCCTACTTCCAGTTGCGGCGCACGGTTCAAGGTTGGCGTAACGAAGGCGTCGCACAAGCAGCTACGCTATACAAAGTAAAGTCACCCGCAACCTGAGTGGAGCGAAGGATGTCCGAGATCGAGAATGTAATCATCGTCGGCAGCGGCCCGGCCGGCTACACGGCGGCGCTCTACACGTCGCGCGCGGATCTCTCTCCGCTGCTGATTGAAGGTTGGCAGTGGGGTGGGCTGCTGCAGCAGACAACGGAGGTCGAGAACTACCCCGGCTTCCGCGACGGCATTCAAGGGCCGGAGCTGATGCAGACGATGCGCGACCAAGCTGAGCGCTTTGGAACTCGGTTCGTCACCGACTTGGCGACCAAGCTGGAGCTTTCCGACCAGCCCGGAGGCGTCCATCGCGTCTGGGTTGGCGATCAGGAGCATCGGGCCCGCACCGTGATTCTCGCGATGGGCGCCGAGCACAAAAAAATTGGTGCGCCGGGGGAGGATCAGCTTTCCGGTCGCGGTGTTTCGTACTGCGCGACCTGCGACGCCGCTTTCTTTGTCGACAAGGAGACGATTATCGTCGGCGGTGGCGACTCGGCGATGGAGGAAGCAATCTTCCTTGCGAAGTTCGCTTCGAAGGTCACGATTGTGAATCGGCGGAGCGAGTTTCGGGCTTCGAAGATCATGCTCGATCGCGCTCGCGAGACGGAGAACATCGAGTGGGCGACACCGTTCACGGTTGTCCGCTTCAATGCTGGCGAGAATGGCGCACTCGCGAGCGTCGACCTACTCAACGCCGAAACCGATGAGCAGCAGTCTCTGCCCGCGCAAGGCGCTTTCATCGCGATCGGCCACGAGCCGCAGTCGCAGCTCGTGGCTGGCATGGTTGAGATCGACGACGAGGGCTACCTAATCACCGACGGGCGTTCAACTCGGACCAAACTGCCGGGCGTCTTTGCCGCCGGCGACCTCGTCGATCACACCTACCGTCAGGCGGTCACGGCAGCGGCGCTTGGCTGCCAAGCCGCGCTCGACGCCGAGTGGTACCTGCGCGACACGCCGCAGCTTTCGCAGCCCGCCGGTAGCGGCGCGCTCTCCTAGCTGCTCGTCTCAAGCGCCAGCAGAGCCCGCTTCCGTTGGTGGCTGTCCTCACCGCCATAGCCGCCCAGGCTGCCGTCGGCGCGCGTCACGCGGTGGCAGGGGATCAGCAGTGCGATCGGGTTTCGGCGTAGTGCATTGCCGACGGCTCGGGCGGCGCCGGGCGCTCCAATCTGGCTCGCCAGCAGTCCGTATGTAGCGCGCTCCCCGTAGGCGATCCGCGAGCACTGTTCCAAGACGCGCCGCTGAAAGTCTCCGCAACCCTCTAGCGCGAGCGGAAGTGAGAACTCGGTCAGTGAGCCGGAGAAGTAATCGTCCAGTTGACCTTGCACTCGCGCCGCCTGTTCTGCGTCCGTGGAGTCGTGTGGCGAAACGCTCCCGCGGTCACTGAACTGCAGCGCGACGACCGCATCGCCGCGTGAGCTAAGGGTCATTTCGCCAAGCGGCGTCTGGATGATCGCCGAAGCGGGTGGCTCGTCCGCCAGCGCGGCGCGACTAGAGGCGCTCATCGGTCATCGGCTTGAGCGCATCGACGCCGGTGACCGCGCGGCCGATGATTAGCTGCTGAATCTGCGAGGTGCCTTCGTAGATCGTCGTCACCCGTGCGTCGCGGTAGTAACGCTCGACCGGATGCTCGCGGCTGTAGCCGGCGCCGCCGTGAACCTGAATCGCCTTGTCGGAGCACCAGACCGCCGCTTCGGTTGCGAAGTACTTGGCGATCGAGGTCTCGAGCGTGCTCGGCTTGCCAGCGTCTTTGACCGAGCCGGCCTTGTAGACCAGTAGCCGCGCGGCCTCGGTCTTCACGACCATGTCGGCGATCATCGCTTGGACCAGTTGGAAGCCAGCGATCGGTCGGTCGAACTGGGTCCGTTCGTTGGCGTAGGAGATTGACTCCTCGAGCGCGGCGCGGGCCAGCCCAACGCAGCCGGCGGCGACCGAATAGCGGCCGGAGTCGAGCGCGCTCATCGCGACCTTGAAGCCGTCCCCGACTTCGCCGAGCATCGAATCGGCCGAGGCGGTCACGTCGTCGAGCGCAATCTCAGCCGTGTCCGAGGCCCAAAGCCCCATCTTGGCCGTGATCTGTGAGGGCATGAAGCCGGGTTGGTCGGTTTCGATCAGAAAGCAGGCGAGGCCGCGGTGGCCTAGCGATGGATCGGTCTGGGCGAAGATCAAAGCGAGGCTGGCGTTGTTACCGAGCGAGATCCACATTTTCGCGCCGTTGATCAGCCAGCTGCCGTCGTCCTGGCGGACGGCGCGCGTCTTCTGATCTGCGGCCGCCGAGCCGCTGCCCGGCTCTGTTAGGCCGAAACAGCCGAGCCATTCGCCGGAGCAGAGCAGCGGCAGGTAACGTTGTTTCTGCTCCTCGGTTCCCCATTTCAGGATCGTTGAGCAGACCAGCGACGTCTGGACAGAGACGACGGTGCGCATCGCCGAGCAGCCGCGGCCGATCTCCTCGCAGATGATCGCGTAGGTCGCGTAATCGAGGCCGGCGCCGCCGTACTCGCGCGGCACGATTGCGCCAAGGAAGCCTTGCGCGGCAATCTTGGCGACCAGATCACGGTCGAAGAAGTGGTTCTCCGAGTTGGCGCCGGCGACCGGCATGATCTCACCGTCGGTGAACTCGCGCGCGGTCTGCTCAATCAGCTTCTGTTCATCGCTGAGGTCGAAGTTCATTCTTCGACCTTATACGCTCGGCGCCGCTGTGACGGCGCCGCTGCTAGGCGCTATTTGACGAGCTGGTAGGTGTTCTCGAGATCGTCCTGAAGGACGGTCGCTCGCTTGGTCTTTAGCGTCAGGTTGGACTTCAGCTTGCGCGTGCGGTAGCGCCACCCGGCTGGTAGGGCGAGCTTGCTGGCGAGGCCAGCGAGCTTGCGGAGCGTCAAAGACTTGTCCTTGATCTGGGAGTAGGCCTGCATTGCGTAGACCTTGCCGGCCGGCGAGACGAGCTCGTGGATCGGGTACTTGCGCGAGAATGTGAAGTTGGTCGTGCGGCGTACGGCTGTCTCTTGATACGGCTGCATCCCGCCGCTGGCGAGTGCGCTAGGCGGAATGTCAACACTGGTCAGGAAGCGCATCTTGAGGCCTGGGAACTGGCGCACCTTGCCGCCGCGTGCATCAACGCGTGCGTCCCAGGTGATTGTGGCGCTGTTGATCAGCCAGTAACGGGGACCGTTGAGCTTGACTGCGAGCGTCCCTGGGAAGATCGCCCTCAGCGCTGTCGGGTCGGAAGCCTTCCACTGCGCCGCCGGACACTTGCTGAGTCCAAAGGTGTTCCAGACGTCGCCAACGATCTTCGCTCCCGCAAGGTGAACGAAGAGGTACTCGCAGTAGCGCTGGTTGTACATATTGGCGTTCTGACGGGCTGAGATCGGCGACTTGGCGGCGGGCGCTGTGGCGGGAAGCACCAGCCCCGCGAGGCAGGCCGCTGAGGCGAGGAACTTCAAGCTGGGGGTGCGAGTCATTGAGGGAATGTACCGCGTCTGCGCGCTCGCACGCGGAGCTACTCGCTGCACTTCGCCGCCGTCATAGACTGGGCAACGTGGACCCGTTTGCTTTGATCATGATCGGCATCATCACGCTGATCGTCGTCGCGTTGGTGCTGATCGGTGTCCTCTACCCCGGCTCCGGAGCCGAGCAGCTCGATTGGCGCCCGACGCGTTCGGCGGAACTTGAGTTCACGAACGAGATCGATGATCTCGAGCAGATGCAGGAGGCCGTCAACGCAAAGCGCCGCGCGCGCGGCGCTGACGAGATCAGCCACGCCGAGCTGAGCGCCGAAGTCAATCGCGATCTGGCCGGGGACAGCGAAAACCTCGCGCTCGAAGCGGAAGACCTGGCGCAGCTGCTTGAAGCCCGCAACGCGCGCCGCCGCGCGCGCGGCGAGAGCGAGCAGACGCTTGAAGAGTTTGAGCGCTCGTTGGTCAGCGGGACGGACGGCGGCACTTCTTGAGGGCACTAATTGTTGGCGGCGGCTGCCGCGGCCTTGATTTGGCGCGCGCGCTCGTCGCCGAAGGGCACGCTGCGCGCTGCGTCAGCAGATCTGAGGATCGGCGGGCAGCGATCGAAGCGGCAGGGGGAGAGTGTTGGATTGGCACACCGGATGTGATCGGCACGCTGCGGTACGCGCTGGAGAACGTGACGCTGCTCTTGTGGTTGCTCGGCACGGCCAGCGGCGACGAGGAGAAGGTCGCCGCACTTCACGGGTCGCGGTTGCGGATGATGCTCGAGAAGACGACAGACACGACCGTCCGCGGCGTCATCTACGAGGCGGCCGGCCCCGTCGGCGAGAGTCTGATCGAGAGCGGTGTTGCGGAGATGGAGCTCGCTCGCGAGACGAACCAGATCCCCTTCGCTCTGCTGCGCGCCGATCCGCTTGGAGTCCGTGATCATTGGCTCGCTGAGGCGCAGCAGGCGATCGGCGGGCTGCTCGCCGGTCCGCGCAGAAGCGCTAAATAACATAATCGCGATCAGCTTTGTATAGTTTGGCGCACAACAGCTACTCCAAGGAGAAAACGAATGCCGACTATTGGCGATGCAGCACCAGACTTCGACGTTGAGACGACGGAAGGCCAGATCAACTTCCACGACTGGATTGGCGATTCGTGGGCCGTGCTTTTCTCGCATCCGCGCAACTTCACTCCGGTCTGCACGACCGAGCTCGGCTACATGGCTTCGATCAAGCCTGAATTCGACAAGCGCAACGTGAAGATCATCGGACTTTCGGTCGATCCGCTCGACAACCACGAGAAGTGGGCTGTCGACATCGCCGAGACTCAGGGAACGGCGCCGAACTACCCGCTGATCTCAGATACCGATTTCAACGTCGCGAAGCTCTACGGAATGCTTCCGGCCGATGTTGAAGGCGACCCGACCGAGCGGACGCCGGCTGACAACGCCACGCTGCGCAACGTTTTCGTGATTGGGCCGGACAAGAAGATCAAGCTGGTGTTGATCTATCCGATGACGACAGGGCGCAACTTCGATGAGGTCTTGCGCGTGATTGACTCGCTGCAGCTGACCGCTGAGCATGCCGTCGCAACACCGGCGCAGTGGCGTCCGGGCGGGGACGTGATCATCGTTGGCTCGGTTACGAATGAGCAGGCAGCGGAGAAGTATCCGGACGGCTGGGAAGAGCCGCGGCCTTACATCCGCATCGTCAGCGACCCGACCGGCGTCAAGGTCAGCTAAGCCCGGCGGCGTCGAGGCGGGCGAAGAGGTCGCCAAGGATTCTCGCCGTTGCACCCCAGACGAGCTGATCGCCGACCAGATAGGTGTCGGTCGTGAAGCTGATTCCGCGACGCTTGATGACCCGTCTGCCGTAGCCAGCGCGGAGCTGCGCGATCTCGAACTCGTGGATCGACGCAACTTCGCGCCGCGAGCGGATCCATTCTTGGCCTGGTTCGATCAAGCCGACGAACGGATGGACGGCGTAATCGGTTGCGATCGTCGGCGTCGGCGACAACGCGCCCAGCAGCTCGACCGACAGCGGCGCGAGGCCGATCTCTTCGTGTGCTTCGCGTAGCGCAGCCGAGCTGAGGTCGTGGTCGTCGGCATCAAGGCGCCCGCCGGGGAACGCGAGCTCGCCCGCGTGGCGGCGGAGCTGATCGCCGCGGCGCGTCATCACGACTGAGAGCGCGCCTGCGTCGGCGGCGAAGAGCGGGACGAGGACGCCGGCTTTCTTGCTGCCTCCGACCGGCAGTAGCGCGGCGGCCTCCAAGCTCAGCAGCTCAGGCGCCAGCGCGGCTGCCAGCTCAGATCGCGAGAGCGGTGAGCTCGACACGCTCGTCGAACATCACTTCACCGTCGAGCATCCGGTGGATCGGGCACTTGGCGGCGATCACCGAGAGCCGTTCGACCTGTTCGTCGCTCAAATTGCTCGGAAGCTTCAGCACCACCTGGAACTTGGTCGGCGTTCCGCGCTCCGCTGGCGCGTACTCAACATCTACCTCAACTTTGCCTACGTTCCAGCCCTTGCGGTCGGCATACATCTCGACCGTCACGGCGACGCAGCCAGCGAGGCTGGCGGCGAGCAGCTCAAGTGGGGTCGGGCCGGCGTCGCCGCCGCCCAAATCGGCCGTCTCGTCGGCGGTCAGCTCGTGGTCGCGAATCGTGATGCTGTGCCGGCGTCCTTCCTTGCGCGTTGCTGTTGCTTTCATCATGTCTTACAGACTACGCCAGCGGGTTGAAGACGAGTCCTGTGGGTACCTTGGGCGTGAAGAAGGTGGACTTCTGCGGCATCTTGACGCCGGCCGCGGCGATCTGCTGAATCTGCTCGATCGGCGCGCCGGATAGGAAGAAGGCGACGTCGTATTCGCCGCTCTCCAGCAGCGAAAGCGCCTCATCGTCGTTGCGTGAATAGCCAAGTCGATTGAGATCTGAGATGTCGTCCTCGCTCAGACCGAGCGGCCCTTTGAGGATCAGCGCCTCGAGGACGGCAGCATCGAGCATGCGGTAGGGCGGCGGGAAGTCGGCAAGCGCGTCGTCGGCGATCTTCTGGTCACGCAGCACCAGTCGCAGTGGTCGCTTGTGGCGCGAGTCGAGGTAGCCGAACTGAAGCCTGCCGTCGGCGGAAAGTCCGTTCGGTGGCAGTTCGGCGGTCGAGCCGAGCTCGGTGATCTCAAAACAGGCTTCGATTGTCTCCCGCAGCGCGTTAGCGCGCTGCGGATCGTCGGCCAATCCGCTGACCAGGCGATGCGTCGGGAAGACGCTCAGGCCTGGGTCTTCAAGCGCCACGAGGTCCATCAAGACGAATCGGTGCGGACCCTCGCCGCCGATCTCGTCGGCGTAGATTCGCGCCGTCTCGTAGCGGTGATGGCCGTCGGCAATCAGCAGCTCGGCCGCGCCGAGCGCGGCGCTGAGCGCGGCCTGGGCCTCGAGGTCGGCGACGCGCCATAGACGGTTGACGGTGCCGTCCTCGTCGATCTGTTCGCCGTCAGGCGCAGCCGTCGTTTGCGCGCTGATCGTCGCCCGTGCCGCTCCGGTGGAGTCCGAATAAAGCGCGAAGATCGGTGAGAGGTTGGTTTTCGTTGCCCGCGTCAGACGGAGCCGATCCTCCTTCGGCCCGGCGTGGGTTCTCTCGTGCGGGCGAATCGTGCCAGCGCCATATTGCTCGATTTTGACCGCGCCGAGGAATCCAGAGCGGGTGCGGCGGTCGCCGTCGGGGGTGAGGTAATCCTGCGTCAGAATCCAGAACGCCGGCTGCTCGTCGCGCACCAAGGCGCCGGCCTGCTGCCACTGCGCGAGCAGCGCGGCCGCGTTCTCGTAGCGGTCGCCGCCGGGGACTGCTGGCTCGGGGAGATCCACGCCAACAACATTGAAAGGCGAACGCGCGGCCAGCTCGGCCCGCTGGGCGGGGTCGATCACGTCGTAAGGGGGCGAGAGAACGGGCTCGAAACCGCCGACGCGATCGAGCTCATAGCGCAGCGAATTGAGCGGGCGAACGTCGGCCATGCCCCAACGCTAGAACATGTTGGC
>CAMDBT010000007.1 GCA_945889475.1 Bifidobacterium breve
CAAGCGCCAGATCATGACCGCTCCACTGGAGGCCGCTGGATTGCGCCCAGTCGGTGGCGCGGCGTCATTCTTCCTATGGTGCGAGGCAGTCGAAGACGGCGACGGTCAGGCGGCAGCTCGCCGTCTGCTTGAGGCCGGCGTGCTGGTCGCGCCGGGCGCGATCTTTGGCAGCGGCGGAGAAGGCTACGTGCGCGTCGCGCTTGTGCCGCCGATAGATCAGTGCGAGACGGCGGCGGCGGCACTGTTGGAGCTGGGACGGTAGATTCGATCGCAATGGCTGAATTGATTCGAGAAGGCGCGTGGGCCGTCGGGCTGGCGACCATCGACCAAGCGAGCGGCAACGTGCTCGAAGTTCTCTACCCGTCCCCCGCGCTCGGGCTGGACGACGCCCCAGGCGACCTGATCCGAGCCGCCGGACACGAGATCGCCGCCGGCACGGTCGAGATTCACAGCCACCATGCCGCCAAGCTTGGCGCGGCAGAGCTCGGCGACGCAGCTCGCACCGACGATCTGCGCGGCGTAAGAGCGGCCTGCGTGCTAACTGTGATCGAAGACTGCAGCGCGCCGCCGATCGACGCTTACGACGCCTACCTGCGCCTGCAGCTTGTTTCACACCGATTGGCCGCCCCCGGCACGCTCAACTTCGACGGTCTCTTCAGCGTCCTTACGAACGTCGTCTGGAGCGACGCTGGCCCGTGCGCCGCCGAGGGCTTTGCCGCAACGAAGATGCGCTTCATGGCCGCCGGCCAGCAGCTGCAGGTCCGTTCGGTTGACAAGCTCGCGCGGATGTCCGATTACGTCGTCCCAGACGGCGTCAGGATCGCAGACGCCGACCGTGTCCGCCTCGGGGCGCATCTAGCGCCCGGGACAACAGTGATGCACGAAGGCTTCGTCAACTTCAACGCAGGCACGCTCGGCGAATCGATGGTTGAAGGGCGAATCAGCGCCGGTGTCCGCGTTGGCGCCGGCTCCGACATCGGTGGTGGCGCCTCGCTGATGGGAACCCTTTCCGGCGGCGGCAGCGAACAGATCAGCGTTGGCGAAGGCTGCCTAATCGGTGCCAACGCCGGAATCGGTATTTCGCTGGGCGATAACTGCGTCGTCGAGGCCGGGCTGTACATCACCGCAGGCACAGTCGTGACGATGGCCGACGGCTCGCTGCGCAAAGCGCGCGAGATCAGCGGCGAGTCAGATCTGCTCTTCCGGCGCAACAGCACGAGCGGCGCGGTCGAGGCGCTCGTGCGTGACGGAAACTGGGGCCAGCTCAACCCCGAGCTGCACTCCAACTGACGCTCAAGCGTCCTGTACACGCTCCAGCAGCTCACCACTGAGGCGAATTTGCTCGACGCGGTTGGCCGTGCCGCTGAGCTCGACATTCATTGCCGCGTCGAGTTCGACGACGAGCTCGCCGCCGTCGAGCACTACCGTCACCGGACTGCTACCTCCGGCCAGCACACTTGCGACTGCCACGCCACTGGCACCGGTGCCGCTGGAGGAGGTTTCGCCAACGCCACGCTCAAAGATCCGTGCTCTGATCCGCCCGTCGCCGAGCGGAGCCCACCAACTGACGTTGGTGCGGCCGGGGAAGCGCGCATCGTTCTCAACCAAGCGACCGATCTCGGCCAGCTCAAGACGTTCCAGACGCTCGAGCGAGTCCAGCTCGAACGAGCACTGCGGGTTCCCGATCGAGACAAACTGAAACGGCAGCACGTTGCCCTCAATCTCGATCTCGCCTCGGCCGTCGGGCGGGCCGCTTGGAAACTGGGCGCTTGCCGTGCGTGCCTGACCGATTGCCACAGTCGCACTCTCAGGGCCCGTCAACTCAGCCGTGACGATTCCCGCCGCCGTCCTGATCGCCACTGAGTTGGAATCGGTCCATCCGCTTGCGCGTAGGTAAAGGACGGCCTGGCGGGAGCCGTTGCCGGAAAGCTCCGCCTGCGAGCCATCAGCGTTCCAGATCGTCAAGTCGGCGCTGACCGAGCTGTCCTCATGACTGAGCTCAAGTAGACCATCGGCCGCTAAGCCGCTGCGTTCGTCGCAGAGTAGACGCACGCGCTGCTCCGTCAGCCCGAAGCTGAGCCGCTCGCGTTCGACGATCAGGTACTCGTTGCCTAGCGCCTGCCAACGCTCAAGTTCCATCTGCGCCAGCCTACGCTGCCGCGCAGCGGTCGGTAGCAAGGATCTCGTCTGCCACCTCTTCGATGCCGCGCTCGCCGATCTCGATCAGTTCCGCTGCGCTGAGCTTCCTCAGCCACGTCAGTTGCCGCTTTGCGTAGCGCCGCGTGGCTCGCTTCATCGCCTCGAGCTCTCCGTTCTGCAGCTCGCGAAAGCCGAGCGCCATCTGCGCGGTCCGTGAAGCTCCTGCTGCTAACGCCGCCACAACCTCCTCCCTCCCTCCTGCCGCGGCGATCGCGTCTACGCGGGCGTCAATCCGCGCGTAGAGCTGATCGCGATCTCGGACCAGTCCAATCAACCTGGTCGGGCGTCTCATCTGCGAGGTCCAAATTCCGCCCTCACGATCGTCAACCGAGTGACCTTCGGCAAGCAAACCCAGCGTCCGCAGCAACCTCCTGTGATCGGCAACGTCGATCCGTTCGCCGGCCCGCGGCGACTGCGCCTTCAGCTCGGCGTGGAGCACTTCGTCGCCGTCACGCTCGAGCCGAAGCTGCAGGGCGGTTTCGGTGGTCGCTCGCAGTGGTGGCCGCAGCGGCATCTCTGTGAGCGCGGCTTGAAGATAAAGGCCTGTCCCGCCGACAACGATCGGAAGCTCGCCGCGCGCTAGCGCTTCGTCGATCTCACGATGGGCTAGCTCGCTGTAGCGAGCGACATTGAACTCTTGATCGATCGGCACAGATCCGAGCAGACGGTGATCTGCGCGCGCACGTTGCTCGGCGGTGGCGGCTCCGCTCACGAGCGCCAGACCGCTGTAGAGCTGCATTGAGTCGGCGCCGATCAGAACGCTCCCTTGGCCACAGGCAGCGAGCCGCTCTGAGAGCGCAACCGCTAGCTCGCTCTTGCCGACCGCAGTCGGTCCGAATAGCGCTAGAACTTGCGGCTTTTGCCCCGGTTTCGGGTTTCGTTGGCGGGCCACAGCCGCAACGTTAGCGACGGCTGCGACAATGGCGCTGTGCAGATCCAAGCTAAACGAGTCCTCTTGACCGGCGCCAGCGGCGGAATCGGCGAAGCTATCGCTAGAGAGATCAGCGGCGCGGGCGCAGAGCTGATCGTCAGCGGACGCCGCTCCGATGTGCTCGAGCGAATCGCCGCCGAGACCGGCGCCACAGCTGCCGTTGCCGACCTCGCCGACCGAACCCAACTAGAGCAGCTGGTTGAGGCCCACTCCGACGTCGACATCTTGATTGCCAACGCCGCGCTTCCCGCCTCGGGCGAGATTTCAGACTTCTCGCTCGATCAGATCGACCGCGCACTCGACGTCAACCTTCGAGCGCCGATTGTGATGGCGCGACTGCTGAGCGATCAAATGTTGGCACGCGGTAGCGGCCAGATCGTCCTGATCGGCTCGCTCTCAGGGAAGGTCGCGACAGCCGGAAGCAGTCTCTACTCGGCGACCAAGTTTGGCTTGCGTGGATTCGGCGCCGGCCTGAGGGCCGATCTTGCGGGCAGCGGCGTTGGCGTCAGCGTGATCTTCCCTGGCTTTATCCGTGACGCCGGGATGTTCCACGAAGCCGATGTGGAGCTGCCTGGCTATGTCGGCACCAGCTCGCCGGAAGATGTGGCGCGGGCAGTCCGTTCGGCGATCGAAAACGATCGCGGAGAGGTTGATGTAGCTCCGTTTGGGGTCCGCGCAGCGACGAAGGCGTCAGAGCTTGCCCCGAAACTGGTCGGCTCGCTTGTCCGCAGGCTCGGTAGCGCTGAGTTCGCGTCCGAGATGGCCGAAGGGCAAGCCAACAAGCGCTAGCGGACCGCGCTGGCCAGCAGCGTTGCCTCACCGCTGAGTGAGGTGCTCGTGGCGCCTGTGACCTCGACCTCAACTAGGTCGCCGGGATCTGCAACGCCGATGAAGTTGACCGGCTTGTTGTGGCGTGTGCGCCCGCGCAGTCGTTCTGGGTTGGTCCGTGAGCTTCCTTCGACCAGCACCTCGACTGAACGGCCGACGAAGCGCTGCGCGCGCTGCTGCGCGCCGCGCTGGACGAGTTCGATCAAGCGCCCGATCCGTTCGCTTGCCTGTTCGGCGTCGACCAGGGCCTCGGTGATCAGCGCCGCTTCGGTATCGCGCCGTGGCGAGTAGACGAAGGTAAAGGCGCCGTCGAACTGGACCTCTTCGACGAGCGAAAGCGTCTGCTCGAAATCGGCTTCGGTTTCGCCGGGAAAGCCGACGATGATGTCGGTGGTCAGACTGATGTCAGGGATCGCCTCGCGGATCATCGCGACGCGCGACAGGTAGCGCTCGCGGTCATAGGTGCGCCGCATCGCTTTTAGAACCCGCGACGACCCGGACTGGAGCGGCAGATGGATGTGTTCGCAGAGCGACTCTAGTTCGGCGTGCGCCGCGACGACATCGGAGCGCATATCCTGCGGGTGCGGACTCGTGTAACGGAGCCGGTCCACCCCTTCGACGGCGTCAATCGAGGCCAGCAGCTCGCTAAAGCTGTGCCTAGCGGGCCGCAGGTCGCGACCGTACGAGTTGACGTTCTGGCCAAGCAGGGTGATTTCACGGGCGCCGCGCGCAACGAGCCTGCGCGCCTCTGCGACAAGATCGTCAAATGGCCGACTTAGCTCCCGCCCTCTTGTTGAGGGGACGATGCAGTACGAGCATTTCTGGTTGCATCCGACACTGATCTGCATCCAGGCTGATGCGCTTTGCTGGGATCGCATTGGCAGGTCGGCGGTGAAGCCACCAAACTCGAAGTAGCCTTGCGCCTCCAGCGAATCGGAAAGCAGGAACTCACCCAGCCGGTCGACCTGACCCGGCCCGAACGCTACGTCAACGAACGGGTAGCGCTCGAAGACCTCGTCTTTCAGCGATTGCGCCCAGCAGCCACCGACAGCCACTACCACTCCTGGCCGGGCCGCTTTGAACCGTTTCGCGTTACCGAGCTGGGTCGCCAAGCGGCGGTCAGCGCTCTCGCGGATCGAACAGGTGTTGAGAAGGATCAGATCGGCATTGCTCGGCGCCGCGGCGCGTTCGTATCCGAGCGATTCGAGCAATCCGTCGATCCGCTCCGAATCGTGCTCGTTCATCTGGCAGCCGAAGGTCGTCAGGTGGTATCTCAGGGCGGCCATTAGCGAGGCAGGCTATCGCGCCGCCAAGCTACCGGCGTTCGAACGCGCGCACGGCATCGTGAGCGATCTCGAGGTTGTAACCACGGCGCACAAGCATCCCCAGCGCCCGTTCGCGTTCGCGGTCGTCGCTCGGCTTCAAGCCGATTCGCTGATCGAGCACGCGGATTGCGTCCTTAACCTGATCGCCGTGACCGCGCGAGCCGAGTACAACATCGATGATCTCGGCCGCAATTCCGGCCTCTCGCAGGTTCGTGGTGATCCGCTCGTTGCCCCAGCCGTCGATTGCGCGCCGGTCCTCGGCGTAGAGCGCCGCGAAACGATGATCGCTGAGATAGCCGTCGGCGACCATCTGTTTGATCACGCTGGCGATTACCGGCTGCTCGATGCCGTCACGCTCGAGCCGCGCCGAGACCTGAGTGATCGTGCGTTCACGTTTGGCGATGAAACGGAAGGCGCGCTCTAGTGCCTCTTGGATCCTTGGAGCGTGATCAAGGGGCGCGCTTGCCAACTGCTCACGCCGCTTCTGCCGTCGGCTTTTCGGCCACCGCCTCTGGCTGATCGGAAAGTACCGGCACCTCGGTCTCTGGCTCTCGTTCGATCGGCACGACGAGATCATCGTTTACACCGAGGGCTGCGTAGATCTTCTGCTCAATCTCCTTAGCCATCTTTGGGTTCTGATCAAGGTAGGCCTTGGCGTTGTTACGCCCCTGGCCGATCCGCTCTTCGCCGTAGGAGAAGAAAGAGCCCGATTTCGTGACGATCTCGTGCTCGATGCCGAGGTCGAGGATGCAGCCTGCGCTTGAGATCCCCTTGCCGAATTCGATGTCAAACTCGGCCTGGCGAAATGGGGCTGCCACCTTGTTCTTGACGACCTTGACGCGGACGCGGTTGCCGACCGCTTCGGTCCCTTCCTTGAGCGTTTCGATCCTGCGGATATCAAGCCGTTGGGAGGAGTAGAACTTCAGCGCTCGACCGCCTGGCTGGGTCTCCGGCGAGCCGAACATGACGCCAATCTTCTCGCGGATCTGATTCGTAAAGAGGCACATCGTCTGAGCGCGATTTAGGTTGCCGGCAAGCTTGCGCATCGCCTGACTCATCATCCGCGCCTGCAGACCGACCGTCTGATCGCCCATCTGGCCTTCGAGCTCGGAGCGCGGCGTCAATGCGGCGACCGAATCGACGGCGATCAGGTCAACTGCGCCGGACCGAACAAGCATGTCGGCGATCTCAAGCGCCTGCTCGCCGTAATCTGGCTGGGAGACAAGCAACTCGTCAATGTCGACACCGATCTGACGGGCGTAAAGCGGATCCATCGAGTGCTCCGCATCGATGAAGGCGCAGACGCCACCGAGCTTCTGAGCTTCGGCGATGACGTGATAGACGAGCGTCGTCTTACCGGAAGATTCCGGGCCGAAGAGTTCGACGATACGGCCGCGTGGCATGCCGCCAATCCCTAGCGCGATGTCGAGCGAGAGCGCGCCGGTTGGGATCGCATCAACCTTCACCTGAGCGCCTTCGTCACCCATCCGCATCACCGAGCCTTGTCCGAACTGCTTCTCGATCTGACTTAGGGCGCCCTTGAGGGCCTCGTCGCGTGCTTTTGCTGCCTTATCTGGTGCTGGAGTTGCCATCGTCGACACGACCTCTCTTTCTCGGGCAAGCGTGTATCTTCGGCCTTCGGGCGGACGGAAGAGCGAAGCTATCCGCGCTTCTGTAACGGTGCTAGCGCCAATAAGCGGCCAGAGAGCCCCAAACTAGGCCGCGGTTAGCGCAGCCGCTCACGTAACAGACGGGCCGTCATATGCAAGGCAACTGTCGTCGTACGGTCGCGGATCAGCTGGCGCGACCCGGGCAACTGCAATCGCCTCACCGCAAGATCGCCGTCGGCAAGCGAAACAGCGCACCAGACGAGCCCAACCGGCTTCTCCTTGGTTCCCCCGCCAGGCCCGGCGACGCCGGTGACGCCGACGCCGATTTCGGCGCCCAAGACTGTGCGAGCCCCCTCTGCCAACGCGACCGCAACCTCCTCGCTGACGGCTCCGTGTCGCTCTATCAGCGCGGCCGGTACGCCGGCGAGCTTGCTCTTGGCCGCGTTGCTGTAAACGGTAACCCCGCCACGGACGTAATCCGAGGCGCCAGCGATCTCGGTCAACCGAGCCGCGACCAAACCTCCGGTGCACGATTCGGCCACCGCGATCGTCTTTAGCGGAGGGCCGAGCAGTAGCGCCGCTAGCTGCTGGTCGATCGTCGTGCCGTCAACCGAAAACAGCGTCTCGGAATGGTTCTCAGCGACAAAGCGTGCGAACTCGTCGTAGAGCGGCCGTTGATCGGGCGCATAGCGCGTAACAATCTCGATCTCACCTCGCCTCAGGCAGGTTGTGATCTCCAGCTGATCGATCGCAAGGCCAGCGGTCTGCGCAGCGCGTAGCGTCGCAGCGATCTCTGATTCTGGGATGCCAAACAGCCGCAGCATCGCCTGCTCGATCGCGACCCTCCCTTCAGTTGCCGCGATAAACGGAGCGCTGGATGCAGCCGCTTCCCACATTGGCACCAGCTCGCTCGGCGGGCCCGGAAGGACGACGACGGTCGGACCGTCGCGCCCAGCCGGTGGCGGCACGACAAGGCCCGGCGCGGTGCCGATCGGCTCCAGAATCGTAGCGCCCTCAGGGATCGTCGCCTGCTTCAAGTTGCCCGCTGCAATAGCCGCCTGATCGACGCTCGGCCAGCGCGCCGTCAGCCGTTCAAGGATTGCGGTGATCCTAAGATGTAGCGGCTCGTCGACAACCATCAGGCGATCTTGAAATTCGCCGACGACGGTTGCCGTCAGATCGTCGGCGGTCGGTCCTAGCCCGCCGCTAGTGATGATCAGTGCGCAACCTTCGGCCGCCAGCCAGTTAAGCGCCGCCAGAATGTCATTGGGGCGATCGCCGACGACCACGGTGCTTTCGTGATCCACACCGAGCGCCCGTAGCTGCTCCGAACACCAAGGTCCGTTTCGGTCGGCGACGCGGCCGGTCAGCACCTCGGTTCCGGTAACGACGATGCCAGCGCGTACGCTCACAGCAGCGGGCCGACCGCCGAGCTGACCACGAGCGCCTCTACCTCGGCAGCGCTGGAGTTCGTCCCAATCAAGAATAGACCGACCAGCAGCGCGAGCACCAGCGCGACAGCAACCCAAGCCCTCCAACTGCGGCGAGCGCCGCCATCTGAGTACGGGAAACTGGGCGCGTAGTCTGTTGAATTCTCGACACGGACCGCGCCGGCCTTGAAGGTCTCAACCAAGGCCCGCCCGTCGAGGCCGAGGTAATCGGCGTAGGTCCGTAGAAAGCTTTTTGCCGCGGTCTCCTCCGGCAGAGCTGCCCAGTCGCCACTCTCGAGGGCCCGCAGATACTTGGCGCGAATCTTGGTCGCATATTCGGCCGTGGCGATGTCGATCCCGGCCTCCGTACGCGCGGTCCGCAGTTGGCTAGCAATGTCGGGCATTGCCAGAGGCTAATCAGTCTTCAGCAATATCGGGCGAAACTGCGTGCAAGCTTGTTTGATCGCTGCCTGCGGCCTGCTCTGACGCCCGGCCGGGAGCCTCCAACGCCGCAAGTACGCGCGGCAAGTCGGCTGCCGTAACCAGCACCTGGCGAGGTTTTGAACCTTCGTAGCCGGAGATGATTGAGCGCCGTTCAAGCATGTCGATCAGACGCCCTGCTCTCGTGTAGCCGACGCGGAGTCGGCGTTGGAGCATCGACGTCGAAGCGGTGTCCATCTCGACGACGAGAGCGATCGCGTCACTGAGCATTGGATCCTCGTCGGGGTCAAAGCCGTCGGCGTCGGTCCCGCTCGCCGATTCGTTTGACGGTTCAATCTCTTCGAGCAGATCCTCACGCAAGGCTGGCTCGCCCTGAGCGGCCCAGAACTCGGCCAACTTGGCGATCTGCGGCTCATCGATGTAGGCACCTTGGATCCGTTCAAGCTTGGAAGAGCCGAGCGGCGAGAACAGCATGTCGCCCTGACCAAGCAGGCTTTCGGCTCCGTTCTGATCAAGAATCACGCGTGAGTCGGTCTGGCTCGAGACGGCGAAGGCGATCCGCGACGGAACGTTGGCCTTGATCATCCCCGTAATAACGTCGACGCGCGGGCTTTGCGTCGCTAGCACCAGATGAATTCCGACGGCGCGCGCCTTTTGCGCGAGGCGGATGACGGCGTTCTCAACATCGGCCGGGGCGACCATCATCAGGTCGGCGAGCTCATCGATGACGCACAGCAGGTACGGCAACGGCTCATCGCCGTCGTCGACGCGATGCTTATTGAGCTCCGCCAGCGAGCGCGTCCGCGCAACCGCCATTGCGCCGTAGCGCCATTCCATCTCGCGGACTAGGTTGCCAAGCGCATTGGCGGCCATCCGCGGGCTCGTGATTACGGGCGTGAGCAGGTGGGGAATTGCTTCGTAATGGTTTAGCTCGACCTGCTTCGGGTCGACCAGCACGAGCCTCACCTGGTCAGGCGTGGCCCGCAGCAGAATTGAGCTCAGCATTGCGTTTACAGCTCCCGACTTACCGGCTCCCGTCGTGCCGGCGATCAGAAGGTGTGGCATCCGTGCAAGATCGGCCGTGACGGGACGTCCGCCGACGTCCTTGCCGAGGAAGACGGTGAGCGGACTGGCGTCGGCCGGCAGCTCCTGGAATACATCGCCGAGAGTGACCTCAAGGCGCGTGCGATTGGGAACCTCGACGCCGACCGCCTGCTTGCCTGGGATCGGCGCGAGAATGCGGATGTCGGTCGCAGCGAGCGCGTAGGCGAGGTCGTCCTTTAGGGCACCGATCTTGTTCATCTTGACGCCCGGTGCGAGCCGCAGTTCGTAGCGCGTGATGTGCGGGCCAGAGATCGTGCCGACGAGCGTTGCTTCGATCCCGTGGTGGCGAAGCGCCTCCAGTAGGGCATCGGAAATACGGCTCTGATCTGTCGTATCGGGCGACGCCTTCTTTGAGCTCAGCTTTAGAAGCTTGCGGTCCGGGAGGCGGAAAACCGTTGCCGACTGCGGCCCCTTCTTGCCGGCCGTGGGCGCCGAACCAGTTGGCTTCGCGACGGCCACCGATGGCAGCGGATTCCCGGTCAGCGACTGCGGGCCATCTGGCTCAACCTCGTCGCCGGCGTCGGTCTGGTCAGCGCCGAGATCGAAGAACTCAACCGGGCCGAGTTGCTCGACCCTGGGCTCGTAACCATCTGGCTCCGGCGGCGCAATTGGCGCTGCCGTATCGCCCCGGTTAGAGAGCGCCTCGAGACTGCTGGCGAGCGCCTTTCCGGTCCCGGCAATCCCCTGTCCGCTGTGGCGCAGTACCGCGGCAATCGAGAGCCCGCTAATCAGCAGCACCGCCGCTGACAGCAGAAAGAGCGCGAAGATATGGCTCCCGACGGGCCCGACTAGAGTGCCTCCTGCGAGATAGAGCAGATCCCCTAAAGCACCGCCGCGATCGCCGAACAGCGCTGGGTCAAGCTGAACCGACCGGCCTCGGCCGTTCCCGAGGCCAAACGTGCCGGCTGCCAGTGCTAGCGAGGCCCCGAGCAGCAGGGCGAGAGCGCCGAGTCGCAATGTCTGCGGTAGCGTCACGACGGGCCGAAGGATCAGCACCAGCCCCCCGAGCGCGAGGATCGGTGGGATTAGGTAGGCGACCTGGCCGAAACTCCAACGCAGCGCCGCAACGAACTGTTCGCCGCCGACGCCTGCGTCGCCGCCGGAGTAAAGCGGGAAGGCAATGAATAGTGCGATAGCCACCAACGCCAACCCCGAAAGATCGCGCTGACGTTGGCTCAGCTGAGGCACCTGGAGTGGCGTTGAGCCCTTCTTCTGGGGCCGTTTACGCGGCGCAACGCTGGGACGCGTCGGCGCCTTGCGCCTTGGCGCGCTCTTGGGCCGTGTTTTTGCTTTAGTTTTCGCTGTAGCCATCTGTGGTTGTCCTACGCCTAGCCTGCTTCGACGTCGAGTGCAATCTCCCTTTAGCTGCTGTAAATCCAACGTTCTACCCTCCGTATGGCAATGTCATCGCGCGCCGCACGGGTTCTAGTTATCGAAGACGACGAGGCAATCGCTGAAGTCGTCCAGCGGATGCTGCGAATCGATGGCTATTCGACCGAGGTTGCTGGCGACGGCGCGGCTGGCCTGGAGCTCGCTCTGAGCTTCGAGCCCGATCTCGTGATCCTCGACCTTGGCCTGCCGCTGATCGATGGCACCGAGGTGGCGCGACGGCTCCGTCAGACAAGCGACGTGCCGATCTTGATGCTTACCGCCCGTGACGCGACCGAGGCCAAGGTTGAGGGGTTGGACGCTGGAGCTGACGATTACCTCGTCAAACCGTTCGAGCGTGACGAGCTGCGCGCGCGACTGCGATCCTTGCTGCGCCGTCGGCCGCCTCGGGGAACTGAAAGCCTCAGCCTCGAGGATCTTGTCCTACGGCCCGACAGTTACGAAGTGTTCCGCGGTGAACGTCAGCTCGAACTCACGCAGCGCGAGTTTGAACTGCTCGAGTACCTGATCCGCAACCAGCGTGTCGTGATCAGCCGCCAGCAGCTGCTGGAAGACGTCTGGGGCTACGACCCGTTCGCCGACACCAACACAATTGAGGTCTTTGTTTCGAACATTCGCCGTAAGCTCGAAGCCGACGGCGAAGATCGTCTCTTGCACACGGTGCGCGGCATCGGGTACGTGCTCCGTGTTTGACCGAATCAGCATTCGCTGGCGCCTGGCGTTGGTGTCGGCGGGGCTCACATTCCTGATCCTTTGCGTCTTCGCTGCGATCTTTGGTTCGTTGACAACCTCTCGCATTCGCGCCGATTTCGTGCGCGATACGGCCGACGCTGCTCGACGTCTTGAAGAGCGCTTGACGATTGCCCCGACCTCTTCGCTGAAGTTCGACATCAGCCCTCCGCTGGAGCTCTACGCCTCCCCGAACAATGCAGCAATCCGACTTTTCTGGAGCGATCGCCAGGAAGTCGGCGGCGGCTCGACGCCGGGCGGGCCGAAGCTTGGCCTGCCGAGCGAGCCAGGGACTGCGGAGTCTGGTGGCTACCTGATCGAAACGCGCTTCATAACCAGCGGCAGTGGAATTGGTCAGGAACTGATTTTTCCGGTTTGGATCCAATACGCGCGGCCACTGGCCGATCTGCGCCGGACGGTCACCGAGCTGCGACTGCTGCTGGTGGGTGGCATCGTCGGCGGCTCACTACTGGCGCTGCTGGGCGGATTGGCGCTGGCACGCCGCTCGCTGCGGCCGATCACCGATCTGACGGTCGCCGCGCAAGAGATCGCGCGCACGCGCGACCCCGACCGCCACGTGCCGGAGCCGCCGACCGACGATGAGGTCGCCGAATTGGCCCGCACCTTTGATGAGATGCTCAGTTCACTGGACGCTTCGCGCCAAGAGACGGAGGGTGCGCTGGTCCGTCAGCGCGAATTTGTCGCCGACGCTTCACACGAGCTGCGCACGCCGCTAACAAGCATCCTTGCGAACCTCGAGCTGCTTGCCGAGAGCCTCGATGGCGACCGTCAAGAGGCGGCAACGTCGGCACTTCGCAGCTCCCAACGGATGCGGCGAATCGTCGCCGACCTGCTGCTGCTCGCGCGCAGCGACGATCAGCAGCCGGTCTTGCACCGACGCACCGACTTGGCCCTGATCGCCCGCGAAGCGACCGCCGAGGCTGGCGCATTGACCAGCGACCATCGGATCGAACTCGACGCGCCGGCGGCGTTGTTCGTCGAGGGTGACGGTGACGAACTCCATCGCCTGGTGCTCAACCTGGTCGAAAACGCCGTTCGCCACACGCCCCCTGCGACGAGCGTCAGCGTCTCGGCTCGACGCGACGGCGACGAAGCGTTGCTGACCGTCGCCGACGACGGTCCGGGCATCGCTGCTGAGCAGCGCGCACGCATCTTCGAGCGCTTCGTCCGCCGCTCCGGCGACCGCGGCCGTTCGACCGGCCTCGGGCTAGCAATCGTGCGGACGGTGGCCGAGTCGCACGGCGGCACGGTGATCGTTGAAGATGGGCAGCCAGGGTCAAGATTCGTCGTGCGGCTGCCGCTGGCGCCGCTCGATACGGACTAAACCTCGACGACGACCGGAAGCACCATCGGCCGGCGTCGTAGGCGGTCGTAGACAAGCGCCGCGAGATCGTCATGGAGCATCTCTTGAATGACGTCGATCTCGGTCACCGACTCCTTTGCCGCTCGCGCAATCGTCGCGTCCACCCCGGCGCGCACGTCGTCGAGCAGATCGTTCGCCTCGTCAGGGAATGGAACGCCCCGGAAGATGATTTCCGGCTCGCCGACCGATGAACCGTCCTCTCCTGAGATCGTCGCCACTACGACAAAAATGCCGTCGGCGCTGAGCATTCGCCGGTCACGCAGCGGCGCCTCGTTTACTTCGCCTAGCTCAACACCGTCGACGAACACCATCCCTGACTGGACCGGCTCGCCGAAGCGTGCCCCCTTGGCGGTGATTTCGAGCGGCAGGCCGTTCTCGCCTTTGAAGATCCGCTCCGGCTCAATACCGACCGCTTCGGCGAGGCGACCGTGCAGCTCGAGCCGCTGGAAGTCGCCGTGGACCGGCATCACGTACTTCGGCTTCGTCAGGTTCAGCATCAGCTTGAGCTCTTCTGCGTAACCGTGGCCGGAGGCGTGAATCGGCGCGTCGCGCGGCGTCATCACGCTGCAACCGATGTGGTACAGGCGGTCGATCGTCTCCGAAACGGCGCGCTCGTTGCCTGGGACCGGTGTGGCGCTGAAAATCACCGTGTCGCCACGGCGCAGCTGGACTTCACGATGCTCGCTGAAGGCCATCCGGCGCAGAGCGCTGAGCGGCTCTCCCTGCGAGCCGGTGCAGATGATCACGATCTCGTCGTCGGGAAGGTTTTCGAGCGCGCGCGGCTGCACAACCATCCCTTCGGGAAAGTCAATGTGGCCGAGTGAACGGCCAATATTCGTGTTCTTGCGCATTGAACGGCCGACCAACGCGACCTTGCGGCCGAGCGCCTCAGCGGCATCAACGACCTGCTGGACGCGATGGATGTTGGAGGCAAAACAGGTGACGATGATTCGTCCCTCGCAACTAGAGAAGGCCTGCTCTAGGTGTGGCCCGACGCCTGCTTCACTCTCTGAATACCCGGGACGGTCGGCGTTGGTTGAGTCGCCGCAGAGCAGAAGTAAGCCGTCGGCGCCGAGCTGCGCAAGGCGACCGAAGTCGGCTGGGCGACCGTCTACCGGTGTTTGGTCGAACTTGTAATCGCCGGTGATCAGCATCGTGCCGGCGTCCGTCGTGATCGCGACGGCCATCGCATCAGGGATCGAATGCGTCATCTGGATCAACTCGACCTCGAACGGCCCCAGCTCGATCGGATCGCCGGGACGAACATCTTCGATCTCGATCTCCTTGATCTTGTGCTCATCGAGCTTCGAGCGGGCCATCGCCATCGTCAGCGGCGCGCCAAAGAGCGGTGGCAGCTCGCCTTCTGCGCTGATTTCACGCAGCACCCACGGCAGCGCCCCGAGGTGATCCTCGTGGCCGTGCGTGATCACGATCCCTTCGATGTCGTCGACCCGCCCTTCAAGGTATGAGAAGTCGGGCAGGACGAGGTCGATGCCGACCATCTCGGCGGTTGGGAAGCGGACTCCGCAGTCAACAACCAGCAGCTTGCCGTCGTACTCGACGACGGTCATGTTCTTCCCAATCTCCCCGAGCCCGCCCAGTGGCAGCACTCGCAGCCGTTGATCGGTCATCAGTGACCGGCTGCCTCTAGCAGTCCAAGCTTGATCAGTGCCGTCTCCACGACGCCACGCTCTTCGGAGCTGGCCTCGACGAGCGGCAGCCGCAGCGGCCCCGATGGCAGGCCTAGCAGCGCGAGCGCCGCCTTGACCGGGATGGGGTTGGTGGTGACGCCTAGCGCAGCGTAGATCTCCGCCAGTTCAGCGTCGATCTGCGCACGCTGCTGTGGCTCTTCAACGATCCGGCGCAGCTGCGGCCCGACGACGTGGCTGGCAACAAGGATTCCCCCGAGCCCGCCAAGGTCGAGCACCTCGGCCAGCATGTCGTCGTTGCCGGCGTAGAGCCCTAGTCCGTCGATCTGCTCAACGTCGTCGGGGTTGGCCTGTTTGACGAACTCAATCCGGTCGAGCTGCGCCAGCTCGGCAAGGAGCTCGTTCGGAAGGTTGGTTCCCGTGCGGCTCGGGATGTTGTAGAGGATGATCGGCCTGTCGGTGGCCTCCGCGACGGCCTTGTAGTGGGCCACGATGCCGCGGCGGTTCGGCCGGTTGTAGTACGGAGTGACGGAAAGGATTGCATCGGCGCCAAGCGCGGTTGCGCGCTCCGTCATCTCGACTGCGTGACGAGTGTCGTTTGAGCCTGCGCCAGCGATGATTGAAGCGCCGTCCGGTCGGTTGGCGACCGCCAATTCGATTAGGCCAAGATGCTCGTCGACGGAGAGCGTCGCCGCCTCTCCCGTCGTCCCGCAGACGACGAACCCGTCGGAGCCGCTTCGGGCCAGATGGCCCAGCAGCTCAACAAAGCCAGCTTGATCAACATTGCCTTGGTCGTCAAACGGCGTGATGATCGCCGTGATGACCGATCCCAGCGACGCGCTCACAGCAAGTTCTCAAGACCGATGACGGGAGAGCTCGGCAGATCGCCGACGCGACGAATTGCGAGCAGCACGCCCGGCATGAAGGACGACCGGTCGAGCGCATCGTGACGGATCGTCAGGGTCTCCCCCGTGCCACCAAAGATCACTTCTTGGTGGGCGACCAGACCGGGTAGCCGAACCGAGTGGATCGGGACGTCTTTGCCGCTCGCCTGGTTGATCAGATCGGCCGTTCGCGCAGCGGTGCCGCTCGGCGTATCGAGTTTCTTGTCGTGGTGAAGCTCAACTATCTCGGCCGCCTCCATCAACGCCGATGCTTCAGTGGCGAAACGCATCATCAGCACCGCACCGATTGCAAAGTTGGGCGCTACCAGCACGTTTGCGCCGCTGAGGCCTTCGAGCTCGCCTAGGTCGAAGCCCGTAGTTCCAATCACGACGTTGACGCCTGCGGCGGCTGCCTCGCGCGCGTTTGACAGTGCGCTATCCGGCTGCGTGAAATCAACCAGCACGTCGGCGTCGCCGAGAACATCGGCGACAGCCGTGCCCAGCGCGTGGTCGGCGCGACCGACGAGAACCATCCCGCCGTCGTCCTCAACCGCTTCGCAGACCGCCGTGCCCATCCGGCCGGCGGCCCCGGCAACGGCAACCCTGATCGGAGCTGCTAATACCGGTCCGTCATTCGTCATCGGGATCCCTTAGTCGCGGCCACCGCGGCGATGGCGGGGACGGTCGGAGCCGTTGCCACCGCTGCGCTCACGGCGCTGCCCGCCGCCTGTGGACGTGACCGCAGCCAACTCCTCGGCGCTCTTGCCAGCGATCGACGGATCGTCTGCGAGACGTAGGCCGATCCGGCCACGCTCACGGTCCACCTCAACGACGCGAACCTGGATCTCATCGCCGCGAGAGAGGACATCTTCGACATTCTCGACGCGCTCACCTGGTGAGACGTTCGAGATGTGGAGCAGTCCATCCGTTCCCTTGGCAAGCTCGATGAAGGCGCCGAAGGTTGTCGTCTTGACGACCTTGCCAGTGAACTCGTCACCAACTTCGACCTCCTTCATCATCGTCGTGATCCGCTCGCGCAGTGCTTCGCCGAGCTCGCCATTCGACGAGTAGATCAGCACCTGACCTTCGTCGTTGACGTCGATCTGCGATTCGAACTCATCGGCTAGGCCTCGGATCGTCTCGCCGCCCTTGCCGATCAACATGCCGATCTGAGAGGGGTCGATCTGAATCTGGATGATCCGCGGCGCGTACGGGGACATCTCCTCGCTCGGGCCTGAAATCACAGCATCCATCTGACTGAGAATGTTGAGGCGGGCCTCTTTGGCCTGCGTCAAAGCGTCCTTGAGAATCTCGAAGGTCACCCCCGTGATCTTGATGTCCATCTGCAGCGCCGTGATCCCGTCGGTCGTGCCTGCGACCTTGAAGTCCATATCGCCGAGGTGATCCTCAACGCCAGCGATGTCGGTCAGCACGATGTAATCGTCGCCTTCCTTGATCAGTCCCATCGCAATACCGGCGACCGGTGCCTTGATCGGCACGCCTGCCTGCATCAGCGAGAGCGATGAACCGCAGACTGAAGCCATTGACGACGAGCCGTTCGACTCAAGGATGTCTGAGACGACGCGGATCGTGTACGGGAAAGCCTCGGTGTCCGGGACGACAGGCACGAGTGCCCGCTCCGCGAGCGCTCCGTGGCCGATGTCGCGGCGCTTGGGGCCACGCATGAAGCCTGCTTCACCAACCGAGAACGGCGGGAAGTTGTAGTGGTGCCAGTAGAAGCGGTTCTTCTCCAGACCGAGCGTGTCGAGCCGCATCTCTTCCTTCAGCGTGCCGAGCGTCGCAATCGAAAGCGCCTGCGTCTGGCCGCGCGTGAAGAGCGCTGAACCGTGAGTACGCGGAGCGACACCAACCTCGATTGAGATGTCGCGGATCTCCTGCGCTTCGCGCCCGTCAGGGCGCTTCTTCTCGACCGCAATGCGGTTACGGATCGTCGCCTTCTCGAGCTTCGAGAAGATCGTCTGTGCGGTCGCCTTCTTCGCGCTGTAGTCGGCGTCGTCCGGATTACCGGCGTACTCGGCGACGATCGCGTCGCAGACGGCGTTGCTGGCGTCCTGGCGGGCGAGCTTATCCTCAACCTGAGTCGCGGCGTCGAGGTCGGCGCCATGGGAGGCACGAACCTTCTCGACCAGCGACTCGTCGAGGCTTGGCGGCTCGAAGGTGATCTTCTCGCGGCCGGCCTTTTCGCGCAGCTCATGCTGGAGCGCGCAGAGTTTCTTGATCTCGCCGTGAGCGATGTCGAGCGCGTCGAGGATCTCGTCCTCGCCAATCTCGCTGGCACCGGCTTCAACCATCAAAATCGCCTCTTCCGTGCCGGCGACAACGAGGTCGAGCTGGCAGCCGTCAAGCAGCGACTCTTCGCTCGGGTTGACAACGAACGAACCGTCGATCTTGCCGATTCGAACCGAGCCGACCGGCGTTGGCAACGGCACCTGCGAGATCATCAGCGCCGCTGAGGCACCGTTCATCGCGAGGATGTCATAGGGATGAACCATGTCTACGCTGAGCGGCATTGCCACCAGCTGCGTCTCGTAGTGCCAGCCCGTCGGGAACAGCGGACGGATCGGGCGATCGATCATCCGAGCCGTCAGCGTGCCTTTCTCGCCGGAGCGGCCTTCGCGCTTGAAGAACGAGCCGGGAATTTTTCCGGCCGCGTACATGCGCTCTTCAACGTCAACGGTAAGCGGGAGGAAATCGACGTCGCGCAGGTTGCCGACGGTCGCCGTGCAGAGAACCATCGTTTCGCCTTGGCGGATTACGACGGCGCCTCCGGCCTGCTTGGCCATCTTGCCGGTTTCCAGCGAGATTTCAGCGCCTCCGATCTCAGCCGAGACGGTGGTCACAGTGTTAGTAGTCATCTGGTGTTGTACTCCTCATCGAGGCCGCCTTCGGATCCTGCGGCCTTAGTCGTTAAGTTCTTCTCGGTATCCGATTAGGGTCATCCTAGCCGCCTCGCGCATTGCGGCGCAGGACGACTCTCACTGCGGCGCGGCCGGAAGCTCGCTCTGCAGCTCCCCATCGACGACGAAGGTTGGCGCGCCGGTCGCTCCCGCCCGCATCGCAGCGGTCACGGCATCAGCAACGTGGTGCGCCAACTGCTCGTCGCGGCGGTCGCGCTCAAAGCGCTCAATGTCGACGCCGAGCAATTCGCAGCGCTGCCACAGGTAGGGGTCGTCAAGTCTGCTCTGGTCGGCGAAGAGCGAGTCGTGAAAGTCCCAAAAGAGCCCTTGGCGGCCCGCTGCCTCAGAGGCGATCGCCAATTGCACAGCTCGCGGGCTGCGTGACGCCAGCGCGAAGTGCCGAAAGCAGACCAAGGCTCCGCTCTGGCGCAGCCGCTCTGCAGCTACCGCGCAGTCCGGGCAGCTGAACTCCGCGTAGATGATCAGCGGCTTGCCTCCGGCGCCACGGACGTGGTCCTCGGGTCCTACCGGCTCGACGCTCAGGCTGGTGAGATCGCGCATCGCAACGCAAACAGTAGATCGCTCCGCAGCGAAGCGTCGTATCGCGAGCGATTGCGTCCGCGATCGGCAGCCGTCAATGCGGTCCGCACTCAAGCCAGGAGGTGATCGCGGCGCACTGGGCGACGGCGATTGAGCGGCGCGCTACGAACGGGGGAACGCCGACGCTCAGTTTGCTGAGAGCGCGTCGATGATCAGGTTGACGCCCGGCGTGTCGCCAGGGTTATCGGCCAGATGGCTCCAGCTGACGCATCCGTCTGGGCCAACGATCACGATCGCGCGGTTCGTCATCCCGGCTGGCTCGAAGTAGGCGCCGAAGCTCTTTGCTGCCGCGCCTTTCGGCTCGAAGTCGGAGAGCTGTTCGATCGGCACGCCGAGATGCTCGCGGAAGGCGGACTGCGAAAAGCTGGCGTCGGTCGAGACCCCGTAGAGGACCGCGCCGTCGGCAGTGATCTCAGGCAGCGCCTCGCTGTAGACCTGAAGCTGGTTGGTGCAGACGGGGCTGAAGGCGAACGGGTAGAAGACTAGAACCGTGGTCTGGCCGATCAGGTCGGCCTCGGTGAACTTGGAGCCGTCCTCGCGCGCCAGGCTGAAGGCAGGCACCTTCGTGCCGGGCGCAATGACGCTCACTTGCGGAGACCGAGCGCAGCTACGAGCTCGCGATACCCATCGAGGTCGCTGCGCTGCAGGTAGTTGAGCAGCCGGCGCCTGCGTCCAACCAGCATCAGAAGGCCTCGCCGCGAAGCGTGATCCTTCTTGTGGCCGCGCAGATGTTCAGTCAAATCTTCAATCCGCTGGCTCAGCAGCGCTATCTGTACGCGCGTCTCGCCGGTGTTCGCTTCGCCGCCTCCGTAGGTGGCTGCGATCTCGCGGGTCTGCTCTGGGGAAAGGGTGCTCATAGAAGGGAGCAGGCTAGCAGCACGCGGGCTTCTAGCCGCCGACCAGCGCGCGCGCGGCTTCGACGTCGGCAGCCATCTGACGCTTCAAAGCGTCGACACTCTCGAAGCTCTCTTCGCCGCGCAGACGTTGGAGGAATTCAACCCGCAGCTGCTGGCCGTAGAGCTCTCCGTCGAAGTCCAGCAGGTAGGCCTCAATTAGTTCACCTAGCCCGCTTTCGAACATCGGTCGCATACCGACGCTGATCGCTGCGATCTTGACCTCGCCGCCGGCGATCTGCGCGCGGCCCGCATAGACGCCGTGTCCGGGCGTGCAGTAACCGGCGGTTGGCGTCAGATTCGCCGTCGGGTAGCCGAGTTCGCGGCCGCGCCGCTCGCCGTGCTGTACCTCGGCGCTGAAGACGTACGGCGAGCCGAGCAGTCGGTTGGCTTCGGCTAGATCGCCGTCGCGTAGCAGCGTACGGATTCGGCTTGAACTAACCGGCGCCCCGTCGAGCTCAAACAGCTCCAGCACTTTGGTCTCGAAGCGATCGTCGGCTGCTAGCAGCTCGGCGCCTCCTTTCGCCTCACTCCCGAAGGTGAAGTTGTCGCCTACTTGGACGCCCGCGGCACCGAGGCCAGCGACCAGCACTTCATCGATAAATTGCGCTGCCGTGTGCTGAGCGAAAACGCGGTCAAAGGCAACGACGACCATCTCCTCAACACCAAGCGAGTCGACTAGCTCCGCCTTACGCTCCAGCGAGGTCAACAGCGCCGGCGCCGCTTCTGGCGCAGTGATCGACGTCGGGTGCGGATCGAAGGTCAGAACCGTGTCAGCGCCGGCGATCACTTCGCGGTGGCCGAGGTGAACGCCGTCGAATGTGCCAACGGCAACGACGCGCTCGCGCGGCACTAGCTCGCTAAACGGTGTCACCTTCATCCGCGAAAGCCTATGACCGGCCCCAATTTGCGGTCGTCACGCCTCTCAGCGAGAGCGACCGGGCCGTCCTCCGCGGTCAGCAGTAGCTCGCTCGGCGGCTCGTCCTCGGGTGCGCGCAGCGATGCACCAATCACGGTTCCGTTCCACTCCACGGCAACTCCGTGGGCGGCCTTCTTCGCGGCCTCGGCATCAAGCTCAACCGAATTGAAGAAGCGGAGCGCCGCATCAAGTCCGACGACCGAATCGGCGTCGGCGTCGGCGACACTGAACGGGCCGATCCGCGTTCGGCGAAGCTCTTCGGTGTAGGCGTCGCCGAGAGCGGAGATCAGCGACCGGACGTAGGTACCTGATGAGCAGCGGATGCGATATTCGGCCCTGTCCCCCACGCGACTTAGCTGGCTGAACTCGAACAGCTCAACTTCGCGCGCGGGAATCTCAAACTGTTCGCCTGCGCGGGCGCGCTGATAGGCGCGTTTGCCATCAACCTTGATCGCGCTGTAGGCAGGCGGCTGCTGGCTGACCTTCCCCAGCGCCGGCTCGAACTCTTCCGGCGGCAGCTTGCCGGTGATCGTGATGTCGCCCTCTGGGTCGCCGGTCGTTGAAGTCGCCCCGAGCCGCGCGCTCGCGATGTACTCCTTCGACATCCCCATAAAGAAGCGTTGAACGCGCCGCGCGCGGCCAAGCAGAACGATTAGCAGGCCGGTCGCGAACGGGTCGAGAGTTCCGGCGTGGCCGGCCTTCTCAGCGCCGAGTGCGCGCCGAACATCGTTGGTGACTTTGTGCGAGCTAAGCCCAGCCGGCTTGTCGACGAGGACTATTCCGTCCACGCCGCGCTACGACTGTTCGCTGATCTGCGCGCAGATCAGATCGATCAGAGCCGCTTTAGGCAGCTCGCTCTTGAAGCCAGCGGCGGCCGGGTGACCACCACCACCGCCAGCGCGGGCGATCTTCGAGACGTCGATCACGCCGTCGCTGGAGCGCATCGAGATGCGGTAGCTCTCGCCGTTCTCGTCGCTCGTCTCGCGCAGCAGTGCCGCAACTTGCGTGCCGTCTACGGCGCGCAGGAAGTCAACTATCCCTTCGGTGTAGCTGGCAGGGGCGCCGCACTCGTCGAAGTCTTTGCTACTCAGGACCGACACCGTCAGGCGTCGATCCAGGTGGCGCTCGGCGGCGCTAAGCGCGCGGGCGAAGAGGTGTAGCTTCGCTTCGGGCAAGTTCTCATATACGCGCCGAAAGATCAGGTTGCCGTCGATCCCCGCGGCCAGCAGCTCGGCGGCCATGGCGTGCGACCTAGCGGTGGCGTTTGGGTACATAAACCGGCCTGTGTCGGTGATCAAGCCGAGGTAGAGCGCCTCCGCGATCTCGGCCGTTAGCTCGACGCCAAGGCCATGCGCTAGGTCCCAGACGATCTCGGCCGTCGAGGATGCATCCTCAACGACATAGTCGATGCTGCCAAAGCGCGTGTTGTCGTGATGGTGGTCGATGTTCAGCAGCTGTTCTGGCGCCGCTACCTCGTCGGCCAGCGCGCTTCGCTCGGTGTTGCCGCAGTCAAGGAGGACGACGACGCGGAGGTCCACGTCGGCGGGGAGTTCAGAGACGACCTCACTGATGTCGAGCCAGTGGTACTCGTATGAGAGCGGAAGGTCGTCGGCAGCGATGAGGGTGACGACATCTTTGCCAAGTGATCGCAAAACCAGCGACATCGCGAGCAGCGAGCCGAGTGCGTCGCCGTCAGGGTTCTCGTGCGTAGCAAGCAGGAAGCGCTGCCCTTCGCTCAGTGCACCGATCGTCTGTTCGCGGCTTTGGGTAGCGGTCGGATTCATTCGGCGTCGCCCTCTCGGTGCGAATCTACTCGTTCGAGGATCTCTTCGAGGCGCGCGGCCGTCGCCGGGGTCGTGTCGAGCACGAACTGAACGGTCGGCGTCCGCTTCATCCGAAGCTGGCTGGCCAACGCTTTCTGGACCCGCCCGTGCGCGGCGTTGAGCGCCTCAAGGCACTGCTCCGGCCCGGAAGGCGAGTCGAAAACGCTGACGTGGATCCGTGCGCTGCTGAGATCAGGTGTCGTCTGCACATCGGTGACGGTAACGAAGCCTACGCGCGGATCCTTGATCTGCTTTGTGATCGTGTCAGCCGCGACCTCCCTGATCGCTTCGTCTACCCGTCTCATCCGCGAAGAGGCCATTGGAGAGTCCGCTGACCGACCCGAGGCCTAGGCCTCAGCTCAGCTTGCGTTCCACCTTGCGCGTCGTGTAGGCCTCAAGAACGTCGCCCTCTTTGACGTCCTGGAAGTTGGCGAGCACAACGCCACATTCGAAACCTTCGGCAACCTCTTTGGCGTCGTCGTTGAAGCGTTTGAGCGAATCGATCGTCGTCGCGTAGACAACCGTGCCGTCGCGCACCACGCGGACGTGAGCATTGCGAACCAGCTTCCCGGCAGTCACCTGGCAGCCAGCGATCGTGCCAACCTTCGATGCCTTGAAGGTCTGGCGCACTTCGGCGCTACCGAGAGCGTCCTCGACCTCTTCCGGCTCGAGCATCCCTGTCATTGCGTCGCGCAACTCTTCGAGCGCTTTGTAGATCACCGAGTAGCTGCGGATCTCGACTCCTTCACGGTCCGCGGCGCCGCGCGCGTCACCGACCGGACGGACGTTGAAACCGAGGATAATGGCGTCGGAAGCCGCTGCCAGCATCACGTCGGACTCGTTGATTCCACCGACGCCGCGATGGATGATGTTGACCGAAATCTCATCTTGCGGCAGCTTCGCGATCTCGTCCTCGAACGCTTCCAGAGAGCCCGAAACATCGGCCTTGAGGACAAGATTTAGATCCTTCAGCACGCCCTGCTGGATCCCGCTGAAGAGATCCTCGAACGAAACCTTGCGGCCGGAGCGACGTGCCGCCGCTTCGTTGCGCAGTCTCGTCTGGCGTTCTTCCGCCTGCTGACGCGCGATCTTCTCGTTCTTTGTTACGCGCAGGACCTCGCCAGCGTCCGGCACTCCGTCGAAGCCGAGCAGCTCAACCGGATCGCCGGGAAAGGCCGAGTCGCGCACGGCGCCGGTGTGGTCGTGCAGCGCACGCGCTTTGCCCCAGTGGCCGCCGGCGACAAAGGCATCGCCGACGTTGAGCGTGCCGCGCTGAATCAGAACCGTCACCACAGGGCCACGGCCAGGGTCAAGCTTCGATTCGACGACGATGCCGCTTGCCTCGGCGTCCGCGTTGGCCTTCAGATCCTCAAGCTCGGCGACGACAAGCAGCGTTTCGAGGAGCTCGTCGAGTCCGGCGCCGGACTTGGCTGAAACGTCCACGTACTCGGTCTCCCCACCCCACTCGGCCGGCTGCAACTTGCGCTCGGTCATCTCGGTACGGACGCGGGTCGGATCGGCACCCTCTTTGTCAACCTTGTTGACGGCAACGACGATCGGGACGCCGGCAGCTCGCGCGTGGTCGATTGCCTCATCGGTCTGCGGCTTGGGTCCGTCGTCGGCGGCGACAACGATCACGGCAATATCGGTCACTTGGGCACCGCGGGCGCGCATCGCCGTAAAGGCCTCGTGGCCGGGGGTGTCAAGGAAGGTGATCAGACGACCGTCGTGGCGAACCTGATAGGCGCCGATGTGCTGCGTTATCCCCCCGGCCTCTCCAGCGACAACCTCGGTCTTGCGGATCGCGTCGAGCAGCGAGGTCTTGCCGTGGTCGACGTGACCCATGATCGTGACCACCGGTGGCCGCTCAGTGAGATCGGCCTCCTCGTCGGCGAAGGTCAGCTCTTCGACCTCTTCGTCGGCGGTCGTGACAATCTCGACCTCCTTACCGAGAGCTTCGGCAAGGATCACGATCGCCTCATCGGACAACGTTTGCGTCAGCGTTGCCATCTCACCCATCAGCATCAGTTGCTTGATCAGATCGGGAACCGGCACGCCGAGGTACTCGGCGACGTCCTTGACCGTCGCTCCGCTGTTGACGCGAACCGCGTCGGTTGCGCTTTGAGCACTGGTATCTAGCGGTTCGAGCGGCGTGTCATCGAACTTGCGGCGGCCGCGTCGGCGCGGACGGCGCTGCGGGAATCCGCCTGGAGGTGGCCCTCCCCCGGGGCGACGGTTGGCCTGCGTATCGATCACAACGCGGCGCTTGCCTCCGGGCTCGGCTGGGCTGGCGGGCTTGCGCGGCGCACGCTTCGGCTTGTCGGGCTGCGCGATGACCTTCGGTCCGACCGGTGCAGCAGCGGCGATCTCGTCGGTTGGGGCCGACGGCTTCGCCTCAGCCGCGAGGTCCGGCGCCTTCTCGTCGCCTGTTGGCGCGACTCTCTCAGCTTCTGCTGGCGGCGTCGGCTCCGCTGGCGGCTCGCTGGCGGGGGCCTTCGGCCTCGGCGGCGGCTGCGCTTGGACTTTGGGCCTTGGCGCCGGCGGCAGTGCTGGCTCGCGCTTAGCGGAGCTCTTGGAAGGCTTGATCGGTGCTACGACATCGGGCTCAAAGACACGGCTACCGGTTGTGTCGACGGCCTCTCCTGGATCAAAGCTCCGTTGCTGGGTCGGTGCTGGAGCAGCGGGCGCCTGCGCTGCGGCCCTCGGCGCCGGCTTTTGGCGCAGCGCGGCAGGTGTCCGTGGCTTCGTTGGCGACTTCGCTTGGCGCTCGGTCGGGCTGTCTCCGGCAGATTTGAGAATCCGTAGCGCCTCATCCTCGTCGACACTCGACGCCGCCGCGGTTACCTCTAGGCCGGCAGCGCGGAGCGTCTCCAGCAGCTCGCGGCTGGACAGGTTCTGCGCCTTCGCGATCTCATGGACGCGCTTATTGGCCACTTGCCTCGTCTTCCAGCTCGGCCTTGGCGGCCTCGTCCTCAGTCTCCTCGGCCTCGGCTAGCTCCTGATCGGCCTCCGTGTCGGCAGCCTCTTCCTCAGCCTCGATCGTCGCTTCTTCTGCCTCTTCAGCAGCTTCCTCGACCTCTGCAGCAGCCTCCTCGACCTCTTCAGCAGCCTCCTCGACCTCTCCAGCAGCCTCCTCGACGGCGACCGCGGCCGAACCGTCGGCCGCAATCTCGGTTTCGTCATCCCCGGCTAGCGCGGCGGCGGCCGCGTCTGCTTCAGCTTGAGCGGCAGCGGCATCTGCCTCGGCTTGGGCCGCGGCGGCGGCGGCCGCTTGGGCCTCAGCGACGACCGTCTCGATTTCGCCGACCCGGGCGGCCAACTCGGCGGCCGGCACTTCGGGGTCTGCGAATCGGACGATCTCCTCTTCGCTCAGCTCTGCTGCGAAGGCAACCGAGTTACCGCTGAAGCGGCCGAGCGCGATGTGTGTCGGAAGGCCGCAGGATGTGGTTCCTGGCAGCGCAGCATTTGGGCAACGGCGTCCGTTCGTGAGCACTGCGACGCAGCGACCACCGACCTCCTCATCGGCCGAGGTCGACCCTTCGGGAGCTTCGGTCGCAAACTCGGATTCGGAACAGATGTCGATCCGCCAGCCGGTCAGGCGAGCAGCAAGGCGCGCATTCTGGCCTTCACGGCCGATTGCGAGCGCAAGTTGGTCGTCAGGCACGATCACCGTCGCCTGCCGGGCCTCATCGTCAACGACGACCTCACGCACGCGCGCCGGCGAGAGTGCCTTGGCGACAAAGCGCGCCGGCTCTTCGTTGTAAGGAATGATGTCGATCTTCTCGCCACGCAGCTCGGAGACCACCATCCGCACGCGTGAACCGCGCGGGCCGACGCAGGCGCCCACTGGGTCGACGCCGTCGGCATACGAGACGACAGCGATCTTGGAGCGATAGCCGGGCTCGCGCGCAACGTTGGCGATTTCTACGAGACCGTCGGCCATCTCTGGCACTTCGAGTTCGAACAGAGCCTTGATCAGCTCGGGGTCGCGGCGGCTGAGGATGATCGAAGGGCCTTTGGTGTCTGCTGAAACCTCTTTGATCACGGCCTTGACGCGCTGACCGTGGTCGTAGCGCTCGCCGTCAACCTGTTCGGAGCGTGGGAGCAGCGCTTCGATCCGTCCACCGACGCCAAGCTGCACAAGCGTGTAGCGCGAATCTGACTGCTGCACGATGCCGTTGACCAGTTCACCGACGCGATCCTGGTATTCGTTGAACATCATGTCTCGCTCGGCTTCACGAACGCGCTGGAGGATCACCTGCTTGGCGGTCTGCGCAGCGATCCGACCAAAGTCGTCCGGCGTTACGTCGGCCTCTTCGATCTGGTCACGGTAGATCGCGAACTTCTCAGGATCGATCTCAGGCTCGGCTGGCTCAACGTACTCGCCTGTCTCCGGGTCAAGGTAGGTCTCCTCGTCGATCGCTTCGACGATTAGCTGGGCCTCAAGTCGCTCTGGGATCTTCAGCTCGATCACGCGGTAGTCGCCGGTCTCCGGATCGAGCTGAACCCGTGCGTATTTGACCGACGTTGGTTGCTTCATGTAGGCGGAAAGGAGCGCATCCTCGAGCGCCGTGATCAGCCGTTCGGGGCTGATCCCCTTCTCATTTGCGAGCACTGTCATTGCTTCGATGATCTCTGTAGTCATCTCGTTACTCCTCGACCAGGTTGGATCGCTTAATCGCCGTGTAGGGAATCGCGACCAGCGCATCGCCGGCCGAAATCGTTACCTCTTCGTTTGACGCGCCGACAAGTTCGCCGGTGAAGCTGCGCTGCCCTGCGAGCGGTTCGATTGTGCGCACCTTTGCGCGGCGGCCGAGGAAGCGCTGATAGTGCTCGGGACGCGTTAGCGGCCGCTCGCGTCCAGGCGACGAAACCTCGATCCCAATCTTCTCGCGCACCAGTTCGAGATCGCCTGTGACGGCGGCGCAGAGATCGAGCGTCACCCCGTCGGGGTGGTCGATCACGACGCGAATCGTCCCGCTTCCGGCGCCCTCGACGGCAAGGACCTCCAGCGCGGGCTGGGTTTCAGCCAACTTGGCCTCGATTTCGGCGTGGATTTGTGTCGTATTCATCTGAATGAGGGGATAAAAAAAGTGGGCTAGCGCCCACTTCCGTTGCTGCTGTGACCGGCGCTACCGGGCTTCGAAAGCTCGTCTAGAACGATAGCACCGCAGCCGCCTTGGCGCTGATCTTCGACGCCCAGTGGTGGCTGAGGAGGCGATCAGGAGCGCCGCGTCGCGCTAGGCGCGGTGCCGCGTCGCGCTAGGCGCGGCTAATCATCGCGGGCGGGCTACGCGGTGCGAGCGCGCTCGGCGGTTAGCTCGTCAACAGCGTCGAGGATCTCCCCGGCGATCGCGAGCTTGTCAGCTCTTGGCAGGTGCCGATCTGCGCCGGCGCTAACAATCGTGACCTCGTTGGATCTGCTCTCGAAACCGATCTCAGCGTCGGAGACGTCGTTGACGACGAGTAGATCGAGACCTTTCGCGGCCAGCTTCGCGCGCGCCAATTCCAGTCCACCGGGGCCATGTTCAGCGGCGAAACCGACAAGCATTTGCGCTTCAGTGCGTACCTTGGCGAGCTCTGCGAGCACGTCAGTGGTTGGCGTCAAAGTCAGCTCGAACTCCGTTCGGCCGTCCTTCTTAAGCTTGCCGGCTGCTGGCTCGGCGGCCGTAAAGTCCGCAACGGCGGCAGCCATCAGGAGCAGGTCGCAGCTGGGGAATTGCTCTCTAGCGGCCTGTTCGAGCTCTGCCGCGGTCTTGACGTCGAGATAGGCAACCTGAGCGTGGCGCGGCAGATCAACGTTGGCCGCAATCACCGTCACATCAGCCCCACGCGCGGCGGCAGCTTCGGCCAAGGCGAAGCCCATTCGTCCCGATGAGCGGTTGCCGACGAACCGAACCGCATCGATCGGCTCGCGCGTGCCGCCAGCGGTCACCAGCACGCGGCGACCATCCCAGGGGCGCTGGCCAGCCGGCACGATCTGTTCGATCGCAGCGAGAATCGCCTCTGGGCGGGCGAGCCTGCCGCTACCCCACTCGTTGCGGCTGGCAAGCGAGCCGACCTCGGGGTCCACAACCCTAATAGAGCGGCGACGGAGCAGCTCAACGTTGGCCTGTGTCGCTCCGTTTTGCCACATCTGGTGGTTCATCGCTGGCGCAAGGATCAGCGGGCACGATGCGGCCAACGCGGCGCTTGTCAGCAGATTGTCGGCCAGTCCGGAGGCCAGCTTGGCGATCGTGTTGGCGCTAGCCGGTGCGATCACGAAGACGTCGGCGTTGCGAACCAGCTCCAAGTGACTGATCGGATCGTGCTCCGGGGTTGGCTGGTCGGGGAAGGCGCCGCGGGCTGGATCTCGCTCCCACTCGCTAGTCAAGACCGGCCCGCCAGTGATCGCAGCGAACGACGCTGCGCCTACGAAACGCTGTGAGTTGACGGTTTGAATCACCCGCAACGAATGGCCGGCGGCGCTTGCGAGACGTACTAGATCGAGCGCCTTATAGGCGGCGATCCCACCGGTGACACCGAGAAGAATTCGGGCCATCTGTGCCCTCCTAGCTCTACTGGACTACTCGGGATAGCGATAAATCAGCTTGCCTTCGGCAACCTCTTCGAGCGCGATCGTGAGGTAATTGGCCGAATCACTTGCGACCATCGGCGGCGGGAACTCATCGAAAGTTCCCTCACCTAGGTTGTGGTAGTAGCTGTTGATCTGGCGCGCGCGCTTGGCGGCGACGATCACGGTGGCGTAGTTCGAGTCGACCTGCTCGAGCAGGGCGTCAATCCGAGGAGCAATCATGCTGCTTAGTCTATCGCTCCACGCAGCTGTCCTTGAACGAGCCGCTCCAGCGCCTCAACAGCGTTATCGAGATTGTCGTTGACAATCACCTCGCTGAACTCGTCTTGCGCCCCAAGCTCCTCGCGCGCAACCGCGAGTCGTTCGTCGATCGTCTGCGCCGAATCGGTGCCGCGGCGGACGAGCCGTTCGCGCAGCGAGTCAAACGATGGAGGGGCGATGAAGACCTGTAACGCCGAGGGCATCGACTGACGAATCTGACGCGCACCCTGGAGCTCGATCTCGAGAACAATCACATCCTCGGCTCCGTCGCGCTCGTCCAACTCAGTTAGCAGCGTGCCGTACTGCTTGCCGGCATAGCGAGCGTGCTCGGCAAAGGCTCCTTCGGCGATCAAAACGTCGAACGCATCGTCCGCTAGGAAGTGGTAATCGACGCCATCCCTCTCCCCCTGCCGCGGCTCCCGCGTGGTCGCCGAAATACTGAGCCTGACGCTAGCTATGCGCTCGCGCAGCAGCGTGATGAGCGTCCCTTTGCCCACCCCCGACGGTCCGGTGATGACGATTAAGTGCGCCATTGGCGCAGGCTAAGTGATTGCCCGGCGCGACTAGCGCGCGCGGCTGCGCAGAAGCTCCACGAGCTCGCCGCGCTGGCGGTCGGACAGGCCACCGACCGTTTTACTTGGCGAGATCCGGACCTGCTGGAGGATCTTGTTGGCCTTGACTCGGCCAAACTTCGGCACCGCCAACAGCAGATCAAAAACCTTCGCCGTCTCGAGATACTCTGGTGGCGATTCGAGCAGGCGGTCGATCGTTGCCTTGCCGGCGCGCAGGTCACGCTTGAGCTTCGCGCGTCGGCTGCGAATGTGATTGGCGCGCTCCAAGGCTTCCATCCGCTGAAGCTTCGAACGCTCCGGTGCCTCGGTTGTCGCGGAAGATTTCTTTTCGGTTGCCGAGGCCATGGCCGCGAGCATACACAACTCTGATCGCGCTGCGACGCGTGGTTGAAAAATTCGACTTGACGTCGAGTTGAGGTCGAGTGTTCTCAACTTGGCCACACTCGGCCGGCCCCGGATCGGCGCCGCTCAGGCCAGCTGGGCGAGTCCGTCGCGGATCGCACCCGCGGCCGCGGGGTCGCGAAAACTCTCGGTACCTACGGCGATGACGACGGCGCCTGCGTCAAGGAACTGGCGCCCGTTGGCGGCGCTGGAAATCCCTCCCATCGCGATTATCGGCAGCTTGACCGCCGCCGCAACGGCGCTCGTTTGCGCGAGCGCAACGGCGCGGATCGCCGCGCCGGATTGCCCGCCGCTGCCGCCGCCGAGCCATGGCTTGCCCGGCTGCGCTGGATCGGCAGCGAAAGCCCGGAGCGTGTTGATCAGCGAGACGGCGTCGGCGCCGGAGGCCTCAGCGGCGCTCGCCACGAGCGCGACATCGGCGGTGTTCGGCGTAAGTTTGACAATCAACGGCTTCGACGTCTTGTCGCGGACGGCGGCTAGCAGCCTGTGTAATTCGGCCGGGTCGGAGCCGATGTCGAGCCCGGTCTTGACGTTCGGGCAGGAAACGTTCAGCTCGATTGCGGCGATCTCCTCGCGGCCTTCGAGCGCTTCGAATAGTTCACCGACTTCGTCGGCGTTCGACCCCATCACGTTGGTGATCAGTGGCACCGCCAAGGTCGCGAGCTCGGGCAGGTCGTGCTCGAGGTAGCCTGCCAGTCCGCGGTTCGGGAGGCCGATCGAGTTGACTAGGCCGGCCGGCGTTTCGAATAGTCGCGGCGGCGGGTTGCCGATCCGCGGCTGCAGCGTGATCGTCTTCGAAACGAACGCCGAGAAAGGGAACTGCTCGTCTAGCGACGCGCCAAAGACGCGTCTAGCGGCGATCACGTCGAAGGTCCCGGAGCCGTTGATTACTGGGTGGGCGAGCTCGATGCCGCAGAGGTCAACGCTCACCGCTGGCCCTCCCCTAGGAGCCAATCGGTGGCGAGCTGATCGGCTGAGACCACCGGACCGTCGAGGCAGGTTCGACGGAAACTGCCGTCGTTGATCTTCACAACGCAGCCGAAACAGGCTCCGTACCCGCAGGCCATTGGCGCCTCCAGCGCGAGCTGTGCAGGGACGCCGCTAGCGACGCTGATCGCGCGCACCGCTTCAAGCATCTGCGGCGGGCCGCAGGAGTAGATAACCGCCCGCGCGTCGCGATCGAGTTCAGCCAACAGCAGCTCGGTCACAAGGCCGCGATGGCCAACCGAGCCGTCGTCGGTGGCAATCTGTGCTCCGGCAAGCAGTTTGGCTCCGGCGGCGTGGGCGCCGTCGCGGAACCCGAGCAGTGCCACCAGCTCAACCTCTTGCGCAAGCAGTTGGTGCTGGAGCATCGCCAGCGGCGCGATCCCGATCCCGCCGCCGCAGATTACGGCGCGGCGGTCGCCGTCAGGTGCTGTGAAGCCTTTACCCAACGGCCCCAGCAACCGCAGCCGGTCGCCGGCGCCAAGCTCGACGAGCCGTTCAGTGCCGGGTCCAACTACCTCGAGTACAAACGAAAGCTGGCCATCGCCAGCCGCCAAGACCGAGATTGCCCGCGGCAGGTAAGGCCGCTCGTCGCTGCCACCGCCCCAACGCACCGAGCTGGTCAGCATGTAGAACTGCCCTGCGCTCGGCTGAGGACGATCACGATCGTCGCAGCTAATGACTTTATAGGGACCGATCTCCTCAGTCCCAGACACCGTTACCTCTCGCGTTCCAAATGGAGCCTGGACGCGGTCCGCGGCGGCGCTCACGCCTCGGCCTCAACCGACCGCAGGCCGCGATGAATCTCCTGCAACGAGAGCACTTCTAGCTCGCCGCTGCGGGCTGACGAGATCGCGCGCGCCGCCGCCAAGCCGCCAGCCAACGTCGTCAGGCAAGGGACGCTGCGAGCGACCGCTGCGCGGCGGATCTCCCAGCCGTCACTGCGTGCGCCGGAGCCTGTCGGCGTGTTGACAACGAGAGTCACCTCACCGCTCTCGATCATGTCAACGACATTCGGCGAACCCTCTCCGACCTTCATCAGCTCCTCCGCTGGGACGCCCATCCGCTCGAGCGCCTCTCGCGTTCCGCGCGTCGCAACGATCTTGAAGCCAAGGTCGTGGAGCGTTTGGGCGATCGCGACGGCTCCGGCTTTGTCGGAGTCGGTGACGGTGATGAAGGCCGTGCCGCCGTCTGGTAGCGCCGCCCCGGCGGCGGCCTGAGCCTTCGCGAAGGCAGTTGGGAAGTCGCGCGCAACTCCCATCACTTCTCCGGTCGAGCGCATCTCAGGCCCGAGCAGCACGTCGGCTCCGTCAAATCGGTCAAACGGCATCACCGCTTCCTTGACGGAAACGTGATCGTGGCCGATCGGGTCGGCCGGCAGGCCCAAGTCGTCAATCCGCTCGCCCAGCATCAGGCGGCAGGCCAGCTTAGCTAGTGGGAGCCCAATCGCCTTGCTAACGAATGGAACCGTCCGCGACGCGCGCGGGTTGGCTTCGATCACATAAAGCTCGGCGCCGTAGACGGCAAACTGAATGTTGCAGAGGCCGACAACGCCGAGCGCCTTGGCAATCGCCTCTGTCTGCTCAGTAATCGCGGCCATCATCTCTGGGCCGAGCGAGTGCGGTGGAAGCACGCAGGCGCTGTCGCCAGAGTGGATGCCAGCCTCCTCGACGTGCTGCATGATGCCGCCGATCCAAACCTTCTCCCCATCGCAGAGGGCGTCGACATCCACCTCAATTGCGTTTTCAAGGAAGCGATCGAGGTAGATCGCACGGCCGTCTTCACGGACGTGCCGGGAGAGGTAGTCCTGCAGATCCTCCCGCGAATAGACGATCTCCATCGCTCGCCCGCCGAGCACGTAACTGGGCCGCACCAGAAGCGGGAATCCGACCTCCTCTGAGACGCTCAGCGCCTGCTCAACCGAATCAGCCTGCGCATACGGAGGCGCTTGGTAACCGAGCGCCTCCAGCAGCCCGCCGAAGCGGCCGCGGTCTTCGGCGAGGTCGATCGCATCGACGCTCGTTCCAAGCACTTTGATTCCGGCCTCAACGAGCCCTCCAGCGAGCTTCAGCGGCGTCTGGCCACCGAACTGCACGATCACGCCTTCGGGCTGCTCAATCTCAGCTACAGCGAGCACATCGGCCAGCGTCAACGGCTCAAAGTAGAGCCGATCGGAGGTGTCGTAGTCGGTCGAAACGGTCTCCGGGTTGCAGTTGACCATCACTGCGTCGCGGCCGCATTCGCGGACCGTCATCGCAGCGTGGACGCAGCAGTAATCGAACTCGATCCCCTGGCCGATCCTGTTTGGCCCGGCGCCGAGAATCATCACCGAGGGGTTCTCGCCGCGCACGACCTCACCCTGTGCCTGCTGCTCCCAAGCTGAGTAGTAGTACGGAGTGCGGGCCTCAAACTCGGCCGCGCAGGTGTCGACTGAGCGGTAGACGCGCTCGCCTACGAACGGCGCTTCGGGGCTGAGCGCGAGCTGCTGGAACTGGCGCAGGAACCAGGGGTCCACCAGCGAAGCCTCGTGAACCTGCTCCAGCGTCGCCCCTTGGCGGAAGGCCTCAAGCATGAAGTCGTAGCGTTCCGCGCCGGCCGGGGTCAACGCGGCGATCAGATCATCGACGCCAAGCCCTTCGAGCTTGGCGCTGATGTCGAGCTCACGGCTGCGCATCGCTTTCGCGACCGCCTGCTGGAAGGTGCGACCGAAGGCCATCACTTCGCCGACGCTCTTCATGTGCGTTGAGAGCCGCGGATCAGCGCCAGGGAACTTCTCAAAGGCAAAGCGCGGCCACTTGACGACGACATAGTCGATCGTCGGCTCGAAGCTCGCTGGCGTCACTTGGGTGATGTCGTTGGGAATCTCATCGAGCGTGTAGCCAACGGCCAGCCGGGCCGCAATCTTCGCGATCGGGAAGCCGGTCGCCTTCGAGGCCAGCGCCGAAGAGCGCGAAACTCGCGGGTTCATCTCGATCACGAGAATCTCTTCAGTGGCCGGGTTGACCGCAAACTGAACGTTCGATCCGCCGGTCTCCACGCCAACGGCGCGAATCACCGTCAAAGCCTGGTCACGCAGCTGCTGGTAAAGGGCGTCAGTCAGCGTCTGCTGCGGCGCCACCGTCAACGAGTCACCGGTGTGAACGCCCATTGGGTCGATGTTCTCGATTGAACAGACGATCACGCAGTTGTCGTCGCGGTCGCGCATCACTTCAAGCTCGAACTCACCCCAGCCGAGCACCGACTGGTCGAGCAGCACCTGTCCGATCGGTGATGCCTCGATCCCTCGCTTGACGATCGAGCGGTACTCAGCTTCGTCGCGCGCGATCCCTCCGCCTCGGCCACCGAGCGTGAAGGCTGGCCGCACAATTGCCGGCAGGCCAATCTGATCGAGCGCGGCGGTCGCCTCGTCAAGCGTCGTCGCGATCGCACTGCGCGGCATCTTCAGCCCAGCCTTGGCCATCGTCTGAGCGAAACGTTCGCGATTCTCGGCGCGGTCGATCGCTTCGTAGTTGGCACCGATCAGCTCGACGCCGAAGCGCTCCAGCGTGCCGTCCTCGACGAGCGCTTTGGCAAGGTTCAGCGCCGTTTGCCCGCCAAGCGTCGGCAGCAGCGCGTCGGGGCGCTCCTTCTCAATCACTGCTGCCACGGGGCCAGGCAGCAGCGGTTCAACGTAGGTTGCATCGGCGAACTCGGGGTCGGTCATGATCGTCGCCGGGTTGGAGTTGACAAGAACGATCTCGTAGCCCTCCTCGCGAAGCACCTTGCAGGCTTGCACGCCCGAATAGTCGAACTCTGCGGCTTGGCCGATCACGATCGGCCCCGAGCCGATCACGAGGATTTTATGGATGTCATCGCGCCGCGGCATCAGGCGGCCGCCTTCGTGATCCGCTCGACGAACTCGTCGAAGAGGTGGCGCGCGTCGTGCGGGCCGGGGCCGGCCTCGGGGTGGTACTGAACGGTTGAACCGGCCACATCGAGCAGCGTGAGCCCCTCAACGGTGCGATCGTAAAGGTTCACATGGCTTAGCTCGGCGCCGCCAAAATCGGTCTCCCAGCGGATCGGCTGATCGGTTTCAACCCGCAGGCCGCCGTCGGGCGCGGCAACCGCAAAGCCATGGTTCTGGGATGTGATCTCAATCTTTCCGGTTCGCAGATCCTTGACTGGATGGTTTACGCCGCGATGGCCGAACGGAAGCTTGAACGTCTCAAGACCGAGCGCGCGGCAGCAGAGTTGATGGCCAAGGCAGATGCCGAAAACCGGTTTCTTGCCGAGCACGCCGCGAACGGTTTCAACAACTCCGTCAAGCGCAGCGGGGTCGCCGGGTCCATTGGCGAGGAAGATCGCGTCCGGTCCGTCGGCGAGCAGCTCGTCGGCGCTGACGTTGCAGGGGTGAAGGTCGAGCCGCACGCCGCGCTCGACAAGCTGGCGCACAATCGAAAGTTTGATTCCGGTGTCAATCGCAGCAACGTGCGGACCGCCGTTGGATTCGCCGTGGCGCACCTTCTCCTGCGGACCGACCTCAGCGGCGAGATTCTGCCCTTCCATCGGCGGTTCTGCATTGACCAGTGCGGGTGCCTCGCCCTCACTAGTGCTGGCGAAGATCCCTCCCCGCATCGCGCCGCGACTGCGCAGGTGACGCACTAGAGCGCGCGTATCGACCTCGGTGATGGCGGGAATTTCGCTCGCCTCAAGCCAGTCGAGCCAACCTTGAGCTGCCGTCGGTGCGTCGGATGAGTTGTCGGCGGCGCGCATCACGACGCCGCGAACATGGATGCGGTCGCTCTCCATCGCCGTCGCGCTGACGCCGTAGTTGCCAACGTGCGGAACCGTGAAGGTCAGAACCTGCCCTGCGAATGAAGGGTCGGTAACCGACTCCTGATAGCCGCCCATCGCGGTTGTGAAGACAACCTCGCCGACCGCCCCGCTGGACGCGCCGCAAAGCCTGCCTTCGAAACGGGTGCCGTCCTCGAGTAGGACGAAGCCCTCGGCGCTCACTTGATCAGCGCCTGAATCTCTTTGAAATGTGGGTTCTTTGCGTCCACCAGTAGCTCGAAGCAGATCGCTTCGGTACTTGACAGAGCTGCGCCGGCCGAGCCAAGGCGCTCAATCGCCAGCGCGCGGTCATCTGGGTTGCGCGAACCGAGCGCGTCGCAGGCGAGCCAAACCTCGACCTCGGCTGCCAGCAGGTCGAGCACACTTTGCGCAACGCAGACGTGTGTCTCAATCCCGCAGACGACAACCTGATCTCGGCCAGCAAGCGAGAAACCGTCGGCTTTGGCGGCGGAGAAACTGGTCTTCTCCAGCACCACCGCGTCGCCCAAGGTCTCGCCTAACTCAGCGACGGTGTTGCCAAGGCCGCGCGGATACTGCTCGCTGACGATGATCGGCATCTCGAGCAGCGTCGCGGCGCGAGCGAGGATCTGCGCGCGTGCAGTTATCACGTCAGCGTCGGGAATCACTGCTCTGAACGCCTCTTGGATGTCGACAACGAGCAACGCGGCTCGATCTACGTCGAGCCTCGCAACCTTCACTGCGTTGTCTCGCGGAGATCGGGGGCAGCGCTCAGCGCGAAGTTTCGCTGGCGATATGCGACTGAGCCGTCGGCAATCGTCAGCAACACGCGGCCATAAAGCTCGCGGCCGCCGAAGGCGCAGTTTTGGGAGCGGCTCTCGTAGCCGTTTTCTCCTACGCGCCACTGCTGCTCAAGGTCGACGAGGACCAGGTTGGCGCTCTCGCCGATCATCATTTGCGGGATCTCGAGGCCAAAGATTGCGCCGCCGCAGGTCATCTTTTCGATCAGCATCTCAATGCTCATCGCTCCACCGCGAACAAGCTCCGTGTAGCAGGCCGCGAACGAGCTCTCAAGACCTGTCGTGCCCATCGGCGCCTGCTCAAACGGCACCTCCTTCTCGTGCGCGCTATGCGGAGCATGGTCGGTCGCGATGCAGTCGATTGTGCCGTCCAGTAGCCCGGCGATCAGCGCTTGGCGATCAAGCTCGGTCCGCAGCGGCGGGTTCATCTTCATCCTTGTGTCGAGCGTCCGCACCGCCTCTTCTGTGAAACAGAGGTGGTGCGGGCTGACCTCGGTCGTGACCTTGTAACCGAGCCGCTTCGCCTCGCGGATCGCCTCCACCGACTCCGCGCAGCTGAGGTGCTGCATGTGGACCGTTCCGCCCTCGTAGCCGGCGAGCGCTGCGTCACGCGCGACCATCGTCGACTCACTGGTGCTGGGGATTCCATCGATGCCGAGAATCGCACTGACGGCGCCTTCGTTGATCGAGCCGCCGGCCGAGAGCGATCGATCTTCCTCGTGCAGTGCAAGCACGCCGCCCGACATCTGCTGGTACTGCAGCGCCTTACGCAGCACTCCGGCAGATTCGACCGGCATGCCGTCGTCTGTGAAACCGGCCGCGCCGGCGTCGCGCAGCTCCGACATCGACGTCAGCTCCGTGCCATCGAGCCCAACCGTGATCGCGGCGAGGAAGCCGACCGGCACGCGCGCCTCGCGGCGAGCCGCGTCGCGAAGCGAGCGCAGCACCGATGCCGAGTCGACTACGGGATCGGTGTTTGGCATCGCTAGGACGGCGCAAAATCCGCCCGCTGCAGCTGAGCGGGTACCGGTCTCGATGTCTTCCTTGTGCTCATGGCCGGGGGTCCGAAGATGGATGTGCGGGTCGACGAAGGCCGGGAAGAGATGGAAGCCGCTGCCGTCGATCAATTCCGCGTCCGGGCCGGCTGTCAGCGATCCAGGTTCGCCGATCTCTGCCAGCTGGCCGTCGCTGACAATCACGTCAAAGAGGCCATCTATTCCGGCCCGTGGATCGATCAGGTGGGCGCCGCTGATCATCAGGTCGGACTGAGCGGCAGTCCCGCGCACAAGTAGCTGTTCTCCGCGCCGCGTCATGCCGACTGGTGCTCCGGCATCGGGTCGAAGGCGCGCGAGGCGGCCAGCAGCTCGAAGAGCACGGCCATCCGCACGACGACGCCGGCAGCGACCTGCTCAAGAATCAGCGACTGCGCGCAGTCAACGACCTCATCGGACAGCTCTACGCCACGATTCACGGGTCCTGGGTGCATCAGCAGCGAGCGAGCACCGAGTCGACGCTGATCAATCTGAAAGAGCGACGAGTATTCGCGCATGCTCGGTAGGTAGGCCTGCTGCATCCGCTCGTTCTGCATCCGCAGCGCGTAGACGACGTCGGCCGCGGGCAGGTCGTCGAGTGAGTATCGGACCTCAACGCCCATCGCCTCGATCCCGCGTGGCAGGAGCGTTGGCGGTCCGGCGACGGTGACGTCGGCACCCATCTTCTGGAAGCCGAGGATGTTGGAGCGCGCGACGCGCGAGTGAAGGACGTCGCCGACGACCCAGATCTTCACGCCGTCGAGCGAACCAAGGCGACGATTGAGCGTGTAGATGTCAAGCAGCGCCTGCGTCGGGTGCTCGTGCTTACCGTCTCCTGCGTTGATGATCGCGGCGTCGGTCCACTGCGCGACCAGTGCAGGAGCGCCAGCCCAAGGGCAGCGCACGACGATCGCGTCGGGGCGATGGGCGCTGAGCGTCTGCACGGTGTCTTTGAGCGACTCACCTTTTTCGGTCGATGAGCCGGATGCACTGAAGTTGACGACGTCAGCGCTGAGCCGTTTGGCAGCTAGCTCGAATGAGCTGCGCGTGCGAGTGCTTGCTTCATAGAAGAGATTGAGGACGGTGCGGCCACGTAGAGCTGGCACCTTCTTGATCTCGCGCTGATGGTTCTCAGCGAAGGCAGCGGCGCGAGCGCAGATCCGCTCGATGTCCTCGCGGCTGACGTCCTCGATGCTAAGTAGGTGTTTCATGCCGCGTCCCCAGTGATCGCTGCTTCGGCGTCTGCGATCACGACTCGGTCAACTCCGTCGCTCTCCTCAACCTGTACGAAGACGCGCTCGCCGGGCGCGGTCGGCAGATTCTTACCGACATAGTCAGGGCGGATCGGCAGCTCGCGGTGGCCGCGATCAACGAGTACTGCGAGCTGAATGCAGGCCGGTCGGCCGTAGGCGAAAAGGGCCTCGATTGCGGCCCGAACCGTGCGGCCTGTGTAGAGCACGTCGTCAACGATCACGACCGTCGCTCCGTCGAGTGGAAAATCGATCTCAGTCGAGTAAAGCTGCGGCGCCTCGGGCCGCTTGCCCAGATCGTCGCGGTAGAAACCGATGTCAATCAAACCGAGTGGGACATCGCTGCCGCCGAGCTGATCGAGCAAGGCGACTATCCGCCTCGCCAAGATCGCGCCGCGGCTGTGAATGCCAACAATTGCCAGCCCAGAAGGATCGCTGTTGCGCTCGAGGATCTCGTGAGCGATGCGGGTTAGCGCCCGGCCTAGCTCTTCGTCGTCCAAGACGACATTCTGTTGGCTCATTAGATCCTGCCCTTCTTGGCCTCTCGGACCGAGTTAAAGGGGGGTTACGACGCGCACGTTAGCACCGATAGCGGCACGTTGCTGAATCATTTGTCGCTCTCTGCGGGGCCTTCGTCGGCCGCCTCAGCGAAATGCGCCGCCGCGGCTTGCTCTACTGCAACGTCGTCCGGGCGCGCCAACCGCGGCACGCCCTTCTCAGCGACCGGGATCGCCACGGCGTCGAAATCGCGAGGCACGACGGTTGCAGCGAAGACGGCTTCCGCCTGCTCGACAATCTGTCGCACCGGATAGCGAGCCGAGATGTGCGTCAGCGCGAGCATTGCCACCCCAGCGGCGGCGGCCACTTCGGCCGCCTGGCGAGCCGTGCTGTGCATCGTCTCGCCGGCACGCTCCGAGTCTTCATCGGCGAATGTTGCTTCGTGGATCAGAACGTCGGCGCCGCTGGCCGCAGCTTCGACCATCTCGCACGGTGCGGTGTCGCCCGAAATCACAACCTTCCTACCGGCGCGAGGCTCACCGATCACCTGCTGCGGGCTTACCGCGCCGACGCTTTCGCCGGCCACCAGCGCGGCGATCTCCTTGCCGCCGGAGATCCCCAGCTCGGCTGCCCGCTGCGGATCGAAGCGCCCAGGTCGGTCAGCCTCGACTAGCGAGTAGCCGAGCGCAGCGCCGCGGTGGCGAACGTTGAAAGCCTCTACTTCGTAGCCACCGAACTCAACCGCGTCGCCGGCCTCAAGCTCGACGATGTTGAGTTCGTAGCCGGTCTTGCCGCTTGCAATCCCGACGGCGGCAAGTTGCCGGGCCGTGCCGCCCGGGCCGTAGAGGTCGAGCGGCTTCTCGCGTCCGCGTAGCTCGAGCGTGCGGACCAGCCCCGGGATGCCGAGCCAGTGGTCGGCGTGAAGGTGCGTGAGGAAGATCGCGCCAAGATCGGGAAGGCCAATACTTCGTATCAGTTGGCGTTGAGTGCCTTCGCCGCAGTCAAACAGGAGCCGATCACCGTCGAGCCGCGCCAGCGTCGCAGGCAGGCCGCGACGCGGCGTCGGCACCGAGCCGCCGGTCCCGACGAAGAAGAGTTCAATCTGATCCACGTTCGCGAGAGTACCCGCGAGAGGCGCACGGTAGGCTCAGGGACGTTGCGCCCGTAGCTCAGTGGATAGAGCGCCCGCCTCCGGAGCGGGAGGCCGCAGGTTCGAATCCTGCCGGGCGCGCTGGTTTAGCCGCCTGCGACCGCTGGCAGGATCTGGAGTTCCTGACCGTCGCTTAGTTGCGTCTCTAGTACCTCACCGAAGCGGATGTCGTCTCCGCCCACGTAGACGTTGACGAAACGACGTAGCGACCCATCCTCATCGCTTAGCCGATCGCGAAGCTCGGGATAGGCTGTGTAAAGAGCCTCAAGGGCCTCGCCGACCGTTGCCGCTTCGACGGAGACTGCGCTCTCACCTCCGGCACTGGCTCGCAGCTGAGTGGGAAGCTTGACGGTCACGCTCATCGTGCACCGACCAACGTTCCCTCGACCTTGGTTGTGAACTCTTCGAAGGTTGGCTCGATCTCGAATGCTTCGAAGCTGCCGCGGACGGCGTCTAGCGTTTTCAGCCCGTCGCCGGTGATCACAGCGACGACCGACTCGTCGTGGCCAATCTCGCCGCGCTCAGCCAGCTTCGCCAAGGTCGCGATTGTCACCCCGCCCGCCGTCTCGGTGAAGACGCCGGTCGTCTCCGCTAGCAGGCGAATGCCGGCGCGAATCTCGTCATCGGAAACAGCTTCTACCGACCCGCCTGTGCTCTTCGCTAGATCGAGCACGTAAGGCCCGTCGGCCGGGTTGCCGATCGCAAGCGACTTGGCGATTGTGTTCGGCTTGACTGGCTGACAGAAATCGCGGCCTTCAGCCCACGCGGTCGCGACCGGTGCGCAGCCCGCCGCCTGCGCGCCATTCATCGTCGGCAGATCTCCGTCAAGCAGCCCGAGTTCGAGCCAATCGGCGAACCCCTTCCCGATCTTCGTCAGCAGCGAACCGGAAGCAACCGGCGCGACGATCCGGTCCGGCGTGCGCCAGCCGAGCTGCTCGCCGATCTCAAAAGCCAGAGTCTTCGAACCCTCGGCGTAGTAGGGCCGCAGGTTGACATTGACGAAGGCCCAGTTGCGCTCGCCGCTTAGCTCAACGCAGAGCCGGTTGACGTCGTCGTAGCTGCCTCGGACCTTGACCAAGTTGGTGCCGTAGACGCCAGTGGCAAGGATCTTCTGCTCCTCGAGGTCGGCAGGGATAAAGACGTAGCTTTCAAGCCCGAGCGCTGCCGCGTTAGCAGCAACCGAGTTTGCAAGGTTGCCGGTCGAAGCGCAGGCAAGAACCTCAAAGCCAAATTCACGCGCCCGCGCCGCGGCTACGCTGACAACGCGGTCCTTGAACGAGTGCGTTGGGTTAGCGGCATCGTTCTTGACCCAAAGCTCAGCCAGTCCGAGCCGCTCGGCGAGCCGGTCGGCGCGAATCAGTGGCGTGCAGCCGGCCGCGAGACCGACGCGCGACGAGTTGCGACCCGACGGCCCCGGAGGTCCGTCGGGAAGCGGCAAGAAGTCGCTGTAGCGCCACAGGTTCTGTGGCCCACCTTGAATCCTCCGACGCAGCGCAGGAATGTCCGCAGCTAGTGCGCGGTTGTCGTAGACAACTTCAAGTGGCCCGAAACACGTTTCGCAGACGTAGATCGGGTCTAGTTCGTACTGGGATCCGCATTCGCGGCACTTCAGATTGGTGGCGCTCATTGAAAAACCTCCGCCTTCAAGTGGCGGAGGTCTGGAGACTCCCACCACATCTGTCAGGAATTGGCACCTTCCCTTTCGGGAGGTTGCCGGGGTTTCAACGGGCCAGTCCCTCCACCCCTCTAGATGTGTCCAACTATGTGCGAGGCACGATAGCACGTCCCCGTGCAGGGTTTCAAGCAACCCGTGCACGCCGATACACTGCGCAGCAGAGGTCAATTCTGATGCCAGCCGACGAACCACGAAGTCTCGATGCCGAGCCTTCCCAAGCCTACGCTGCGTCGACCTCTGCGCCGACGCGGCAATGAGTCGGTCCCAGTTGCCGAAGAGCTTGGCGCTGCCCGCGTTGCGGTAATCGAGACAACCGGTCCTGAAGGCCGTCTGCGGTGGATCAACTTTGGTGACTGGCGATCGGTTGAGCGCGACTGGCTGAAGGAAAACTTTGAGTTCCACGACCTCGACTACGAGGATCTCGGTTCACGCAACCAGCGGCCGAAGGTCGACGAATACGACGACTACCTCTTCATCGTGCTGCAATTCCCGCGCTACGACAAAGAGGTTCGGCGGCTCAGCGCCGTGGAGCTCGATGTCTTCGTTGGCGCCGACTATGTGATCACGATTCCGAAGGCGCCGCTGCCAGCGGTCGAGTATCTGTTCGAGCGTTGCGAGAACCGGCCCCAGGTCCGTGATGATCTGTTCGGCAAGGGCGCCGGCTATCTGCTCTATCGAATCATCGACGACTGCGTCGATGCTGGTTTCCCGATGCTGCGCAAGATCGGCAACAAGCTCGAAAAGCTCGAGAACGATGTTTTCGAGGGGCGCTCGACGGAGGTTGTGCGCGACATCTTCACCGCCAAGCAAGAGGTGATCAACTTTCGATCGGTTGTGCGACCGATGCGCCCTGCCCTGACCGACCTCGAGCGCACGACCAAGCGATACATGGTGGCCGATCTCGACATCTACTTCGACGACATCAACGACGCTTCGGAGCGCGTCTGGGACATGCTTGAGAACTTCAAAGAGGTCGTCGAAGCGCTCGAGGAGACGAATGAGTCGGTCCTGTCGCACCAGCTCAACACGATCTTGCGGGTGCTGACGGCGATCAGCCTAGTCCTGCTGCCGCTAACGCTGATCGCGAGCATCTTCGGCATGAATGTGCGCGTTCCAGGGCAGGATCAGATAGAGGCCTTCTGGATCGTCGTTGGCGTGATGGTCGTACTGCTGGTTGGGATCATCGCGCTCTTCCGTCGTCGTGGCATCCTCTAAGCTGGCGCCGCGGCGGCGGCTGCTGGTGATTGTCAATCCCTACGCGACCTCGGTCGACCGAAAGCTACGCGACCTCGTCTTGGCCGCACTTGCGAGCCGCTACTCGGTTGAGGTTGCCGACACGACGGCGCCGGGCGACGCCCACCGCCTTGCGGCCGCGGCGGCCGCCGGGGCGACCGATCTGGTCGCGACGCTCGGCGGCGACGGAACGCTAAACGAGGCGGCCGACGCGCTCGCCGGCTCGAGAATTCCCGTCTACCCGCTTCCGGGCGGCTCGCAGAACGTCTTCGCCAAGCTGCTCGGCCTGCCGAGCGAGATCGTCGACTCCACCGCGCGGCTCCTAGATCTGGCAGACAACTGGCCGCTCCGACGGGTTGACCTCGGTCGGGTCAACGGTCGCGTCTTCACCTTCGCCGCAGGGGTTGGGCTGGACGCCAGCGTCGTTGAAAAGGTTGATTCCAATCCGGCCCGTAAATCGCGCCTGAAGCAGTGGTCCTATGTCCAAAGTGGAATCAGCGTCTTCCTTCGCAGCTACGCCCTACGCCGGCCGCGGATTGTCGTTGAGTGCGAGGCCGGCGAGCTCGCTGCTGCAACAGTTTTGGTGCAGAACGGCGAGAACTTCACCTTCGCGGGCAGTCGGCCGGTGACGCTCTGCGCCAACGTCAGCTTGGACTCCGGCAGCTTTGCGGCTGCGCTCGTAACGAGCGGGGAACCGCTGCGGGCGGGCGCTACGGCGCTACGAATCGTGGGCGCAACGGCTGAAACTGGCGGCAAGAACGGCACTACGCAGCTCGGACCGCTCACGACGCTGCGGCTGCGATCGAGCGACGGCAAGCCGCTGCCGCTTCAGGTCGACGGTGACTTCGCAGGCGAGCACAGCTCAGCGGAGTTCACGATCGCGCCAGGCGCATTGACTGTGCTGGCGCCTACCCGCCGGGCGTAACACGGTAGGCATCGAAGACGCCCTCGACCGCTCGTAGCCGAGCGATCGTCGCTTTCAGCACGGTCGTATCGACGACCTCGATCACGAAGCGGTTTGCGACCATCGGCCGGTGGTCGAGGCAGCGGGCTTCAACAATGCCCGCACCCTGCTCGCCGATCGTGCGCGTGAGGTCCTCCAGCAGCCGCGTTCGGTCCCAAGCGTCAACGTGAATCTCAGCCAAGAAGCCGCTTTGGTTGTCGCCGTCCCAACGGACTTCAACGAACCTGCCCGGATCCTTGCGTAGCGCGTTGACGTTGCGACAGTCGCCACGGTGGATCGTAATGCCGCGCCCGAGCGAGACGTACCCGACGATCTCGTCGCCGGGCACCGGGTGGCAGCACTTCGCCAAGCGCAGCATCACGCGGTCGGCGCCTTTGACCTTGATCCCAAGTTCATGCGAGCTGCCGCTTGGCATCCGCGGTCCAGGCCGGTCGGCTTCGAGCGCCTGACCGGCCGCCGGCTCCGGCTCGGCAGTCTTGCCTTGCCCGAGCTGCGTGATGATCTTCGCGACGACGACCTTCGCCGAAATCTTCGAGCCGCCGAGGGCAACGTAGAAGTCCTCTGTTCTGCGGAAGCCCATCTCGCGGATCACTGCGGCCAGCAGAGGCGATCCGGTGATTTTCTGGACCGGCAGGTCCGTGCTACGCAGCTGCGCTGCGAGCATCTCGCGGCCACTGCGCTCTGCGTCCTCGCGACTCTCAGCGCTGAACCATTGTTTGATCTTCTTGCGCGCGCGCGTCGTCGTCACGACCGCCAGCCAATCACGCGACGGACCTCGTTCTCTGCGGCCGGTCAGCACTTCGATGCGGTCGCCGGAGCGCAGCTCATAACCGAGCGGGACCAGCTTGCCGTTGACCTTCGCGCCGACGCAGCGGTGGCCTAGCTCGGTGTGGATCTCGTAGGCGAAGTCGAGCGGCGTGGCGCCAGAGGCAAGCGACCGGACCTCGCCTTCAGGCGTGAAGACGAAGACCTCCTCCGCGTCCTCGTCGAGCTCACCCTTGAGGTTGTCGACGAACTCGTCTGGGTCGGCCAGCTCCTGCTGCCATTCGAGCATCGAACGCAGCCAAGTCAGCTTCGTCTCAGCTTCGGGGGTACCGGGCGCGGCGCCGGCCAAGCGATCCTTGTATGACCAATGCGCCGCGACCCCGTACTCGGCCGTCTCATGCATCTCACGGGTACGGATTTGAATTTCTAACGGCAGCCCCTCCGGCCCGATCACCGTCGTGTGGAGCGACTGGTAGCGGTTTGCCTTCGGCATCGCAATCATGTCTTTGAAGCGCCCCGGTAGCGGCCTCCAAATCGAATGGATCACACCGACCGCGCCGTAACAGTCCTTGATCGATGCGACAGTGACGCGCATCGCCGTCAGGTCATAGATCTCGTTGAACTCCCGATCCTTCTTCGTCATCTTCGAATAGATCGAATAGAAGTGCTTCGCTCGGCCCGATATCTGGGCCTCGATCCCGAGCGCGTCGAGCTGAGACTGAAGCTCTGTCCCGGCCGCCGCGACGTACCCCTCGCGCACCTCGCGCTGCTGGTTTACAAGGCCCTTGATCTCCTTGAACTTGCGCGGGTGGAGCGCGGCGAAGGCGAGGTCTTCGAGCTCCCACTTGATTGCGTGGACGCCGAGCCGATGAGCGATCGGCGCATAGATCTCGAGCGTTTCACGCGCCTTCTCAACCTGCTTCTGCTTGGGCATCGCTGAGATCGTCCTCATGTTGTGAAGCCGGTCGGCGAGCTTCAGCAAGATCACGCGAATGTCGGTCGCCATCGCGACGACCATCTTGCGGTAGTTCTCGGCCTGCGCCTCGTTGCGTGATCTGAACGAAAGCGCATCGAGTTTCGTCACGCCGTCAACCAATGCAGCGACCTCGACACCAAAGATCTGTTTGACCTGTTCGAGCGACGCCGCCGTGTCCTCGACCGTGTCGTGCAACAGCGCGGCGACCAGAGTTTCAGTGTCGAGACCAAGTCCAGCGCAGATCGTCGCGACGCTGACCGGGTGGCTGATGAACTCCTCCCCCGACCGCCGACGCTGATCGCGGTGCTGGTGACCGGCAAAGCGGTAGGCGTCAACGATTTGAGCCTTATCGATCGTTAGCGGGCTTTGCGGCTCGCGCTCGGCGATTACGGCGAAAAGTTCTGACAGCGCCTCGCGCTCGGCGTCGTCGACCGGCGCTTGCGTCGGCAGCGCTGAAGGCGGTGGCGCGGTTACGCCGCCAGCGACGCGATCGGGCTCAGCCATTCGCGAGCCTCCTCGGCTGCGCGCGCGTTCTCGATGAACGCTGTCGAGCTGTCGAGGTTCCGCTGTTCGGGCGCCTCTGCCAACAACCGCAGCCGGGAGCCGTCGAAGCTCGCGAGCTCCAGCTCTTCGAGTACACGAATGATGAGCGCCATCCTGGTTGGCGAGCGCAGCTCGTCGCCGCCGCGCAGATGGTCGAGAACCGATAGCTCGGGGGCGGCCCGCAAGCTGCGGTAGACGCCCGCCAGTGAGCCACGCAGATCGGCATCTCGCTCAATTTCATCGAGTGCAAAGCGTAGCTCAGCCGGGCCCCAGAGTTGGTGGGCAAAACTTCCCGCCCAGCCACCGCTCAGGAGCTGCTGTGCAGCCGACGACGTAGGTGGGTCGAGCGCTACTAGATGAGTGAACCGTTCAGCTAGCGACCGATCTGCAAGCAGCAGCGCCCACGAGGTCAGCGCGAAGCCACCGATCCGGCCTGACATCTGTGCGCGCCGGCGCTGCTCACAGGCACTGATCACGAGCACGCTCTCGCCGCTCGCGACGAGAGCGCCGATAGCACCAGCGACGCCGGAGCCGCGCCGATCGAGCAGCTCGCGCGCGTGAACTTCGTCCCCTTGCGGCTCCACAGCGGCAGCCGCAGCGAGGGCGGCCTGGAGCGCGACGAAGTCGTCTTCCGGGCGGCCGAGGAGCTCGATTGCGGCCGCTGGAACGGTGGTCTGCGCGATCACGAAGCGCAGCTCCTCAGCGCCGCGCCAGCGGTTCACTTCCAGCGAGCCAACGACGTCGAGTGCCGTGCTGGCGCCGTCGGGTAAGCGCGAGACGCCGAAGGCAACTGCCCCAACGCGCAATCCAGCGCTGTTAACGGTGCAGCGCAGATGTTTCCCGTCGCCCATCGTCCGTGCACCGTCGAGCCGCGCGGAGGGAATCAGCAGCTTTGGCTCAGGGTTGCCGATTCCAAACGGGCCGAGCTGCGTGAGCTGTTCGGCCAGCTCCATGCTGAGCCCGTCGCCGCCGACGACAGCATCGACGCGGCCGAGCGATGGCGCTGGCTGTCCGTCAAACACGCCTGCGCAGTAGGCCTCGAAGTGTTCGGCGAAAGCGGCAACTGCGTCGGGTGCGACGGTGCAACCAGCAGCGGCTCGATGGCCGCCGAAGCGGATCAGGTCGCCCGAGCAGGCCTCGAGCCCGGCCAGCAGGTCAAAGCCTGGAACGGAGCGGCCGGAACCGCTCCCTTCGTTGCCGTCGAGGGCAACGACCACGACCGGCCGCTGATGAGTCTCGGCGAGCCGCGACGCGACAATCCCGATCACGCCAGGGTGCCAATCCTCGGAGGCCAGTACGTATCCGTCGCGCGGCCCGAGAGCCTTTGCCTGCTCTTCAGCCTGATAAAGAATTCGCTGTTCGACGAGCTTGCGTTCACTGTTGGCGTGATCGAGCTCTGCGGCGATCGCCTCTGCGCGCTCGGGGTCGTCGGTCAGCATGAGCTCTACGCCGCTGTCTGCCCGCTGCATCCTCCCGGCGGCATTGATCCGCGGCGCTAGGCGAAAGCCGATCGCTTTCGCGTCAATCTCAGCCGGATCGACCTGCGCGACGCGCATCAGCGCTCGCAGCCCGGGGCGTTTGGTCCGCGCCAGCGCAATTAGGCCTTCACGCACGAGGCGCCGGTTCTCGCGGATCAGCGGAACACAGTCGGCGACAGTCGCTAACGCGACTAGGTCTAGATCGTCTTCGCAATCATCGGCATTTCCGCCACTTGCGAGCCGCAGGGCCTGAGCAAACTTGTAGGCAACCGCGGTCGCGCAGAGCTCCGGATCTGGATAGCCGCAGACGAGCGGATGGACAATCGGTGCATCCGGCAACTGGCCGTCAGCGCGTGGACGATGGTGGTCGGTCACGATTACGCTCAGCCCCAGCTCACGAGCGCGGGCAACCTCAGCGACCGCGGTGATCGCGCAGTCAACCGTGATCAATAGCCCTGCTGGCCCGGCGGCAAACCGTTCGACGTTGTCGAGTCCGAGCCCGTATCCATCCTCCTTGCGGCCCGGTATGAACCACTCGACGTCGGCGCCGATCTGCCTGAGCGTTCGGACAAGGATCGCCGTCGAGCAGACGCCATCGACGTCGTAGTCGCCGTGGATCAGGATTTTTGAATCGCTACCGATGTGATCAAGGGCGAGCGCGACTGCATCGTCGATGCCGTCGAAGTCGGCCGGCGAAAAGCTCTGATCGGCGCTCAAGAACTCGGCCGCCGCGCGGGGGTCGCCGAGGCCACGGCGGACGAGCAGCTGCGCGACAACAGGGTCAAGCGCCAGCTCGTCGGCGAGCATCAAGACCTCCGCAAACGGTGCTGGCGCTATCTCAATCGGTGCCGGGTTCACAGTTGGACATTAGGCCGAAAGGCCGACGGAAACCTCGCCTAGAGGTGGAGCGGCGGATTGCCGCGCCGCGCGCCGATCGCGTATGCGGCCGCCAATCCGAGCAGGGCGCCTGGGATCGCTTCGATCGCACTCAGAACTGTGATCGTGTCGTTGCCGGGGACGCTGAAACCGCTGAGAACCAGCCCGACTAGGACCGCGCCGATGATCGCGAAGATTAGACCGCCGACAATCCCGCCCCAGAAACGGTCGGGAACGAAGATCGCGAAGTGCCAGATAGCAAGTCCCATCATCACCCAAGCCAAAGCAGCCATCAGCGTCTCCCATGCTTCTTGTTGCGTTTGCGCCGCGGCGTCGTCGGCTTCGCCCGATCATCCTTGAGCACGAGATCTTCCGGCAGTGCGTCGGCGCCGCTACTGGCCGCCGCGGGCTCTTCTGGCGGCTCATCTGCGGGCTCCGGCTGCTGCTGCTCGATCGGTGGCTCCTCCGTCGTCAGAGCACCTTTGGCGCCGTCGCCGTGAAGGTCGCGCACCATTTCGTCGAACTCTGCGCCACTGACGGCGCGATCCGGATCGTCCGGCGCCGTCAGGCGACCTCGCGGCTTCTTCGGCTCGTCGATCTGAAGCTCCGTTTCAGCTCCTCCAGCTGCGGTCGCGTATGGCGGAACAACGCCACCGTTGGCTGCCGCAATCCGTGCACGGCGCGAGCGCCATACGCCCTCGCCTTCCTTCCAGTGCATCAGCACAGGAGTGGCGATGAAGATCGAAGAGTAGGTGCCGGAGATTACGCCGACTGCGAGCGCTAGCGCGAAGTCGGCAAGCGTCTCGCCGCCGAAGAAGAGCAGCGCGAAAATCGGCAGCACAGTGCAGAACGAGGTCGCCAACGAACGCATCAACACTTCGCTCATCGAGCGGTTGAGGATCTGCGAATAGGCCGCCCGCGGCATCCGCGGCACGTTTTCGCGTACGCGGTCGAAGACGATGATCGTGTCGTAGAGCGAATAGCCAAGGATCGTCAGCAGCGCGGCGACGGTCGCCGTAGTCACCTCCAACCCGAGTAGTGCGTAAACGCCAGCTGTAATCAGCAGGTCGTGGCCGAGCGCGACCAACACAGGGACCGCGTATCTCCATTCGAAGCGCAGTGCGATGTAGGCGCTGATCACTACCAGTGAGGCGATAATCGCGACAATCGCGCTGTCGGCAACCGTCTTTCCGAATGTCGGCCCGATCGTCTCGAAGCTGTAGGTGCCGTTACCGAACTCGCTGTTGAGCGCCTTCTCAATCGACGCTCGCTCACCGGTCTCAACAGTGTCTGTTGAGATCTGAAAAGCCGCCTCGCCTTTGAACTCGTTGCCACTTAGCTTCTGAATTTTCGCCTTACCGAAACCTAACGGGGCAATCGTGTCGCGGATCTGCTGCTCGGTCGCTTTCGTCGGCAGCTCGGCGACAAGGCGCGTACCGGAAGTGAAGTCGATCCCGAGATTGAGGCCGTTGACCCCGACCGCCAGAGCGCCGACCAGCAGGATCACTCCCGAGAAGGAGAAGAACCACTTCGAGGCGCCCATGAAATCCCAGCGGAAGCGTTGTCGCGTGGAGTGCGTGCCGAGCATCGCCGGGCTTGAAACGGCCTTCGAGCGCGCCAGCGTGCCAAGCACAGCCTGCGTTAGCAGCACGGCGGTCAGGAACGAAACGAGGGTGCCGACACCGAGTGTGAACGCGAAACCCTTGACCCCGGCCGTCGCCAACATGAAGAGGATGAACGCAACCATGAAGGTGACTACGTTGGCGTCGATGATCGCGGAGAGGCCTTTGCGGTAGCCCTGGCTGATCGCGACCGGGATTGAGCGCCCGAGGCGGACCTCTTCCTTGACCCGCTCGAAAATCACGATGTTGGCATCGGCGGCGACTCCAATCGTCAGGATCAATCCGGCAATTCCAGGGAGCGTGAGCGTGATTGGAATCAGCTTCACGATCGCGAACAGGAATGCGGCGTAAACGCCGAGCGCCCCAATCGCGACCAACCCCAACAGGCGGTAGATCACGAGCAGGAACAGCGAGACGAGCGCAAACCCGATCAGGCCGGCGATGATTCCTTGATCAAGCGCCTGCTTGCCGAGTGAAGCCGAGACCGATGAAGCTGAGATCAGGTCGAGCTTGATCGGCAGCGCGCCGGTCTTCAGCAGGTTGGCCAGCTCTTGGGCGGTCTTGATCGTGAATCCGCCGGAAATCTCGGAGCCGTTGGTTCCGTCGATGCCGTCGGGGTTCTGCTGGAAGTCGATGTAGGGAGCTGAGATCAGCTGCCCGTCGAGCACGATCGCAAAATGCTGGAACGAGCTGCGTGCGTCGCCACCGAAGAAGCTGTCTTGGCCGCGCTGCGCTATCTCGCGGGTTGTCTCTTGCCAAATCTGTTGGCCCTTATCGGTGAAGCTGAAGGTGACGGTCGGCGCGCCGGTACCGCCGGCGCCGTTGGCGAAGCTCTGTTTCGGGTCTGTGATGTCGGTCCCGTTGAGCGCCGGGTTGTCGCGTAGGACGTAGTACTGATCGGCGTCCTTGCCTGTCGCCGAGGCTTCGGCCTGGACGACGATTGTGCCGGGCTTCACTTCGACGACGGAGGTGTCCGGCGTCTGGGCGATCTTCTTCGTCGTGATCTCGGCGTTTAGATCGGCCTCCGTCTCCTGCGGGCCGGCGAGAACCTTCTTCGTCTTGTCGTTGACGAGGTAGTAGGAGCCTGTCGTCGTCTCCTTGCCGGTGTCGGTTTTCGGGCAGCTCGCGGCGCGCTCGACCGCTTCGTACTGGCTGACAGCGCCGGCGCCACTGCCGGCCGAGGCCCCGCCGGTTACAGCAGCGTCGGATGGAGCGGGCTTGCAGCCCGGGCCGAGCACATTGGTTTCCCAGTCGTAGAAGTAGAGCTGCGCCGTCTTACCGACCTGCGCTGCGGCTTGATCGGCATTGGTGACGTTCGGCAGCGATACGTCGATCTGATCAGCTCCGGTGCGCTGGATCTCCGGCTCGGCGACGCCGAGCGTGTCGATCCGTTTGCGCATGATGTCGATCGTTTGATCGACCGACTCACTGGTTACCTGTGCCTGCTTGGTTGGCTTCGCCTGATAGACCAGCGAGACGCCACCTTTGAGATCAAGGCCCAGCACCGTCGGCTTGGTTGCGATTACTAGCGCCGAGAGGACGAGCAGGCCGGCCACGAACAGCAGGATGAAAAGGTTGCGGCGGCGGTCGGTCATCAAGCTAGAGAGACTACTTAGCGGGAGTCAGAACGAGCAACAGCCCGCCGTCATCGTCGTAGGCGGGAAAGAGATCGGCGCTGGCCTTCGCCAGTTGGTCGCCCTCTGCGCGAACTTCAACCGCTTGATCTAGCGAACGGACTCCCCATTCCAAAACGGTCCCGACAGGATCGGCGTCCTTGTCGAAGCGCAGACCGAGCACGTCGCTGACGGAGCGCCCGATCACGCGCTCGTCGTCGAGCCCAGTCAGCTCGAAGGCGCCTCGGCCGCAGGCAATCACGCGGGCGTCGTTGTCGCAGACGAAGAAGGCTGCGTCCGGCGCTGGGAAGTAATCGTCGAGCAGCTCAAAGATAAAGCCGAAGCCGCACTCGCGGCAGCCTTTCGGCGAACCGCGAAATCCGTTGCCCGCATCGACGGAGAGTGATCGGTTGCCACACTGCGGGCAGATGAAATGATGCGCCATCGGAGCGATCAAGGGTACGGGTACTGAGCCCGGATTGCGCCGCGCCCGGCCGCAGCTAGACGCTAGAAGAGCGCTGAATCACGTGGCGGTTCAAGCCCCAGGTGCTGATAGGCGCGCGCCGTCGCTGTACGCCCGCGGGCGGTGCGACCGATCAGTCCGCACTGCACCAGATAAGGCTCGTAGACCTCCTCGATCGTGTCCGATTCCTCACCAACGGCAATCGAGAGCGTTGACAGGCCGACCGGGCGACCGGAGTAGGTCGTACAGAGAACTCTGAGGATTTCGCGGTCGAGCCGGTCGCAGCCGAGGGCGTCGACTTCGAGCAGCTCGAGCGCGCTGCCAGCGGCCTCGGCGGTGACCGTCCCTGTGCCACGAACTTCGGCCCAGTCGCGCACGCGTCGCAGCAGCCGGTTGGCAACGCGAGGCGTACCGCGACTGCGGGCTGCGATCTCAAGTGCGCCGGCGTCATCGAGCGAAACGCGAAGAATTGTGGCCGATCGCCTGACAATCGCGGCCAGCTCCTCGGCGCCGTAGCTCTCCAGCCTGTACTGGATCCCGAAGCGATCACGAAGTGGCGTCGAGAGCAGTCCGGCCCGCGTCGTCGCTCCAATCAAAGTAAACGAGGGCAGCTCCAAGGTCACGACCCGCGCGCCGGCTCCCTGGCCGATCGTGATCGGTAGCCGCCGATCCTCCATTGCTGGATAGAAGGTCTCCTCCAGCGCGCGGCTGAGGCGGTGGATCTCGTCGACGAAAAACACAGAGCCCGGCTCGAGCGCCGTGAGCAGCGCAGCGATGTCGCCTTTTCGCTCCAGCGCCGGGCCCGCGGTCTGGACGAACGGGACCCCTAGCTCTGTAGCGATGATCTGCGCCAGCGATGTCTTGCCAAGCCCTGGAGGGCCGGCGAGCAGGACGTGATCAAGTGGTTCGTTGCGGGCCACCGCAGCCTCCAACGAGACTGCCAGCTGATCACATACGGCCTGCTGACCGATGAAATCGTCGAGCGTCTGTGGCCGCAGTGAACGGTCCAGCTCATCCTCCTCGGCCAGCGCTCCGGGCGTCATGATCGGAGCCTGCTCTGGAAACTCATCGCTCATTGGCGCGCCGCCTTCAACGCGCTTTGGAGCAGATCCTCTGCGCTCTCTCCGTCCGCCCTCGCAACGAAGCCGTCGGCCTCCTGAACTGTGAAGCCGAGCTCGACGAGACCGTCGCGGGCGATTCGGCGCGGATCATCGCCGCGCGTGACCGTGATCTCGGTCTCGTCGCCGCCGAGCGCAATCACCTTCTCGCGCAACTCAACGAGGATTCGTTCGGCGGTCCGTTTGCCGATTCCTGGAACGGCCTGCAGGCGCGCGACGTCGCCGCTGGCAAGCGCGCTTGCTAGCTCCCGCGGTGGGCCGCCACTCAGTAGCGCTAAGGCGACCTTCGGACCGACACCTTGAACGCCAAGCAGCATCAGAAAGAGACCGCGTTCATCCTCGCTGGCAAAACCGTAGAGCGCGATTGCGTCATCACGCGCGACGAGATGGCAGTGGAGCGAAACCGGCCGCCCTACGGCCGGCACTTGGGCCAGCGTTTCGGCCGACACGGCGAGGTGGTAGCCGACGCCGCCGGCTGTTTGGACGACAACGTAATCCTCACGGCGACCGACAACCTCGCCTTCGACAAAGGCGATCATGCGACGCGCGCGTCGGGTACCTGAGCGCGCAGTGTCGCGCTGCGAAGCGGTGCATGGTTGGCGTGGCAGATCGCGACCGCAAACGCATCTGCCGCATGCTCCGGGGTCGGCGGCTCGGGCAGCGCCAGCAGGCTCTGCACCATCCGCGTGACCTGCTCCTTCGGCGCCCGTCCGCTACCGCAGACTGCGGCTTTGACCTGCTGGGGCGTGTAGTCCTCACAGCGAATCGAGCGGCGTCCAGCCGCCATCAGAATGACGCCTCGCGCTTGGCCGACGGAGAAGGCGGAACGCACATTCTGGCCGAAATAGATCGCCTCCAGCGCTAGCGCGTCGGGGTTATGACGGTCGAGCAGCTCCTCGACCTGCGCGAAAAGATCGGCCAAGCGATGTTCCGGCGCGCGCTCCGAACGGGTGCAGATTACGCCACCGTCGAGCGCCACTAGACGCCCTGCGCGCCGGCGCACGACAGCAAAGCCGGTATTGGCGATCCCGGGGTCGATTCCGACGACGATCATCTCTGGTCATTCTGCGCCCTGACCCGGATGCCTCCCCTGTTGGGCGGCTGGCGGCTAACGCTCCGCAGCGGAGGCGCGGGCGCTGCCGAGCGATTCACCGGAGGCAACGCGATCGAGTCCCAGCCAGCAAAACTCCATCACGCGATCGACCACGGCCGCCCTCGGCACCGTGTCGTGGTCGTACCACCAATGCGCGACGGCCTGAGTGGCGCCGGCCAGTAGCTGCGCGTGAAGCTCTAGGTAGAGCGCGCCGTCGCTCTGATCGGCGCTGTCGTGCTCGACGCGGTCGGGATCGGAGGCCATCAGCGCCGCGATCACGCCGACCGCTTGGGACTGCACGGAGGCCAGCTCCTCAACGATGTCGGGGTCGGCGGCATCACGGAATAGCACGCGCCAGGCATCACGGTCTTCCTCGACGAAAGAAAGAAACGCGTCTACTCCGAGCCGCAGCCGTTCCTCGCCGGTCGCACCACTCTCGGCGCACCTTTCAAGGCGCGCGAAAATCTCACTTGCGTGGCGGCCGAGTAGCTCAGCGTGGAGCTCGCGCTTGGAATCGAAATGCTCGTAGATCAGCGCCTTCGAGACACCGGCCTCGTTCGCAATCTGCTCCAGCGAGCAGCCGTCATAACCGGAGCGCGCGATAACGATTGCCGCGGCGTCGAGGATCTCGTCGCGGCGCTGAGCTGCGCTTATCCGGCGTCGGGGCGTCTCGCTCATCGGTTCCATTCTGACAACACTCTCTGCGCAGCTGCGAATAACACTTGCAGCGCCTCTTATCCGGGTATCCGTTCGAGCACTTCGGAGTCGATTTCGAAGTTGGCGTGAATGTCACCAACGTCGTCGTTATCCTCGAGCGCGTCGATCAGCTTCAGCAGCGTTGAAGCTTCAGCTTCGTTGATCTCAACCCGAACGGCAGGCCTCTGGACCAGCTCCGCCGTTTGGTACTCGATGCCAGCGTCGTCGAGCGCAGAACGGACGGCGACAAGCGATGAGGCGGCGGTGATCACCTCGAAAACGTCCTCGTCAAGCTCGATTTCCTCGGCGCCTGCGTCGATTGCGACGATCAACTGCTCCTCGCTATAGGCCTCGGCGTCAACGACGATCAGCCCACACTGCGAGAACAGATAGGCAACCGAACCGGGTTCGCCAAGACTGCCGCCGAACTTCGTCAACGTGTGCCGCACATCGGCGCCGGTGCGATTGCGATTCTCTGTCAAGGCCTCAATCAGCAGTGCGACGCCGCCCGGGCCGTAGCCCTCATAAACGACGGCCTCGAAGGCCTCAGCGTCGGCGCCAGCACCGGTGCCACGATCGATCGCGCGATCGATGTTGTCCTTCGGCATTGACGCGTCCTTGGCCTTCTGCACGGCGAGCGCTAGCGACGGGTTGCCGTCGATCTCTCCCCCACCCTCCTTGGCGGCGACGGTTATCGCGCGACCGAGCTTGGTGAAGAGCTTGCCGCGGCGGGCATCGACGATCGCCTTCTTGTGCTTGATCCCCGCCCATTTCGAATGGCCTGCCATTGCCCACACAATGGTAATGGCCGCTTCAATCGACGAGCACTTCTGGATGCTTCCGGTACCAATCCAGAGTCAAAGCGAGCCCTTCTTCAAGCCCGACCTTCGGCTCCCAGCCGCTGAGGCTGCGCAGCTTCGTGGAGTCGATCCAGTGGCGGCCTAGCTCGCCTTCGGGCACGCCCGTCCCGCGCACGTCAACGGTTGGCTCAACGTCGGCGAGGCGGCACATTGTTTCGACGATCTCGATCGCTCGGAGCGGTACGCCGCTGCCAGCATTGAAGGCCTCGCCGGCGCCGATCCCGTCGTCGAGCAGGTCAAGGATCGCTAAGTACGCCTCAACCGCGTCGGCGACGTACAAGAAGTCCCGCTCTGGAGAACCGTCGGAACGGATCACTGGCGCCCTGCCGGCGATGATCGCAGCAGCCGTCTCCGGAACTAAGCGCGACCGATTGGGATCGCCGCCGCCGTAGAGATTTGCCATCCGTGTGACCGCGACCGGAAGGCCGAAGGTTGACCAGTAGGAGCGCGCGATGATGTCAGCGGCAGCCTTTGAAGCGTCGTACGGATGCGACGCTTCAAGCGCCATCGCCTCGGTGTAAGGAAGCTCGGTGCTCGGACCGTAGGCGGTATCTGATGACGCGACCACGACGGCCGCAACCTGATTCAAGCGTGCGGCCTCAAGCACGTTCCACGTTCCCAGCACATTCGATTCAAAGGTCGCGCGAGGAGAGAGTTTTGCGGGGCCGACGGTCGCCTGAGCGGCAAGGTGGACCACGGTCTCGATCCGGCGCTTGCCGAGCTCGATCTCCAGCAGAGCATGATCCAGTAGGTCGCCGTGCAGCGTCTCGAATTCGGCCTCCGAAGCATTGAGGTCGAGCGCGCTCAGCTTTTGACGCGGGCGACGGAGAACGGTTACCTCCGCGCCGATCGATACGAGCCGGGCTGTTAGCCACGAACCGACCAGCCCGTCTGCGCCGGTCACAAGGATGCGACGGCCTTTGGCCGCCGATCCATACTGAAGGTCTTGGGTACTCATTGGCGCGTGATGCTCGCAGGACTGCGCCCGCGGTGTCGGCAGATCGCTTGCCGGCGCGGGTAGTCTCTCGATTAGTGAAAGTTCCAGGCGAGATCTTCAAGGCCTACGACATTCGTGGCCTCTACGGCACGCAGATCGACGGCGACCTAGCCGAAGCGATCGGGCGAGCCTTCGTGCGAGTGCTCAGCCAGATGAGCGGACGCGACACCGCCGACCTAGGCATTGGGCTAGGCCGCGATATGCGACTTGAAGCGCCTGAGCTGGCCGAGCGCTACCTCCAAGGAATGCTCGCTGAGGGCGCGCATGTGATCAACATCGGCGAGGTCGGCAGCGAGATGCTCTATTGGCTGGTTGGCAGTCGCGCGCTCGACGGCGGCCTGATGTGCACCGCCTCGCACAACCCGAAGGCCTACACCGGCGCGAAGCTGGTCAAGCAAGGGGCGATAGCGCTCTCGGGCGAGAGCGGCATAACCGACATCCGCGACATGTTGGAGACCGGGCTCGGGCCTGCGCCAGGTGGCGGCACCTCCGAGTCGATCAAAATCTACAACCCGTTTCGCGCCGCCGCGCTGGAGTTCGTTGACGCTGACGCGATCAAGCCGCTAAAGGTTGTCGTCGATGGCGGCAACGGGATGGCCGGGCCGATGGTCGGGCCGCTGCTCGAGTATCTCGGCCTGAGCCTCGATAAGAACTACTTCATCCCCGACGGCAACTTCCCCGACCACGAACCCAATCCGATGCTGCCGGAAAACCGTGCCTTCATCATGGAGCGGGTCGTCGAGACTGGTGCCGACCTTGGAATCGCCTGGGACGGTGACGCCGACCGCTGCTTCTTCATCGATGACAAGGGAGAGTTCGTTGACGGTGACTTTCTGACGACACTGCTGGCCGAGAGCCTGCTCGCGAAGCAACCCGGGTCGACGATCCTTTATGACGTACGCGCCTCGCGCGCCGTTGCCGACACCGTTGAGCGGCTCGGCGGAACGGCGCTTGAAAATCGCGTCGGCCACGCATTCTTCAAAACACGGATGCGGGAAGAAGACGCGATCTTCGGCGGCGAGGTCTCCGGCCACTACTACTTCCGTGACTTCTACTGCGCCGACTCGGGGACAATCCCGGCGCTCTTGATGCTGGAAATCCTCTCCCAGGCCGAGAGGCCTCTGAGCGCGATGCTGGCAGAGCTGAAGGCGAAGTACTTCATCTCCGGCGAGATCAATTCCGAGGTTGACGACGCTGCCGCGAAGCTCGAGGAGATAGTCGCCACATACGAGGCGCAGGGGGCGAAGATCGGGCGGCTCGACGGCGTCAGCGTCGACTTCGGCGACTGGCACTTCAACGTCCGCGCCTCCAACACTGAGCCGCTGCTACGCCTCTGCCTGGAATCTCTCGTCTCGGTCGAAGATATGCAGGCGCGCCGTGACGAGGTGCTTGGGCTGATCCGCGCGTGAGCGCGCTGTGGGATCCTGCCTCGACCGAGGCCGCCACCGCTCGGGAGCGCGGAATCCACTGCATCCCACTGCCGACGCCGTTCGGCATCGGCCCGATCAACACTTACCTGCTCGACGACGATCCGCTGACACTGATCGACACCGGCCCCAACTCCGGGCTCGCGCTTGACGCGCTCGAATCAGAGCTAGCGAAACTCGGCAAGAAGATCGAGCAGCTGGAGCTGATCATCGTCAGCCACCAGCACATGGACCACCTCGGTCTAACGGAGATCCTCGCCCGCCGATCGGGCGCGCCGGTCGCCGCGCTCGGCTTGCTTGGTCCTTGCTTGGCCCACTACGACGACTGGATGGAGGCCGACGATCGTTTCGCCGCGGCGGTCATGCTGCGCCACGGGATCCCTGAAGAGACCTGTCTTGCGCTGCGCAGCGTGTCGCGCTCGTTCCGCGGCTGGGGCGCGGCGACGACGGTCACGCAGCCGCTGACAGAGGGCGACGAGCTGTCATTCCGCGACCGCAAGTTGACGGTCCATCACCGGCCGGGGCATTCGCCGTCCGACACAATCTTCTACGACGCTGATAACCGCACGTTGCTGGCCGCCGACCATCTGATCGCCAGCGTCTCGTCCAACCCGCTGATCGCCCGGCCGTTGGAACCGCCGCTGGAGCAACCCGAAGACGAGGCCCAGCTGGCGCGGCCGCAGTCGCTGGTGATCTATCTCGATTCGCTCGCTAAGACGCGGCAGATGGGCCCGATTGACCTGATCCTCCCCGGACATGGGCCCGGCTTCACAGATCACGTGGAGCTGATTGACGAGCGTTTCAGACTGCACGAACGCAGAGCCGACAAACTATTTGGCTTGATCGCCGAGCAGCCACGGAGCGGCTATCAGCTCGCGCAGGCGCTCTGGGGCAACGTGGCAGTGACACAGGCTTACCTGACCCTCTCGGAGGCTCTAGGCCACGTTGACGTACTAATCGATCAGGGTCGCGTTGCAGAGCGCTTCGATGACGACGGGATCGCCTACTTCGAAGCGATCAGCTCGCCGACGAGCTGATCTAGCGCGCGAGCAGTCTGCTCCCAGCTGAACTGCGCTGCGCGCGCTGCGCCGGCTGCAGCTAGCTCCTTGTTGCCGATCGCGGCGCAGATCTGATCGGCAATCGCGAGCGGGTCCTGCGGGTCGGCGTAAAGCGCGGCCGAGCCGCCGGTCTCAGGTAGCGCGCCAGCGCTAGAGAGGACGGTCGGCAGACCGCTGGCCATCGCCTCCAGCGCGGTCAAGCCGAAGCCTTCATGCAGCGATGGCAGCACGAAGGCGATGGCACCGGCGTATAGCCCAGGTAGAAACCGTTCATCTACGTAGCCAAGAAAGCGAACGCTGCCGGCCGCAGCCTGCTCTCTGAACTGCGGCCGATCGCCGCCAGCAACGACGAGCTCGATCCCACCGGCCGCTAGCAGCCGCGCCGCCGGCTCCAACGATCCGAGGTTCTTGCGCGCCGTGCGGCTTGCTACGCAGAGCACGTAGGGCGCGCTGAGAGAGAGAGCAGTACGCGCCTGCCCGACATCGGCGAGCGGCGAAAAGCGCGAATCAACGCCGCCTGCGATCACGTGAACCTTCTCTCGACGGACGCCGAGGAGCTCAACCAGTTCGTTCTTCGAGAACTCGCTGCCGGTGACAACCGCCTCGGCGCGGCGAGCAATCTGCGGCAGCAGGCGACGCTGGTAGCTGGCGTAAAGGCTCGAATACCAAGTTGGCTCGCGAAGCGCCGCCGCATCAAAGATGTGGACGAGGTTGCGCGGGAAGGCCAGTGGTGCGAGGTTCGCGGGATTGATCAGCAGCGGCGTTCGCTTGCGACGAGCTTCGATCGGCAGCGCAAATTGCTCCCAGAGCTGCCCGGCTCGATGTGTCATTGCGCGCGGCGGGCTGACCGGCCGGTACTCGCGAGTCCCCAGTGCAGGGAGCCGCCCCGCGATCTCACGCGCCCAGCGTTCAACGCCACCGAGTTCAGGGCGCGAGGCGGCGCGGCAATTGATCAGAACGGCGGGTATCGCGCGAGTTTATGCGGCCGCGAGGCGCGCGTCGCGCACGCTCTGGAGGAAGAGCGCGTGGAGACGGTCGTCGCCGCTGAGCTCCGGGTGGAAGGCAACAACTAGCACCTGCCCTTCCCGAGCCGCGACTCCGTGGCCATCGACCTCAGCCAAGATCTCAACGTCCGGGCCGTGATCGGCGATCCACGGGGCGCGGATGAAAACGGCCGCCACCGGCCCGCCCGGTAGTCCAAGCTCAACTGGCGCCTCAAAGCTTCGGACTTGGCGTCCGAATGCGTTGCGCTCGGCGCGGAGGTCAATGATTCCTAAGTGCTCGCTATCGAGCATGATCAGGCCAGCGCAGGTACCGAAGATTGGCTTACCGCTGGCGTGAAACGCTTTTAGCGGCTCACCGAGTTGCTCGCGCTCAATCCCCAGCGTGATCGTCGTCGATTCGCCGCCGGGGATCACAAGGCCGTCGAGTCCTTCTAGATCGGCCGGCACTCGGACTTCGCGCACGATCGCGCCGAGCCTCGCGAGGACTGCCCCATGGGCCTCAAAGTCACCTTGTAGCGCGAGCACGCCGACTGTCGTCTGCTCGCCGGTCGCACCCGGCGACGGCAAGCCGCTCACCAGCCGCGGTTGCTCAGCAGCTCAGACTCCTCGAGCTTGCGCGATTCGATCGAGTCCATCGCCGCGCCGAGGCCCTCGGAGGCACGCAGCACTCGTTCAGGGACCGAAAAGTGGGTCGTCGCTTCGACGATCGCCGCGGCCCGCGCCACGGGATCGGCGCTCTTGAAGATGCCGGAGCCGACAAAGACGCCTTCTGCGCCGAGCTGCATCACCAACGATGCGTCGGCTGGCGTTGCGATGCCGCCGGCGCAGAACATCACTACCGGCAGCCGGCCGCTGGCAGCGACGGCGCGCACCAGCTCCAGCGGAGCTGCGTGATCCTTCGCGGCGGTCGCAATCTCGGCTTCGCCGAGTCCACCTAGACGCTTGATCTCGCCGTTGATCGTGCGAAGGTGGCGGACAGCCTCAACGATGTCACCGGTTCCGGCCTCGCCCTTCGAGCGGATCATCGCCGCGCCTTCGCCGATCCGACGCAGCGCCTCGCCAAGATTGGTCGCGCCACAGACGAACGGCACCCTAAAAGGCCACTTGTCGATGTGGTTGGCCTCGTCGGCGGGGGTGAGAACCTCGGACTCATCGATGTAATCGACCTCAAGCTCTTCAAGCACTTGAGCTTCGGCGAAATGACCGATGCGGGCCTTCGCCATCACCGGGATCGTTACCGCCTCTTGGATCGACTGGATCATCTCTGGGTCCGACATCCGCGCCACTCCGCCGTCGCGGCGAATGTCCGACGGAACGCGCTCCAACGCCATTACTGCGCAGGCGCCTGCCGCCTCGGCGATGCGGGCCTGCTCCTGGTCGATCACGTCCATGATCACGCCGCCCTTGAGCATCTCTGCCAAGCCGGCCTTAACTTTGAAGGTCGCTTCGTCGCGCATCGTGTTCAGTCTACGGCCCAATCGCCGCCGAAGACCGCGCGCCAGAGAATTTGCGGCCGCTATTTGAGGCGGAAGGCCTTGATGCGATCGGCGTAGCGCTCGGTGTCACGACTGTAAACGCCGTATGCCAACGCCTGAATCACGCTCAAAAGAGCGACGTGCGAACGGACGTAAGCCGGCGAGTTCGATGAGTAGTAGAGCTGCACCTGAGCCAGCTTCGCGACCTCCGAAAGGGTGGCGTCGGTGATCGCCAGCGTGCTGCCGCCGCGGTGGCGAGCGAGCTTCATCCCGCGCAACACCAGCGGATGCGGGCGTCCGGCTGCGAGCCCGATCACAAGCGACTCCTCATCGATCCGGCCGAGCCGACCAAGCGCCTCTTGGGACGGGCTGGCGACGGTCTCGGCCTCGATGTCGAGCAGCATCAGCAGATGGCGTAGGTAGGAGGCAAAGAACGCCATCTGGTCGGTTCCCACGACGAGCACCCGTGAAGCGGTGGCGACCGATTCAATCGCCGCCTCCACATCACGGCGAGATACCTTGCGAGCGGTCTCCTCAACGTTCAGATGGTCTGCCACCAGCGCCGTCTCAAACTCGTTTTGGTCGAGCGCGAAGAGCGGCTCGGAGCCCGAGCCTCCGCCTTCCTGACCGCTCGCAACACGGCGGCGATACTCCTCGCGGGCAGCGACCTGGAGCTCAGGGAAGCCCTCGAACCCGAGCGCCTGTGAGAAACGAACAACCGTTGAACTGGAAGTATTCGCTCGCCGCGCGAGCTCTTCCGCGGTCTGAAAGGCGACCTCATCGAGGTGATCGACGATGTACTGCGCAACGTCCTTCTGCGAGCGAGAGAACTCATCGAAGCGCGCTTCGATATAGGTCGAAAGGGCCTGATGACCGTTGCCCTCGCGCCGTTTTGTCGTGGAAGTACTTCCGGTTGTCTTCATAGGCCTGCTCTGTTTCGACGTCAGCGACCCTTCTTCCTCCCCAATCCGCGCAATAGCTAGGATTGAAAAGTGACCGAAACGGAAAAGCGCCCACGAAAAGCGGCCAAAAGCAAGCAGCCGCAGCGAATCGAGATGGACGGCGGTGCGATTGAGGCCTTGATCCGAAGCGCCTCGATTGAAGAGCTTCGCAGCGATACCACCGAGATTGAGCGGAGCCGTTCGCTGAGCCGTGGCGCTACAGCGCTCGATGCACTCTGCGGCCTCAGCGACCGTCAAGGCACCGGGGCGGTCTGGGATGTCCTTGTCGAGCTAGATCGCGCACAGCTGCTCAGCTTTGCGACCTTTGCGATTAGCGAGATGGCCGAACACACCGAGTATCACTGGGCCGACCGGCCCGACGATTAGGCCAGTTTCACGACGTCACCAGCTACTGACCAAGCGGTCAGTTACAATTGCACGATGACAACGACCGAGCAGCTCCCCGATTCCGAAGTAATTTCTGACGCCACCGCCCCGTTCAACCTCGCGCTCTCCGACGAGCAGAAGGAGATCCGCGACTGGGCCCACGGTTTCGCCGCCGATGTGATCCGCCCCGCCGGTGAAGAGTGGGATGAGCGCGAAGAGACCCCATGGCCGATCATTCAAGAGGCAGCGAAGATCGGCCTCTACGGCTTTGAGGGAACCGCGCAGTTTTTCAGCGACCCGACCGGTCTGCTGCTGCCGATCGTCAATGAGGAGCTGTTCTGGGGCGATGCCGGCATCGGCATGGCAATCTTCGGCACCACACTTGCCGTCGCTTCGATCTTCGGCCAAGGCACAAACGAGCAGATCGGCGAATGGATCCCGCGCTGCTTCGGCACCGTTGACGATCCGAAGGTCGCCTCTTTCTGCGTCTCCGAGCCGGACGCCGGCTCCGACGTCTCGGCGCTGCGCACGCGCGCCAAGTTCGACGAAAAAACAAACGAGTGGGTTCTCAACGGCCAGAAGGCTTGGGCGACCAACGGAGGGATCGCCGACGTCCACGTCATCGTCGCCTCTGTCGACCCTGAGCTGCGCTCGCGCGGGCAGGCGGCGTTCCTAGTCCCGATCGAGACGAAGGGCATCAGCCAAGGCGTGAAGGTCAAGAAACACGGCATTCGCGCTTCGCACACGGCAGAGGTTCTGCTCGATGACGTTCGTATTCCAGCGGAATACGTGCTTGGTGGCAAGGAGAAGCTCGACGAGCGTCTCGCCCGCGCACGCGAGGGCACGAAGAACAAGTCGCAGGCGGCGATGGCGACTTTCGAGGCCAGCCGCCCAACCGTCGGCGCACAGGCCGTCGGGATCGCACGCGCCGCGTACGAGTACGCGCTCGAGTACTCAAAGGAGCGGGAACAGTTTGGCCGCAAGATCATTGAGAACCAGTCGATCGCTTTCATGCTCGCCGACATGAAGATGGAGATTGATTGCGCGCGGCTGCTGGTTTGGCGCGCTTCTTGGATGGGCCGCACCGGCCAGGACTTCAACAACGCAGAAGGATCGATGAGCAAGCTGAAGGCCGGCGAGGTCGCCGTCTGGACGACCGAGCGGGCAATCCAGATCCTCGGCGGCAATGGTTACGCCCGCGAGTACCCCGTTGAGCGCTGGCACCGCGACGCGAAGATCTACACGATCTTCGAGGGCACCTCGGAGATTCAGCGTCTGGTCATCAGCCGCGCGATCTCGGGCATGCACCTGAGCTAAGCGGCAGCGACTAGCCCCCTGCCTTGGCGATCGCCCGGCGCAGTTCGCCAAGCGAGAAGGCCCCTTCAATCCGCTCAACGACCGTGCCGCGGTCGTTGAGCACGAAGAGCCAAGGCTCGGTCGGTAGGCCGTAGGCCGCAGGCTGCGAGCGCAGTCCGCGGTCAACGCGGTTCTCTTGGTAGATCTCGTTAGTGATGTAGGCAGCCTTGCCGTTCTTGTCTGTGGCGCGCGCCTGTTCGAGGACATCGACAACGGGGCCGCAGACACGGCTCTGGCAGAGCGCCGGGGTGGCAAAGAGCAGCGCGACCGGCGCTTTGCCGTAGACGTCGAATAGGTCGGTGGTCAGCAGTCCGGTCGCGGCAGGCGAGCGGGTTGAGATCCGCGCGACGTCGCCGGCAACGGAATCGATCGTCGGCGTGTGAACCTTCGGCCCCGCCTCCCCGACCTTCGGCGGACCGCCCGGTTGGCCGACCTGCGCCTCGAATGCCGAGCTCAGCACGGTGCGGCCATCGAGTTTGGCGAGCGCGACGACCTGGTACTTCCCGGCCTTGGCGAAGTTTACGTTGGCAACGTAAACGCTCTTTGCGGCCGCACTGTCCTCCGAGCTGGTGTTGCTGGCGTACTGAGGCGCTACCTCAAGCGATTCGCTGTGGGCAATGAACGGACCGCGCAGATTGGTGCCGTTGCGACTGGCGGTGTAGAGAGCCACCGGCGCGCCGACGATCTGCTTCTGGGCCGGGTCGAAGAGCGCGAACCCGTAGCGGTTGGTGCCTGGTTCGAAGACTGAAACGCTCGGCGCGAGAATCACCGATTCTTGATTCTGCTGTTTGAGCTTCCCGAGCGATGTAGAAGCTGCCTGCGGGAAGTTGGCGGCGGCGCTCTGCGACGCGGCGATGCCCTGAACCGTCCCCCCTTGCCCCTGCGACGACGAGCTCTCACCACAAGCGGCGACAGATACGGCGGCAAGAAGAGCTGCCATTGTTGGAGCGGCACGAACCATTGAGGCGATTCTACGATGGCAGGGGATTTAGAGGAGCCGGTCGCCGCCGAGATCGGCCGATGTGATCGAATAGCGGCTAGCGCAACCGCACCAACGACGGAAGGGAAACAAATGGCAGAACGAGCGGCGATTGTTACAGGAGCGTCAAGCGGTATCGGGCTCGCGATAGCGCAGATGCTCGGTGAACGAGGTTATGGCCTGACGATCGCTGCGCGCCGACCCGAAAAGCTTGAGGCCGCCGCGAAGACCCTCACCGACCAAGGTTTTGACGTTCTCTCGATTGCCGGCGACCTCGGCGACGAAGAGACGATCATCGGTGTCGTGAACAGCCACGAGGAGCGCTTTGGGCGGCTTGACGTGCTGGTCAACAACGCCGGTGTTGGCTTCGGCGAGCTAGCCGACAGCTTCACGACGAAGAAGATCGACCTTCAGCTGAACCTCAACTTGCGCGCGATCTTCCTCTTCTATCGCGAAGCGATGCCGATGCTGCGCGCGTCGGCCGAGGAACACAAAGGCACGCTGGTCGTCAACACGGCTTCAATCTCAGGGATCCGCGGCGAGGGGCTGCTTGGCATCTACTCAGCCACCAAGGCAGGGGTCGTTGGGTTCACTCAGGCGATGAACAAGGAGCTTGGACCGGCGGGAATTCGCAACACCGCGCTCTGCCCGGGATTCGTTGACACGCCGATGACCGATCCGTTCGCCGAGTACGTGCCGAAGGAGACGATGATGCGGCCCGAGGACATCGCTGCCGCGGTCCGCTTTCTGCTTGAGGTGAGCCCGGCCTGCATGGTCCCTGAAATTCGTTTTGAGCAGCCGGGCGGCATCTCGATCCCCGGTATCAACTAGGAGGAGGGCGAGATGAAGCTCGGACTACACATCGGCTACTGGGGCCTCGGCCTAACCAGCGAGGATCAGCTCGAAATTGTCCAAGAGGCCGAACGGCTCGGCTACGACTCGGTCTGGGCCGCGGAGGCTTACGGATCAGACACGGCAACCGTGCTCGGCTGGCTCGCAGGGCAAACTTCAACAATTCGCCTTGGCTCGGGGATCTTCCAGATGCCGGGCCGCTCGGCGGCGATGACCGCGATGACCGCAGCAACGATCGATCAGTTGTCGGGCGGCCGAATGATTCTTGGTATCGGCTCGTCCGGTCCGCAGGTCAGTGAGGGTTGGCACGGCGTCCGCTTCGCCAAGCAGCTCGCGCGAACGCGCGACTACGTTGCCGTGCTGCGAATCGCGCTGGCGCGCGAGCGGCTCGAGTACAGCGGCGAGACGCTCGAGCTGCCGCTCCCCGACGGTCCCGGTAAGGCGCTGAAACTCACGATTGGGACCGTGCAAGAGCAGATCCCGATCTACATCGCCGCGATCGGCCCGAAGAACACCCAGCTGGCCGGGGAGATCGCCGACGGCGTGATCCCGACGCTCTTCTCGCCTGAGCACGTCTCAGTTATGCGCGACGAGCTTGCTATCGGTGTCGAGCGCGCTGGCGGCGGTAAGACGCTCGCCGACATAGATATCGCGCCGACGGTGCAGGTCTATGTCAGCGACAACATGGAAGATGCGCGGAACCTAATGCGCCCCTTCATCGGCCTCTACGTCGGTGGGATGGGATCCCGCGACCAGAACTTCTACAACCAACTAGTGCGCCGCTACGGCTTTGATGATGTTGCCCAAGAGGTTCAGGATCTCTACCTCGAAGGCAAGAAGGACGAGGCGATGGCGGCGCTGCCGGACGAGCTGATCGACCTAGTTTCAATCTGCGGCCCAGCCGATCACGTCCGCGAGAGAATTTCTGCCTACCGCGAAGCTGGCGTCGGCACGCTCGGCGTTAGCCCGGTTGCCTTCACGCGCGAAGAGCGGATCACGCAGCTGCGGCTTATCGCCGAGCTGGCGGCAGACTGATCGTAGATGCGACTGCTGCTCGGCGCCTTCGGCGACCCGGGCCACGCCTTCCCGATGATCGCGCTCGGGCGGGCGCTGCGTGCGGGCGGCCACGAGGTAACGCTCCAGACCGCGGCGCAGTGGGAAGCGGTCGTCCGCGCCGAAGGGCTCGCCTTTGCAGCGGCGCCAGAGTACCCAGTCTTTCCGACCCGTGAGGCGTCGCTGAAGCCCTATCAAGCTGTTCTGCGGGCGACCGAGGAGACGCAGCCGCTGCTGGAGCTGTGCGATCCGCAGATCGTCGTCCACGACATCCTCACGCTGGCGCCTGCTCTGGCGGCTGAGCGAGCTGGGGTGAAGGTGGCGACGCTGATCCCCCACGTTGACCCGCGAACCGCGCCCGGAGCCCCTCCCTATTCGGTTGGCGCGCTGCTGGCGCGAAGCGCGATCGGCCGCGGCTTTTGGGGCGCACTGCGCCCGGCCACTAATCGAGGCTTGGAGCGCGGACGGGCAGAGCTAAACGAAACCCGCCGCCGCCTCGGCCTCCCGGCCGTCGAGCATCTCCACGGCGGTCTCTCGCGCGATCTGACGCTCGTCGCTAGCTTCCCAGCGCTCGAATACCCGCGGACCGCTGAGCCGGCGACCGAGATCATCGGGCCGCTGATCTGGGAGCCGCCGACTAAGCCGGTCGCGCTGCCGCCTGGTGGCGGCCCACTCGTGCTCGTCGCTCCGTCAACGGCCCAGGACCCTGAACACAAGCTCCTGCGAGCAAGCATCCGCGGGATTGGGGCGCTCGAGGGTGTTCGTGTGCTTGCGACCTGGAACCGTCGCCCGCTGAGCCAACCGATCGAGCTTCCAGCCAACGTCACGCTCGTCGAATGGATCAGTTATGCGCAGACGATGAGCCACTGCGACGTGGTGATCAACCACGGTGGTCACGGGACGCTTGCACGCATACTGGCAAGCGGCGCGGTTCCGGTCGTGATTCCCGCCGGCGGCGACCAAGCGGAAAACGCCGCGCGAGTAACTTGGGCTGGCGCCGGGCTACGCGTCGCCCCACGCTTGGCGTCGCCGCGGGCTATCCGCCTGGCGACCGAGAAAGCGCTCCGCGAGCCGTCACTGCGTGCCAAAGCGCGTCGCTTTGAAGCTTGGTACGAAGAGCATGACGCAGGCAGGCGGGCGACGGAACTGCTCGAACGGCTGGCCGCGACTTGACCCGAGTGCGCGAGCCTCATCGGCGGTGTCGTACCATGCATCGCGCTGCGTCGCCGAAGTGGCCAGCGAGATCCGGGGTAGCTCAATGGCAGAGCGAACGACTGTTAATCGTTAGGTTGTGGGTTCGAGTCCCACCCCCGGAGCTGCGCGGGGAACATGATCGTCGGAGCTGAGCTGAGCTCCCGTTCCATGTCAGCCCGAACGGTCGCGGCGGCGGCGAACAGCCAACTGGCGCGGGCGTAGAAGCGGGCCGGTAGAGTGGCTTGCGCTGAGATTCTTACGAGGCGGCGCGTCGAGCCAATGGGACGCGGACGACGAGGTACGAGATGGCGGGTTTGATTAGCGGGGACTGGCGGACCAAAGCGTTGAGCGCCTTGGCCGTTGCTGTGGCAATCGGCGCGGTTGGCTCCGCAGGATCCGCGCGGGCCGCGTCAACCCCCAACTGGGCGACAGTCGGCACCTTCCCGACCGGGATCACGGTTGATGCGGCCGGCAACATTTACACCGCCAACCGCGGCTCGGACAGTGTGTCGAAGATCACGCCGAGCGGCGCATCATCGATCCTTGGATCAACCGGCAGCTACCCGATCGGGATCACGGTTGATGCGGCCGGCAACATTTACACCGCCAACCTCAGCTCGGACAATGTGTCGAAGATCACGCCAGAGGGCATATCCTCGATCCTCGGAGCAACCGGCGATAGCCCGTACGGGATTACGGTTGATTGGGCCGGCAACATCTACACCGCCAACAACGGCCCAGACAACGTGTCGAAGATCACGCCCGCAGGCGTATCAACGATTCTTGGAACAACAGGCAACAACCCGGGCGGGATTACGGTTGATTCGGCCGGCAACATTTACACCGCCAATTACGGCTCGGACGACGTGTCGAAAATTACACCCGCTGGCACATCAACGATCCTTGGCGCAACCGGCAACCTCCCGTCCGCGATTACGGTTGATTCGGCCGGCAACATTTACACCGCCAATGAAGGCTCGAACGATGTGTCGAAGATCACGCCCGCAGGCGTACCAACGATCCTTGGCGCAACCGGCAACCACCCGGGCGGGATTACGGTTGATTCGGCCGGCAACATCTACACCGCCAACAACGGCTCGGACGACGTATCGAAGATTACACCCGACGGCGCGTCAGCGATCCTTGGGGCAGCTGGCACCGACCCGTATGCGCTTACGATTGATTCGGCAGGCAACATTTACACCACCAACTTCGCCAGCAGCAATGTGTCGAAGATCACCCCAGACGGCGCATCAACCGTCTTCGCAGCAACGGGAGACGGCCCGCGAGCGATTACGATTGATTCGGTCGGCAACTTATTCACAGCCAACGGCTTCTCGAACGACGTGTCGAAGATTACGGCCGCAGGCTCCTCAGCAATTCTCGCAGCGATCGGCGCCAGCCCAGGGTCGATTGCTGCTGATTCTGCGGGCAACATTTACACCGCCAACAAGGCTTCGAGCAATGTGTCAAAGATCACGCCTGACGGCACAGCGTCGATTCTTGCGACAACTGGCGACTTCCCGTACGCGATCGCGGTTGATTCGGCAGGCAACATTTACACCGCTAACTACGCCTCGAACAATGTGTCGAAGATCACGCCCGCAGGCGTATCAACCACCGACTGGGCGGCGGTCGGCACCGAACCGGCCGGGATTGCGATTGACTCGGCTGGCAACGTTTACACAGCCAACCAAGGCTCTAATAACGTGTCGAGGATCACGCCCGCAGGCGCTTCAACCATCAACTGGGCGGCGGCTGGCAACGCCCCGTCAGGGATTGCGGTTGATTCGGCCGACAACATTTACACCGCCAACAGCGGTTCGGACAATCTGTCGAAGATCACGCCCGCGGGCACATCAACGACTTTTGGAACGACCGGCAGCGGCCCAGTGGAGGTCTCGGTTGATGCGGCCGGCAATGTTTACAGCGCCAACAACGGCGCACACACTGTGTCGAGGATCACGCCTGGCGGCACATCAACGATCAACTGGGCATCGGTCGGCACCGGCCCGAGCGGATTAGCGGTTGACTCGGCTGGCAACGTTTACACCGCCAACCTCAGCCCGAACAACGTGTCAAAGGTCACACCATCGTCATACCCGGCGCCGCCTGCCCGGCCGGCAGCACCGTCGGCGGTGGCGGGAAGTGCGGGGAGCGGCAAGGCAACCGTGACGATTGCTGCCAGCGCTGCTTCAGCCAGATACGGCAACCCGTCCTCCTACACGATCACGGCAGTCCAGAATTCCGCCAAGCAGTGCACAGCTAGGTACCCCAACTCGTCCTGCGTTGTCGATGGCCTAACGGCAGGCACCGCCTACACCTTCACTGCGAGGGCTAAGCTAGCTAGCTGGCAGACCGTCGCATCAGCGCCGTCAAACAGCATCACCCCCACCGCGGTGCCTGGCGCGCCAACGGCGCTTAGCGCGACGGCCGGTAATGGCAGCGCGAGCATCGCCTTCACGCCCGGCGCAAGTAATGGCGCAGCGGTCACGAACCTTCAGTACTCACTCAACAATGGCGGCTCGTGGAGTGCGCGCAGCCCGGCCTCGCCCAGCTCACCGATCGTGATCAGCGGCCTCTCCAACGGCATCGCGTACACAATCAAACTGCGCGCCGTCAACAGCGCAGGGGTTGGCGCAGCATCAGCGGCGGTAACAGTCACGCCGAAGGCGCCCACGCCAGCGACGAAGCCTGCCAAGCCGTCTGTTGCTTGGTCGTCATCGAAGAAGTCCAAGAGCGTTACCGCGCTAATCACACCGGTCACTGGTGTTACCTACACGCTGACCGCAAAGAGCGGCGCCAAGACCAAGAGCGGTGCCTGCAAAAACGTGACGATCAAGCAAGGCACGCGCCGTCTCGCACGACGCTCATGCACGATCAAGCTCAGCAAAGGCACCTGGACTGCTTCCGTTACACCAACCAAAACCTCAGTCAAAGGCACCGCGAACAGCAAGCGCTATAAGTTCAAGTAGCCGGATCGCGCTAGCGGCTGATTGTCTGTGGCGACCGTCAGCCAACCGGCGCGAGGTGATCAACTCGCTGGTAGGCTTTGCCGGGTCGAGACTTTGGCTAGTCGAGCGTGTGGTTCTAACCGACCAGCGCTGGAAGCCCGGGGAGGGATTTACGAGATGATCAGATCGTTAAGCAGGGGATGGTGGCGTGGCAGGTTGACTGTCGCAGCGGCGATCAGCACCGCGGCGATCTGCGCCCTTGCGTTAGCGGGCCCGGCGGCGGCGTCATCATCGATTCTTGGCTCAACCGGCAACAACCCGCAGGCGATTGCGGTTGATTCGGTCGGCAACATTTACACCGCCAACTACGGCTCGGACAATGTGTCGAAGATCACGCCCGCCGGCGTATCAACGATCCTTGGACCAACCGGGATCCAACCGCTCGGGATTGCGGTTGATTCGGCAGGCAACATCTACACCGCCAACCGCGGCTCGAACAATGTCTCGAAGATCACGCCCGCCGGCGTGTCAACCGCCAACTGGGCGCCGGTCGGCACCGACCCGTACGCGCTTGCGGCTGACTCCAGCGGCAACATTTACACCGCCAACAGCGGCTCGAACAATGTGTCGAAGATCACGCCCGCCGGCGTGTCAACCGCCAGCTGGGCGACAGTCGGGACCAACCCGCGCGCGATTACGGTTGATTCGGCCGGCAACATTTACACCGCCAACTGGGCCTCAAACAATGTGTCAAAGATCACGCTCGCTGGCGTATCAACGATCCTTGGCTCCACCGGCACCAACCCGGTCGGAGTTACGGTTGATTCGGCTGGCAACATTTACACCGCCAACTACGGCAGCGACAATGTGTCGAAGATCACGCCCGCCGGAATATCAACCGCGAGCTGGGCGATCGTCGGCATCACCCCGCGCGGGATTACGGTTGATTCTGCCGGCAACATTTACACCGCCAATTTCGCCTCGAGCGATGTGTCGAAGATCACGCCCGCCGGCACATCAACAAGTCTTGCGCCAACCGGCGCCGCGCCGCGGGGGATCACGGTGGATTCGGC
>CAMDBT010000008.1 GCA_945889475.1 Bifidobacterium breve
GAGTTCCTTTTCGGCGCCTATGTCGACATCTTTGGCGTGCCGAAGTCGAAGTGCGTTCCGCTCGCCTTCATCGACGAGATGGCTTCCGGCTCGGAGCGCTACACCGTCGGCGCCCTGGAAGGGATGGGCGACCTTGGCCCCAACGAGGACGAGTGCTGCGGAATCCCCGAGCTCGAGTCCGCAGTAGTTCTGCCGTGGGACAAGCGCTTTGCAATCGCGCCAACCGACCTGAGCTTCGATGGCCAGCCATATAGCCACGATTCGCGCTACGTGCTCAAGCGCCAATTGGAACGCGCCGCGGCCGCCGGGTTCAGCGCACAGGCTGGAATCGAGCCAGAGGTTTACATACTGCGCGAGGGCGACGATGGTGAGGTTCTGCCTTGGATCACCGACGACCTTCTGAACGCGCCGACGCGCGGCTACGACATCGAGGCGACGATCGCTGCAGATCAGTTCCTGCTGCCGATGGTCGAGTACATGAACGAGCTCGGCTGGAATGTCTATTCGTTCGACCATGAGGGTGGCGACGGCCAATACGAGTTTGCCTTCACGCACTGCGGTGCGCTCGAGATGGCTGACCGGATGGTCATCTTCAAGTTGATGGCCAAGCACGTAGCGAGGCAGCTAGGCGGCTTCGCGACCTTCATGCCGAAGCCGTTTGACAGCTCGTTCGGCTCCGGCGCGCACGTAAACATGAGCCTCGTTGACAGTCGGTCCGGCGAGAACATTTTCGCCAGCGATAACGGCGACGGAACGGTCAGCTATCTCCCCGCCGCATACCAGTTCACCGCCGGGCTCTTGAAGCACGCTGGTGCGATCACCGCGCTGGCCTGCTCGACCGTCAACTCCTACAAGCGCCTCTTGCCGGTCGGCTTGATGAACGAGATCTCCTGGGCGCCGGTATTTCAAGCCTATGGCGACAACAACCGCACGCTGATGTGTCGCCTTCCGGTCAACCGACCGTGCGTAGAGCTGCGAACCGCCGATAGTGCATCGAACCAGTACCTAGTGATGGCGATGATGCTCGCCGCTGGGCTCGACGGGATCGAGAACGAACTCGATCCCGGGCGGCCGGTTAACGACGACACCTACCAGATGACCGACGAAGAGCTGGCTGCTGCGGGCGTATGTCGCTTGCCGCGCAACCTTGGCGAGGCGGCCGATGCTTTTGAATCCAGCGACCTCGCACGCGACGTGCTAGGCGACGAGTTCCACGCGACCTTTGTCAAGCGCAAGCGCGAAGAATGGCTTGCCTACAACACCGTCGTCGGCGGCTGGGAACGCGACATGTACCTGAGGCTCTGGTAAGGGGATGCGGGAAGCGGCCAACAACGAAGCGGCGAGGCGCCTCTGCTCGGCGACCCCGACGCTCGTCGGGGTAGAGCGGGCGATCGACGTCGTGCCGGAAATGACGGCGCAGATGATCCTTACGTCGGGCGCGCCGCTCGCATGGGATCGCTACAGCGGCGGTCAGCGGATGGCGATTATTGGCGGCGCCATCTACGAGGGGCTGGCGAGCGATCAAGCTGAGGCCGAGGCGAAGCTCGACTCGGGCGAGATAACGATCGCTTCAACCCATGACCACTCTTGCGTCGGCTCTGTTGCAGGGATCTACACGGCTTCGATGCCGGTTCTAGTGGTTGAGAACCAAGCGTTCGGGAATCGAGCCTTCTGCAATCTCTACGAAGGGAAGTCGCCGCGGCGACTCAACTACGGCGTCTATGACCAGGCGGTTCATGATGGCCTGAAGTATCTCGAGGAGGTGATCGGCCCGGTTCTTGGCGAAGCGCTGGGGCGCTCCGGAGGGATCGATCTGAAGACGATGATGCGCCGTGCGGTAAACATGGGCGACGAGCTGCACAGCCGCAACACTGCGGCCACGATGCTGTTGACGAAGGAACTGGCACCGCATTTTGTCGCCGCCGCCGCCGCGCCGTCTGCGGACCTCGCGCGTCTGCTTGAGACGCTCGCCTTCCTAGCTGAGAACGACTACTTCTTCCTGCGCGTCGGGATGGCGGCCGGCAAGGCCACTGCCGACGCGGCGCGGGACATCGAGAACTCCAGCGTCGTCAGTGCGATGACGCTCAGCTGCTGCGAATTTGCGGTTCGCGTGAGCGGCCTCGGTGACACTTGGTTCCGTGGCCCGTTACCCGAGGTCGAGGCGCAGCTCTTCGAGTCATACAGCGAGGACGACATTGAGTGGATGGGCGGCGAGAGCATGATCATGGAGACGATCGGGCTCGGGGGCTTCGCGCAGGCCGCCGCCCCAGCGCTGCAGGCATACCAAGGTGGCTCGCCGCAGGCTATGGCAAAGACCAACGAGTCGATGTACGAGATCACCGTTGCAGAGCACAGCGACTTCCTGATTCCATCGTTCGGCTACCGCGGTACGCCGGTCGGGATCGACATTTTCAAGGTGATCGAGACAGGGATCCTGCCAGCGATCGACGCCGGCCTCGCCGGCCGCGGCGGCGGGCAGATCGGCGCCGGGATTCTGCGCGCCCCGCGAGCCTGCTTCGAGCAGGCGACGGTCGCATTTGAACAGCGTTATTGCCAATGAGGGCAACCAATAACAACCAAGGAGAGAGCAATGGGTGAGATCGAGCACGACCACTACCGCACGTTCGGGCGCCGCGAAGGCGAGAACGATTTCCCTAACACGCTGCTGGCCGGGATCCGCTCGTTCATGGGCGCGCAGGTAGTTCCGCCGATCCGTGAGGAGCTGGAAGCCGCTGGGGTCAAGGCCGGGGTGCTGGGGATGCCGTGGGAGGGAACCAACACCTGTCGGCCAGGCACCAGCTACGGGCCTCGTGCGATCCGTGACACCTCCGAGGCATACACGCCCTACCACGGCGAGTTTCAAGTTGATCTTTTCGATCAGCTTGGCTTGGCTGATTGTGGCGACGTCTCAATCGTTCCCGGCAACGCTGCTAGGACCTTCGAGCGCGCTGAACGCTGCATCACTGAGATCTATGAGGCTGGTGCGTTCCCGATCATCTTCGGTGGCGACGATTCGTGCCCGATTCCCGTGACCTCCGCGATTTCAAAATTGATCGACGGCCAGATGGGCTACGTTCATCTCGATTCGCACATGGACACAGCGGTCGACGTTGCAGGCGAAACCCTCAACCACGCCTGCCCGGTCAGCCGGGCGGCCGAGCTGCCAAATGTTGACCCCCGCAACGTTGCGCTGGTCGGGATCAACGGTCCACTAAACCCTCGTGCGGAGCGTGAGTACGTCGACCGCAGCGGCATCCAGATGATTACGATCTGGGACATCGACGAGTGGGGGATCGAAAAGACCGTTGAACGGATCCTCGAGATCGCATGGAATGGCACCGACGGGGTTGTCTTGCACACCGACCTCGACGTGCTGGATCAAGGCTTCACTTCGGGTGTGACGACGCCCGAATGCGGCGGCCTGACGCCGCGCGAGCTGATCAAGATGATCCGTGCCTTTGTCAAGCAGGGTGTCGACGCCTACGTGATCACTGAATGCTCGCCTGTGCACGACCAATCAAACAAGGCGGCTCGGGTAGCCTGCCGCCTAGCGATGGATGCATTAGGCGTGCGCGCCAACCCGCAGGGAACCGGGCGCGTCTAAATGAAATCGGTTGTCCTCTGCGCGAGTCCCCGTCGTGACGGCAACTCGCGAATGCTCGCCGAAGCATTTGCTGAGGGGGCTCGCGCAGCGGGCGGCAGCGCCGAGCTGGTTGACCTGAACGAGGTCACCAGCGGGCTGCTGCGCGATTGTCGGAGCTGCCGCGGTCCGGACGGCAGATGCTCGATCGAGGATGGCTACGAGGAGCTGATGCTCGAGACCCTTCTACCGGCCGATGCTTGGATCTATGCGACGCCGCTGTACTACTACGGAATCGCGGCCAGTCTGAAGAACTTTTTCGATCGCCTGGTCTGCTACGCGTCGGCGAGCTACCCCCGCTTCGAGGAGGTTGCAGAGAAGACCCGCGGCAAGCGCTCGGCGCTGCTGATCTCGGCTGAGGAGAGCAATCAAGCTGCCTGCCTAGCGGTGGTCAACCAGACTCAGGAGCTGTCGCGTTATCTCCAGCACCAGTTTGTCGGCGTCGTCACCGGGATCGGTAACACCCGTGGAGAGGTTCGCTTCGATCCGGCCGAACCGCTGGTAGCCGCCGCCAACCTTGGGCGGACGGTATTCAGTGCCCATCACAGCGATTACAACATGGATTCCGAGCGCTCCAATGCCGTCTGGCCCGAAGCACGGTCGGGGGACGAAGGCAGTGGGATTTACGAAGACGTTTGACCGTCGCAGATCAGCGACGGTCTCGGAGCACCGGTAGTACGCGCGCGGCGCGAAGAGCAACCTCAAGGTCCAGCCGCGATTCGCCTGCCCGCGGGTCAACGCCGACCAGCTTCTCAATCCGTTCGAGTCGGTAGCGCATCGTTGAAACATGGACATGAAGTTGGCGAGCTGACGGCTCGAGACGTCCTTGGTTGGCGTACAGAATCTCGAGCGTGCGGCGTAGTTCGGTCGAGTGGTCTGCGTCGTAGCGGTCGAGCGGTTCGATGTAACGTGCGACGAATGCCAGCAGAGCTTCGGGCTCCCCAGAGCTGATCAGCAGTTGCTCAACGCCGGGGCGTCGGAACGAAAGAACCTCATCTTCGCCGCCGACCAGCTTGAGGAAATCGAGTCCGCGGCGGGCAGCGCTGTGCGAGGAGCGGTAGTCCGAGGGCTGCTCGCAGACCGTGCCGGCCGCAATGTTTACCTTGGCCTGTGGCCCGCGCGACCTGATCGCCTCCTGGAGGCGCATTTCGATCGGATCGCTGCTGGATTGCGGTGCTTCGGGGTCGAGGCTCTCTTCGGCGACGATCGCGACAATTGTCTCGTCGATCTGAGCGACAATGTGTTCGCTGTGCGCTCGCGCCACTTCGGTGACCAGATCCGCGATCGCCCGTTGCTGGCTTAGGAGCTGGTCGGCGCCAGCGATTTCGATCAGGTACACGCGTGCGGCGCGCCGAAGGTCAAGGCCTAGAGCAAGCCCTCGCTTGATCGCGAGCTCGTCGATGAAGTTGCCGCTGAACAGTTCGTCCACGAACCCGTGACGGAGCCGCGTGGCGACATCTTGGACGGTTCGCTCACGCAGTCGATCGAGTGCCGTTAGCACTGCTGCGTGCTCAACGGCGGCCTGCTCTATCGCAGTTACCGGTCGTTCAAACTCGGCGACCACCCATGCGGCGATGTCGTCGTCGACAGCAACAGGGGCTGCGATTACAGCGCCTGATGCTCGCTCTGCGATCACCGTGTCGGAGAGGAACGGATCGCTAGGCGGCGACCATCGGATCGTCAACTCGTCACGGCTGGTGGCCAGCGGCGTGCCGTCGGCATCGACGATTGCGACGTTGGCCTCGAGAACGCTCGCGATCGTTGCCGCTACGGCAGCCGGGCCGGATGCGTTGAGCAGCGCCCGTGTCAGCTCGCGGTTGAGCTCGAGGATTCGTTCTAGGCGGCCAAAATCGGCGCTCGCGTCACGGTTCTCGCGCTCAAGTCTCGAAATCGCGCGCCTCTGTCGCTCCTGCAGACGGACTCGTTCCAGAGCCACCGACCCGTAGCGTGCCAGCGCCCCGAGCACCGGGTCGTGATCCGGGTCGCGGTTGTCGGCGCCGATGCCGACCAGCACCGCACCGGATTGGTTTGGAAGCGGAAGGATCGTCAGCTGTCCGTCGGCCCCAAGGCTCGACAGGGACGGCGACGCAAGATCTTCCAGCAGCTTGAGGTGAGCCAGGACGGTCGCTGCATCGCCGCTGTCGAGGGCGACCTCGCGCACAACGCTCGGCGCGCCTGAGCGTCCCGTCGTGCAGTAGGCGACCGCGCGAAGGCGTCCGAGCTCCTGAAATGTTCTCAGCAGTTCGTCGATGATCGCGGTTCGGTCATCGAGCCCAGTCAATCTTTGTGCAAGCTGGGTGAGTGCTTGCAGCTCATCGATTCGGTGGCGCAGCTCGTCGTCGGTATCCGCCTGATTCTCGATTGCCGTGAGGCGCGCACTCGCGCTGCCGGTCACGGCGCTGAGCGTGTGAAGATCCTCCTCGGCCACCGTTGCTGCCCCGTCGGGCCAAGCGACGAACGTCCCTCCGACTATTCCGGAGGTCGTGAGAAGAGGCTCCGACCGCCACCTGCGCAGACTAAGTTGACCGTCGATCCGCTGCCAGACGCTTTCGGACCATGAGTCAAAGGCCGCACGCGCTGCATCTGTTTCGCTGCTCAGGCGGGCGCTTGCGAGGCGTGAGCTCCCGACCAGCGGGATCTCCGTTCGCGTCACCTGGCGCCCTGCGCGCTGAAGGACTCCGATCACTTCGGCGTCCGGTTCGAGCAGGGCGACGAAGCAGTCCTCGGCACTAAGCGCCGAGGGGAGTCGCCGCACGAGCATCTCGGCGAGCTCCTCTTTGCTGTCCGATGCAACTAGGTCTGAGGTCAGCTCGGCGAGCGAACGGTAACGCTGCGTCGCGCTACGTTCGCGGTCATGCATCAGGCGGTTTGCGATCCCCAGCGAAGCCTGGCTAGCTAGCGCGCCGACTAGGCCAAGATCCCACTCCCGCTCGCTTTGAATCCGCGCAACCAGAATCACCCCGAGCTGCTGCGGCCCGGATGTCAGCGGGATGATCAAGCAGTCGAGCTGATCAACGGCCGCCTCAACGGGCTCTCCGGTGTTCAAGCAACCAACTACCTCGGCGTCGAGCCGCTCCAACAGCTTGGCCCCCTCGCTGGCGCTGATCCCTTCAGAGACGCTGGCCAGCGAGCTCGGTGCGGTGACTGAAACCGTCGCGCTGGTTGGCGACAGCAGCGTGATCGCATCGCGTGCAATCTCGGTCAGCGTCTCGGCGAGAGTCAGCTGGCCGGTCATCGCTCGCAGCAGATCGGCTAGTGCGCGTTCTTCGGTTAGGCGGCGGGTGCTCTCAGCCTGCAGTTTGGAGCGCTGAAGTGCCACCGATGCCTGCGAGGCAAAGACGGTCAGGATCGAGAGTTCGTGGTCGGTGAAGACTCTCTGCTCCAGACGACTGAGCGCGACAACCCCGAAAAGCTCGCCTTTGTCGACAATCGGGGCAACGAGCATCGACTCGGGCTCAGAATCCAGTCCGTCGACTGCGACAAAGTCGGGCTCGCAGCTGATCTCGTCGCTGCGTCGCGCGGTTCTGGTGGCAGCGACATTTCCAACTATCCCCTCGCCGAGCGCGGGGCCGTGGTTCCATAGTGGCTCGGGCTGGGGGTCGCGGACGACGAGTGGCTGCAAGGTTTCGCCGTCGAGCCCGTAGATGACGCATGAATCGTGCGGGATCAGCGATGAGAGATTGTCTGCGATCGCATGCAGCGTGGCGCGATGATCGGGCTGCAGGCCGATCTCTTTCAGTGCCGCAAGGATGCCGTCGAGTTCGCCGATCAGCCGCCTCGTGTCCTCACGGGCGGTCACCGACTGCTCGAGGATCTCGACGTTGTCAATGTAGGCCGCAGCCTGTTCGGCGATCATCCCGGCCAGAACGTGCATTGTCTGCACCGACGCTTCGAAACGCTCCCGGGGCATGACCTGAGTCCTCGATGCCTGCTCTAAGTAGAGCTCGGGGTCGATCTCGAGCTCGGCGGCCGTCTGGGAGACCCTAATTAGGTCCGGTTCGCTTTCGTAGATCTGGCCACAGAGGAAGTAGCCGATCGTGGTGCCCTTGGGAGCGATCGGAATAGCAGCGTCCCAGAGTCCGTTCCAGCATTCAAAGATTGCCGGGGCACCGGTCTCGTCGGCTCGCGTGAATGCGTCCTGGTCACAGTCGTTGCAGCGGCTGCAGCCGGTTTCAGTTCCCTTCGTCAGGTCCTCGCAGAATCCGACTCGGTTGGTGATCGCCGTTACTGCGCTGCCGTCACAGTTGACGATCGACGTCGGCAGCCCAAAGACCTGCGCGAAGGTGTCCTGAATCGCCTGCAGCGTAGGAACGCCAATCAGCGACGCGAGGCTCATCGCGGCCTGTTCGCCGCCCTTATCTTGGTCGCTGATCGCGCTGCCTGAATCGATATCGGTCATGCTCTCCTTTCGCTGCGCGGAACCTACAGCTCCTGTGCATGTCGCGCGCGCAGACAGCCGTGGTGACTAGAAGAACTGGAGGTATTCAGCCTGTTCCCACTCTGTCACATGCTCGGAGAAGCGGTACCAGTCGTCGAGCTTCGCTTTCACCGACAGAGCGTGCATCGTCTCACCAAAGACTTCTTTGGCGAGCTCGTCCTGCTGCAATGCAGTCGCGGCCTCGAACAGGTTGCGCGGCAGCCGTTCGATCGACCTCGCAGCGACTTCATCTGCGCTGAGGTCGTAGAGCGGTACGTCGATCGGCTCGCCCGGCTGCAACCGTTCTGCTACCCCCTCCAGTGATGCAGCCATCGTCAGTGCCATCGCCATGTGTGGGTTCACGCACATGTCACAGGCCCGGTTCTCGATCGCCTTTCGCGTCTGCGGCAGCCTGACCATCGCCGAACGGTTGTTGAAGCCGTAACAGATGTGTGTCGGTGCCCAGGTAAGCGTTCCGCCCTCTAGGTCCGCCGGGCTGCCTACCAAACCCTTGTAAGAGTTGACCGTCGGGCAAGCGATAGATGTGATCGCGGCTCCGTGTTTGAGGACGCCGGCCAGTGCGTTGAACGCCATCGGGGACCAGCCGCCGTCGGCGTCGGCGAACAGGTTTGCGCCTGGGTCGTCGACGCGGGTCATGCTGTGGTTGAGGTGCGCGCCGTTGCGCCAGTCGCCACCAGCGGGCTTCGCCATGTACGTAACGAACAAGCCGTGACGCTTGGCAATCTCCTTCAGCAGCACCCGCAGCAGGACCAGACGGTCGGCCGTGTCGAGTGCATCGGACGGGCCAAAGTCGAGCTCAAACTGGGAGAACGCGCCCTCAGCAACGACGTTGCTGAGACCCCATCCCAAGTCGTTGATCGCGCGGACGACGTCGTCGAGGAATGCCATCCCGTCGAGTGTGTGTTCGGCGTCATATCCGAACGCCTGTCGTCGCACGGCAGCATTGCCAATCCGATGCTCGTCGAAACCGCCGAATGCCTTCACGGCCTTGCCGTTCTCCCAGCGGAGGACAATGAATTCCGGCTCGAATCCAGCGGTAAATGCGTAGCCGAGGTCAGCGGCTGCCTTGATCTGGCGCTTGAGCGCTTGGCGCGGGCACATGTTGTAGGGCTTGCCCTCCCAATAGAGGTCAGCCATCACCCAGGCGTAGCGGGTGTCCCACGGGCAGATGCGAACGCTACTTAGATCGGCAAGCGCGATTTGGTCCGGGTCGGCTGGCCCTAAGTCGGGCGTCATTGAGACAGAGTGGGTAGCGAACTGAGGCCCTTCGCCGGCAAAGAGGCGATCGAACTCAGAGATCGGAACTGGCTTCGTCTTCGGCAGTCCGAGCAGGTCCACCCAGCATGAGAAGACGTACTCGACGCCGGCAGCCTCGAGTCGCTTTCGTTCCGCCGCGACCGCTGCAGGGTCCGCCATCGCCGATTGCATGCTGCTGGCTCCTTCGTGCTGCGTCACTGGCTCATCCTCTCCTCCGGTTAACTCGTTCTGCGCAGTAGCGCTGACATACCGACGCGAAGAGCCTCCCAAAGCTCGCGGTACGTCGCTTGATCATACTTCAGGACAACAACCGTACATTACGTGGTACGGTTGCTGGCGGTTGGTGATCGCGACAGGAGGAGACGCTGATGATGGCGCCAAGCGGTAAGAAGCAGGCATTCGGGTCGATGGCTCATGGGATCATCTCGATGCTCGGGTCTCCGCACATCCCGACCGCTGAGCTGGAGGGCAGCGGCGCCGGCGTGGCGTTCCTTGGCGTGCCCTACGAAGGCTCCAACGTCTGTATCGGCAGGCCCGGATCGGGGCTCGGCCCGCAGGGCTTGCGGATCGCTTCTCAGGAGTACTTCAGCTGGTCGTTCGAGTGGGATATTGATCTCCAGGAGGCCTACGGCATGGTCGATTGCGGCGACACGAAGATCGCGATCGGCAACGCGATCCGGACCCACGAGAACATTCAACAGGATGTCTCGACGATCCTGAAGGCTGGTGCGATCCCGATCTCAATCGGCGGCGACCACTCGCTGCCGATCCCGTGCGCTCGCGCTCTTTCCGCCCATCTCGGCGACAAGCGGATGGGCTATCTGGCGATCGACGCGCACATGGATGCCGGTTACAGCGTCGACGGTGAGAAAGAGACCAATTGCTCGGGCATCGCGCGGGCCTCTGAGCTGCCGAATGTTCGGCCTGAAAACGTAGCGATCGTCGGCGTGCGCGGGACGCTCAATCCGCGTGAGTGGCTTGAGCTGATCCGGGAACGCGGAATCAACATGTACCCGATGCGGGAGGTCAAGGAGCGCGGCATGGAAGCGGTTCTCAAAGATGCGCTCGATCGCGTCTGGGACGGTGTTGATGGCGTATACGTCACTTGGGATACGGACTCGGTCGATGCATCGCACGCGCCGGGCACGACCGAGCCAGAGCCGGGGGGCTTCACTTCGCACGAGATCATTGAGGCGGCACGGATCATTGGCGAGCGTGGGTTCACAGCGCTCGACAATGTTGAACTCGCACCGATTTACGACGTCAGCGGCATAACCGGGAAGCTGGTCTGGTGCGTACTCTCGGAAGCGCTATATGCCAACGCTAAAGCGCGGCTCTGACCCGCTCGGCAGCCTCTTCCTCCACTCGGACGCTGCCCGTGACGCGCTTTTGCGCGGTGTACAGCTGGTCGCCTCGAGCGTTGTCAAGACGCTCGGGCCGAGCGGTAGCTATGTCGTACTGCAACGGCGCGATGCTCCGCCGCTTGTAACGAACGACGGGGTGACAATCGCCAGGTCACTCGATGCCGTGCAGGATCCGCTCGTCAATCAGGGAGTGCAACTGCTCAAGCAGGCGGCCGAAGTCTCCGAGCTGTCGGTAGGGGACGGCACGACAACGTCAACCGTGATTGCTAGGTCGTTGTTGATCAACGCCTTCCGTCGCGTGGCCGCGGGAGCCGATCCGACCGAGATTGTCGCTGGGCTGGAGCAAGGGATAGAGGCGGTAGTTGCTTGGCTCGAGGAGCGCGCGGAGCCGCTGGGCGGCTCGCAGTCGGAGCTTTTCGCTGTAGCTCGTCTCGCCGCCGGCGACGACCGCATTGCCGAGGTTGTCTCCGAGGCGCTGGCGGCCGTCACCGCTGACGGTGTCGTCCGCGTTGAAGATGCCACCGAATATGGGCTCAAGCTCAAAATCTCCGAGGGCATGAGATTTGATAACGGGCTCGCAGCGCCCGGTCTGATTGTCGATCCAGCCCGTCTCGAAACGGTCTTCGAGCGTCCCTTGGTGGCTGTCGCTGAAGAGCGCTTGACGCAGGTCGCGCAGCTTCGAGGGTTGTTCGAGCAGGTCGCTGAGCAGCGACGCCCGCTGCTCTTGATAGCCGACGAGATATCGGGTGAGGCGCTGAGTCTCCTCGTCCTGAACGTGGCACGGAGAGGGATGCCGGTAGCGGCGGTGAAGGCGCCGGATTTTGGTCCGGATCGAGCGGCATCGATGCGCGACATCGCGGTCTGGTCAGGTGGGGTGCTCTTTGGCGAGAAGTTCGGGCGAGTACTGGCCAGCGCCAAGGTTGATGAACTCGGCCAGCTTGAGCGCGCAATCGTGACGACCGACTCAACGACATTGATCGGCGGAGCCGGGCAAGCCAGCGAAGTGGACGAGCGTCGCGCCGGGATCGACGCCGAGCTGCGCGGTACCGAATCTGAGTACGAGCGAACGAAACTGTTGGTTCGACGTGCTCGTCTTGGCGGTGCGGTGGCTTTGATCGGGGTCGGATGCGATACGGCAACCGAGCAGGAGCAGACTCGGCATCGGATAACCGATGCCGTCCAAGCAAGCAAGGCAGCGCTGCGCGGAGGAATGATCCCCGGCGGTGGCACCGCTCTGCTTCATGCCAGCGATGCGCTTCTTGCCAGCCAGCGCGTCAACGGTGCTGCCGGCGCAATCTTGGCGGCCGGTCTCGCTGCGCCGGCCCGTCAGCTCGCGGTTAACTCAGGGATCGACGCTGGCAACTTCGTCGAGCGCCTGCGGAGCTTGCCGTTCGGCGACGGGATCGACCTCAGCACAGGCGCGGAAGTGAACATGAGGTCGCATGGGGTGCGCGACCCGCTAGAGGTCACTGTTGCCGCGCTGGTCGCTGCTGGTTCGGTCGCGCGGATGGGGATTCTTTGCGAGGTTGTGCTCGCCAAGCAGCCGCTCCCCGTCGCGCGTCGCGCGCATCACGAACACGGCCATCATTACCACGGGGACCCCGAAGGACATACAGATGTGGCGCCTGCCGCTGCGCCGCGCGGAAGCTAAGAGGCGAAGAGGCTGACCTCGTCGCGCCCCGAAGCGAGCATTGCGATTTCAATCTCCGGCGCAGTCGAGTGCCAGTCGTCGATTGCGGTGCCAATCGCAGTTGAGGTCGCGCGGTCAATGCTTGGCGCGAGCTCCGCCAGCATCACCTGCGCGGTCGTCGGCGACAGCCTTCCTAGGCGCACCGCTGCCGAGAGCATTCCTGATGCAGCGCTGCGCAGACTGACCAGCACTGCCAGCTCCGCAGAGATTCCTGCAGCTTTAGCCGTCGCAGCTTCAACGATCGCGAGGTTGCCTTCACTCAGTCGGGCGTCAACGAGGCCGCAGTAGTCGGCCAAGAGGGCATCGTCTACTAGCCGCGGAGCCAGCTTGGCAAGCTGGCGCCCACACGATTGCGACGCCGCTCGCGATGCCGGCGAGGACTTGTAGGCCGTCAGCAGTTGGTCCAGCTCAACTAGGCCGGCAACCGTATCGGCACTGTGCGCGAGGCTGAGTGCGGCTCCGTCGAGCGGTGCGACTGCGTCCTCAAGGCTTGTCCGGATCAGCTGTCCGAGATCCTCAGCGGTGGCATCAGGGTTGCTCGACAGCCAGGATTCAGCTCCTCCCGAGTGTGCAAAACGCCCGATTGGGAGTGACCCGTCGGCGAGCTGAAGGCTCGCCAGCAGGGTTTGGCGGCTCTGGCTTGTTTTTTCGTCGCGCATCGTTCTAGCCGTTCGCGGCCGCGAACTTGGTTGCAGGTTCGTGAGCGAACAGCCGTTCTTCGCCAAAGTGCACCTCAACCGTTGCGAGGCCGAGCCGCTCGATCGTTTCAGTCATCACAGCGTCGCTGGTCAGCACCGGGGCAAGCAGCTCCTCGCCGTCGAACTCGATCGGCACATGCTGGTTCCCCAGAGCGTGGCCGAGGATCGCCGCCTCGCGCAGCGCGGTCAGCGGATCTGCGCTCGCCGAAAATGAGATTCGGCACGCTCTCGCTGGCTCCCGCCGCGCTACCAGCACCGAGTCCTGGCCCGCCCAAAGGACCGCGCCGTCGCTGATGAACGCCCCGGCTGGCAGGCAGAGCTCGAGCTCGATGCGACCCTCGCTGACGACACGCTGGCGCGACTTGCGGGCGTCAAACCAGGCGACGTCGACATAGTCACGGCGCAGCTCTCTGAATCGCCGCTCGTCGATCGTGCCGAGTAGTTCGGTCACTCGAGCGGTCATTTGCGCTCCCGCGGCAACGGAAGGCCGATCAGCATCTGCCTAGCTGCGAGCCACGCCGATTTGCGCGCCCGATCAGCTGCCTCCTTGTCGCTGGCCAGGATTCTCGCCATCACTCCAGCCCCGTTTGGCAGCTGCCCAGCGGCGCCACAGCTGTTGGGGTCGGCACCGAGCACGGAGTCGATCATCGACGCCAGCGCAGCAAGGTCGCGTCCAGGCGCGGCGACGAGCAGCGTCACGAGATACTGATGGATCCCAAACGACCCCGCTCTGCGAAGCGGCCTCTGACTGGGATTGAGCTTAAGGCGATCTACGCAAAGCAGCTCACCGTTCAGATTGACTCTCGTCTCGAAGTCGAGCTGCTGGTATTGGAAAAGCTCGTCGTTCAGCCTCCGTCCGGGTCCGATCGTCTCGGCACCAACGAAGCAGCCGCCGTCTTCAAGCTCCACAGTCAGGAGCTGGGAGAAGTTGCTCCCGGCCTGAGGAATCAGGATGTCCGGGATGTGCTCGAGATAGGCATCCTGGCAGACGCGCAACGTCGTCAGCTGACGGCCGCTGCCGCCTGCCATCGCATGCAGTTTGGTGGCCGACTGAGTCGTTACATGGACACGGCTACCGCGCTCAGCGGTGACGTTGATCGTGAGCTGGTCGCCGGCGATCACTGCCCCGGTCGGGTTCTGCACATAAAGGAAGGCCATCGAGGGGTCGGCCGGATCCAAGTACATCGGCACAGTCATTCGCAGTGGGAATCGCTGCGCCTGACGGCGGAGCACCGTCTTGTCGTTGCTCGCGCGCTTGAACGCAATCTCGAGTAGCCCGTCCTGATGCAGCGCGGTCATGCCGGGGCGTCGGTGAATAGGACGTCTAGGCGCAGCCGCGCGAATACATCATCGGCGCCGCCAGCGCGCAGATCGGTAAACAGCGTTGGCCGCTGCGGCCGAACCTCCGCAAGGTCCTGCTTCATCCGCTCCAGAGAGGCGCCGACATGCGGTGCAAGGTCGGTCTTGTTTACCAGCAGCAGGTCGCACTGGACGATTCCCAGGCCGCGTTTGCGCGGGATGTCGTCGCCCGCCGCAGTGTCAATCACATAGATCCAGTAATCGACGAGGTCGCTCGTGAAGGTTGCCGAAAGGTTGTCGCCGCCGGATTCGATCAGCACTAGATCGAGCGGCCCACACGCATCCTGAAGGTTTTCGATCGCCTCGAGGTTGGCAGAGGGATCCTCGCGGATCGCGGTGTGGGGACAAGCGCCGGTCTCGACGCCGACTACCCGCTCGGGGCTAATCAAGCCGCTCGCCTTGACGCGCTCGGCATCCTCCCTCGTGACCAGATCATTGGTGATAACGCCAACGCTGATCCCGGCCGCTTCGAGCGTCGGCAAGAGCCTCTCAATCAGCTGAGTCTTTCCCGATCCGACTGGCCCTCCGATGCCAATCCTGAGCACGTTCGTGCGCCTATTTCAGTTGGTAGAGCGGGCTTAGCGGGACCTGCGTCATCGGTTCGCATGTGCAGTGCTCGCCGTCCACCTCGACTCGGTAGGTTTCGGGATCGACGGTGATGTCGGGTGCGCTGTCGTTGTGCAGCATGTCCGCTTTGGTCAGGCTGCGCGTTCCGCGCGTTGGGACACACCGCTTACTTAAGTCCCAGCGACCGGCGATGTCTGCGTCGATCGCCCCCTGTGCCATGAAGGTGACGCCAAGATCCTGCGGCGCGCGGCCGAATGCCCCCCACTGCGGCTTGTAGACCAGTGGTTCGCAGGTCATCAGAGAAGCGTTCGACTCGCCCATCACCGACCATGTCGGGAAGCCCGACTTGAAAACCACCTCGGGTTTTGCGCCGAAGAACTTTGGCTCCCAAAGAACGATGTCGGCCAGTTTGCCCGGCTCGAGCGAGCCGACCTCGTGGTCGATGCCGTAGATCCGTGCGGGGTTGATCGTGAGCTTCGCGATGTAGCGTTTGATCCTCTGGTTGTCGTGCCCGCTGCCGTGATCCTCTGGGAGCGACCCGCGCTCGTCCTTCATGTGCGAAGCGACCTGCCAGGTGCGAGCGATCGTCTCGCCAATTCTGCCCATTCCCTGTGAGTCTGAGCCGAGGGCGCTGATCGCGCCGAGGTCGTGGAGTACGTCCTCAGCGGCGATCGTCTCGCGCCGAATCCGCGACTCTGCGAAGGCGACATCCTCGGGTACTCGAGGATTGAGGTGGTGGCAGACCATCACCATGTCCAAGTGTTCGTCGAAGGTATTGACCGTGTAGGGGTTGGTTGGGTTCGTTGACGACGGTAGGCAGTAGGACTCGCCGCATACCTTGAGAATGTCGGGGGCGTGCCCTCCTCCTGCGCCTTCCGAATGGTAGGTGTGGATCGTCCGTCCAGCGATCGCGGCCATCGTGTGCTCGTAGAAGCCCGACTCGTTCAGCGTGTCGGTGTGGATCTGGATCTGAATGTCAAGCTCGTCGCCAGCGTCGAGGCTGGAGTGAATGACGGCCGGCGCGGCCCCCCAATCTTCATGGATCTTCAGCCCGATTGCTCCCGCTCGGCCTTGCTCCAGCAGCGGCTCGGTCGCGGCGGCGCTGCCCTTGCTGAGGAAGCCGAAGTTGATCGGCCACGCCTCGGACGCCTGCAGCATGCGGCCAAGGTTCGTGGTGCCGGATGAGCAGATTCCGACCGTGACCGGCCCCAAGCCGCCCCCGATCATCGTCGTTACGCCGCTTGAGATCGCCTCTTCGCAAAGGCCGGCCGAGTCAAAGTGAACATGGACATCGATCGCCCCAGCGGTGGCGATCATCCCTTCCGCCGAGCGAACATCGGTGTTGGCGCCGACAACTAAATTGGCAGCTACTCCGTCCATCGTCTTCGGGTTCCCGGCCTTTCCAATTCCGGCGATACGGCCGTCCTTGATCCCGATGTCGGCCTTGACGATGCCAGCCACCGCGTCGATTATCAGGACGTTCGTGATCACGAAGTCGAGCGCTCCTGAAGCGGCCGTTGCCGCCCCGTCGCTGCCCATCCCGTCGCGTAGCGTCTTGCCGCCGCCGAAGACGCATTCGTCGCCGGGAGTTATCAGATCATCTTCGACCTCGGCCCAAAGGCCGGTGTCACCGAGACGGACGCGATCGCCTTTGCTGGGGCCGAACAGTTCGGCGTACTCCCGCCGCGAAATCTTCATCCCCATCGCTAGGAGGCCCCCTCGTAGCCGGCTGCTGCTGCACGGGCGATGGCATCGGCGGCGCCGCCGTCGACTGGCCCGTCGGTGAGATTGTTGAACCCTTCGACGAACTGGGTGCCACCGAAGGCAACCAAGTTGACCGTGTGGCTCTCGCCCGGTTCGAACCGGACTGCCGTTCCGGACGGGATGTCGAGGTGCATGCCGAAAGTCGCCTTGCGGTCGAAGTCGAGCGCCGGGTTGGTCTCGAAAAAGTGGTAGTGGGAGCCGACCTGAATCGGCCGGTCGCCGCTGTTGACCACCGCGACGGTCGCGCTCTCGCGCCCCACGCTGAGCTCAATTTCGCCTTCGGCGGCAATAATTTCGCCGGGAATCATCGAGCTGGATGGAGCGTCGCCTGCTCGGATCGGGTTGTGGATCGTGACCAGCTTTTGCCCGTCGGGGAATACGCCCTCAACCTGCAGCGTGCCGACGAGGACGTCAACCCCCTCCATCACGTCGTCGGTTGTGAGGATTGTCGCCCCAAACTCCATTAGCTCGGCGACGCTGCGCCCATCGCGTGCGCCCTCCAGAACTTCGTCCGCGATCAGGGCGCGCGCCTCTGGGTAGTTGAGCTTGAGGCCTCTGGAGCGACGCTTGCGCGCCAATTCCGCAGCCGAGAAAAGCAGCAGGCGATCGGTTTCGTGTGGGGTTAGGTGCATGGTTTGGCGGGTCGGACGTTGGGCGAGCATACCTCGCAACGGCAAGCGTTGGAAGTCAATTTGTGTGCCCGACCGGCTCGCCGACGGACGGCTTGCAATCGAGCAGCACGTAGTATATGTTCGTACAAGGTACGTACGTAGGTACAATCAACAAGTTGAGTCCCGGGAAGTGGTCGGGTCCCTGAGGAGGGAAAGATTCATGGAACGTCTTCGCCGCCTAAAGATCGCACTGGCAAGCGCACTGGTTCTCGGTGCAGCCCTGGTTGTAGTCGCCTGCGGCTCATCCGACTCATCGGACTCCGACTCATCGAGCTCTAGCTCCTCGTCGAACGTCCCGGCCGCCGTCGCGGCGGATCAGAAAGCACTGATGGCAGCCGAGGGAGTCGGCTACAAGTCGCCGCCAACGTCGGGCCCCAAGCCGACAGCCGGTAAGAAGATCTGGGTGCTCTCATGTAGCCAGTCAATCCCAAGCTGCAGCTACCCAGCGGCCGAGACCGTCGCAGCAGCGAAGGCGATGGGTTGGAGCGCGACGCTTTACGACACGAAGCTGGATCCGGCGCGCATCACCGAGGGCTATCGGCAGGCAGTTGCTGCCGGCGCGGACGGAATCGCATCCTATTCGTTGGATTGTTCAATCTCGAAGGCCGGGCTGATCGCCGCCAAGGACGCGAACATTCCGACCGTCGCAGCCGAAGCACTGGATGACTGCGGTGAGGTCCTCTTCTCAGACATCGTCTCCTACACTCAGGGCGATTTCCCGGTCTGGTGGACAGCCTACGGAGCGGCGCAGGCAACGAACGTAATTGTTGGCACCGACGCCAAGGCCAAGGTGATCACGATCAACCAGGTCGACTTCCCGATGATGATGCCGACGCTGGCGGGATTCAAGGCCGAACTGAAGAAGTCGTGCACCGGTTGCGAGGTTGTCCAAGACGTTCAGTTCACGGTGCCAGACATCGGTCCGAAACTGCAGGAGAAGGTCCAGCAGGCACTCGTGAAGAACCCTGATGCCAACGCGATCTATGTCGTCTACGACATGCTCGCCCTTGGTCCGGAGGGCGCAATCCGCACCTCGGGCCGCTCGAAGGACATCTTCGTCGCGATGGCAGAAGGGCAGGCATCAACGATGACTGCGCTCCGCAGCGGCGCGATGATCGGAGCCGGAGTTGGCATCCCGCAGGGCTGGGAGGCGTACGCCACCGTCGACACGCTGAACCGGATCATGAACGGCGAGGAGCAGGCGCCGTCAGGCATGGGTCTCCAGTCCTACGACAAGACGACCAACACGCCGAGCGAAGGGCGCTGGGAGCCGCCGATCGACTACAAGAGCGTCTACGAGACGACTTGGGGAGCCGGCTAGTGACGGGTGCGGGCTTGACCGACGGTCGGAAATAGGAGTTGGCATTTAGCGCGAAAGGGATCACGAAGCGCTTCGGTCCCACTGTGGCGCTTGACGGCGTCGACATCGAGCTGTTGCCCGGAGAGATTCACGCCCTCTGCGGTGGCAACGGCTCGGGCAAGTCGACGTTGATCAAGACGATCACCGGTGTTGAAATCGCCGATCGCGGGACGTTCGATTTTGGCGGCAGCGAGATCGATGCCGCGGACGTCACGCCAGCGAGCGCAGATCACTTCGGCGTGCGCTGTCTGCATCAGCAAGGAACGACCTTTGGTTCGCTAACGGTCACCGAGAATCTGGCTGCAGGGCTCAGATTTCCAACCCGTTTCGGCGGCCGCATCGACTGGCGCGCCGCTCGCCGCCAGGCCGTGGAGACACTGGCCGAGTTTGAGATCGACGCCAATCCGGACCAGCTTCTCGAGCAGCTGCGACCGGTGACTCGCCAGATGGTCGCAATAGCGCGCGTCCTTCACCAACGCAGTGGCGAAGGTATGGGGCTGCTCATCCTGGACGAGCCGACCGCATCGCTGTCGGCGGCGGATGTTGATCGCCTACACGAGGCGCTCGTCCGCTTCGCCGAGGCGGGGACGATGGTCATGTATGTCACCCATCGTCTCAATGACCTACCCGGCTTCGCTTCGACGGCGACGGTCTTGCGCGACGGAAGGGTTGTGGGTCAGCTGGCCAGAGACGAGATCAGGCACGACAGGTTGATCGAGATGATCGTCGGGGTCAGCGAAGAGGAGCTGATGAGTGCCAGCCTGTCGCACGAGCTCGCGGCTGCGAAGCTGGAAGAGCGGCTCGTGGTCCGCGACGTCGCTGGCGGGCCGATCCGCAACGCAAACCTGACGGTCGGGGTTGGCGAGATTGTCGGGATCGCAGGTCTCGTGGGGGCCGGGCGCTCGTCTCTGCTGGAGATGGTTTTTGGTACCGAGCAGCCAACCGCAGGTGAGATCGAGCTCGACGGCGAAATTCTCCCGTGGCGCTCCGGCAAACCGCATGATTCGGTGGCGCTGGTCCCAGAGAATCGCGTTCTGGACGCAGCGTTCATGCCGCTGAGCTTGACCGAGAACGTCGTCGCGACGACGACCGGCAGCTGCTGGCATCACGGGGTCCTCAACCACCGCGCCGAGCGCAGCCAAGTGCGCACGATCATCGCCGACAGCGGGATCCGGGCGGCCTCCGAGGCGGTGGCGTTCCAGACCCTCTCCGGCGGCAATCAGCAGAAAGCGATCATCGCGCGCTGCTTGAGGGGTCAGCCGAAGGTATTGCTGCTGGACGAACCGACGCAGGGAGTCGACTTCGCAGCGCGAGCGGCGATCCACGAAACGATCAGAAGTGCCGCCGAGCAGGGGCTGTCGGTTCTCGTTGTCTCCTCCGATCTCGAAGAGCTCGTTCTGATGTGCAACAAGGCCGTTGTTCTGGTCGATGGCGTCACGACAGCAACCGTGTCCGGAAGCCAATTGACGACAGAAAATCTTGAACGACTAGGGTTTGGGGAGGCGATCGTAGATGTCTGAGTCGGCCGAAGAGAGACCGCACACTCCGGAGGACGAGCCACCGACGGACGGCGCTGCCACAGCAAGCTCGGGTGCCTCGGGAGGACGCGCGGCGGCGTTCATTGAGGCTTACACGCTCCTATTCCTCGCCGTTCTGGTGGCGCTCGTGTTCTCGCTGCTGCCGTCTACCTCTGAGGTCTTCCCGACCGGTGCGAACTTCCAAGCGATCGCTGGCGGCCAGGCCGTCCTTATCGTCGCGACGCTAGCGGTCTTGATCCCGCTGATCTGTGATGAGTTTGACCTCTCTGTCGGTGCCAATCTGGGGCTCGCGTCGGTGGTCGCCGCCAGCGCTATGTCTGCCGGGCTGCCGCTGATCGTGGCGGTAGTGGCCGGCCTCGTGTCCGGGACGCTGATCGGCGTCGTCAACGGACTGCTGGTCACCCGAGTCGGCGTCAACGCGGTCATCGTCACCCTGGGTGTCTCGGTGATCATCCACGGCATCGTCCAGCTGCGCACGAGCGGGCAATCGATCACCGAAGGTCTGCCCGACGCGTGGCTCAATGTTGGCAGCGAATCGTTCTCCGGGATTCCGCTGATCCTGCTGATCGCGCTGGTCATCGCTGGCTTGGTGTACTACCTCCTGACCTACACGCCGTACGGGAGACAGCTCTACATGATGGGCGCCAATCGCCAGGCTGCCAAGCTGGTCGGACTGCGCACCAACTGGCTCCTATTCAGCTGCTTCGCCGTCGGCGGCCTGTTGGCCGGCGTGGCCGGGGTACTCCAAGTCGCTAGGGCTGGGGCAGCCGCTCCGAGCGTTGGAGAGAGCTTCACTCTGCCCGCATTTGCGGCTGCGTTTCTGAGCGCCGCGGCGATCAAACCTGGGCGCTACAACGTCTGGGGAGCGGTGGTCGCAATTGCGTTCCTTGCGGCGATCAACGGTGGTTTGAATATCGCGGGCGCGAAGGTCTACGTCGCTGACTTCGTCAACGGGACGGCCTTGATTGCGGGCGTTGCGCTGGCCGTGTATCTCAGACGCAGGCGCGGCGCTTAGCGACGGGCAAGTTCAGGCGTCCGGCGCCGGTGGTTCGCTGTTCGGGTGCCGGATCTTGACCAGACCGGGTTTGGCGGGGAGGCTCGCCGCGGCGCGCTTGCGGTTGCCTACCCGGATCTAGACCAGTTTGATGATTCAAAGCTCGAGTGGCGCAGGCTCTTCGCTGAACTGTTCGGCACCTTCATGCTCGTGCTGGTTGCCGCAGGCGGAGCGATGCTCCACGCTGAGGCGAGCGATCAGGTGAGCCTCGCAGCGGCGGTGGTAGCCCCGGGGCTGATGGTGATGGCGATCATCCTCTTCATGGGTTCGGTTTCAGGCGCTCACCTCAACCCGGCTGTCTCGATTGCCTTCGCGCTGCGCCGCGACTTTGCTTGGCCGCGTGTGCCGGGCTACATCGCCGTGCAACTGATCGGCGCGGCGCTGGCATGCCTCTTCCTGCGCGCCGTGCTTGGCGACGTTGGCAGCCTAGGCGCAACCGAGCCCGGCGCGGGCTACGAGGACTGGCAGGCGATGCTGATTGAGATGGTCCTTACTTTGGGGCTGGTCAGTACGATTTTGGGAACCTCGTCCGGCGCACAGAACGTCGGCTCGATCGGCGCGCTCGCCGTCGGCGGATATATCGCCTTGGCCGGTCTCTGGGCGGCTCCGATCAGCGGTGCTTCGATGAATCCGGCGCGCTCGTTCGGCCCAGACTTGGTCGGCGCGACATTCGCCAACTACTGGCCCTATCTCGTTGGCCCCTTGGCCGGTGCGCTGCTGGCGGTGGCGTTCGCCTTCATCCTGCGCGGCCGCGGCGGCGGCCCGACTGCGCGCGCAGCCGGCTCAGGCAGACTCACGGCGCGCACAGACGATGGAATAACAGGCCGCGACGCCGACGGTTAGGCGCCCTAGGTTTATTGGCGCATCGGTCGGGCTGATCGGTAATGATTGACCGATGACCAGCCCCCGCAGGTCAGTTCTACTTGCCTTGATCGTTGCCTTGATGGCTGCGATTCCTGCTGGCGCCGGGGCAGCTCGAGTGCAAAGCTTGGTGCCACAGCAGTCGCTGCGCGGGTTCAAGATCGGCATGGTTGCGAGTCAGGTCCGTACCGTGGCAGGTAAGCCGTCGAGCAACAAGATTGTCAGCCACCCGGTCATGGGGAGGACGCGAGTGATGCGCTTCGGCAAGGTCGAAGTAACCTTTCGCGGTATCGGCAATACGGCGCCGGTTGTCAACCTCACAACCACCAGCCGCAACGAGCGCACGAGCGGCGGTATCGGCGTTGGCTCCACGGAGGGGCAGCTCGCAGCCAAGTTGGTTGGGGAGCGCTGCGTGACTGAGCTGGGCTACCGCCATTGTTACCTAGGCAAGCGGAGTGCTGGCTTCGTTGTGACCGACTTCTCAATCTCCAAGAGTCGGCGCGTGACACGGATCACGCTTGGCCTCGTAGTCGACTGACGCGCAGCCTGACCTGCCGTGCGTATTGCGCGCAACGGCAGCCGCAACTGCTATCAACTGATGATGATCAAGATTCGCTTTCCCGTGGTCTTCGTACTCGCCGGCGCGCTGGTGTTGCTGGTCGCCTGTGGTTCGACGCAGAGCGGGGCCGATAAGGCCGCCGAGCAGGCCGCCCGCGAGAAGGCCAACCCTCCGGCCGTCACCGATGCCACGACGCCCGCAATCAAAGCCGTCAAGGTGACTCCTGGCCCCGGTGAGGGCGACCTCAAGGTCAAACCCGTCATCCCGCGCCAGAGCGGCGCAGCGCCGAAGGAACTAATCGTCCAAGACCTGATCGTCGGGACCGGCGCCGAGGCCAAGAGTGGCGACAGCGTGACCGTTCAGTATGTCGGCGTTCTATTCGCTGGCGGCAAGGAGTTCGACAGCTCTTGGAAGACCGGCGAGCCGTTCAGCTTTGATCTTGGCAGCGGCGGCGTGATCGCCGGTTGGGACCAAGGTGTTGAGGGCATGAAGGTCGGTGGCCGTCGTCGCCTGATCATCCCCGCCGACCTCGCCTACGGCGAAGCCGGCTCGCCTCCGACAATCCCTGCCAACGCTGCGCTCGTCTTCGACGTCGACCTCTTGAGCGTCAAGGCAGGCTAAGTGCGCACACAGGTCGCAGCGGTCTGCCTGTCGCTGTCACTCTGCTTTGCGGCCAGCGCCAGCGCGGCGACAACCCAGGGGGGCGCGCCGCACAGCGTGACGCCCGAAGGTGGCGCGCTCGATCTGATCAGCAGCTCGTTCGGCCAGCGCAGCCGTGACCTAGAGATCGTCTACCGCTCCAGCGAAGCGATCACGCCGCAGCTACTCGCAGCGGTGAACGGTGGTCAGATCTGCACAGTCTTCGACCAAGCTGCTCGCTCAGCGCGCTCCGTCTGCGTCACTCGCAGCAACGGCCGGTGGCAGATCGTCTCACGCGGCGATCGCGTCGAAGGAAGTGTCAGCCAGCCACGCGCGAGCGAGCTGCGGCTGCGATTTGAGCCTGCCGCAGCGAAGCTCCGCGTCGGTCTCGCCGACGTCTACGTGAACGCCACTGCCGCTGGCTGTGCCGAACAGCAGGCCAAGTCGGCGAAAATCACTTGGTCGGGCGCCAAACTCGGGTCAGCCGCGGTTCTGGCAGCGCCGTGCGAGCATCGCCTGCCGCGGGTTGGCAGTTACCAAGCGCGCGTTTGGGACGTGATCACTACCGGCTGTCGCCGCCACGGCGCCGGGCAGGTGAGCCGCGGGCCGTCGGGCAAGCGGATCGCGCTGACCTACGACGACGGCCCCTCGGCCTACACACCTGCCTTCCTGCGCGAGCTGCGCAGGCTCGGTGTACCAGCAACCTTCTTCATGATCGGCCAGCACGTATCGGCCAACGCATCGCTGGTGCGTTCGATGCTGCGCGACGGCCACATGCTCGCCAACCACTCCTGGAGTCACGCCAACATGGGCGGCGGTGGCCCTAGCGCCAGCGCACAATTGCGCGACGGAAGCGCCGCAATCCGCCGCGCCACAGGATTCACGCCTTGTCTCTTCCGCCCGCCGTACGGATCGACCGGTGCCGATCTCGTCAGCCGCGCCAACGCGCAGGGGATGACCTCGGTGCTCTGGAGCGTCGATCCACTCGACTGGCGGACACCTGGGACCGGATCGATCGTCAGTACCGTCCTCGCCCAAACGAGCGGCGGTGGAATCATTCTCTCTCACGACGGCGGCGGTCCGCGCTCGCAGACGCTGGCGGCGATGGGCCAGATCGTCCCCACGCTGAAGCGGCGCGGCTACAAGTTCGTGACGCTGACCGACCTGCTCAATTATCCGGCGCGAATCAAGCTGGTCAAGTAGCTTCTCGGGCCGCTTAGCGCTGGGATGCGCTCGCGGCGGCTCAGTGGGTTTTCAGATACCCCTCGATGCGGCTCTTGGGCACCACGAAGATCTTCGCGCCGGTCATGTAGTTGCCGGAGTCCGATGATCGCTTCGGCGGTGGCCGATAGACGTCGATGTGACGGCCTTTGATTGCTCCGCCGGTGTCATCGGCGCGGAACCATCCGTCCTTGTTCTTCGGCTTGTAAGCGGGAACGTAGACAAGGCTGCCACGTGGAATCAGGCTGAGGTCAACGGCGACGCTGCGGTAGTAGCTGAGGTCGAGCGAGGGGCCAGCGGCAAAGCTGATTCCGGTCGGCCGAATGTAGCGTTTGCCGGCGCCGTTGTACCAGCCGCCGGTTTCGAGCGGGAAGGTGACGCTGCCGCTTTTCGAGCGCCAATATCCCTCGCCACGCCAGAAGGGAGCGAAGACGCCGCCAACGCCAAAGCTGGCGTGCTTGCCGCGCGCGGTGATCCAGCCGCTAGAGCCAGTGTCGTCGATGTGGTAGCGCTTGCCGTTGGTGCCGATGCCGTCGCCTTCCATCGACATTCCCCGCGCCGAATAGAGCCAATCGACGCGGCTCTTGCGCGAGAGGCCAGGAGTGTTCACCCGCTCGCCAACAAACCAAGTCTCCGGGGCCGGGAAGTATTCGGTGATCGTTACGCCGGTAAGCCATGTTTCCTTCTTCAGCGCAGCCGAAGCGCTGCTCGGCAGCAGCGCCGCGCTAGTGGCGACTACAAGCGCAGCGGCTAGCGCTGCGCGCACAGATCGGGGGGCGCGGAAAGCGATCATCGTCCTCTGAACACGGTAGCGAAGCGGTCGGTGCGGTGGCGACGGTAGCCAAGTGGCCGCTGTGGCGGTGGCTGTGTCACGGCCTCGCTGCGGCGGTGACGTTTGTTCAACGCGCCAGACGAAGATCGCTAACGGCGGCAACTTTCGCCGCCAATGGGGGTTCTAGAGCTAGATAGCCGCTGGTTTGAGGCCGTCACATTCAGCTATTTGGCCGGTTCTCAAACCTAGCGACGGACGAAGAGTTTGTGCACCAGACGATGAGAACCCGCAGATCAAAAAGATTCTTCGCAGCGATATCCGGTGCGTTCGTTCTGTGCCTGCCCGCAAGCGTCGCGGGCGCTGCCACGTTCGCGCCGAGCGCAGAGTTGAGCGCCGCCGCGGCCAACAACATCGGCGTCCATTCGATTTTGTTTCAGAGCACCCCCGTGAGCGCGAAGGAAGCGATGTTCGCGCAGGCCAAAGCGGTCGGCGCCTCGTACATTCGCCTCGACCTTGGGCTGACTGCGATCTTCACCCGCGGCGAATACCGAGGCCACCCGTTCTACCAGAAGAGTTGGGCGCAGACCGACCAGTACGCGACGCTCGCCAACCGCTATGGCGTGAAGGTCCTTGCCAACCTCTACGCCACGCCGTGGTTCATCGCCGACTGCCCGGCCGGCACCTCGCGCGAAGACGCATACCACTGTCCGCCATCGGATCTGGTTCGCTACAAGGAGATGGTCGCTGAGGTAGCCGCGCGCTACGCGGGGGTAATTGACGTCTTCGAGATCATCAACGAGCCGGATACGGCTCGCGCCTTCTACGGCAGTCCGCAGCAGTACGCGCGGATGTTGGCGGCCGCTGCCGACGGTGTTCACGCTGGCAACCCACGGGCCCGTGTAGCGATCGGCGGCGTTTCGACGATTTCGAACACGCAATTCACCGACGCCGTTCTCGCCGCTGACCCCTCACTGCCGGCCAAGATTGACATCAACACAATCCATCTGCGCACATCGGCGCGCGGCACGGCCAAGCTAGTTGACAGCTGGCGCAGATACTTCACAGATCACGGCATGCGCGGACCGCTTTGGCTGACAGAGTTCGGCTATCCAGCCGAGGACGGGTTCCAGTTCGATGCCAAGTTCCGCGGAGGCGAGGCCGCTCAGGCAGCGTTCTTTGAAGCGACGATGCCGGGAATCGTTGGTGCCGGCGCGGAGATGATGTTTGTAACGCAGCGCGATTGGGGTTCGGGCGCTTTTGCGTCGGAAGGGTTCCTAAGTGCGGATGATCCGCTGCCGCCAAACCCTGTGGTCAGGCGCAAACCAACGTTCGACGTGATCAAGCGGGCAGCCGCGTCGCTGATCCCGGTCGCGCTGCCAGCCCCGCCAGGCACGGTTTCGCTGCGATACACAGACAACAGCAACGTCAAGGTCGTGCGCAAGGCAATCACGCTTCACTTTGCCTGTCGGTCGGCTGGCGTATGCCCGAGTAAGCAGTTTCGTCTTGCGCTAGCGAACGGAAGCGGGTATCGAGTGGTTAGCCCAGCAATCCCTGCCGGAGGGACTGCGGTCACGAAGCTGCGCCTGACCAAGGTCTCGCTTCGGTCGCTCTCCCGAGCTGCCGGCAAGCGGATCGCGGCCCGCCTGAGCGATCTAAAATCGGTCAGCTTCGGTTCGATCCGAATCCGCGGCTGACGATCGCCCGCTAGCGAAGTGTTGGCCGCGGCTAGCGCAGGCTATCCTCCGAACCTGCGCCCTCCTAGCTCAGTTGGTAGAGCACTTCCATGGTAAGGAAGGGGTCACCGGTTCGAGTCCGGTGGAGGGCTTCAGTAAACCGCGACGCTTGCGTCGACACCGATGTGTATGCTGCCGCGATGCCTTCAGCCAAGAAACTTTTTTCGCTCCTATCCGTCGCCGTGTTTGTCGCTGTTGTCGGCCCTGTTTCCGGGGCCGCGGCGCAGACTGGCCAGATCGAATGGAGCGCCTGCCCGATAGACGATCATCCGACGCTTCAGTGCGGGACGTTCGAGGTTCCGTACGACTACGGCAAGCCAAACGGCAAGAAGTTCACGCTTGCCCTGCAGAAGCTTCCGGCGTCGGGCACGAAGATCGGGACGCTCTTCGCCAACCCTGGCGGCCCGGGCGCGCCAGGGCGAAACATCTGGGTGCTTCCGGTCAGGTCGGCATCGCTGAGTGAATCCTTTGACCTGGTCGGCTTTGACCCCCGCGGGATCGGCGAGACTAGGCCGGCTTTCGACTGCGCACCCGCTCCCGGACAGTTCCCCAACCGCCCCAACCTTGACTGGGTCAACGTCTCAGCGGGGCTGGTGCCCGGGATCGTCAGCGCAAACCGAGCCTGCCAGAAGAAGAGTGCCGACTTTATCGCCCACGTTGGCACCAACAACGTGGTCCGCGACCTCGATGCGATGCGGGCCGCGGTCGGGGATGCCAAGCTGACCTACTGGGGGATGAGTTACGGCACTAGGATCGGCTACGCATACGCCTACCGCTACCCGCAGAAGGTACGGGCGATCCTCCTCGACGGTCCGGTCACGCCGGACGGAAGCACGGCCGATTTCACCCTCGTGCGCAGCGGGTCTAACGACGAGGCGCTGCGCTTCATCCGCTCAGTCAGCCCGGCCTCCTACGCGGCCGTCATCTCCACCCGCAACAGCCTCTTTGCTTCCCGCCTCGACATTGGAACTGCCGGGCGCAGCATCAGGCTCGGCGGGTACGAGTGGCTCTCCATCCTCTCCAGCCAAATGCTCGCGCAGTCCAACTGGCCGCTGATCACCCAACTCGCCCGGGTGGTCGCGCTGGCCCGCATCGTCGGCCCCGGCGGCGACCAGGCCCGCGCTGCGCTGCGCCAGCTCTTTGCCGTAGCCGAGGCCGACGGTTCCGGAGGGCTAGCTCCCGACGGTGGAGCCAACCAGGCGATCAACTGTGCCGACTACGCCGACCGGCAGTCTGCCCGCCAGCGCTCGCGGATCATCCGCAACGTTGTCTCGCGAGCCCCGGTCTTCGGGGGCCTACTTGTCGCTAGTCAGGCGCCACTCTGCGCTGGTTTCACCTTCCGGCCCGATCCCGTCCCGAGGATCGCTTCTAGGGCCTCGCTGGCGCGGGTCAGGAACCTGAAGCTCGCGATCTCGGACTCGACCGCCGATGCCGCCACGCCGCTGATCTGGGGCCGGGCGATGGCGAGGGCGTTCCCAAGCGCCTTCGAGGTCACTCAGGAGACCGGCAACCACGTCAACTTCCTCACGACGGATTCCGACTGCGTCGACGATCCGGTCCGTGAATACCTGCTGACGCTGAAGATGGCTCCGCGACGGACCATCTGCCTGTTCACCGCCCCCGCGGGCCTTGACATGTCGGCGGTAGCTGCCGGCAGGCGCAAGCTTGACCCGCGCGCGATCGTCGAGACGATCCTGCGCAACAACCGCCTTCGCGGACGGTAAACAGTCCGCTGGGCGCTCATTCCTGGCCCTTGACTTCAACGGATGATGGCCTCGTACTTGGCGTAGGCGCGAGCTCGGCCACCGCGCGAACGCTGGCCGCCTAACCGGCGCGAAGCGAAAGCCAGTGGGTATACGGTTGCGCGTGGCAGTTTCTACCGGGGAGATGGATCCTGAATGACCCGTCGCTTTGTTCTACCACTGGTCGCGTTGGTTGTAGTAGCTGTGATGCCACCGCTTGCCGCGGCGAGTTCTCCCGCTAACGCGGCGGTCAGTTCTGGCGTACGAGTCCTCTCGGCGACAGCGAACAAGGCTGGCACGCGGGTTGTGGTGCGCGTTGCGTGGGACCGCGCCTTGATTGCGCGGCCGGGGAATCGCGAGCGCTTTACGCTGCGGCTGCTGCGTCACTTGGCTTCGGGGCGCACGGTCAAGATCGCAGAGCTAAGCCGTACGCGCACATCAGGGGCCAGCGAACGAGCGACGATCAGGGTAACCAAGCGCAACGCCAAGCTGCTCCGCAGCGCGCGCCGCGTGACCGTAACGGCCACGCAGCAGTACGACACTCCGGCGGACGCTGACAAACGCTTCGAGCACAACCGCGTCGCGCTTCGAGCCGTCAGCGGCAAGGCTGGCGGGCTGGTGATCAAACCTTGCAGCGTCAAGACGATCAAACCCGGCGCCGATCTGCGCAGATGCAAGCTGCCGGGCGCCGCACTCGCGAGCGCTGATCTAAGCCATGTCAACCTCAGCTATGCCAGCCTGCAGGGCGGCTCGCTGGCCGGCGCGAAGCTGGTCACGACCGACCTAACCGGCACCAACTTGATCGACGTGGCGCTCGACCATGCGATTTGGCCTGCGACTGAGCAAGGCGGGTTGTCGCTGCCAGCTGACGGCGATGACATCGTCGCCGCAATCGGCAGAGCGAAAAGCCGCGTTGACGTCGTCAGCTACACCTTCGGCGGCCCTGACATCGTTGGTCAGGCGAGCAAGCCCGGCGCGCTGATGACAGCGGTGCGTAAGGGAGTTGACGTGCGGATCATTCTCAACTCGGGCAATAAGGGCTGCGCCTCACTGAGCCCCGCCGACCAGCAGGCCTGCGCGGCGAAGTCAAGCTTTGACGGCACCTACGCGATTCAATCGTCGCTGCAGTGGGCTCAGAACAATCCGCTGCCAGCGGCGCAAGGTGGGACCGGCGCTGGCGGCAATTTCATCGTTCAGTTCTCCTCACAGAACTACCAAATAACGCACCAGAAATCGATTCTGATCGACATGATCGGAGCTAACGGACAGCCGAGTATTGGGCCCAGCTCGGTGGCCTTGGTTTCGACCGGCAACCTCGGAACCTACGGTTGGGGAGACAGCTACAAGAACCCGGATTACTTGACCAATCCGGCCGCTGGCTGCACGACGCCGACGGCCGCCTGCGCCGACGACTGGTCGGCGCGCGATTTCACAATTCTGGTCGAGGATCAACCGCTGCTGGCACGGATCGCCGCCGTCTACGTTTCCGACACCAACTGCGAGACGTGGGTCACGACCCCGATCTACGGCCAGCTGCTTGGCAGCACGATGGCCGACACCTGGGCCAACGGCACGCTGCTCTCAGATGGCTCGGGCTACCCGTCGATGGGCACCAGCGCCTTCTATGGCGGCGACAGCATCAACCCGGGGCTGCAAGCCACTCCACAAGGCAACTCGCGCGAACGGACGCTGAAGCTAATTGGCAGCGCCAGCAAGACGCTGATCGTCTACAACGAAGAGATGGCCGACCCGGACGTGCTCAACGCGTTGGCCACCGCCTCGAAGAATGAGGTTGACGTGGAGGTCGTGATGGCGAGTACGATTTGCCCCAATAAGAGCATCAAGACGCCCTGCGTCAGCGGCCAGCCAGCGCCGAGCACGGCTTTCGACTTCTTGGTAAAGAACGGCGTCAAGGTGACGCTGCTCGACTCGCAGCAAGGGCTCTACATTCACGCTAAGGCGATCGTCGCTGACTCCATCGACGGCTTCATCGGCTCTGAAAACTTCGGCTACGGCTCGATGAACTACAACCGCGAACTGGGATTGATGCTGACCAACCGCGATGACCCGGCGAAGGTGGCTAGCGGTATTCCTAGCATCCAGAGCGTTGAGGGGATAAGCAAGATTGAGTCGGCCTTTCTGGCTGACTCGCAGCCGAGCCCAAACACTTATCCCTACAGCTCGGCGAAGGCCTACCCGGCCGGGACGCCGATACCTCCAGTCCCAAGCGTCTGGCCAGCGAATCCTGCCGGCACAGCGTTCAGCGATTTCAACATGGCTTGCGGCCCGCTGCCGGCGCGAGGCTAGCCTTGATCCGGCCTGCGGTTGATTCTCCAGGGGCCGTATGACAGTCTCGCCCAGTTAGGCCAACCGACCGATAAAGGGAGCAGCAGATGACGAAGAGGCTTGCCGCGGCAGTTGCCGCAATCTCAGCAGTCGCACTACTTGCGGCTTGTGGCGGGATCGACCCGACCGAGGCGGTTGAGAGCTTCAACAAGGATGTAAACGCGAAGGTCCAGACAGGACTTAGCGCTGCTGGCGTCACCGGGGCAGCCGCCGCCGACGCGGGCATCGACCTAAAATGCCCAAGCGACGTTGAGCAGGAGAAGCCCTTCACGTGCACGCTCACCGGCAAACTGAGCGGGAAGACCGTTGACGTGTCGATGGAGATCAATAGCTCCGAAGAGCTGGACACGGTCGACAACTCGGCCTTCACCCGCGAGCTCGACACGCTCTCCGTAGCCGAAGGCGAAGCCGCAGGTAAGGCCGCCGCGAAGTAATCAGTCAAGAGCCCCGTCGGGTAGGCTCTAGGCTCGCCGATGGAGCCAATTACTGCTGCAATTTCGCTCGGCCTCGACGTCGACGAAGCATCGTTTCTGGTGATCGTCAGCGCCGCCGCAGTGGCGGCGCTCACAGTCGCATTCGTTGGGCCGCGCGTGGCGATCCCGGTCGTCGTTCTGGAACTGGTGTTCGGAATCCTGGTCGGCCCGCAGGTACTCGGAATTGCTTCGCCGGATGACTTCATCGCGTTCTTCGCGAACCTTGGTCTCGGGATGCTGTTCTTCTTCGCGGGCTACGAGATCGACTTCCAGAGGATTCGAGGTAAAGCGCTGAACCTCGCACTGGCCGGATGGATCCTTTCGCTGATACTCGCCTACGGCCTCGGCGGCATTCTCGCTTGGGCCGGCGTAGTGGTGTCGTTGCTCTACACCGGTTCGGCGATGGCGACGACGGCGATCGGCACGCTGATGCCGATCATCACCGACGCGGGCGAGATGCGCACCCGCTTCGGCACCTACCTCCTCGGTGCTGGCGCGATCGGCGAGTTTGGCCCGATTCTGCTGCTGACGCTCGTCTTGACGACAACGAGCGCGAAGAATTTCGAGATTCTGATCGCCTTTATCGTGATCTCCGTGCTTGCCGCGTTCCTGGCCGTCCGCTTGGCGCCGCGCTCATGGGGGGCGGTCGAGCGGACACTCGAATCGAGCAGTCAGCTCGCCGTTCGCGTGGCCGTCGTGATGATCTTCGCGCTCGTCTTCTTCGCGTCGGGGCTTGGGCTGGAGCTGCTGCTAGGCGGGTTCGCGGCCGGAGTAATAGTTCGCTTAGCCGTCCGTGGCCGCGAGGTAGAGGTGCTCGAATCAAAGCTGGTGGGAATCGGCTACGGCTTCCTGATCCCGTTCTTCTTCATCTACAGCGGGATGAACTTCGACCTCGACGCGTTGATCGGTAGTGCCGCTGGGCTGATGAAGCTGCCGCTGTTCGTCTTGCTCTTCCTTGTTGTTCGAGGAGTTCCCGCCCTGCTCCTCTACCGCGGCGTACTGAAGCTGCGCGACCGCTTCGCGCTCGGTTTCTACTCGGCAACGCAGCTGCCGCTAGTTGTGGCGATCACAACTGTCGCGATTGAAGCTGGCGCTATGAAGCCCTCAACCTCTGCCGCGCTGGTTGGTGCCGCGATCCTCTCGACGCTCTTCTTCCCGCTGATCGCGATGCGGCTGCGAGCGGGCCGCGTCGACGCAGATATCGATCCCGAAGTTGAACTCGAACGTGAGGCCGAGGGCTTTGACGACGGCCCACTGCCCGCTTAGCTCTGCTGTGACGGGGCGGAGGCGTCGTTGGCGTCGAGCTTCTTGAAGAAGGCCGTCCCTTCAATGTTGCCTTTCGGCATGATCTTCGCGAGCCACTTCGGCAGCCACCAGTTGCGCCGCCCGACGATCACCATCAGCGCCGGCACGAGCAGGCAGCGGACGATTGTCGCGTCGATCGCGACCGCGAAAGCTAGGCCGAGGCCGAACTGTTTGGTCGTCGGGTCGGCGTCGGTGACGAAGCCGAGGAAGACGCAGACCATGATTAGCGCCGCGGACGTGATCACGCGGGCGCTGCGTGAGAGGCCGCGGATCACCGCCGTCTGATTGTCGGCGCCGTCTTCGTACTCCTCCTGGATGTGTGTTACGAGGAAGACCTCGTAGTCCATCGAGAGGCCAAAGAGGATCGCGAACATCATCAGCGGTACGAACGAGACGATCGGCACCGAGCCATCGAGCCCGATCAAGTCGGTGCCCCAGCCCCACTGGAAGACGGCGACGAGCATCCCGTAGGCGGCCGCGACGCCGAGCAGGTTCATGAATGCCGCCTGCAATGGCACCAAGACCGAGCGGAAAGCGACCATCAGCAGCAGGAAGCTGAGCGCGACAACAATCAAAATTGAGAGCGGCAGCTTCGTTCTGATCTCGTCGGCGATGTCGATGAAGGCGGCTGTCTGGCCGCCGACGTAGGCAACCTGGCCGGTCGCGGCGAGCTCTTTCGGCGCCAGCACGCGGAGCCGGTTGACCAGCGCCTGGGTCGCATCAGATGGCGGCGCCGACTTGGGCACGACGGTGATCACTGCGGTCGAGCGGTCGGCGCTGAGCAGCGGCGGGGCAGGGGGAGCGAGCACGTCTGGGTCGGCCGCGATCGCCTTCTCCAGCTTCGTTAGCGCCGCTGCGTCGCGAGCCTCGCCGCTCAGCTTGACGACTACCAGGATTGGGCCGTTGCTGCCTTCGCCGAAGCCAGCCGAGTTGAGGTTGTAGGCCTTCGTTGCTTGTGACTGCTTGGCGCCGGCGGCGGTGTCGATCTGGCCGAAAATCATCTTCGTCGTCGGCACCGCGATCACTGCCAAGATCACGATCGCTGCTACCAGCGGCGGCCATGGGCGACGTGCAATGCCGCCAGCCCAACGGGCCCAGCCGCTGTTGCTGTGGTCGACCGCTCGTGATGCCCGCTTGTGCAGCGCAGGGAGCCGCAGCGCGTCATAGCGCTTGCCCAGCAGGCCGAGCACGGCGGGTAGCAGCGTCAGCGCCGAGATGATCGCGGTGACGACGAAGATCGCTGAGAGGTAACCGAGCTGGGCGACGATCGGGATGCCAGCGATCGCCAGCGAGCAGAGCGCGATAACGACCGTCGTTCCGGCGAAGAGGACGGCAGCGCCTGAGGTCGCGACCGAGCGGCCGATCGACTCCGTGATCTCCATACCCGCGGCGAGCTGTTCGCGATGGCGCGAAAGCACGAACAGCGAGTAGTCGATCCCGACGCCAAGTCCGATCATTCCGCCGAGCGCACTGACAGCGTCGGGGACGCTGCTGACGTGCGAGAGCAGCGTGATCGCCATCGTGCCGATCGTCACGCCGAAGATCGCCGTGATAATCGGCAGCAGCATTGTCACAGCGGAGCCGAAGGTCAGCAGCAAGACGACCAGCGCCGCCGCGATCCCGATCGCGAATGCAAGGTAGGCGGCGTCCGGATCGACCGCCACGGCGCCGAGGATGCCGTCGGCGGCGCTTTCGAGCCCCGCTGCGCTTAGTGGTTTCTCAATCCGATCAACGAGGTTGTTCGCTTCGGCTGCGGTCGGAATTGCGTACTCCGGCTTCAGCGTTACTTGGATCAGGGCAGTTTTTCCGTTCGCGCTCACCAGCGCGCCAGCTTCCTGCGAGGCTGGCGTGGAAGGCAGCGGGCTGACCGCCGTTTCTACCTCTGACGATTGCTTGGCGATCGCGACAGCGGCGGCGATCGCGGCGCTATTGGCCGGGCTCGTCAGCGCGCCCTTGCCGGCCGAATGAACGACGATTGAGCTGGTCGGCTTGATCAGCGCGGGCAGCTTCTCGGTCAGCAGATCGGTCGCCTTCTGGCTTTGCGTGTTGGGCAGATCAACGGAGTTGGCCGACTCCAGTCCGCCGCTGCTCTTGACCCAGCTGGCGAGCGCGCCGACGATCACCAGCCAGACCACGATCACGATCCAGTGGTGACGCGCGCAGAACTTTCCGAGCCGGTAGAGGTGCGAAGTCATACGGCTTTATACACATCGCGCGAATCGAAGCAGCCGTCGGTCGCGCGCGGCCTACCCGCGCTGATGTGCAATCTGTCGTCTGTTAGTTTGAGCGGCCTGATGCGAGCGATCCAGATAACAGAGTTGACCGGCCCGGCGACCGCACTGAAGCTGGTCGACCTTCCCGAACCTGACGCGGCCGCTGGCCACCCGATGACACCAGGCGCCGGCGTCGTAGTTGACGTGACCGCCGCCGGGGTCGCCTTCCCGGAGCTACTGCAGACGCGCGGCGAGTATCAGATCAAGCCCGATCTGCCATTTGTTCCCGGCAGTGAGGTGGCAGGCGTAGTGCGCAGCGCCTCGGCCGGCTCCGGCTTTGAGGCTGGCCAGCGCGTCGCCGCCTTCTGCATGCTCGGCGGCTTCGCCGAGGTTGCGATCGCGCCTGTCCACTTCACTTTTCCTCTTTCCGACCAGCTCGATGACGGGCAAGGAGCGGCGCTGGTGCTCAACTACCACACCGCTCACTTCTCGATGGTTCACCGCGGGCAGCTGCGCAGCGGGGAGACGGTGCTCGTCCACGGCGCCGCCGGCGGTGTAGGAACGGCATCGATTCAGGTCGCCAAGGGGCTTGGCGCGCGGACGATCGCCGTTGTTTCAAGCGACGAGAAGGAGGCCGTCGCGCGCGCAGCAGGAGCCGATGAGGTGGTCCGCTCCGACGGCGACTGGAAGGACGAGGTGCTGGCGCTCGGCGGCGCCGACATGGTGCTCGACCCGGTCGGCGGTGACCGCTTCACCGACAGCCTGCGCTCACTGAACGAGAATGGGCGCGTCGTCGTCGTCGGTTTTACGGGCGGTTCTATTCCGGAGGTCAAGGTCAACCGGCTGCTGCTCAACAACACCTCGGTCGTCGGCGCTGGTTGGGGCGCATCGGTGCTGACCAACCCGGCGCTCGTCGCGGCGACCGGCGATGCGATCGCCGAGCTGATCGAGCAAGGCTTCGTCCGCCCGCCGGTCGGCGCCCACTTTGCACTCGAAGAGGCCGCCGCCGCGCTGGAGCTGATCGACAGCCGCTCAGCGACCGGCAAAGTCGTCCTCGACGTCGCCTAGCAGGACAGTCTTTACCAGCGCCACTGTTGGAGCGGCTGTGAGATGCCTTCGGAGAGCGTCGCGTGGCCGCGGCCGCTGAGTGAGGCTGCGACCGCTTCACCCTGCGGTTCAGCGTTGTATGGAAGGTTGACGCCGGTGCCGCCACGTACCAATGCGGCCGCAACGCTCTCGTCGCTGCCGATCGCGTAGCCACGTACTGCGCCGGCGGCCTTGATCAGTACGAACGAACCATCGGCAGACGCCGAAGCGCCGACGACCCAGGTCAAGGGGAGCTGACCTACGTGGCTGAGCTGCGAGCTGCCACCGAGGAACTGCGGCTGAGCCAACCGGTAGACACCGACCTGCGCCTCACGCTTGGAGATGATTGTCAGCGCTCCATCGGAGCCGACAGCCAGCGATTCGGCGTCGCGTGGGCCGCCGGGGTAGGTCAGCCGCTGTGAGCTGACGGTGCCCGCAGTTATGGTAATCGGCTCGCCGCCGGCGGCAGGCAGCTCCGGCTCGGCGACGCGGTAGATCTTCACCGAGCTGCGTGCCGCGTTGTTGTCGCCGGTGTCGGCGATGTAGAAGGCGTCGTTGCCGCCTTCGTCCGGCGCGATCGCCAGATCCTCCCAGTCGGTCGCGGTTACTCCGGGAAGCTCAAACGTTGCGCGCAGCGCGCCGGTCAGCGCGTCGATCGCGAACAGCCGGGCGCGGTCGCCGCTGTCGTTGTGGGTCCAGTAGACGCCGGGGTTGATCGCGCTCTCAGCCAGCCCCGAGGCTTCGGTAAGCGCCGCCGCGCCCGTCAGTGGTGCGCCGATCAGCTGCGGCGTGAGGCTGGCAAACGGGTCGCTGGGGTCGGCTGGGTCGCTGGGGTCGGCTGGCTCGCTGGGGTCGGCCGGGTCGGCCGGGTCGGCCGGGTCGCTGGGGTCGCTGGGGTTGGCTGGGTCGCTGGGGTTGGTTGGCTCGCTGGGGTTGGTTGGCTCGCTGGGGTTGGCTGGGTCGCTGGGGTTGGCTGGGTTGCTCGGGGTGGCTGGGTTGCTGGGGTCAGCCGATCGCGGCCGGTCATTCCGCCTCGCGATCTGTAGTTTGCTGCCGATCACTGCGCGGCCGCGAGCGCTGATTTTCAGCACCAGCCGCCCGGAGCTCTGCAGCTTTGGCAATGCCACCGCCGTCGGTTTGCCGGCAGCAAGATTGGCGCTGACCGAAGCGCCGCGCACGCGTGGACGGCTGGCCCAACGGAGCGAGCGCAGTTCGCCGGCGCGAACGGCGCTGACGGTTACCCGAACGCTGCTCTTCGCAGTCAGCACGACTGAGATCGGCTGCCCGGCCCAAGACTTCGGTAGGTTGAAGGAGGCGTAAATGTTCGCCTTGCCACGGCTGAGCGCCAGTCGCTGCGGCGAGAGATTCGCGCGGCGGCCGTCGTTGCGAAGCAGTGCGACCTGACGCGCGCCGACCTTGCCAGCCGCTGACTCCGCCGAGACTGCTGCGCTAGCTGTAGGGGCAGAGGTAAAAAGCGCCGCCGCAACAACCGCAGCGGGCAACGCCCGCGCTTTGATCGCTTTCGTCATTTCACCTCTTTGAACCCGTCAGCAAGGGAATAGTTACGGTTCTTCCGCTCGTGCCGCGTAGTCGAATAGAGTCGATCCCATGCGCACGGTCGACAAGTACACGAACCTCGCTGCGGTCTTCGGCCCTGTGATTGTCTTGATCGCCCTGATTCCAGTCGCGATCAACCACGATCTGCTTGCCTGGAGCGACCTGATCGTCTTCACCGTGATGTATCTGATCTGCGGCCTCGGGATCACCGTCGGTTACCACCGCTTGCTGACCCACCGCTCGTTCGAGACCTTCAAGCCGATTGAATACATCTTTGCGATCTTCGGTTCGATGGCGATTCAAGGAGGCCCGATGGACTGGGTCGCTGACCACCGCAAACATCACGCCCACTCCGATCAAGAAGGCGATCCGCACAGCCCACACGTGGGTCAATCCGCGGGTGTCGGTGGCGCCTTGCGCGGCCTCTGGCACGCGCACGTCGGCTGGACCTGGCGCGCCCATGGAATGGCGATGCACAAGAAGTACGCGATCGACCTCAGCGAAGACCGCGGCATGCGCGTCATCCACTACTCGTTTCCGTTCTTCATCCTCCTCTCAGCGGCGCTGCCGTTCGGCCTCGGCGTCGCGATCACCGGCACTATCTACGGTGGTTTGACTGGGCTGCTCTGGGGCGGGCTGATCCGGATGCTGCTTCTTAGCCACGTGACTTGGTCTGTCAATTCGGTCTGCCACTTCTTCGGAAACCGTCGCTTCGACGTTGAGGATCGGTCGACCAACGTCTGGTGGCTCGCGATTCCGTCGTTCGGCGAATCGTGGCACCACAACCACCACGCCTTCCCGCGCTCAGCCAAGCACGGCCTAGGCCGCTGGGAGGTTGACACCTCAGCGATGTTCGTCGGCCTGCTGAAGCGGCTTCACCTAGCTTGGAATGTGGTTGAGATTGCGCCTGAACGCCAAGCCCAGAAGCTGGCCGGATCTCGCAGTGGGCCGGCGCCACGAGCCGAGCCTGAGCCGCAGCCGTCAGCTTGATTGTTGGCGGCTGCGCTAGGAGTCGCTGGCGAGAATCTTCGCTTTTTCCGCGGCGAACTCTTCGTCGGTCAGCGCCCCGCTGTCGCGCAGCGCGACGAGCCGCTCGAGGTCGGCCATCTTTTGGCTTCCGCCGGAGGAAGCCGACTTCGCCTTGTGGCTCGCGCTGCGCTCCTTGACGTCCTGCGCTGCCTTCGAGGTGGTCTCCTTGACGGCCGCTCCGGCGCGGCTGAATGCCGCACCAATCTTTGCCGAGCCTGCGCGCAGGGAATCGCCCCCGGGGCCAGCTGCGCCAGGGAACTCGCGCAGCGTTTCGCGGCGCAGCGCGTATAGCCCAAGGAATACGAGGACGATGAAGATGATGATGAACGAGGCGCGGCTAGCAGCGGGGATCGGCGCCCAAAGCAGGCACAGCAGCACCAGCAGTGCAACGCCGACGTAACTTGCCTCCGGATAGCCGTTGAGCACCGGTGCGAGCCAGCCGCGGACAGCCTTTGAAGCCTTCGCTGGCCCGCCGAGCAGCCCGGCAAGGATCAGCATCACGCCGACCACAATCACCTGCGTGGCGAGCTGCTGGAGCAGCGTACTTTCGATCTCCCATGCGGCGTTGGCGGCCGGCTGGACCGAGAGGTCGGTTACGAGAGCGGTGACGATCGCATCGCCAGCCGCGCCGCGCAGCAGCACGACGGCCAGTCCCGCGACGATCATCCCTGCACCGACCTCAACGAGCGTGTTCGCTCGGCGGCCTGCTGCTAGTGCGACGGCAAAGACGAAGAACAGGAAGGCCAAGACGCTGAGGACTACCGACGAGGTCTTGAGCGCTTTGGCGGCCTGCTGAACCTGTTTGAGCTCGTTCGACTGGACGACCGTCACCTGCCCGGCGGTGGGCGGGATTTTACCGACGATGTCGCCCGGCAATCCGACACTGGTGGCGACCTTGCCGAGAATCAAGCCGAGGTTCACAGTGACGTCGCCGTTGGTCGTGCTGACGTAACTGTTTCCGCCATCGATTGCCTTCACGAATTGTTCGTGCGCGAGCCTGTTGACGTCGGTCCAGATCGACTGAACGGCCGGCTGTTCGAGCGCCGCGTTCGCGGCCTTCGTGATCAAGTCGCGCGCCCCGGCAGCTGCGACCGGAGCCAACGGCTGCAGCTCTTTCGGCAGCACCGACTTGATTTCGGCCGGGACGTCGACATTCGTGTAGAGCTGGTCGACGAGGTAGATCGCGACTTGGTCGCGGATCGCAGGGTTGGCGATCAGTTCGGCGCTGGCTTTCGTCCACTGATCGGTGTTGAGCAGCTGCTCGCGGGTCCAACTTGCGAAAACGGCCAGAATTGTGAACAGCGTCGCGAGGATCACAAGTAGGTGAACTGAGACCCGGCGCCCACGCGAGCGCTGCCATGGAGTCTCGTCAGTTGGCGTCACGAGGGTCGGTGCGTCGTCGCTCTGTGGCGCTGGGCGCGGTGGCTGCTCGGTCGTCTTTTCGTCTGGGTCTGAGGTCATCGGGCGGTAGCCTCGCACAACCGCGATCCGTTTGACAACCCGAGTAAACCGTTTGCCAGCCGCAGTGACTCAACAGCCGCCAGTCCGCCGCCGCCTCTTTGGATTCATCGTGCGCGTGCTCGCGCTCGGCCTGATCCAAGCGCTGACGCTGTGGGGCGCAGCAGCGATCATCCCGGAAATCGATGTCCCCTCGCTTGCAGCGGCGCTGCTCGTCGTGATCGTGCTAGCGATCTTCGGTTCGCTGGTCTGGCCGCTGATCACGCGGCTGCTACTGCCACTGACCGTGTTGACCTTCGGTCTCTTCTCGCTCGTCGCGACGACGGCGATGGTCTGGCTGTCGCTCGACATCGTCGATCAAAGCGCGCCAACGGTTCTCGGCTCGTTTTTCGTTGCCATCTTGATGACGGTCGTCAGCACGATCGCCGGCACGCTGCTCGATGTTGATGGCGATGCCTACCACCTGCGCGTGGTGCGCCGGCGGATGCGCAAGTCGCGCAGCACCCATGAGACCGCTGTGCCTGGCGTGATCTTCTTCGAGATTGACGGGCTCGGCGAGCAGGTCCTGCGCGACGCGGTCGAGGCTGGGTATCTGCCGACGGTTGCTCGCTGGCTCGCCGACGGCAGCCACCGGATCCTAGGCTGGGAGTGCGACCTTTCAAGCCAGACCGGCGCGAGCCAAGCCGGGCTGCTACTCGGCAGCAACGAGAACATGCCGGCCTTCCGGTGGTATGAGAAGGAGCGCGGCGTGCTGATGGTGTCCAGCAGCGTCGCCGACACGGCTGAGATGGAGCGCCGCGCCAGCACCGGTAGCGGGCTGCTCGCTGTCGAGGGCACGAGCCGCGGCAACCTGCTTTCCGGTGACGCTCCGCGGGCGTCGGCGACGCTCAGCGTCGTGCGCGACAAGCAGCGCTCGCATTCGAGCGAGTTCTTCGCCTTCTTCTCCGACCCGTCGGGGATGACCCGCACGCTGGTGCTCTCGGTCCACGACATGATCCTCGAGAAGTTCGCCTACTGGAGGCAGATCCGCTCCGGCGAGCAGCACGTCCATCGCGGCGGCGTCTATCCGCTGCTGCGCGCGGCGATGACGGTCGTGATGCGCGAACTGAACACCGCGACGCTGCTCGCCGACATCGTCGAAGGGGTCCCGGTGTCGTATGCGACCTACGTCGGCTACGACGAAGTAGCGCACCACTCGGGGATACGCGCGCACGACGCGCTGACCGTCCTGCGCCGTCTTGATCGTCAGTTGCTGCGGCTGGAGCGGGCGCTTCAACAGGCACCGCGGCCCTACAAGATCGTCGTTCTCTCAGACCATGGTCAATCCCAAGGCAGGCCGTTCCGTCAGCGCTGCGGGATGACGCTGGAAGCGGTCGTCGAGCAGGCCTGCTCCGGCGAGGGGGCGGTCAGCGCGCCGCCTGCAGTCGCTGAGTCGTGGGGTGAGATCGGCGGCTGGCTGACCGAGCTGGGCAACGACGACAGCGCAGGCGGCCGAATGATGGCGCTGGCGACGCGCGGCTTCGTCGGTGACGACGGGGTCGCCCTAGGCCGTGGGCGCGAGGCACAAGAGCAGCACCAAGCGATCACTCGTGCGGCCGAAGATCAGCGGCCGGAGGTGATCGTGCTGGCCTCAGGTTGCCTCGGCTTGATCTCGTTCCCACGTACGCCGGGTCGTCTGACGCTGGAGATAATCGAGCAGCAGCATCCCGGCCTAGTTGCCGCGCTTGCTGCCCATCCTCAGATCGGCTGGGTGATGGTTCGCTCGCAGGCCGAAGGAGCACTCGTGCTCGGCGCCGAAGGCAGCTACCGGCTGAGCGACGACACCGTCACCGGGGTCAGTCCAATCGCCGACTTTGGCACCAACGCCGCCGACCACCTGCGCCGCCACGACAGCTTCAGCCACTGCCCGGACCTGCTGGTCAGCGGTGCCTACCTGCCGGATCAAGATGAAATCGTTCCGTTCGAGGAATTCATGGGCTCACACGGCGGGCTCGGCGGCGCGCAGATGCATCCGTTCGCCGTCGTGCCAAGTAGCTGGAGCGATACGCCGGAACCGATCGTTGGCGCCGCGACAATGCACCGTCAGCTGAAGCGATGGATGGCTGAGAGCGGTCTGCCGGTGGCTCAAGCGCCGGCGGCTCTGAACTAAGCCGTGGTCGCCGTCTCGGAGACCGGTAGCGCCGCGCCGCGCGACGCCGCGCTCGATGGGCTGCGCGCAGTCGCCGCCCTCAGCGTCTTCGGCTTTCATGCCTGGCTCTACACGCTGACCGACGTTCGCGTCGCTGCAGCACCAGCGACGTTCGCAAGCGACCTCTTTGCCGAGCTGCGGATCGGGCTGGTTCTCTTCTTCGTGCTGTCAGGCTTCCTGCTCTACCGCGCGTGGGTGCGTGCCGCGCTCGGTGGCACGCCGGGTCCTACGGCCGCTACCTACGCGGTTCGCCGAATTGGTCGCATCGTCCCCGCCTATTGGCTGGCGATTATCGGCAGTGCGCTGCTGCTCTACCCGCTCGCTGGCTCGCCTGGTGTTCGGCTGCCACCGGTTGAGCTGCTGCCGCTCTATTTCATCTTTGCTCAGAACTTCAGCGCCGATACGCTGCTCAAGCTCGACCCGCCGATGTGGACACTGGCGGTCGAGGCGGCCTACTACGTGGTGCTGCCGCTGCTTGGCTGGCTGGCGCTCCGCGCCGGGCGCAGCCGCGGCGCGCAGGCCGCGATCCCACTGCTTCTGTTGCTGTCGGGGGTCGTCTTCAACATCATCCTCGCCGAGCAGCAGAACGCACCGCTCGGCTGGTCGAAGAGCCTGCTGGCGATGCTGCCCTACTTCGCGATCGGGATGCTCGCAGCGGTCCTACTAGTCGAGCGGCGACGGCCCAGCCTGCGCGCCACGCGGATCTGGATTGGAGCTGGCCTGCTACTGGTCACAGCAGATTTTGTGGCGCACATCGAGGGCTTCGCAATCCTGCGCGTGATCCGCGACCTGCCCGCCGCGGCGGGCTTCGCGCTGATCGTCGCTGCCGCCGCTGCGCGGCCACCACGGACGCTGGAATGGCGACCGTTGGTGTGGGTCGGTGCGGTCAGCTACGGCCTTTACCTGTGGCACGTCCCCGTGCTGCTGGTGCTGCGTGCCAACGGCCTGATGCCGCTCAGCCCGTGGGGCGCGACGCTGGTCGGGCTGCCGATCTCGCTGCTGCTCGGCTGGCTCAGTCTGCGCTTGATTGAGCGACCGGCGATGGCATGGAGCAGGAGGACGAAGCGCTTTGGCGCCAACGTCAACCGCAGCGCTTAGCGAAGCGGCGGAAGAGCTCGCGGCCGTAATCGTTCCAAGCTGGCATGTGGGCGGCGCGACCGGCTTCCACCAGCTCGGCCTGCGCCCGCCGCGCCGGGTCGCTCTCGCCGGTCAGTAGCGGCGCGAGCCAGCCGTCGAGGATCGCATCGTCGATCTCCGGATGGTGCTGGAAGCCCCAAGCCTCGCCGTAGCGGAAGGCTTGTAGGCAGACGGCGGTGCTGGCGAGTTCGATCGAGCCTGGCGGCGGCTCGACGGCGTAGTCATGCCAAGCAAGGCCGGTCAAGCTGTCGGCGCCGAAGCCTGCAACCGGGTCATCGTGCGCGGCCGGGAGGACGTTGATCTGCTCCCAACCGAACTCCCTGACGCTTGCTCTAAAGACCGAGCCGCCGCTGACGTGGGCGATCATCTGCGCGCCGAGGCAGACCCCAAACAGGGGACGGCCAGCCTCAATCCAATCTCGTACTAGCTCGAACTCCCGCTCCAGATAGGGGTAACGATCAACCTCGTCGATGTTCTCGTCGCCGCCGAGCACAACCAGCCCGCAGTACTCCTTGAGAGGCCGCTGCGGCTCGGAGCCGTCGGCTGGAGTCCAGTGCTCGATCGCCAGCGACTGTTCGCTGGCCGCTTCGCCGAGTACGCCGACCGTGCCCCCGTCGGGGTGGGCTATTGCGAGGATCTCAGCCATGCTTGAGCCTACGACGACCGCCGGTTCCGAAGAAGCCGAGCATCGCTCCAGCGGCGCTGATCGCCGCGGCAGCGATGATTGCGGCTGCGTAGTTGTTGCCCGATCCAACCGAGGCGATTGCTCCAGCAAGCGGCGCTCCGATCCCGACGCCGATGTCGAAGAAGGCGAGGAAGGCGCCGAGCGCGGTGGCGCGGCGAGCGCCATCGGTGTGTTCGATCACGATCACCGCCAGCGCTGGGAAGACGAGCGACATGCCGCCACCGGAGAGGATTGCGCCAGCCAGCGCCAATGGCAATGAGCCAGCGAGCGCCACGACCAGCATCCCGACCGCCTGTACGAGCCCCGCGATCAGCACCGTTGGTCGCGAACCGATCCGGTCAGGGATCGTGGACAGCAACAGCCGGGTGATCACGAACGCGGCGGTGAAAGCGGTGAACACAGATGCGCCATGGCCGATCCCTTTGTAGTCGAGCAGCAGCACGACGAAGGACATAAAGCTGCCGTAGGCAAGCGCAATCATCGCCAGCGAGGTCCCGGGTCTCACCGCCGAGGACGGCACCCAACGAAGTAGCCCGCGCTGGTTGCGGCTGGCAATCACGGCTGCGCTTGGAGCCGATTTAGCTTCGAGCTCGCCGCCGATGAGCTCCGCCTCCGCCAGCTCCTCGGGCGCCGACTGTTCGGTCGCCGGTGCGGCCGGGATCTGGCTGGCGATCAGTAGCGCGATCAGCGGCGTAAGCACGGCGAACGCCCAGACACCGTCGTAGCCGACGGTGCTGAGAATGATTGACCCGAACACGGCACCGATTGTGATCCCGCCCCAGACCGAGATCCCAAACAGGCCGACAACTCGCGCGCGCCCCTCGGCCGGGGCGAGGTCGACGATCCAAGTTATGCCAGCCGTGTAAATCCATCCTTCACCGGTGCCGACAAGCAGGCGCGAGATGATCAATCCCGGGACGCCAGCCGGAATGAACAGCAGCGCTGCGCCGAGCGCAGCGATCGCGATACCGGCGATGTGAACGGGCTTGCGCCCGCGCTTGTCGGCGATTCGGCCAGCGATCGGGCGCATCAGGATTCCGGTGACGGAGAATGCACCGATCACCAGCCCGACGGCCAGATCGCCACCACCGATCGGCCCTTTGACGAACAGCGGTAGCGCCGGGATTACTGCGCCGATCCCAAGCACGTTGATCAAGGTCGCCGCGAAGAGGGCGTAGGAAGCTCCTAAGCCTGAGCGTTCGGGCGCCGTAGGCAAAAGCGCTCCGCGTTCGCTCGGGTCGTAGCTGGCCATCGCGCCCGAGCCTAGCGCCGATCACAAGCTCTGCAGTCGCGCTACACTGAGTTTTCGACTCGCTTGGGGCGGGTCGTTTTTCTGCCCCAGACGGATCTTCTGACGCAACCTCAAAGACGGAGTCATCGCATGGCCCGAGGAGATGTGCGCGTCGCGATCACCCTCGAGTGCGAGGACTGCAAGCGACGTAATTATCAAACGAACAAAAGCAAGCGCAACACGCCTGATCGCGTGACGCTGCGCAAATACTGTCGCTGGTGCCGCAGTCACACCAGCCACAAAGAGACCCGTTAGTGAGCTTCGAGCAGTGGCCCGCAACCGCAAGCGAGCGAAGCAGCGCAAGGCCAAGCGCGATGCGTCTGGCGCTGGCAAAGGGATCGTCCGCGAGGACCTCCCCGCCTCGCTCGACCACTCGTCGGCCGACGTTGATGAGTTCGAAGCGAAGCTTGTCGCTGGAGCCGAAGGCACCCCTGCCGACCCCAAGGTCGACCCAAGTGCCGGTGGGGTCGTTGATCCCGAAGCTCTCAGCGCTGAGGAATTCGCCGAGCTCGAGGACCGCATCGACGACGTCGAAGAGAAGATTGAAAGCGGTGACCAAGAGTCAATCAGCGACGCTGAAGAGTCGCTCGAGGTTGACATCGAAGCTCGCGCAGCAGCGGTCTCAGCGGCGCCAGCCAGTGCCGATCTGCCCGAGCGCAGGAAGTCGATTTTCGGCCGCTTCGCTGACTTTCTGCGCGCATCATGGTCTGAGCTGCAGCGCGTCCAGTGGCCCGACCGCCGCCAGGTCGGCCAGGCAACTGCAGTCGTTCTTGGCTTCGTCGTGATCGCCGGTGCCTATCTTGGTCTCGCTGACGTGATCGCCCAAAAAATCGTCGACCTCATTATCTGACCCTCAAAACGATCTGGATCTCATGTATCGCTGGTACGTAATCAACACTCGCTCAAATCTTGAAAAGAAGGTCAAGGGAGACCTTGAACGCCGTCTGGCAGCTCACGACCAGTCGAGCAAGGTTCGCGAGATCGTGATTCCGACCGAGACGAAGATTGAGATCAAAGACGGAGAGAAGGTCTCGAGCGAAGTGCGCACGATGCCTGGTTACGTGCTGATCAACATGGATCTCAACATGGCGGACAACCCCGAGCTGTGGGCAGTCGTGAAGGAGACGCCGAACCTGACCGGTTTCGTTGGCGCGTCAACCGACCCGGTGCCGCTAACCCAACTCGAGATCGACAAACTGCTCCATCAAGAGGTCGCCCAGAAGGTCGCTTCGAAGGCTCAGTTCACGATCGGCGAATCGGTCAAGGTTGTTACCGGTCCGATGTCAGACTTCTCCGGCGAAATCGCGGAAATCAATCAGGACGCTGCGAAGCTCAAGGTGCTTGTGTCAATCTTTGGTCGCGAGACGCCGGTCGAAGTTGGCTTCGATCAGGTCAAGAAGATCTGATTTAGGTAACCGCTCACGATTCGCGAATAGGGAAAATCGATGGCCAAAAAAGTACTCACTCAACTGAAACTCCAAGCCCCTGGCGGTCAGGCAAGCCCTGCGCCTCCCGTTGGCCCTGCGCTCGGTCAGCACGGCATCAACATCATGGAGTTCTGCAAGGCCTTCAACGCCCGGACGCAGGAGAATGCGGGCGTAATCACCCCCGTTGTGATCACGGTTTACGAGGATCGCTCGTTCACGTTCGTCACGAAGACGCCTCCGGCCGCCGTGCTGATCAAACAGGCGATCAAGCTGAAGAAGGGCTCAGGCGAACCGAACCGCGAGAAGGTCGGCAAAATTACGCAGGCGCAGCTGCGTCAGATCGCTGAAACGAAGCTTGACGACCTCAGCGCGAACGACGTTGACGCGGCGATCAAGATCATTGCCGGCACGGCACGCTCGATGGGCGTAGAGGTGGTCGCATGAGCAAGCACAGCAGGGGCTACGACGAGGCGCTCGGCGAAGTTGACCGCCAACGCGAGTACGAGCCAGCCGCCGCTGTGGCGCTGGTAAAGAAGCTGGCGCGGGCAAAGTTTGACGAGTCGATCGAGCTGCACCTGCGCACGGGGCTCAACGTCCGCCACGCTGAGGAGCAGCTGCGCGGCACGATCGCGCTGCCGCACGGGCTTGGCAAGGACGTGACGATCATCGTCTTCGCGCAAGGCGACAAGGCGCGGGAAGCTGAGGCCGCCGGAGCCGACGTCGTTGGCGCCGAGGATCTAGCGACGAAAGTGGAAGAGGGCTTCAGCGATTTCGATGTTGCGATCTCGACCCCCGACCTGATGCCGGTCGTCGGCAAGCTTGGCCGCGTGCTCGGGCCGTCAGGAAAGATGCCTAACCCGAAGGTCGGCACCGTGACGATGGACATCACCAAGGCCGTCGAAGAGGCCAAGGCGGGGAAGGTCGAGTACCGCACCGACCGCAGTTCGATCGTTCACCTCGTGATCGGTAAGGCGAGCTTCACCGAAGAGGCGCTGCTCGCCAACTATGCAGCTGTCGTCGAGGAGATCATCCGCGCCAAGCCTTCGGCCGCCAAGGGCCGCTACCTGAAGTCGATTACTTTGACTTCAACGATGGGCCCTGGAATCAAGGTCGATTCTGACCCGTCATTCATCCGCGACCTCCAGGAGGCAGCGCCGGCCGCGGCCTGACACCCTGGATATTCGCGCCACCCAAGACCTCCGGCAGGCCGTGACGACGGCCACAAGTCCGGAACAGGAGGCTCATGAACAAAGAACAGAAAATTGAAGCGGTCGCTGAGATCGCAGAGCAGATCGAACAGTCGCAGGCTGTCTTCGCGATCGACTATCGCGGCATCACGGTCGCTGAGATTGCTTCCGTCCGTGCTCAGCTCGGTGCTGCCGACGCCAGCTTCCGCGTTGTCAAGAACTCGCTGACCGAGCGCGCCGCCGACAAGGCTGGCGCCGAGCATCTGAAGAGCTTGCTCGAAGGGCCGACGGCTTTGACCTTTGTTCGCGGTGACGCGGCGGCGGCAGCGAAGGCAATCGCAACCTTCAACCGCGAGACCGACCTGCTGCCATTCAAGGGCGGCATCATGGATGGTGAACCGCTCGAGGTTGAGCAGATCCAGATCATCGCGAGACTGCCTGCCCGGGAGGTTCTCTACGGCCAGCTGGTTGGAATGGTTGCCGCACCGGTCGGTGGACTCGTCCGCGGCCTTGGTGGTCTGATCGGCGGACTCGCGACGGCGCTGGGGCAGATTCAGCTCCAGCGCGCCGACGAGCCGCAGCCTGAAGCGGAGCCAGCAGCGGAGCCGGAAGCGGCTGAGGAGGTCGAAGCTGAGGTCGAAGACGCTCCCAGCGCAGAAGCTGCACCAGAGGCCGAAGCCGAGCCTGAAGCGGAGACCGAAGAGGCAGTAGAAGAGGCAGTAGAAGAGGCAGAAGAAGCAGCAGAAGCATCTTCCGAAAACGAGGCGGACGCTTCGGCTTAGGCCGAGCTCGCCGAAGCGATCCCAGGAGGGAATAAGAACATGGCAACAACGACAGAAGCATGGATTGAAGAGCTGAAGGGCATTTCGGTGCTCGAGCTCAATGAGCGCGTAAAGGCGCTCGAAGAAGAGTTCGGCGTCTCGGCGACCGCAGTGGAAGCAGCCGCTCCGGCAGCGGCCGGCGGCGGCGACGCTGGCGGCGAAGATGAAGCCAGCTCAACGGTTGACGTGATTCTCACGGCGGCCGGCGACAAGAAGATCCAGGTCATCAAGGTCGTCCGCGCGGCGACCGGCCTCGGTCTGAAGGAAGCCAAGGCTGTAGTCGATGACGCTCCTCAGCCGGTCAAGGAAGGCATTGACCGCGAAGAGGCAGAGAAGCTCAAGGCCGAGATCGAAGAGGCAGGCGGCGCGGTTGAACTGAAGTAGCTTCAGCGAGACCGCTTTGAAGTGTTGAAGGGCGCCCCGCGGGGCGCCCTTCTTCGTCTTCGGGGCTGTCCGATGCGCCTGTTGGAGTAGTGCTGGTGACTCACCGCTTGAACCTGATCCGGCGCGCGGAAGCGAGCCATTCGTACGACTTCGTGATGGTCTGCGTGGTGATGACGATCGTGCTGGCGGTGGCGATCCCCGACAGCAGTCCGTGGCGCGCGTTGATCGTCATCTTTCAAGCGCTTGCGGCTGTCATCGCCTGTTGGACCTCGGACGCCCCGAGGCGCATCTTCAGAGTAGTTCTGGTCTTTGCGGTGCTCGGCGTTGTTGGTGCGATCGGGCTCGGCCTGTTTGCCAGCTCCGACACGGTTGCCGGCCGAACAATCAATGTGGTCGGTGTCATCGTCGTGGCGGGAGTGATCATTAGGGGCATCGCCATGGACATTCGTGCCGAGGGAGTGCGGGGACGAGCGGTCGCCGGCGCGCTGACGGTCTACCTGCTTTTCGGGACCCTCTGCGGCTTTCTGTACGGACTCGAAGCGACCCTCAGCACTAGCGCCGTGTTGAGCGGGTCGGCCGCCACGGTGGAGTCCGACGGGGCAACCTCGGCGAACATGTACTTCTCGTTCGTGACGCTTACGACGGTCGGTTATGGCGACCTGACGCCGGTCTCCGGGGCCGCTCGGGCAACGGCGATCTTCGAGGCGCTGGTTGGTCAGCTCTATCTCGTTGGCGTCGTCGCGACGCTTGGTGGGGCGCTCGGAAAAGGCAAGGGCGCCCTCCGGCGAGAGCGCCTTGGGGAAGCGGCCTCGGCGCCACCGGAGACAGACGAAGCCTAATCCGTTAGACTCTCTTGGTCGGTCAATAGTCGTAGCCGCCTAAGTGCGGACGCCGCGCCACATACGCGGTCGTCTAGGGCGGGGTCCGTGAGTGCCGATGCGCCCCGCACGTGGGGTCTGCGTAGCCGTGTGCTATCTTCACTGTGCGCGCGTGAACTCGTGCGTACCTCGTAGTTGTCCCGTAAGCCTCTGACCTTCAGGAGTCGCCGCTTGTCCCGCGTAGACGCTCCCCGCACGCGCCGCAGTTTTGCGCGCCTCGAAAGCCCCATCGATGTACCCAACCTGATCGACATCCAGCGCCGCTCTTTTGAGCGTCTGGTCGACCCCGAAAAGGGTGGGCTGCGCGAAACGATCGACGACGTCTCGCCGATTGAGGATTACACCGGAAACCTTGCGATCCAGTTCGGCGAGCTGGCCTTCGAAGAGCCAGCCGCGACGATCGAAGAGTGTCGCGAGAAGGACATCACCTCTTCGCGACCATTGTCAATCACCGTCGCCTTCATCAATCGCGAGACCGGTGAGATCCGTGAGCAGCAGGTCTTCATGGGCGACTTCCCGTGGATGACCGAGCGCGGCACCTTCATCATCAACGGCACCGAGCGGGTCGTAGTCACCCAGCTGGTCCGTTCGCCGGGCGCCTATGTGATGGAGCCGAAGGACAAGGAGAAGCAGGTCTTCACCGCCAACCTGATGCCGGCCCGCGGCTCATGGTTGGAGCTCGAGATTGACAAGAAAGGCAAAGTCTTTGTTCGCATCGACCGCAAGCGCAAGCTGCCGGTCACGGTGCTGCTGCGTGCGCTCGATTTTACCGACGACGAGCTGCTCGAAGTGTTCGAAGACTCGCGCTACATCCGCAATACGATTGTTGCCGACCCACCTCACGCCGAGCCGCGCGCGGACGATTTCTTCAAGCGCGTTCAGGCGCTCTCGAAGAAGCTCAAAGGTGCAACACAGAAGAACGACGCCGCACTTGACAAGCAAGCAGTTGAGGAGCTGCACGCCTGGATCACCGACGAGAAGCGCAAGTGGAAGGAGGCTCAGGACGAAGAGGTGACCGAGCTGACGGAGCTGCTTAGCGGCGAGGTTGAGCGCTTCCAGACGAACCGCAACGCTGGCCTGATCGAACTTTTCAAGAAGCAGCGTCCCGGCGAGCCGCCGAGCGTTGAGGCCGCCGAGGCTCTGCTCAACCAGATGTTCTTCGACCCCAAGCGTTACGACCTCACGCGCGTCGGCCGTTACAAGCTCAACGCCCGTCTCGGTACCGACGTCGACCTTGAAACTCGCACCCTAACTGTGGAAGACATCGTCGCCCTGATCAAGGAGCTCGTGCTGCTGCCGAAGCTGATCGGGATTCCAGAAGATGACGAGGTTGAGATCAAAGATTACGCCGCCGAGGCGCAGTCGCTTCCGCGTGAGCCGCTCGTCGATCACCTCGACGAATACGAGCACTTCGGAAACCGCCGCCTGCGCACCGTTGGAGAGCTGATTCAGGACGCTTTCCGCGTCGGTCTCTACCGCATGGAACGGGTCGTCCGCGAGCGCCTGACGACCGAGGATGAGGACACGATCACGCCGCAGACGATCGTCAACATCCGGCCGGTCGTGGCAGCGCTGAAGGAGTTCTTCGGTTCTTCGCAGCTGAGTCAGTTCATGGATCAGACCAACTCGCTCTCCGGCCTCACCCACCGTCGCCGCCTCTCGGCGCTTGGCGCCGGTGGCCTGACCCGCGAGCGTGCGCCGATCGAAGTTCGCGACGTGCACCCGACCCACTACGGCCGGATGTGTCCGATTGAAACACCGGAAGGCCCGAACGTCGGCCTGATCGGTTCGCTCTCAAGCTACGCCAAGATCTCCGACTTTGGCTTCATCACGACCCCGTACCGCGTCGTCAAGGACGGCGTCGTGACGAATCAGGTCGTCGATCTCGACGCCACTCAGGAAGAGGAGATGTTGGTCGCTCAGGCCAACCATCCGATCGACGAGAAGAGCGGCAAGCTACGCGGCCCGGAAGTGATCTGCCGCACGCACGCCGGTCAGTACGTGACCGTCGCGCCGAAGGACGTTGACCTCGTTGACGTTTCGCCGCAGCAGCTTTGGTCGGTCGCGACGGCGATGATCCCGTTCCTCGAGCACGACGACGCCAACCGCGCTCTGATGGGTTCCAACATGCAGCGCCAGGCGGTTCCGCTTCTGGTTGCAGACGCGCCGCTGGTTGGTACCGGTATGGAAGCTCGCGCCGCGCTCGATACCGGCGACGTCCTGCTCGCCGGCATCGACGGCACCATCACCTTCGTTGACGCCCACAGGATTGTGATTGAGGGCAAAGAGCGCGAAGAGCACCTCTTGGGCAAGTTCCAGCGCTCCAACCAAGGCACGCTGATCCACCAACGACCACGCGTCAAGAACGGTGAGAAGGTGAAGGCCGGGCAGCCATTGGCCGATGGCGCTTCGACCGATCACGGCGAGATGGCGCTCGGCAAGAACCTGATGGTCGCCTTCATGGCTTGGGAGGGCTACAACTTTGAGGACGCGATCATCCTCAGCAGCCGCCTCGTCAAGGACGACGAACTGACTTCGATTCACATCGAGGAGTACGAGGTTGACGCCCGCTCGACGAAGCTCGGCGACGAGGAGATAACGCGTGACATTCCTAACCGTTCGGAAGAGTCGCTCCGCAACCTCGATGACCGCGGGATTGTCCGCGTTGGCGCTGAGGTTCTCTCCGGCGACCTGCTGGTCGGAAAGGTAACGCCGAAGGGCGAGACCGAACTGACGGCGGAAGAGAAGTTGATCCGCGCGATCTTCAAGGAGAAGGCGCGAGAGGTCCGCGACACGTCGCTGAAGGTTCCGCACGGTGAAGGCGGCGTCGTGATCGACGTTCAGACCTTCTCGCGCGATGACGAAGATGAGCTTCAGGCTGGTGTCAACGACCTGATTCGAGTTTTCGTTGCGAAGAAGCGAAAGATCTCGGAAGGCGACAAGCTCGCCGGCCGCCACGGCAACAAGGGTGTTATCTCGAAGATCGTCGACGAGCAGGACATGCCGTTCCTCGAAGACGGCACGCCCGTCGACGTGATCCTCAACCCGCTCGGCGTTCCAAGCCGAATGAACGTTGGTCAGATCCTTGAGACGCACCTCGGGTGGGCTGCCGCGCAGGGCTGGTACGACGACGGCACTCAAGCATTCAAAGAATCGCGTGACGACGACAACCGCGTCTACGTCTCAACACCTGTCTTCGACGGCGCCACGGTTGCCGACGTCGATACTGCGCTCGTCAAGTGGCAGGACGAGCACGAGGGACGAATTCAGATGGACATCGACAAGTCGAAGCCGGTCGGCAGTCAGGCTTCGGGCAAGTTCACGCTCTTCAACGGTCGCACCGGTGAGCCGTTCGAGCAGCAGGTGACGGTCGGCTACATGTACATCCTCAAGCTGCTGCATCTCGTTGACGACAAGATCCACGCCCGTTCAACCGGTCCTTACTCGCTCGTCACGCAGCAGCCGCTCGGTGGTAAAGCTCAGTTCGGCGGACAGCGCTTCGGCGAGATGGAGGTTTGGGCGCTCGAGGCTTACGGCGCCGCCTACACGCTGCAGGAGATGCTGACCGTCAAGTCCGATGACACCGTCGGCCGTGTGAAGGCCTACGAGGCAATCGTCAAGGGCGAAAACATCCCCGAGCCCTCAATCCCCGAATCATTCAAGGTGCTGCTGAAAGAGATGCAGTCACTCGCGCTCGACGTCAACGTCGTCTCCGATTCGGGTGAGCGAGCGGAGATCCCAAGCGAAGAGGACGATCTGCTGCGCGCAGCCGAGGAGCTCGGCATCGACCTGTCGGGCGCGCGGGCTGAGGTAGTCGAAGGAGCAGAGGGCGAAGCAAGTAAAGACGGCGGCGACGAAGAAGCAGCCGCTGATGAGGCCAAGGCAGAGGAGCCAGCATGATCGACATCAACAACTTCGACGCGATCGAGATTGGGCTTGCTTCCTCGAAGCAAATCCGCGGTTGGAGCTCGGGCGAGGTGACGAAGCCTGAGACGATCAACTACCGCACACTGAAGCCGGAAAAAGACGGTCTCTTCTGCGAGCGCATCTTCGGCCCTACAAAGGACTGGGAGTGCTACTGCGGTAAGTACAAACGCGTCCGCTACAAGGGAATCGTCTGCGAGCGCTGCGGCGTCGAGGTGACCCGCTCCAAGGTTCGCCGCGAGCGGATGGGTCACATCGACCTGGCCTCGCCGGTCAGCCACATTTGGTTCTTCAAGGGCGTTCCGAGCAGGATCGGTTACCTGCTCGACATGGCTCCAAAAGAGCTCGAGAAGATCCTCTACTTCGCGGCTTCGGTCATTACCTGGGTCGACCAAGAGGCTCGCTGGCGCGACGTTCCGGCGCTCGAGCCGCAGATGCAGTCCGAGATCGACAACCTGATCAGTGAAGAGAAGGAACACACGACCCATCTGCGCAAGATGCTCGAGGCGCGTACGACCTTCCTCGAAGACGGCTCGCAGGCCGACTTTGGCGACGAAGATTTCGTTTGGGCCGACCGCCTCGACATCAACGTCAAGAAGCTCTCAGCCGACGAGCGCAAGAAGCAGATCAGTGAGCTTACGAAGGCGATGAACTCCGACATCGACGACACCGAGGCCTACTACGAAGATCAGCGGATGCGCCTTCGCGAAGTGTGGAAGCTGTTCGCAAATAAGCTCGAGCCGTCGGAAGATCCGCCGGCCGAGGGCGAAGAGTGGCCGCTCAGCTCCTACGTCGACCAAAAAGAAGAGAAGGACGAGTTCCACCCGAAGAAGCTGATTGCCGACGAGACCTTCTTCCGTGAGCTGAAGGGCCGGTTCGGTTCGCCGTACGGCTTCGGTGAGTACTTCGGCGGTGGCATGGGCGCCGAGCACGTCCGTGAGCTGCTCCTTTCGAAGGAGGAGTACAAGCGCGAGGGGCGGGGGCGCAAGGTTGACGCTGACCGCCTTGCAGGCACAGACTTGGCGCCAGCCGACATGCCCGGCATCGTGATGGAACATGAGCGTGTCGATCTTGAGGACGAGGTCAAGAACGGCAAAGGTCAGAAGCAGGCCCGCGCAGTCAAGCGACTGAAGGTTCTTTCAGCCTTCCTCGGCTCCGAGAACAAGCCGGAGATGATGATCCTTGACGCAGTGCCGGTGATTCCGCCGGAGCTGCGCCCGATGGTTCAGCTCGATGGTGGCCGCTTCGCGACCTCCGACCTAAACGACCTCTACCGCCGCGTGATTAACCGCAACAACCGCCTCAAGCGTCTACTTGACCTCGGTGCGCCGGAGATCATCGTCAACAACGAGCGGCGGATGCTGCAGGAGGCCGTTGACGCACTCTTTGACAACGGCCGCCGCGGCCGCCCCGTGACCGGGCCGGGCAACCGCCCGCTGAAGTCGCTCTCCGACATGCTCAAGGGCAAGCAAGGCCGCTTCCGCCAGAATCTGCTCGGTAAGCGCGTTGACTACTCGGGTCGTTCGGTGATCGTCTCTGGTCCGTACCTGAAGCTTTACCAGTGCGGTCTGCCGAAGCTGATGGCGCTTGAACTCTTTAAGCCATTCATCATGGCCAAGCTTGTCGAGCACGGCAGCGCACAGAACATCAAGGCCGCTAAGAAGATGGTCGACACGATGGTGCCAGAGGTTTGGGACGTGCTCGAAGACGTGATCAGCGAGCATCCGGTGCTGCTGAACCGAGCCCCGACGCTCCACCGTCTTGGGATCCAGGCCTTCGAGCCGATTCTCGTCGAAGGCAAGGCGATTCAGGTCCACCCGCTGGTCTGCCATGCCTTCAACGCCGATTTCGACGGCGATCAGATGGCCGTTCACGTGCCGCTAAGCGCTGAGGCGCAGGCTGAGGCACGGATCTTGATGCTCTCGTCGAACAACATCCTCTCTCCAGCCAACGGTGATCCGCTGACGACGCCGACGCAGGAGATGGTGCTCGGCGCCTACTACTTGACCTATGGTCCCGATGCGGCAGAGCTTGCGAAGAAGCAAGAGCTGCTGAGCGGCGACAACTGGCCGAAGAGCAAGCCGCGCCCGCGCGTCTTCCGCACTGCCCAGGAGGCAGAGCTGCTGCACGAGGGCAGGATCGTCAACCTCCACGACCTCGCTGAGTATCGCCCCGCCGGCACCAGCGGCGGCCACCTGCTGACGACCGTCGGCCGGATCATTTACAACGATCGCATTGAGCGTTCGCTCGCTGACGCTCTCGGCGAGAGCTTCAGCCCCGACGATTACGAGTTCATCAATCAGTCGATCCGTAAGCGCGACACGGTCGTGATCATCGACGCGCTGGTTCAGACCTACGGCGCGTCGGCGGTTTCGATGGTGCTTGACGCATTCAAGGATCTGGGATTCCGTTACGCGACGCTGGCCGGGATCACGATCTCCAAGAACGACGTCGTGATTCCTGAGAACAAGCAGGAATTGCTCTCGGTCTACGAGGATGAGGTCGCTGAGATTCAAGAGCAGTACGACGTCGGCTTGATCACCCAGCAGGAGCGCCACGAAGCGGTCGTCGATAAGTGGACCGCGGCGACAGAGGACGTCGCACAGGCGATGGAGAAGAACTTCGATGAACTGAACCCGATCTTCATGATGGCCGACAGCGGAGCGCGTGGATCGTTCAAGCAGATCCGCCAGCTGGCTGGGATGCGTGGCCTGATGGCCAACCCGAAGGGCGAGATTATTGAGCGCCCGATCAAGTCCAACTTCATGGAAGGCCTGACCGTCCTTGAGTATTTCATCTCAACCCACGGTGCGCGCAAGGGAATTGCCGATACCGCGCTGCGTACGGCCGACTCCGGCTACCTGACGCGGCGCCTAGTTGACGTTGCTCAGGACGTCATTATCCGCGAGCCTGACTGCAAGACGAGCGAATCGATCGAGCTCAAGATCCTGAACCTCCAAGGCGACGCGAACGTCAATCTGATCGGCCGCATCGCGGCCGCGAAGATCGAGACCAAGCGCGGCCGCGTGATCGCGCAGAAGGGCGCCGAGATCGATCGCGCTGAGCTGGCCGAATTGGTCGAGAGCCTTGACCAGATGGACGGCGGCTCGGTTGCCGTCCGCTCAACGCTCAAGTGCCGCTCCGAGGTCGGGATCTGCCAGGCCTGTTACGGACGCGCACTTGCAACCGGCCAGCTTGCCCAAATCGGCGACGCGGTCGGCATCGTTGCTGCCCAGTCGATCGGCGAGCCGGGCACGCAGCTGACGATGCGCACCTTCCACACAGGAGGCGTTGCCGGTGCCGACATCACGCACGGCTTGCCGCGCGTAGTCGAGCTGTTCGAGGCGCGCAGGCCGAAGGGTCTTGCCGAGATGGCACAGGAGGCAGGCATCGTCACGCTCGAGGAGACCGAGAAGAATCGCGTCGTGACCGTTACCGACGATGGCGGCGAAGAGCACGCCTACCTCTTCCCGCGCCGCACCCGTCTGCTGGTCGAGAATGGCCAAAAGATCGAGAAAGGCGCGCAGCTAAACGAAGGCTCGCTCTACCCGCACGACCTGCTTGCTCTGCGAAGCCGCACCGAGGCGGAGCAGTACTTCGTCGACGAGGTGCAGAAGGTTTACCGCTCCCAAGGCGTAGACATCAACGACAAGCACATCGAACTGATCGTGCGGCAGATGATGAAGAAGGTTCGCGTTGATCAGCGTGGCGATTCGGGCTACCTGCCCGGCCAGCTCGTCGACCGCCACCTATTCATGGATCGCAACGCTGAGGTGCGGAAGAAGAAGGGCGAGGCCGCTCAGTACGAAGAGGTCATTCTGGGGATCACGAAGGCATCGCTAAACACCGATTCGTTCCTCTCAGCAGCGTCGTTCCAGGAGACAACCAAGGTCCTCACCGACGCTGCGCTGGAGGGCAAGAAGGACAAGCTCGCCGGCCTCAAGGAGAACGTGATCATCGGCAAGCTAATCCCTGCTGCGACCGGCCTCAAGCTCTACCGTCGGATCGAGATCGAGCCGACCGAGCCGCTGCCGAGCGCTGAAGAGATCGTGATGCTTGACGGCGAAGAGCTGGCTGCTGAGCTGGGCCTCGCCGAGGAGTTTGGCGGCGAGGTTGGCGCCGGGCTTGCACAGGACATCAATGTGCTCGATCAGATCGGCGTCGCAGCCGACGACGGCTTCGCTGAAGAGATCGTTGATCTAGAGCTTCCGCCGGACGCTGAGTAAGCGATCGTTAGAGCGCTCGGGCCCAGGCCCGCAATTCGTCCGCGTGGGCTCCGCCAAGCCCCACGCTGGGATCGGTCTGCACCAGCAGAGTCGGTCCAGTACGCGCTGCTGCCCACGCTCGGCAGGCCTCGTCGAGGGAATCGTCGATCCACGCCAGTGGGCGTTGATGGCCAGCGAAATCGTCGATCGCTTGGAGCTTCCAGTGCGCACGGGCCTTGCCTGGGTTGCGTTCGAACTGCAGGTATGGCAGCTCGCCTGGCAAGCCAAGCCACTGCGGCAGGTAGTCATTGGCCTTCTCTTCCCAGCCGGTACACCAGACCAGATCGAAGTGTTCGGCTAGCCGAGGCAGGTGTTGGGCGGCGCGGGCCGAACAGAGATGAAGAATTCCATCGACGTGCAGCCATTCTCCCTCTGGCACGGCGTCGGGGCTGAAGGCAAACAGCGAGATGACACCGTCAACATCGACGAGCAATAGCGGCTTGCCTGAAACTGGGTCGCTGCTGGCTGGGTCGGGCACGGCTAGCAGTATCGCCAAAGTCCCCGAGCGGGATCGCCAAAGCTGATGCTGAATCTTGGTCTACCGATCGCGCTGCTCAGCGCGCTGACGATGAACCTTGCGTTCTTTTTCAAGTTCCGTGGCGCGCGCGTGGCCGCGCGCGTAGATCTACGCCATCCGATCATCAGCGCGATCGCGCTATGGAGGTCGAAGTGGTTCGCGATCGGCATGATCGTCGGACTAGTCGCTTGGGGCTTGCACGTCGCCGCGCTGACGATCGCGCCGATCTCGCTGGTTCAGGCCGTGCTTGCCAGCGGTGTTGCGCTGGTCGCAGTGATGGCCGACAAGATCTTCGGCCTGCAGGTTGGGAGGCGACAGTGGTGGGGGCTGGCGTTGACGGCGCTTGGGCTGGCGCTGCTGGCGCTGACGATGCCCTCCTCGATCGGCCCGCACGCCTCCTACTCGGGTGCCCAGATGGCGATCTTCGAAGCAGTTCTGCTGGCCGTCGGCGTGGTGTTGATTGTTGGGCCGCGCGCCGCTGGGGCTCGCACTGAGCACCACGGAGTTGCCCTTGCAGCCGCCGCTGGAATCATGTTTGGCGCATGTAACGTCAGCGTAAAGGCGCTCACAGGCATGCTTCCGGACGGTGGTCTCGATGCGCTAATCAGCGCGCCAATGGCGATCGCAATCGCGGCCTCGGTCGGCGCTTTCTACGCTTCGGCGCGGAGCCTCCAGCTGGGCGGCGCGGTAGCGGTGATCGCCGTTACCGGAACCGCCAGCAGCATCACCTGCGTCGCCGGTGGAATCCTTGTCTTTGGCGACCCGATGCCGGCCGACCTTTTCGGGATGCTGATCCAAGCGTTGGCGTTCGTGCTCGTGATCGTTGCCTCGGCCTTGGTTCCCGCGCCGCGCGCGAGCCAACTCTCGACCTAAGGCGCTGCCGGGCGGTAACGTAGGGGGCTATGGCCACTACCTCCCCCGGCATGACCTCAGAACAACTTCAAGAGCTCGCCAACAGGCATCTCTGGCTGCACTTCAGCCGGATGGGCGCCTACCAGCGCGGCGAAGAGATCCCGGTGATCGTTCGCGGCGAAGGGTGCTACGTCTGGGATGACCACGGCAACCGCTACATCGACGGCCTCAGCGCGCTCTACTGCGTCAACATCGGCCACGGCCGCGCCGACATCGCCCAAGCTGGCGCCGATCAGGCTAAAGAGCTGGGCTTTTTCACGAACTGGTCTTACGCCCATCCGAAGGCGATTGAGCTGGCGGCAAAGGTCGCCTCACTTGCTCCCGGCGACCTCAACCGCGTTTTCTTCACCTCCGGCGGCGGCGAATCGGTCGAAACGGCGCTGAAGCTCTCGCGTCAGTACCACAAGTTGACCGGCAACCCGAACAAGACCAAGCTGATCGCCCGCAATATCGCCTACCACGGCACGACGATGGGCGCGCTCGCTGCGACCGGCCTCACCTCCTGCCGCGAGCCATACGAGCCGCTGATGCCGGGCGGCTGCCATGTGCCCAACACCAACACCTACCGCTTGCCGCCTGGCTATGGCGCCGAGAACCTCGCCGAAGCGATCGTTGAGCAGATCGAGTTTGAGGGCCCTGACACCGTCGCTGCCGTGATCCTCGAGCCGGTTCAGAACGCCGGCGGATGCTTCGTTCCGCCCGAAGGCTACTTCCAGCGTGTTCGCGAGATTTGCGACGAATACAACTGTTTGATGATCTCCGACGAGGTGATCTGCTCGTGGGGGCGCCTCGGTGAATGGTTTGGCGCCCAGCGCTTCGGCTACCAGCCCGACATAATTACGACCGCCAAGGGTCTCACTTCGGCCTACGCCGCGATGGGCGCAATGATCGCCTCCGACCGCCTGATCGAGCCGTTCCTCGAAGGCAACAACTCGTTCGTGCACGGCTTCACCTTTGGTGGCCACCCGATCGCTTCGGCCGTGGCGCTTGCGAACATCGCTGCGATGGAGGACGAGGAGGTAATCGACAACGTGCGTGAGAACGAGCCTCACCTGCGCGCGATGATGGAATCTATGCGCGACATTCCGATCGTCGGCGACGTCCGCGGCGCCGGCTACTTCCAAGCGATCGAACTGGTCAAAGATCGCGAAACGCGCGAGACGTTCAACAACCAAGAGTCTGAGGATCTGCTGCGCGGCTACCTCTCCGGTGAGCTCTATCGCAATGGTCTGATCTGTCGCTCAGATGATCGCGGCGACCCCGTAATTCAGCTCGCGCCGCCGCTAATCACGGGCCCAGAGGTGATCGATGAGATCGGCGCAATCCTGCGGCCGGTGCTGGAGGGCGCCAGCGCAAGGTTGGGTCTCTGATGAAGGTTGGCGTTCCATCGGAGGTCAAGCGCGACGAGTACCGCGTCGCGATTACGCCCTCCGGCGTGCGTGAGCTGACCACGCACGGCCATAGCGTTGTCGTTGAAGCTGGGGCCGGAGAAGGCTCGGCGATCGGCGACGGCGAGTACGTAGCGCAGGGCGCGCAGATCGCTGAAGATGCCGACTCCGTCTTTGCTCAGGCCGAGATGATTCTGAAGGTCAAGGAGCCTCAGCCAGAGGAGGTCGCGCGGCTGCGGCCCGGCCAGATCCTCTTCACCTACCTGCACCTTGCGCCGGACCCCGAGCTGACCGCCGGCCTAGTGGCCTCAGGCGCGACTTGCGTCGCCTACGAAACGGTCGAGGACAGCGGCGGCCGCTTGCCGCTGCTGGCGCCGATGAGCGAGATCGCTGGCAAGATCGCCACCCAAGCTGGCGCCTTCATGCTCGAAAAGCCGCTTGGTGGCAGGGGTCTGCTGTTAGGGGGCGTGCCTGGCGTGGCAGCCGGCAAGGTGATGGTTATCGGCGGCGGCGTCGTCGGACAAAACGCCGCCGACATAGCCGTTGGGATGGGCGCCGAGGTCTACATCTACGACCGCAACATCGACCGCCTGCGCGAGCTTGAGCCGCTGATGAGAGGGCTTGTTTCGACCTGCTTTGCCTCGACGCTGGAGATCGAGCAACGCCTGCCGGAGATGGATCTGGTCGTCGGCGCTGTGCTCGTCAAGGGCGGCAAGGCGCCGCACGTGATCACGCGTGAGCAGCTCTCGCTGATGAAGCCCGGCTCGGTGCTCGTTGACGTCGCGATCGATCAGGGCGGCTGCTTTGAAACATCGAAGCCAACAACCCACAGCGACCCGACCTACATCGTTGATGGAGTGACCCACTACTGCGTCGCCAATATGCCCGGAGCTGTCCCAATTACCAGTACTTGGGCGCTGACGAACGCGACAATGCCGTTCGTCCTGAAGCTCGCCAACCTTGGTGTTCATGGGGCGTTGCGCTCCGACGCGGGCTTCATGAAGGGGCTAAACGTCGCCGCTGGCCGGATCACCTACGAACCGGTCGCAGAGGATCAGGGGCTAAGCCACATTGCCCCCGAAGAGGCGCTTGAACTGGTCGCACAAGCGGCCTGATTGCAGCTCGCAGGGTTATTGACCGAGCTTCGCTGCTAACCTCCTGCGCTGCATGCCAACGACTAGCCAACTTATTCGCAAGGGTCGTACGCCCAAGCCGAAGAAGCTCTCGACGCCTGGACTTAAGTCCGGCAAAGGCCGTAAGACGAAGGTTGCCGCTCCACAGCGCCGTGGCGTCTGCACCCGCGTTTATACGACCACGCCGAAGAAGCCAAACTCAGCACTGCGCAAGGTGGCTCGCGTTCGTATCACCGGCGGCGCAGAGGTAACCGCTTACATCCCTGGCGAAGGCCACAACCTCCAGGAGCACTCCGTGGTGCTCGTTCGCGGCGGCCGCGTCAAGGACCTTCCAGGTGTTCGCTACAAGGTCGTCCGTGGCACGCTAGATGCCTCCGGCGTGAGCGATCGCAAGCAATCGCGCAGCATGTACGGCGTGAAGAAGGCATAGAGAACGAATGCGGCGCAACGCAGCCCAACTTCGTCCGGTTCCGCCGGATCCGATTCACCGCTCGCGGCTGGTTCAGCAGGTAGTCAACAAGGTGATGCTTGATGGCAAGAAGTCGACCGCCGAAGCGATCGTTTATGACGCGTTGGCGATCCTCGCCGAGAAGAGCGGCAAGGACGCCGTTGAGGCGCTCGAAGAGTCGATCGTCTCACTAACCCCTTCGCTTGAAGTCCGTTCCCGCCGTGTTGGCGGCGCCACATACCAGGTGCCGGTTGAGGTTCACGCCCGCCGCGCCCGCACGCTCGCCGTCCGCTGGCTGGTTGAGTTCGCACGCGCCCGCCGTGAGAAGACGATGGCGCAGCGCCTCGCAGCAGAGCTGCTCGAGGCGCAGACGCAGCAGGGCGGCGCTTACAAGCGCAAGGACGACATCTACCGCATGGCCCAGGCCAACAAGGCCTTCGCGCACTACCGCTGGTAGTCGCTGCTCGCGGTAACTGCCCGCACACGTCGCGCAGCGACGCGCCCTAGAAGGCCGAATTACTTCGATCCTTTGCTAGTATCGGGCTTCGTTCGGTGTAGCGCGTTGTTGATTCTCGCGCTGCACCGGCGATTCGATTGCCTAAAGATGGAACGATTTACGACATAGCGCGCGGTC
>CAMDBT010000009.1 GCA_945889475.1 Bifidobacterium breve
GCGATGAGCATCGACGGCAAGGTGGCAACGCGCGAAGGCGATTCGCAGTGGATCTCCGATGCCAGCAGTCGCGAGCTGGTCCACGCTTGGCGCGCTGAGGTTGACGCTGTCGCCGTCGGTATCGGGACCGCGATCGCCGACGATCCGCAGCTGACGGTGCGCACGCCTGGCGCCGACAAGCAGCCGCGTAGGATCGTCTTCGATTCAGAGGCTCGGCTGCCGCTTGGCTCGCAGCTTGTGTCAGAGGCGCCGCAGCTGCAACTGATCGTCGTGGTTACGCGCGCCGCTCCACGGAGCGCCGTTGAGGCGCTCGCGTCGGCGGGCGCGGAAGTGGTCGTGGCCAGCGGTGAGAACGAGCCGCTACGGATTAGCGATGCCCTGATCCAGCTCGGCAAGCTCGACCCGCCGATTACAGCGATGCTGCTCGAAGGTGGACCGCACCTCGCCGGTGCTTTCTTCGACGCCGGGGAAATTGATGAGATTCGACTGTTCGTAGCACCGCTGGTGCTAGGCGGTGCGAGTGCACGTGATCCGGTCGAGGGGATGGGTGTGACGCTGATCGCCGACGCCACCCGAGCGCTCTCGCTGACAGCTCAGCCGGTCGCCGATGACATCCTGCTCACCGCCCGTCTGCGAGAGTGGTAGCCGTGTTTACGGGGCTAATCGAAGACCTAGGTGAGCTAGCCGAGCTTGAAAGCAATCAGCTCGGCGCGCGGCTGAAGATCCGCAGCGCGCTTGCGCCGCAGCTCTCCGATGGCGACTCGGTCGCCGTCAATGGCGTCTGCCTGACCGCCACGGAGATCGACGCCGAGAGCTTCTCGGCCGACGCTATGAGCGAAACACTCGGTCGCAGTTCGCTCGGCCAAGTCGCGCCAGGGGCGTCGCTCAACCTTGAGCTGCCGGTTCGCGCCGGTGGCCGGCTCGGCGGCCACATCGTGCAGGGCCACATCGATGGCGTAGGCACCGTAGCTGCGGCGCGCGAGGACGGCATCGCGCTGGTGGTGACCGTTTCAGCTGCGCCCGAGCTGCTCCGCTATGTCGCCGAGAAGGGTTCGATTGCCGTCGACGGCGTCTCGCTTACGGTTGCTCGCGTTGACGACGAGGGTTTCGATGTCTGGTTGATCCCTGAAACGGCGCAGCGGACTAACCTTGGCGGCGCGCAGCCTGGTCGCAGCGTCAACCTTGAGGTTGACATTCTTGCCAAGTACGTCGAGCGACTGCTGGCCACCAACTGATGACAGATAGAGCTGAAACCGATTACCGCTTTGCGACCGTCGATGAGGCGATCGCCGAGATTGCCGCTGGCAGGATGGTTGTCGTTATCGACGACGAGGATCGTGAGAACGAAGGCGATCTGGTGATGGCCGCCGAGCACGTTACGCCGGAGGCGATCAACTTCATGGCCAAGCACGCGCGCGGCTGGATCTGCTTGGCGCTAACGCCGCAGCGGTGCACCGAGCTCGACTTGGAGCTGATGACGGCCAAGAACGAGACCCCGTATGAGACACCTTTCACGGTCACGATTGAGGCTCGTGAAGGCGTGACGACGGGGATCAGCGCTGCCGATCGTGCTCAGACGATCCGTGTCGCGAGCGATCCGGCCAACGGGCCGGAAGCGATCGTCAAGGGCGGGCACGTAAACCCACTGAAGGCAAAGCCCGGCGGGGTGCTGGAGCGCACCGGCCACACTGAGGCAAGCGTCGACTTGGCGCGGCTTGCTGGCTGTACTCCGGCCGGCGTGATCTGCGAGGTCATGAACGACGATGGCTCGATGGCTCGCGTCGAAGACCTAAAGGCCTACTGCGATCTCCATCAGCTGAAGATGCTGACGATTGCCGATCTGATCGCCTACCGGCGACAGAATGATCGGCTCGTAGAAAGGATCGTCTCAACGGCGCTGCCGACGGCCTTCGGCGAGTTCGCCGTCGTCGGTTATCGCTCTCCCAGCGATGGCAAACATCACGTCGCTCTAGTGAAGGGAGAGGTCGACGGGAAGGACGACGTGATCGTTCGCGTCCACTCAGAGTGTCTCACCGGCGATGTTTTCCATTCGCTGCGCTGCGACTGCGGCGACCAGCTCGCAGCAGCGCTTGCCGTGATCGAGCAAGAAGGGCAGGGAGTCTTGCTCTACCTTGCGCAGGAGGGGCGGGGGATTGGGCTGCTGAACAAGCTCAAGGCCTACAAGCTGCAGGAGGAGGGGTACGACACCGTCGATGCCAACCTCCAGCTTGGCCTTCCCGCCGATCTGCGCGACTACGGCATCGGCGCACAGATTCTCGTCGATCTTGGCCTCAGCTCAATCCGCATTCTGACCAACAACCCGAAGAAGATTCATGGCCTAGAGGGCTACGGACTCTCGGTCAGTGAGCAGCTACCGATCGAGCCTGCGTCAAACCACCACAACGCCGATTATCTGGAGACGAAACGGCGCCGGATGGGCCACACGCTCCATCATCAGGGACTCAATCTCGATGAGGAGATGCTTCACGCTGAGCGCGAGCAGGACCGCGATGCGATGGGAGCCCCGGATGGCTGAGCGCTACGCAATTGTCTGCGCTCAGTTCTATCCCGAGTTGGCTCAGCGGCTGACTTCCAGCGCGCAGGCGGCGCTGGCCGCGGCCGGTTGCGAGCCAGCCGAGTGCTTTGAAGTTCCGGGCGCCTTCGAGCTCCCTGCGGCTGCCAACCTCTGCGCGCAGTCAGGGCGCTTTGCCGGAGTCGCATGTCTTGGCGCAGTGATTCGCGGCGAAACCGACCACTACGACTACGTCTGCGCCGAAACCGCCCGCGGGATTGGGGCCGTGTCGCTTGCGACCGGTGTCGCTTGCTCGTTTGGCGTCCTGACCGTCGATACGATCGAGCAGGCGCTCGAGCGCTCCGGCGGCGGCGTCCGCGACGCCGGCCGCAACGCCGCCAAGGCGTTACTCGCGCTCCAACGCGTCCGCGATCAGCTCAGCGAGGCGTAGCACCGCAGCCGCAGTTTTGGCCGCGCGGCGCTGATCTCAACCGCCGCGGGCGCTACAGCGCGAACCTCAACCGGTCAGCTGACCGCTACACTGCGCAGCGCGATGGCCAAGGTTTGCTTCAGCTGCAATAAGGGACCGGCATTCGGCAACAGCCGCAGCCACTCGATGGTCGCCACGCGGCGCCGTTTTAACCCCAACCTGCAGAAGGTTCGGATCCTCGTCGACGGCGCGCCACGGCGCGAGTTCGTCTGCACGCGCTGCCTCAAGGCTGACAAGATCCAAAAGGCCCTTTAGGCTCCGCGGCGTAGTGCCGCAATCAGATTCCAGTCCCAGCCTGCTGCGTTTCCGCGCGGTACTCGCCGGCGCCCTCGTGGCGCTCGAGGAACGACGCTCCGAGATCAATGATCTCAACGTCTTTCCGGTTGCCGATGGCGACACCGGTGACAACATGGTGCTGACGATGCGCGGTTGCCTGACGGAGCTGGAGCGCCTGATCGAAGAATCGGGTGAGCGATCGCTAGATCAGATCGGCCGCGACGAGATCGTTGACCTCGTCGCTCGCGCCGCACTGCTAAGCGCCCGCGGCAACAGCGGCGTCATTCTCTCGCAGCTGATCCGCGGCGCCGCCGAGGAACTGGTCTCACGGCCCGGCGTGTTGGTTGACCCGGTGCTGATCGCACTAGCGATGCAGCGCGCCGCTGAGCGCGCCTACGCATCGGTTCGTGAGCCTGCTGAGGGAACGATGCTGACCGTCATGGCCGACATGGCGGCTGCCGTTAGCACCGAGCTGGAAGAGCTCGAGCCGATGGAGGCCGACGCGAGCATGACGGAACAGAACGAGCGGATCGCCGCGCTGCTTGAGGTTGCGGTCGCAGCCGGTGAGGAGTCGGTGCGGCGCGGGCCTGAGCTACTTCCCGCGCTGAAGGATGCCGGGGTGGTTGATTCGGGTGGCTATGGCGTCGTCGTCCTGTTCGCTGGCTGCATTGCCGCGCTGCGTGGCGAGCAGGGGCTCGCGGTCGCCCACCACGTCGCTCCGGCGCGCTCCAGCCAGCCTCAGCACGAGTCAACGACATTCCGCTTCTGCACCAACTTTGCCGTCACAGCGAGCAGCGATCGGCGGCTCGAGGATTCGCAGCACTACATCGCGCTGCTCGAGCAGCTGGGAGATTCGGTTCTCGTCGTCGGCGACCCGCTGACGGTCCGCGTCCACGTTCATACCGACGAGCCAGAGGCCGCAACGGCGCTCTTCGATGACGCCGGGCAGGTATCGCGGCTCGACGTCGCTGACATGTCGGCACAGATCGCAGATCGTGACCGACGGCTTGGGGGCGAGGTCGAGACCCGCGCGCGCTGCGGCACGCTAGCGATCGTCGTTGGCGAAGGAGTAGCCGAGCTCTACCGCTCGCTCGGAGCGCAGGTGCTCGATGGCGGTGAAACGCTGAACCCATCTACTTACGAAATCCTCGCTGGCATCCATTCCGTCGCCGCCGACGAAGTCGTCGTGCTCCCCAACAGCCGCAACGTCTTCATGGCCGCGCAGGCAGCCGCCGAGATGTCTGAGCGCGTTGTCCATGTGGCCCAGTCAAGTGAGATGCAGGCGGGGCTCGCTGCGCTCGTCGGCGCCCGCCCTGAGCGCTCGGCAGCCGAAAATGCGACCGAGATCGACAGGCTCCTGGAGGGGGTCCGCTGCGGCAGCGTCGCCCGCGCCGCGCGCGACGATGGCGAAGGCCGGTTTGCAGCCGGCGACGCGGTCGGCTACGTCGGCGAGCAGCTAATCGCGTGGGGCGAGCCCGGTGCGACGCTGAGCGCGGTGGCCGCCGCTCTCGCCGACGGAACCGAGCTACTGACAGTGATCGCCGGGGCCGGCGCGCCGATCGACTTCGCTGGGGTTGCGGCGCTGATGCCAAAGACGCTGGAGTTGGAGTTCCACGAGGGTGGCCAGCCGAGCCGCTGGTGGCTGTTGTCCGCTGAGTAGTTGACGATTAGCCGGTGGATTACACGCCGCGCGGACTTGGCGACGGCGCTCCGCTCAGCGAGCAGCAGCTGATCGGTGCTCCGCTGCACTGGCCTTCTGAAAAGGCGCTCGCCGAGCGCCCCACATTCGGCGGGCGCAAGGCCAACGAGGGAGCAGAGCATCTAGGCCTGATTTCCGTTCAAGCCTTGCTCGAACACCTCCCGCGCGACCGCCGAGAGGCGCGCACCGTGGCGACGCTCGTGCCAGGCGAGCAGGCGACCGTCGTCGTCGAGGTTCGCTCGATCAGCTCGCGGCCGGTTCGACGGCGTGGCATGCGCCCGCTGGTCGAAGCGCTCGTCGTCGACGAAACCGGCACACTTCAGGCCACCTTTTTCAACCAGCCTTGGTTGGTGAAGAAGTACCCACCGGGGACCCGACTGGTGCTGCATGGGAGCTACGAGGCTCGCAATCGGTTCCGCGTTAGCTCGCACGCACCGACGGCGGACGAGATTGGCGCTGGCGACGAGGTCGGCCACTACCCGGCCGCAGAAGGACTCTCATCAACACAGATCCTCGCAGCGATCCGCGAGCACCTCGGCGCCGCACGGTTGGCTCCCGATCCGCTGCCGGGGCGGCTGCGCGCACGTCACCGGCTGCCGGATCTGCCTTCGACTCTGTTGGCGGGGCATAGCGGCCAGCTTGAACCGGCGCGCCAGCGGCTCGCCTTCGATGAGCTGCTGTACGTCCAGCTCGACCTGCTGCGCCGCCGCGCGCGGCGCGCCGAGGCGGTCAAGGCGCCCCCGTTGCCTGCCGCGCAGGAAGGTAGTAGAGCCGATCCCGTTGACGAGTGGATCGAGCAGCAGCTTCCATTTGAGCTGACAGGGGATCAGCAGCGCGCCGTCGAGGTCGTGCTCGGCGACATCGCCCGCGGCCATCCGATGCAGCGGCTGCTGATGGGGGAGGTCGGCTCAGGAAAAACGGTTGTTGCACTTGCGGCGATGCTGCGCGCGGTTGCGAATGGATACCAAGCCGCGCTGATGGCGCCGACTGAGACGCTCGCTAATCAGCACTTTGCGACGCTGCAGGAGCTGATGCCAGGGCAGACCGTGCCGGTCGCGCTGCTGACCGGCTCGACGCCGCCAGCGCGCCGGCGCGACCTGCTCGGAAAGCTGGCCTCGGGCCAGCTTTCGCTCGTCGTCGGCACCCACGCGCTAATTGAGGACGACGTGCTGTTCGAACGGCTCGCGGTCGTCGTCGTTGACGAGCAGCATCGCTTCGGTGTCCGCCAGCGAACGGCGCTTGACGCGAAGGCCGCTGGGCCGGCCGGGGCGGCAGCGCCACATGTGCTGCACATGACGGCAACACCGATCCCTCGGACGTTGGCGCTGCTCGGCTACGGCGACCTCGACGTAACCGAGCTGCGCGAGCTGCCGCAGGGCCGCCAGCCAGTAGCAACCCACCTCGCTTCCGGTGAGCGCGATCGCGCGCGTGCCTACGAGCGGATCCGCGAGGAGCTGCGCGGCGGTCGCCAGGCCTATGTCGTCTGCCCGCTGGTCGAAGAGTCGCAGGCGCTGGCAGCGCGGGCCGCAAGCGCCGAATACGAACGCCTCAGCGCCGATGAGTTCGGCGACTTCAAGCTCGCCCTGATCCACGGTCAGATGGCCTCGGCGCGGAAGGCCGAGGCAATGCGCAGCTTCAAAGCCGGTGAGGTAGACGTATTGGTCGCGACAACGGTGATCGAGGTCGGAGTCGACGTTCCCAACGCAACGGTGATGTTGATCGAAAACGCTGAGCGCTACGGCCTCTCTCAGCTGCACCAACTGCGCGGCCGCATCGGTCGCGGTGAGCACGCCTCGGTCTGCATCTGCTTTGGGCCCGAAAAATCCCAGCGGCTGAAAGCCTTTTCAACCTGGAACGACGGTTTTAAGCTGGCCGAGGTGGATCTTCAACTCCGCGGTGAAGGCGAGCTGACAGGGATGCGGCAATCAGGGATGGCGGCCTTTCGGTTCGCGGTGATGCCTCAGGATGGCGAGCTGCTGGAGCGGGCTCGCCTCAGCGCCCGTGAGATTCTCGAACTTGACCCTGAGCTGGCGCTTGCTGAGCACCTGCCGCTGCGTGAAGCCGTCGAGCGGGCACGAGGTTCGTTGCTGATGGCAACGATCCCAGCCTGATGCGCGTCGTCGCCGGAAGGCTTGGCGGCCGCAAGCTTCAGTCTCCTAACAGCTCGGTGACGAGGCCGACGAGCGACCGAGTCCGTGAATCGCTCTTCTCGACGCTCGGCCCGATCGACGGTTCTGCCGTGCTCGACCTCTTCGCAGGCTCCGGGGCGCTGGCGATCGAAGCGCTTTCGCGTGGAGCGGCAAGGGCGGTGCTGGTTGAGCGCGATCGTGGCGCGGCGACGGTGATTGCGGCAAATCTCGCTGCGCTCGGCCTTTCGGAGCCCCAAGCGCGTTTGATCCGCGGTAGCGCGCAGAAAGCGCTGGAGCAGGCAGCGGCGGCCTCTGAGACGTACGATCTACTCTTCTTAGACCCTCCATACCGTCATGCTGCGATGCTTGGCGGCGATGCTGCGAAGCTAATCGAAGCGATTCTCGCACCAGATGCGAGAGTGGTGACCGAGAGCGACCGGCGTCAGCCGCTTGAGCTTGAACTGCCGATGATCGATGAACGCCGCTACGGCGACACCCTGATACGAATCCACCAACGATGACCAACTCCAAGAAGATCGCAGTCTGCCCAGGCTCCTATGACCCGATAACTCGCGGCCACGTTGATGTGATCGCGCGCGCCGCGGAGGTCTTCGACGAGATCGTCGTCGCCGTCGTCAATCACCCAGTGCGCAAAGGAGCGACGCTTTTTAGCCTTGATGAGCGGATTGCCTTCATCGAGGACGCCACAGCAGACCTCGCAAACGTCCGCAGCGCCGCGTTTGACACGCTGATCGTTGACTTTGCTCGTGAGATCGGCGCGCAGGCGATCGTCAAAGGGTTGCGTGCTATCTCAGATTTCGAATACGAAACAGAGATGAACCAGCTCAACCGCCAGCAGGCCCCCGATATAGAGTCGCTCTACATGATGGCCAGCCCGCAGTTCAGCTTCATCAGTTCGAGCGGGATCAAGGAATTGGCGATCTTTGGCGGCAAAATCGACGAACTCGTCACACCAAAAGTTGCAGCCCGACTGAAGGAAGAACTCGCTCGCTAGCGAAAGGCACCGTGCTATGGACGTTCTCGTACTAATCGACAAGCTTGATGACCTGATCCACAACGCCAAGCCGGTGCCTCTCACCGACCAGGTTCGCGTGGACAAAGAGGAGATCTACGACATCCTCGACCAGATGCGCGCCACGATCCCGGAAGAGATCAAGCAGGCTCGCTGGATCGTCAAGGAACGCCAGGAGATGCTCGCCGAAGCGAAACGCGAAGCTGAGCGCGTGATCAAGGAAGGTCACGAGAAACAGGCGCAACTGATCGCCGGCGAAGCGGTAACGCGTGAGGCCGAACGGGCTGCCGATGACATCTTGGAAGAGGCGAAGGTCCGTGAGCGTGAGATCCGCCTCGGCGCGGAGGACTACGCCGACGAGATTCTAGGCACGCTCGAGACCAACCTCTCGAAGTTCATCTCCGCCGTGCAGCGTGGCCGTGATCGGCTCGCCGGTGCAGATGACGAAGAGTCCGACGGCAGCTGATAGCGCCTAGCCCTGGTCGTCTTCGGCGCCGTCCTCGGCTGCCGCTAGGTCTTCGTCGCCAGCGTCGTCTTCGGGGCCGTCTGCGACGTCGTCGTCTTCGCGCGTCAGCGTGCAGATCGCGTCGAGCTGTTCGCGCACGCGACTTGCCATGTCGTCTACCGAGCGCGCGCTCTTGTCAATTTGAGTCTTGGCGCTGGTTAGCGAGGCCTTGATCTTCTTCACCGATGCGAGGATCTCGATCGCCTTTTCGGCGGCATCGGTCACCGCCGCCACGTCAACGTCGCCGGTCTCTGCACGCCCCATCAACAGGCGGGCTCGGGCCAGCGCGTAGCCGGTCTCTAGTACCAGCGTTGAATCTGAATCGGGGTCGTAGGTGATCACGAGCTTGTCGCCGTGGATCTCCTCCAGTACGCGCGTGTTCGCTGGCACCTGATCGTCGGTCGGTACGACAAGAACGGCGTATCCGGCGCTGCGCTGCTCTCGTGCGCTGTCCAGCGTCGTGATCATCTTGCTGCGGGGATAATCCCGGACGTTCTTGGCCTCGAAAGCGATCCGCCCGCGCGGCGGCCCGTTTTGGGATTCGATGTCAACAACTACGTCGCCCTTCTTGCCGCCGCCTTCGCTGACCTCGCCGACGTGCTCGGCGCTATCGCCACGGTTGTGCGCAATCTCGGCGATCGCGGCGGCGACGCGTTCCTCATACGGGCGACCCTTGGCTGCGCTCTGCTCGTGCTCCGCTGCGAGTGCTTCGGCGCCTTTGGCTTCGCCTTCGGCGGCGGCCATCTTCTGCTGCATTTCGCTCAGGGTTCGTGTCATCTCGAGCAGCTGTTTGGCCTGCTGCTCTGATGCCTGCTTGATTCGCTCGGTCGTCAGCTTCTGGAACTGGTTGAGCGGATTGTTTTCGTCGTCCGCGGTGAACTGTTTCGTCAGCGCCTCGCGGTGCGTTCGCAGCATCTCTGCGACCAACGCCTCGACTCGCTTCTGTACGGCGCTGCTGGAATTCTCGCCGAAGTACTGCTCGAGTAGCTTCGGCAGCAGGCCGGCGTCGGCGTCGAAGGTGGCGTCGATCCGCTGTTTGAAGCCGTCGGTCACCTTCTGCGCGCTTTCGTTGAACTGCTGTTCGACCTCGTGCGCTTGGCGTTCGAACTCGGCCTTGACGAATTCGGTGTCGGCGGCGCTCTGCTCTCGCTGCAGTATCCGAGCGCCAATTTCGACTGCCTGGCTGACGAGCGCGTCGAGGCTCTCACCGGCCGCCTCGCGCTCGCGTGCCAGCGCGACAGCTGCCTCGTCCTCGACGGTCAGGCCCTCGATCAGCAGCTGATCGCCGAGCAGTTTCACCTGCCCGGCCGATACCGGAGTTATTGGTTCCACCGACACTTCAGTTGCACCGTACGCGCCCCTTCTGACAGATCGCAGGCGACTTTGCCAGCTGAGCGTGCCGTGGCGAGATGCTCGATACTCTGGTGGTGATGCGCGAGCGGATCGATGAGGCTGCGTTTGTGGCGGTTACGTTCGCCCGCGCCGGGATGGTTCAAGCGGAGAACCCGCTGCGGGCGTTGAAGTCGCTTGATGCGCTGCGCCGCTGGGGGACCTCGATTGCCGGTGGTTACGCCAGCGCTGCGATCCGTCGTCCGTCTGCAACGGCGCTGATCGACGACGAGGGTTCACTGAGCTTCGCGGAGCTCGATCAGCGGGCGAACGAGCTGGCGCGCGGGTTGTCAGCGGCAGGGATTGCTGCTGGCGACGGCATCGCCGTGATCTGCCGCAACCACCGCTACTTCGTCGAAGTTACGATCGCCGCCGACCGGATCGGCGCCGACCTCATTTTCCTCAACACGATGTTCGCGGCCCCGCAGGTCAGCGACGTCTGCAACCAAGAGCGCCCGGTCGCGATCGTCTACGACGAGGAGTTCAGCGAGGCGGTCGCCCCTGCCAGCGAGGGGCGCATCCCCTTGATCGCCTGGTCCGAGGGCTCCAGCAGCGGGGAGGTTCCTACGCTCGACCAGTTGCGGGCCGGTCAATCTTCGGCGCCGCTGAAGCCACCTCCAGCGCCGGGCCGGGTGATCATCTTGACGAGCGGAACAACAGGCACGCCAAAAGGGGCTCAGCGCGAGCAGCCCAGCTCGCTGATCCCGGCGGCGTCGCTGCTGGCCGTGATTCCGCTGCGTGCCCGGGGGATCACCTTGATCGCCCCACCGCTCTTCCATTCCTGGGGGATGGCCCACTTCTCGTTGGCGTTGATGCTGACCTCGACGATCGTCTTGCAGCGCGGTTTCGACCCCGAGCAGTCGCTGATCGCCGCCGCTCGCCACGGCGCAGAAACCCTCGTGATCGTCCCCGTGATGCTGCAGCGGATGGTTGATCTGCCGGCTGACGCGCTGCTCGGCGTTGATCTCTCGAGGCTCAAAGTGATTGCGGCTAGTGGCAGCACGTTCCCGGGCGAATTGGCGTTGCGCGCGATGGACCGTTTTGGCGACACGCTCTACAACCTTTACGGCTCGACCGAGGTCGCCTGGGCGACGGTCGCCGGTCCGGCCGATCTGCGTGACGCTCCCGGTACCGCTGGCCGGCCGCCGCGCGGCACGGTCGTGAAGCTCTTTGACGAGCACGACCGGCCGGTCACCGAGGTCGGCGTGACGGGGCGAATCTTCGTTGGCAACGGACTCGGCTTCGAGGGTTACACCGGTGGCGAAACCAAGCAGCAGATTGACGGTCTGATGTCGGCCGGCGATCTGGGCCACTTTGACGCCGAAGGAAGGCTCTATATCGACGGCCGCGACGACGAGATGATCATCTCCGGCGGCGAGAACGTCTTCCCGCGTGAGGTTGAGGATCTGCTCGCCGACCACCCTGGGGTCCTGGAGGTCGCCGTGATCGGAGTGGCCGATGCCGATTGGGGTCAGCGGCTTCGAGCCTTTGTCGTGACGAGCGCCGAAGGCGGGCCGGATGAAGCGGAGCTTCAGGCGCTGGTCCGCGACCGACTCGCGCGCTACAAGGTGCCGCGCGAAGTGATCTTCATCGACGAGCTTCCGCGCAACGCCACCGGCAAGGTCTTGCGCCGCAATCTCGAAAGCCAATGAAGCGCCCCGAACTATTGGACTGACGCTCTAATCTGGAGCCGATGGCGAGCGACTCACTGAGCTTCGATCTGGCGACTCTTGGCCTCTCTCCCGGTGACGGCAAGCAACTCGAGCTGGAGCTAGAGCTTGGCGAGTTCGAATTTGCCGACGAGCTCTACCGCCCGCTGCCGGATCCCTGCGCGGTCTCGGTCTCCGTTACGCGAATGAGCAGCGGTGGTTGGGCGCTGAAGCTAGCCTTTGAGACGACGATGCGCGGCACCTGCATGCGCTGCCTTGGCCCAGCCGAGTGCAAGATTGCGGTTGAGGTTCGCGAGGTTGACCAGATCGACGGCGGCGAGGAGCTCGAGAGCCCATATCTCGACGGTTCAATCTTGTTGCTTGACCGATGGGCCCACGATTCGCTCGCTTTGGCGCTGCCGACGCAGGTGATCTGCAGTCCCCAGTGCCTCGGTCTCTGCCCGACCTGTGGGTTCGACATCAACGCTGACCCCAAGCACGAACACGAGCCGGAGAAGAGCGCGCGCTGGTCAAAACTGGACGAGCTCAAGTTCGACTGAAGCAGTCTTCCTATCGCCGGTTCGCTATCTTTGAGCGTGCAATGGCCGTTCCCAAGCAACATCAGTCACACAGCCGCACGGCAAAGCGCCGCGCCCAGCACGCGATCGCCGCGCCGACCGGTGGCGCTTGCCCCGAGTGTGGTGCCCCGCGCCTCGCTCACCGCGTTTGCTCCAGCTGCGGTACTTACGGCGGCCGCTCAGTCGTCGCCCCGGCCAACGCTGACCAGTAACGCCGATGAGCGTCACCGTCGCGGTCGACGCGAACGGAGCTGACCTTGGGCCTGCCGAAGTGGCTGCCGGTGCGGTGATCGCAGCCGAGCTTGGTGTCAAGGTGCGGCTCTTTGGACCGGCCGAGCAGATCGGCGAGGTGGCTGAGGGGGTCGAAGTAATCGACGCCCCGGTTTCGGTTGCGAAGGAGCCCGATCCAGCTCGAGCGGTGCGCACGTCGCCAGAAGCTTCGATTGTCCAAGCCGCCCGGGCCGTGGCCAACGGCGAGGCCGATGCACTAGTCAGCGCCGGCGCTACCGGAGCGACTTTGGCCGCGGGGCTCTTCGAAATCAAGCGCGCCCGCGGCATCTATCGCCCCGCATTGGCTACGCCGGTGCCAATTCCCGCTAGCCCGGTCACATTGCTCGACGTCGGCGCCAACGTCGAGGTCCGCAGCGAGCACCTCGTCCAGTTCGCTTACATGGGAGCGGCGATGGCAACGACCGTGCTCGGGCAGCAACGACCGCGTGTGGCGTTGCTCTCGAACGGCAGCGAATCGAGCCGCGGCACGGCGGTGGTGATCGAAGCTGGCCAGCAGCTGGCCGAACGAAGGCAGTCAAGCTTCGAGTTCATCGGCAACATTGAGGGCAACGATCTAGCGGCAAACCTCGCCGATGTGATTGTTACCGACGGGTTTACCGGCAACATCGCCCTGAAGGTGATGGAAGGGATCTCACAGGCCGTCGTCGGCGGCGTGCGCGAGGCCGCGAATAGTTCGATCCGCGCAAAAGCCGGTGGCGCCCTGCTGCGCCCGGCGTTGCGCGGCTTTCGTGACGAGATCGACCCCGAGGGCCCGGGCGGCGCGTACTTGCTGGGTCTTAGGCAGCTTGCGGTCGTCTCGCATGGCCGTTTCACGCGCTACGGCTTCTCGCAGGCGATTCTGCTTGCAGCGCGGGCCGTAAACGGCGATCTTGTCGGGCGCACAGCGGCAATGTTGGAAGCTGGCGGAGCACTGCGCCGTTTCGGCCGCGGATAGGCGGGCAGCCCGTCCGAAGGCACGGTTAGTTTTTCGCCTGATGACTCGTGACGACGTGCTCGAATTGATCCGCCTCCACCTCGCCGACGAGCTTGATGTCGACCCTGCGACGATCAACGACGAGACGCGCTTCAAGGAAGATCTGGAGGCCGATTCACTTGACCTCTACACGCTCGTGCAGGAGTTCGAAGATACGTATGGCACGAAGATGTCGGACGAACAGGCAGCAGAGATCCTCACCGTCGGTCAAGCAATCGACTTTGTCCTCGCCCACACCAGCGCCAGCTCCTGAGCCCTGCAAGCCCTCACTTCACTCCTCGACGATCTACCTGCCGACCTCTACCGGCAGGTCTTCACGCACGCCTCTTGGGGCGAGCGCAGCAGCGACTCCTACGAGCGCCTTGCGTTCCTTGGCGACAGCGTCCTTGGGCTAGCGATCACGGCGCATCTCTACCCACTGCTGGAGGCCGACCGCTTCGGCGCCGGGCGATTGACGAAGATTCGGGCGCAGACAGTCTCGGGCGCAGCCTGCCGCGAAGTAGCGGCGCGCTTGGACGTTCCCGGTCGCTTGGCAGCGGCAGCGCCCGCGGGCGCGACAATCGCCGACACGCTGGTGAGCGAGCGCGTCCTAGCTTCGATCGTCGAGGCGATAATCGGCGCCTGCTATCTCGATCAGGGCTACGAAGCCACGGCCGAGGCAGTGGTCGACTGCTTTGCGCCCGAGTTGGCGCTGGCGCTAAAGCATCCGATCGACTTCAAGTCGGCTCTGCAGGAGCAGCTCGCTGCGCGCGGCCAGCTGGTCGAGTACGAGATCACGAGCGAGGAAGGACCACCGCACGAGAAGACCTTCGCCGTCACCGCGAGCGTCGGCGGCAAGGTTGTCGGCAAGGGAACAGGGCGGACGAAGAAGGCCGCCGAGCAGGAAGCGGCGCGGTTAGCGCTCGAACCGAGCACTGGGGGCGGCTGACGTGTACCTGAAGTCGATCAGCCTGAAGGGTTTTAAGTCGTTCCCAGAGCGGACCGTGCTTGAGTTCGCTCCCGGCGTTTCTGTCGTTGTCGGCCCGAACGGCTCCGGCAAGTCGAACATCACAGATGCAGTGCTTTGGGCGATGGGGGAGCAGTCGCCCTTGGCGGTCCGGGGCCAGAAGATGCAGGACGTGATCTTCAGCGGCGGACACGGCGTCAAAGCACGCTCCAGCGCCGAAGTGGAGTTGATCATCGACAACTCCGACGGCGCGATTGACATGCCGCTCGGCGAGATTTCAATCCTGCGCCGGCTCGACCGCAACGGCGAGGGTGGATACCGGCTTAACGGTGCCCGTTGCAGGCTCGTCGACGTGCTCGAAGTCCTCTCCGACACGGGCCTCGGTAAAGAGATGCATTCGGTCGTCTCGCAGGGACGGGTGGAATCTATCGTCACCTCGAAGCCACGCGATCGTCGTCTTCTGATCGAGGAGGCGGCGGGGCTCGGCAAACACCGCAAGCGTCGGCGACGGGCGCAGATCAAGCTCGACCGGGCGCAAGAAAATCTCGATCGCTGCCTTGACATTGAGCGCCAGGCGCGTTCGCAGCTGCGTCCGCTGAAGCGGCAGGCCGAGGCGGCAGAGCTGCTGGCGCGCGTTGACCGCCAGACGACAGAGGCCTCTTGGGAGCTGGTTCGCGATGATGCGCGCAGCAGGCGCGCCACGCTTGAGAGCTCTGAACAGGCGGCCACTACTGCTCGCGAAGCCCGCGACGGGCTGCAGCAAGAGCTTGGCCAGGTCGACCTGCAGCGCGAGCAGGCAGAGAAGCAGCTCGCCGAACGGAGCGAGCGGCGCGAAGCGATCGCTCGGCGCGGCGAGATGGCGCGCAGCGCGGCAGGCAAGATTGAGATGCGGATCGAGCGCGCGCGAGAGAACGCGCTGGCACTCTCTGAGAGGCTCGAGCAGCGCGAACTGCAGCTTCAGCGGCTGCGCCCGCAGGTTGCCGCCGACTCGCCCGATCAGAGCGGCAGCGAACGGATCGCTGCCTTAGAAGCGGCATTGGAGAAGCTTGACCTCAAGCGCGCTGGGGAGCTAGATGCTGAGCTTGCGTCGCTGCTGGGCGAACGCGATCAGGCGGTCGCAGAGAGCAGCGCGGCGGCAGCGAAACTGGCCTACCTGACCACCGAGCGAGAGTCGGCCCAGACGGCGGCAAAGGACGCTCGCACAGAGCTTCGAAGCAGCGAGCGGGCCGTTGAGCAGGCGGCGCGCGAGGCGGCCAGCCTGACGGCAGAGCTAGCACGGCTCGACGACTTCCTGCGCGAACACGCCGATGCGCCCGATGGCCAATCGTCGCTGGCCTCCAGCCTCGACGTTGAGGCTGGCAGTGAGACCGCCGTCGCGGCCGTGCTCGGTACGCGCCTTCGTGCTGGAATTGTTGATGACCTGCCGACCGGCCAGAAGCTGCTCGGTCGCCTCGGCCCGCAAGGCGGTTCAGCGCTCATCGCTGCGGCAACCAGCAGCTCGAGCGCGACTGGGCCGCCGCCGCCCGGCGCGCGCGCCCTAGCCGATTGCATCAGCGGTGGCGCCAACGCCGATTTGGGCCGCAGGCTGCTGGCCGGAGTCTGGCTCGTTGAATCGCTCGAAGATCTGCCGGCCGACTTCGCTGCCGTCGCGGTTACACGGGAAGGCCGCGCTTGGAACGGTGCGACCGGTGAGCTGCGACAGAGCGCGCAGGGTGGCGGCGAGCGAGTGTTGGCTGAGCGCCAGCGGCGCGAGCAGGTCGCGGCCGAAGCGGCGAGCGGGAGCGCTCGCGCCGAGCAAGCTGTCGGTGCGTTGAGCGGCGTCGCAGAGGCTTGCAGCGACGCTGAGTTGACGCTCATTAGCAGCGACGACCGCTGCCGTGGCGCGGAACGTGACGCGGCTCAGGCGGCGGAGCGGGCGCGTAGCGCCGAATGGCTTATCCAACAGCGCCGCCAGGCCCCTGAACAGGGTGCCGGGGCGATCGCACGAGCACAGCTAGAAGGTGAGCTGGCGGCCGAGCGCCGGGTCGCTGAGCAGGCAGCAGAGGCACGCGAGCAACGTAAGCGGCTGGTGGTAGGGCTGGAACTTGCGATCGCTTATGAGCTTGCCCTTGCCCCGCATTTCAACGCCTTCGAGCAGGCGTTGGGGGATGTTCGCGAGGCGATTGCCGGGCGGGTCACGCTCTTGGAGGCGGAGCTGGAAGCCGATTCCGTTGGTAACGCTGGCGTCACCGACGACCTACGAACTTTTGCTCAATCCGGCGCCGAACTTCAGCGCGCGCTGCGGGAAGCTGGCGAAGCTGTGACGGCCGCTGAAGTTACCGCCCAGCAGTCGCGCGATCAGTCCGCTGAAACGGAGGCTGAGCTGGCACGGCTCGCCGGGCTTCTGGGGCTCGAGGCCGAACCGTCGGCGGAGCCTCTCGACGACGAGGCCGTAGCGGCGCTGCAGCAGCGAATCGTTCGCTTGGAGCGCCGCCGCGAGCAGATCGGCCCCGTAAACCCGCTCGCCAAAGCTCAGTACGACGAAGCGCTCGAGCATGTCGAAACACTCGAACATCAGCGCACCGACCTTGAGAGCGCGATGCGCGAGCTGCGAACACTGATCCGCGAGACCGATCGCCAGATTCGCGAGAGCTTCGAAGAGACCTTCGCGGCGGCCGCGAAAAACTTTGAGGAGCTTGCAGCGCACTGCTTCCCCGGCGGCCATGGCTCACTGCGTCTGGTTCGCGAGGAGCACGTGCCGAAGGCCGTGCTTGGCGGCGGTGAAGGCGAGGACGAGGCCGCGCGGCTTGAGGCGGCTGAGGACGCGGCAGACGCTGAAGCTGCGCGCGACAGAGGCGAACCAGAGGACGACCTCGGCGTTGAGATTGAGATCACGCCAGCGGGCAAGTCGATGAAGCGCTTGACGCTCCTCTCAGGCGGCGAAAAGTCGATGACGGCGATCGCCTTCCTGTTCTCGGTATTTCTCGCCAAACCGTGCCCGTTTTACGTTCTTGACGAGGTTGAGGCGGCGCTCGATGATCTCAACATCGGCCGCTTCTTGGAACTGCTGCGCCTCTACCGTGAGCGTGCCCAGTTCATCGTCGTAACGCACCAGCAACGCACGATGGAGGCCGCCGACTCGCTTTACGGCGTTTCAATGGGCGGTGACGGCGTCTCGAAGGTGATCAGCCGCAAGCTGCCAGCCGAGGTTGATCTCGGCGCCAAGGCTGCCTGACCAGACTCTGCGCCTGCTCGATCTAACCGCTGAGCTGTAAGCTTGGCAGGATGTCAACTCCGGTTATCTGGCTGTTGGTCGCTGCCGCCCTCGCGCTCGGGGAGATTTTTAGCGAGAGCTTCGTCCTCGCTTCGCTCTCGGCCGGAGCGCTAGTTATGGCGCTAGGGACGCTGCTCGGGGTCGAGTTCGCGCTGCTGGCATCGATCGCAGTCGTCGTTGCGGCAATGACATTGGTGGTCTTGCGCCCGCTGCGGCGTCGTGACCGGCTTGACTTTGCCACTGGCGGTGTTGAGCACGACTTTGTGGTCGGTCAGCTCGGCGTCGTCGAGGAACGCGTCGTCAACGGTGAAGCGACAGGCGTAATTGAGATTGACGGCGAAGTCTGGACGGCGCGAGCGCGCGATGACGAGCAGACGTTCGTTCCCGGCGATGCGGTTGAGGTAGTTGCTGTGCGCGGCGCGATCGCGCTGGTAGACGCAGCAGTCGAGAGTCCGCAGAGGGACCTGCGGGCCTGAGCCGGTGCGCCCCGCTACCCTTTAGCGCTGACATTCTGTGAACTTCGAGAGGAATCTGTGGCCGTACGACTAAGGCTCACGCGAGTGGGCAACAAGAAAAATCCAATTTGGCGAGTGGTTGTCGCCGACCAACGCTCACCGCGTGACGGCCGCTGCATCGAGGTCGTCGGGCAGTACAACGCCCAGACGAACCCTTCAACGATCACCCTCGACGAGGATCGGATCAAGCTTTGGCTTGACAAAGGAGCGCAGCCGAGCTCTCAGGTTCGCAAGCTGCTGCACACACAGGGCATCGCTCATTAGGTTCAGCCGATGCGCGAACTACTCGAGTTCCTAGCCCGCTCGTTAGTCGATGATCCGGCCGCGGTCGCCGTCGAGCAGTTCGACGACGATGACGGCACTGTTGTGCTCGAGCTCACCGTCGGTGAGGACGACTACGGCAAGGTCATTGGTCGTGGCGGCAGGACCGCCAATGCGCTGCGCACTGTGCTGAAGGCTGCCGCCGTACGCGAAGAGCGCCGCGTGCTCGTCGACATCGTCGACTGACGTGACCGCCGAGCCGGACCAGTGGCTCCAGGCGGGCCGCATCGGTCGCCCGCACGGACTCGATGGCAGCTTCTACGTGACGCGCCCGCGCGCTGTGCTGCTTGAGATTGGGTTGAGTGTCCGTGTCGGCACGCAGGAGCTCCAGATTGAGCGGCGCGCTGGCACCGAAGTGAAGCCGATCATCCGGCTTGACGGGATCACAAGCCCGGAGGCTGCTGAGTCGGTGCGCGGCGAGGCGCTGTTCTGCACGCTTGCCGACGCCCCTGCTCTCGGCGAGCGCGAATGGTGGGCCGAGGAGCTCGAAGGCTGCGCTGTGAGCGACGGAGCGACCCCCGTTGGCCAAGTCACACGCTTGCTCGTGCTGCCGTCCTGCGAAGTTCTCGACGTGAAGCGGCCGGATGGGACAGAGCTGCTCGTTCCGATGGTCAGCGATGCGATCCGCTCGGTCAATGTTGGCGAGCAGAAGATCGACGTCAACTTGGCTTTCATCGGTGGCGGGTAGGCGATGCAGCTCGACGTCATAACGCTCTTTCCGCAGTGGTTCGAATGGTTCGCCGAGCAGCGCCATGTCGCCAACGCCGTCGCGCGCGGCAACGAGTTGCGCGCGCTCGACCTGCGTGAGCACACGCCGCTTAGTGGTGGCCAGGTAGACGACGCCCCTTTCGGTGGAGGCGCGGGAATGGTGCTGCGCGTCGACGTGATGGAGGCTGCGCTACGCGGCTTCTACGGTGTCGATCCAGTCGAGCTGCCCAGCCAGCGGCGCGTGATCGCGCTGACGCCCGGCGGACGCGTCCTCGACGAACAGCTCGTCAACGAGCTTGCAGCCGAGCCGGCGGTGACGCTGCTATGTGGCCGATACGAAGGATTCGATGAACGGATCGTCCAGCATTTCTGTAGCGACACCGTTTCGATCGGCCGCTACGTGATCGCCGGCGGCGAGCTGGCGGCAATGGTCGTCTGCGACGCGATCTTGCGCAAACAGCCGGGCGCGCTCGGCGACGGGAACTCAGCGACCGAGGAATCGTTCAGCGCGGCGCTGGAAGGAGACCCCGAGTATCCGCACTACACGAGGCCAGCCGAGTTTCGTGATTGGATCGTTCCAGAGGTGCTGCTCTCCGGCCACCACGAAGAGATTCGGCAGTGGCGGCGGGCAAGAAGTCGTGAGCGCGGCGCGGCTTCTCACGACGCTCCGCTATCCTGATCTATCCCGCCCCGGTCGCGACGCTAATGCGATCGCCGGAAATTCGGCCGAACCTTCGCGGGCACCCTCAATATGAGCTCAGTAATCGACAATCTTGAACGCGCACAATTGCGCCGCGTGCCGGACTTTGCCGCCGGCGACAGAGTCAAAGTTCACTTCCAAGTGATCGAAGGCGAGCGCCGCCGCACACAGGTCTTCGAAGGCATTGTCGTTGGCCGTCAGGGCAGCGGCGTCCGCGAGACCTTCACCGTTCGCAAGCAGTCGTTTGGCGTCGGAGTTGAGCGAACGTTCCCGCTGCACTCGCCGAAGATTGAGAAGATCGATGTCGCCGCTCGTGGCGACGTTCGCCGCGCAAAGCTCTACTACCTGCGCGATCGCGTTGGCAAGGGCGCCCGCGTCCGCGAACGCGACTACTACGGCCCCGAGGACGAGGTCGCGCCAGGGCTAGTCCATCAGCCGGAGGTTGCCGCAGCGGCGTTAGATGAGGACGAGCCGCAGGTTGACGGCGCGACAAGTGAGCAGGATGTCGCCGACGAGCCCGCAGAGGCTCCGGCCGACGAGCAGTCCGAGGCTGACAGCAGCGAAGAGGCGCCAGCAGCCGAGGATGATTCGGAGCAGCCGACCGACGGGCGCGACGAACCTTCCCCTGACGCGGCTTGAGCGAGTGAAAGCTGCCAAGAAGAAGCGGCCGAAATCGGCAGGCAGCTCGATCCTTGAGTTGATCGTGATCGTCGCGATCGCGCTTGGACTTGCATTGGTAATCCAAGCGTTGGTCGTGAAGCCGTACCGAATTCCCAGCGAGTCGATGGTGCCGACGCTCGAGGTCGGTCAGCGCGTGCTTGTCAATCGCTTGGCGCAACGCTTCGGTGAGCCGTCGATCGGCGACATCGCCGTCTTTCATCCGCCGGCTGGCTCCGAGCAGATGCCGCTCGATCAATGCGGCGAGCGCCAGCCTCCGCGCGCAGCCTGCGACAAGCCGACTCCGCAGCGGAGCGAGACCAACTTCATCAAGCGGATCGTCGCTGGCCCAGGTGACACGGTGTCGGTCGACAAGGGTCGCGTGATCCGCAACGGTAAACCGACCAACGAGCCGTTTATCAGCGACACCTGCGCCGATGACAACGGCGCGGCCTGCACACTGCCGAAGACGATCACGATTCCGCCCGGACACTGGTTCATGATGGGCGACAACCGTGGCGAGTCCGACGACAGCAGATTCTGGGGACCCGTCCCAACCGAATGGATCATCGGGCCCGCTTTCGCCACCTACTGGCCGCCCGACCGCATCAACCTTTTCTGAGACCGCTGGCTCGGCTCGCTCGAAGCGCAAGCGCCCGACTCGCGGCTCAAGCGGCGCTCGCCTAATCGCCCACGACCGAGCCGCTGCCAAGCGCTGGGTTGCCGGCGCCGATGAGGCTGGTCGCGGCTGCCTTGCCGGGCCACTCGTTGCAGCCGCCGTGCTGCTCGATCTCGACTCGATCGGCGTTGCGGAGGTGCGGGCTCTCGGCGCTCTAAATGATTCAAAGCAACATGACCACGCCGCTCGCGAGGCGTTGCTGCCGATTGTGATGGAGACCGCACAGCGCGTCGTCGTCGTGTCACGCAGCGCGCGCGGGATCGATGAACGCGGGCTGCACAAGACGAATCTGGCGGCGCTGCGCGAAGCGCTGATCCGAGTTGCTCGGCCTGGCTGCATCTGCCTAATAGACGGCTTTGAGGTTGCGCCGTTTGATCATCAGCAGCGCGCCGTCATCGGTGGCGACGGTCTTAGCGCGGCGATCGCGGCGGCTTCAATCGTCGCCAAAGTTACGCGTGACCGGCTAATGGTTCGCGCCGGCGAGCAGCTTCCCGAGTGGGGCTTTGGTTCGCACTTCGGCTATTCGACGGCTGCCCACCGCGAGGCGATAATCGAGCACGGCGTATCGCCTCTCCACAGGATGTCGTTTCAGTCGACCGCCTACCAGCAGCTAGCGCTCTAACGCTCAGAACGCGTTCTCGATCTGGTCGAGCTGTAGTAGGCGACCGTGGCGGTCGAGCAGGATCCCGATCGCGTCGAAGCGCAGTTCAAGCGGGCTGGGTCGCTGTCGGGATTCGCTCAAATATGCCGCCGCTAGGCGCCGTACTTGGCGGCGCTTGGAATCATTCAGCGATTCCCATGGGGAGCAGGGCTGGCGCGAGCGGCGCGTCTTCACTTCGATGAAGACGAGCGTTCGGCCGCTCAGCATGATCAGGTCGATCTCCCCGTAGCGAGTTCGGTGGTTTCGCGCTACGAGCTGATAACCGCGCCGCTCGAGATGCTCGAGCGCGAGACGCTCGCCGGCGCGGCCTAGTACGTGGCGAGGATCGGGAGAGGGCGGTCGGATGAAGCCGAAGCTACGGGTGCGTTAGTTACGGCTCTACGGCGACGGTCCGCAGCAACCTTGCTGCGATTGCGCGGGCTGGCAAAGCGGCCACCGGTTCGTTGCGATTGTGCAGCAGAGCTGGGTTCCTAGCTTGCGAGTTGGCGCGTAGCGTCGCCTCCAATGGTCACCGAGGTGATGACGTTCGCAATTGACGGACTCGAGCCGCAGGCTGTCACGGTCGAAGCCGACCTGCGGCGAGGGCTACCGTGCTTCACGATCGTTGGTCTTGCCGATCGCGCCGTCGCTGAGTCGCGGGAGCGGGTTCGCGCCGCGCTCGTCAACTGCGGCTTCGAGTTTCCGATGCGCCGTCTGACGGTCAATCTCGCGCCGGCGCATCTGCGCAAGGCCGGGCCCGGCCTGGACCTCGCAATTGCCTGCGCGATCCTCGCCGCTAGCGGTCAGATCCCGACCGACCATCTGGCCCGGACGGCTCTCTTCGGAGAGCTTTCGCTCAGCGGTGAACTGAGGGCTTGTCGGGGCGCGCTGGCGGTCGCCGAGGGCGCCCAGCGCGCCGGCATCGAAGCGCTCGTCGTTCCGGCATCCTGCGCCAGCGAGGCCCGCCTCGTCGAACCGATCCGCGTCGGCGCGCTTGCGCGCCTCAGCGGCCTTGGCGCCGTGCTCGCCGGTGCGAGCGATCCCAGCGAAGCCGCCGCAACGTCGCCGGCCAGCTCCGAGCGCGCTTACGTTCCCGATCTGGCAGACGTGCGCGGCCACCGCGGAGCGCTCGAAGCGCTGACTGTGGCCGCCGCGGGCGGCCACAACCTGCTGCTCAACGGCCCGCCTGGGACTGGCAAGACGATGCTGGCGCGTCGTCTACCAAGCATTCTGCCGCCGCTCAGCCGTGCCGAAGCGCTCGAGGTGACGAGGATCCAAAGCATCGCTGGGCTGGCGCTCGGTGGCAGGCTCGCCGATCGGCGACCATTCCGGGCGCCCCATCACACCGTCTCGGCTGCAGGGCTGGTTGGAGGCGGCACGGTGCCGACCCCAGGGGAGGCGACTCTGGCGCACCGCGGCGTGCTCTTCCTCGATGAGCTCTCGGAGTTCGATCGTCGCGCCCTTGAAGCTCTTAGGCAGCCGCTAGAGGATGGCGAGGTAACGATTGTGCGCGGCCAGAAGATCGCCCGCTTCCCGACCCGCTTTTCACTGATCGCGGCGACCAATCCGTGCCTCTGCGGTCGTGGCGGAAGAGCGTGCCGCTGTAGTGAACCGGAGCTCGCTCGACATCGCCAGCGGCTCTCTGGTCCCTTGCTCGATCGGATCGATCTCGTTGTCGGGGTCGAACGACCGTCGTCTGCGGCCTTGGTGGCTGAGCCATTGACGACTAGTAAGCAGGTCGCTGAGCGGGTCAGCGCAGCGCGTGAGCTCCAACTCGCGCGCGCTGGCTGCGCCAACGCCCAGCTTGTGGCGCGAGACCTTCTTGCCGCCGTCAACTGCGGTGAGGCGGCAGCAAAGGCATTGGCGCGGGCGTATGACAGTGGCGGGCTGAGCGCTCGCGGCCGCGACCGAGCGTTACGCGTCGCGCGGACGGTCGCCGACCTAGCACGAGAGGAAGAGATCGGGCCGCATGCGGTGGCGCAGGCGCTCGGGTACCGCCACGAGAACGAGCGGCTAGGTGGACGGTGACCGCTCCCTGCGATCGCTGTACGCGCCGCAGCTGGCTGGTCGGGCGGCTGGCCGGCCATCTGGAGCAAATCCGTGGCAATCGGCCGGCGATCCGCGGTGTCCTAGCGCTCAGTGACCGCAAACTGATCGCGGCGCTTGGCGGGCTCGACGAAGCGGAGATCACCGCGCAGTGGTCGCGGCTCGATCCGGCCGCCACGCGCCGACAGTGGGCCGCGGCTTCGGGTTTTGCGATCTGCCGCCACAGCGAGATCTTCCCGGCCGCGTTGGCCGATCTCCCCGACCCGCCAGCGGTGCTCCACGTCAACGGCAGCTTGGCGCAATTCGAGCAGCTGTTGGCTAGCTCACCGACGGTCGCTCTCGTCGGCGCGCGGCGGGCCTCGGTCGACGGCCTTGGACTGGCATCCGAGTTAGGTCGCACGCTCTCGCTCTGTGGCGTGACGGTGGTCAGCGGGATGGCTTTGGGAATTGACAGCGCGGCGCACGAAGGCGCGCTGGCCGCTGGCGCAAGGACGATCGCGGTGCTTGCCTGCGGCCCTGAACGCGCCTATCCAGCGCGGCGAAAGCGACTGCACACTGAGCTCGCTCAGCGAGCGGCCGTGGTCTCCGAGCTGCCGCCCGGGATCGCTCCATACCGCTGGGCTTTTCCGGCTCGCAATCGGATCATTGCGGCGCTGGCGCAGATGACCGTTGTGGTCGAGGCAGCGGAGCGATCAGGTTCGCTGATCACGGCTGAGATTGCCGCTGACCTCGGTCGCGCGGTCGGCGCCGTGCCGGGCCATCCTGGCTCGTGGCACAGTGGCGGCGCCAACGCGCTCCTCCGCGACGGCGCCCACCTAATCCGCGATGCTCGCGACATCCTCGACGACGCGTTTGGCGTTGGGGCGACTGTCGGCGCGGTCTCCAAGCCAGTGCCTCTGCCGACATCGTTGAGCGCCGATCAAGTCGCAGTGATCGCCGCTGTCGATGCCGGCTTCGCCACTGCCGCCAGCGTTGCCGAATACTGCGGCGGCGCAGCCGAAGTAGTTGGCCCGCTGACAGAATTGGAGCTGATCGGTCTGCTTGAACGCCGCGGCGACGGGAGCTATGTCCGGCGCTGAGCGGCTGGCAACTAGAGCCGTCGTCAGCCGCCCGATCAAGCGGGCTGGCATAATCGCTGCCAGACCGGCCACGAGCCGATCCAATCAATGGAGCAACCCTGAAATGACCGACACCGTGACCTTTAACATGAAGCATCGCAGCGCGGCCTTGACCGAGGGCCCTGAGCGCGCCGCGGCCCGCGCCTACCTGAAAGGGATCGGTTACGACGATGAGGCCCTCTCAAAGCCGATCATCGGCGTTGCCTCAACTTGGATTGAAACGATGCCCTGCAACTTCCACCTGCGCGCGCTGGCCGCGAAGGTCAAGGACGGGGTCCGCGCCGCTGGCGGAACGCCGATGGAGCTCAACACGATCGCGATCTCTGATGGCATCACGATGGGCACGCCAGGGATGAAGACCTCGCTCGTCTCACGCGAGATCATCGCCGACTCGATCGAGCTAGTTGGCCGCGGCCACCTATTTGACGGAGTCGTAGCGCTCTCCGGTTGCGACAAGACGATCCCTGGCACGGTGATGGCGATCGCACGGCTCAACGTCCCGTCGGTGATGCTGTACGGCGGCTCGATTCCGCCCGGGCGCTTCCACGGTCGGGACGTGACGATCCAAGACGTCTTCGAAGCGGTTGGAGCGCACTCCGCGGGGAAGATGAGTGACGAGGAGCTGCACGAGCTCGAAGGCGTTGCAAGCCCCGGTGCTGGTGCCTGCGGCGGCCAATTCACTGCCAACACGATGGCAATGGCTTACGAGATCATGGGCATCTCGCCGATGGGGTCGGCGATGGTTCCTGCCCAGGATGCCACCAAGGCTGACGTAGCTTTCTCGGTCGGCGAACTAGTGATCGACGTGCTGCGCCGCGGCGTGCTGCCGAGCGAGATCATTACCCGCGACTCGATCGAAAACGCGATCGCTGGCGTCGCTGCCAGCGGTGGCTCGACCAACGCGGTTCTGCACCTTCTGGCACTGGCGCGCGAAGCGAGGGTCGAGCTCGATATCGATGACTTCGACAGGATCAGTGAGGCGACTCCTCTGCTTTGCGACCTCAAACCAGGGGGCAAGTACGTCGCCGTTGATCTCTATGCGGCCGGCGGAGTGCCGCTTGTCGCCAACCGGCTGCTGGAAGCCGGACTGCTGCATGAGGATGCGCCGACTGTGACCGGCCTTTCGATTGGCGAGGAGGCTGCCAAAGCAACCGAGACCGAAGGCCAGCAGGTCGTCCGTCCACTAAGCGACCCGGTCAAGGCCTCCGGCGGTCTCGCGATTCTGCGCGGCAATATCGCGCCCGAGGGATGCGTGGTAAAGCTCGTCGGACACGAACGTCGCCACCACGAAGGCCCGGCGCGAGTCTTCGAGAGCGAAGAGTTGGCGATGGACGCCGTAACAAATGGCGAGATCGAGCACGGCGACGTTGTGATCATCCGCAACGAAGGACCGGCCGGTGGCCCTGGAATGCGCGAGATGCTCGCCGTCACCGCGGCGATCAACGGCGCCGGTCTCGGCGAGCACGTAGCGCTGCTGACAGACGGCCGCTTCTCCGGCGCTACCTATGGCTTCATGGCCGGGCACGTCGCGCCTGAGGCTTTCCGCGGCGGGCCGATCGCAGCCGTTCGGGACGGTGACACGATCACGATCGACGTTGACAGGCGCACACTTGACGTAAACCTGACAGCCGCCGAGATCGACGAGCGCGTCGCTGCCTATGTGCCGCCCGCCAACCCCGACCGAACCGGCGTGCTGGCGAAATACGCTGATCAGGTCGGTAGCGCCTCTGAGGGCGCGGTGACGCTGGTCGATGAGCCTCGCTGAGGTGGTGCCATGCGGATCGCAATCGACATCGACTCCACACTTCACCACTACTGGGAGCAGTTAGCCGAGGTCGTCCGGCTCCGCTACGGCGTCGTTTTGCCGTACGAACAGCAACACAGCTGGGGCATCAGCGAGCTTGAACAGGAACAGCTCGCCGATACGATCGCGGAGACGCACAGCGAGGAATGGATCAGCGCTGCCGAGCCGTACCCGGGCGCAGTTGAGACCGTCAACAGTTGGTCGCAGGCAGGGCACTTCGTTCACATCACAAGCCACCGCGACGTCGCCGCTGCCGCCCCAACGGAGCGCTGGCTTGAAGCGATCGGACTTCAGTTCGACGAGCTCTACTGCTCCTACGACAAGATCACCCGCTGCCGCGAACTGGAAATCGACCTACTGGTTGACGACAGTCCCGTCAATCTGCAGAGCGCGCTCGACGAAGGCATTCGCTGCGCGACCTTGCTCCACCCTTGGAACACCGAGGTCTGCAAGTCCAGCATGATCACCAGCGCTGAAGACTGGTCGCAGCTCGGTGCGCTGCTCGCACCGCTCCTTGCAGGTGGCGCCAAGTAGCCCCAGTGGCAGGGGAGCGCGGCCGGACGGCGAACAGGAACCAATTGCGTCGACCGGCGCAGTCGATCTTCCCGCCGCTCTATCTTCAATTGACACTCGCCGATGCCCCGTAAGTATTTAGTCCCGTTGGTTGCCGTATTGGCTCTCCTCACTCTGCTGGTCGGAGGCGCATACGCCTACGACACCGCGACATCGCAAACGGTCGCTCCGGGAGTCACCGTTGGCAACGTCAACGTCGGCGGCTTGTCCGCCGAGCAGGCTCGCGGGAAGTTGCGACAAGATTTGCTCGGGGCGCTTGAGGCGCCTGTCGTTGCTTCGCGTGGTAGCAAATCGTGGCGGCTCGGACCAGCGCAGTCAAAGGTCGCTGTTGACATCGACGGCAGCGTCGACGCCGCGCTGGCCAAGAGCAACAGCGGCAACTTCATCGTCCGCGCCTATCGCAAGCTCACCGGTACTGAGATCGATCGGGCTGTCAACCCGGCTGTCAGCTTCTCGGCGCCAGCGGTCCGACGATTCGTCGCGCGGGTGACCAAAGCGCTCGACCGCCCTGCGACCGACGCAGCTCTGGCCTTCACCGTCTCCGCGGTCAAGCCGGTTCCCTCGCGCGTTGGGCTAGCCGTCAAGCGAGCGCGACTCAACGCCGCCGTCACGCAGGCGCTAGCGACCCCTGGCGCCAGTCACTCGGTTGAGGTCGCGGTCCGCAAGCTGAAGCCGAAAGTCACGACAAAGCAATTGGCAGCCAAATACCCCGTCGTAGTGTCGGTCGACCGCTCCAACTTCCGCCTGACGCTGTTCGAAGACCTGAAGGAAGTCAAGAGCTATCCGATTGCTGTTGGACAGGCCGGTCTCGAAACTCCTGCTGGGCTCTACTCGATCCAAAACAAGCAGGTTGACCCGAGCTGGTATGTGCCGGATAGCGACTGGGCTGGCGATCTCGCTGGCACCGTCGTGCCTCCGGGGCCGAATAATCCGCTCCAGGCCCGCTGGATGGGTATCACTGCTGGAGCGGGAATTCACGGCACTTCAGAGCCGGCTTCGCTCGGTTCAGCTGCCTCGCACGGATGCATCAGAATGGCGGTGCCGGACGTGATCGAGCTATATGACCTCGTTGAGGTAGGCACGCCGGTCTTCATCGCCTAGGTTTGAGCTTCACCGCCTGCCGGCGGGCCGCCGCGGATCTCTTCGATGGGAATCTCTTCCCAGCCCTGTTCGCTTAGCAGGCGATGATGGTCACTATGGCGAAAGACCAGTGAGCCCAAATAGATCCTCTGCTGCGGCCGGCGCATGACGGAGTACCACATCGTTGTTGCGTCGCTTGATCCTTGGATCCGGTGCCAAGGTCGTGGCGGCTGTTCACTCCGTGAGCAGACGCCGTCAGCCTCAAGGCCCGCAGCGGTAGAGACCTGACCGGTTACCGAATTGATGAAAAAGAGCGCCACAGCCACCGAGGATACGAGCCCAGAGCTGAGCGGGGAGTGGACCGCTGCGCTGGAACTTGTCGCCGCCGATCTAGCCCGCCGCGGTAGCGCCCAGCGGACGCGCCGCGCCTATCAGAGCGATCTCGTCCAGTTCGCTCGTTGGGCGATGGAGGCGCAACTTGAGCCGACCGCGGTGGATGTTCGTGCGTTGCGCCGCTACGCAGCCTTCTGCGGTGAGAGCGAGCTGGCACCAGCGACGGTCGCGCGCAAGCTCGCCGCGCTTCGCGCCTGCTTTCGGACGCTGCGCGAGCACGGAGTCGTGAACCAGAACCCGGCCGAGTTGGTCGCCGCCCCAAAGCAGCCATCGGCTCTGCCGCGCGTGCTGCGCCCGGCCGAAGTGACCGCTCTGATCGACCGCATTCCTAGCGGAACCGCGATCGAAGGGCGCGACCGTGCGCTGATCGAACTGGCCTACGGGTCAGGCTTGCGCGCCGAGGAACTGGTCAGCGCTGAGATCGCCTCACTTGACCTAGACGGCGAGCAGATCCGCGTCGAGGGTAAAGGTTCGAAGACGCGGCTGGTGCCAATCGGCGAGTACGCCAGAGCGGCGATCGTCGCCTATCTCGAGCGTTCAAGGCCGGCGCTGCTGCACAACAGGAGCGAGACGGCGCTCTTCTTGTCCAAGTCCGGGCGACGGTTGCAGAGCTCGGACGTCCGTCGCCGTCTGCGGCTTTGGGCGCGCGCAGCTGAGCTGCCGGGGCGAGTCAATCCGCATGCGCTGCGCCATTCTTTTGCGACCCATCTGCTCGACGGCGGCGCGGACCTCCGCGCGATTCAAGAGCTGCTGGGCCACGAGCACCTCTCGAGCACGCAGATCTACACGCGGGTCGAGTCGGCCAGGCTTCGCAGCGCCTATAGCTCAAGTCATCCGCGCGCCTGACGGCGCGGCCGCTAGCGACAGGCACCGCTCCGCTACCGTTAGCGGCCGTGACCGTGCGTCAAATCTCAACAACCCGCGAGCCGTCGTTCTGCTCCGTCTGCGAGCGCAGCCTGTTGCGCGGGGAGGAACACACCGCCTTCCTCCATGGCGGCGAGCGGAAGTTGGTCTGCGAGCTCTGTACGCAGCGAGCCACGCAGCTCGGCTGGATTCGTGAATCCGGCGACGGGGCACCGGCGAGCGGCCGGATCGGTTGGATTAGACGCTCAGCGAACCTTTCGCCGCGTGGCCGCAAGGGCCGACGCGGCGGGGCGGACGAAGGCGAGCTCTTGGTGCCGGCCGAGGCCGAGCAGCTTGTCGCCAGATCAGACGAGACCGCCGCGCAGCTTGAAGAGCAGCAGACGCAACCGATAGAACCGGTCGAACGATCGGATTATGACCTTCCGCCGAAGGTGCAGCTCGCGTTCGACGACCGCGCTGTGCGCGCCGTGCCGACGCACGGCGACATGAAAGGTGCGCGGGCAATCGAAGTCTTCAACGTTGGCGAGCATCCGCGCACCGTAGCGACGCTCGCACGGACGCTCGGCGCACCAATCGTCAGCGTCCGGCCATCGGCGAAGGAAGGCAGCATCGTCTCGGTGGTGATCGCTTGGGAGCTTTCGTGGTACGGCTATGAGGTTGACTTGGCCGACGAACGCGCGGGCGCTCGTCTGATCGATCAAGGCAGCGAGCTCGACGAGCTCGACGAGATGGACCGCACGCCGAACGCCGTCGCCGACTCGCGCGGCATGCTGCACACCGCGGTTGAGGCGCAGTGAAGCTTACGGTTCACGTCGATGGCGGTTCGCGCGGGAACCCTGGCCCGGCAGCCGCCGGTGCCGTCGCCTCAAGCGCGGACGGCGAAATCGTCGCCGAGCGCGGCGAGCTGATCGGCGAGGCGACAAATAACGTCGCCGAGTACCGCGCGGTGCTGCTCGGCGCCGCCTTAGCCGCTGAGCTGGGTGCCACTGAGATCGAGCTGGTGAACGATTCCGAGCTGATCGCCCATCAACTGGGCGGCAAGTACAAGGTCAAGCATCCGGACATGAAGCCGCTTTACGCCGAGGCGATTGCGGCGCTGCAGCAGTTCGATAGCTGGTCGATCAGTTGCGTGCGCCGCGAGCAGAACGAAAACGCCGATCTGCTCGTCAATCAGACGCTCGACGCCGGCGCGCTCTGAGGCGCCGATAGCAACGAGCCTCGGGCTCACCGCTGAGGCCGGTTCAGGTTGGGATCGTTGGCCGGCGCTCAGGAGTGTCCATCCAAGGGCGAAGCTGCTCCAAAGCTGCGCCGACCCGGAAGACGGTCTGATCATCGTATGTTCGTCCCACGATCTGTACCCCCGTCGGAACGCCGTTGTCGGCAAACCCTGACGGGACGCTCAGTACCGGGCAGCGGCTGAGAACGTTGAAGGCGGTGGTCAGGAGAGCGTCGAAGTAATTCCTCAGCTCGTCGCCGTCGACGGTGATTCCGTGCCCCACGTAGTCGTCTTCAGCGAGCAGCCCGCGCGTGCCGTTGGTCGGGCAGATCAGCGCGTCGTACTGCTCGAGCAACGCTCCGACCGGGGCGTAGATCTTTGCTTCGAGTAGCAGCGCTTCAAGGAGCGTGGAGTTACCGCTCGTTTCTTTCGACTGGCGCGCAAACTCAGCCGCGTAGTCGGTCACGATCTCGCGGTTGGTCTCGATCGTTTGCGCAACCCAATCACCGAAGATCAGGGAGAAGTGAATCGCTGCCGCGCGCGCCACGTCGGCCTGGGGAATCTGCAGGTCAACCTCGTCAACGATCGCTCCAGCCTCGCGCAGCGCTCCGCCGACGGCGAGCGTGTTGGCCCTGATTTCAGGATCGACCGGCCAGCCTCCAAGGTCGGTAGAGAGCGCAATGCGCATCCCGCCAATCGGCTCAAAGCTCGTCGGCAGGATCAGCTTTGGTCGCAGCGTCGTGATATCGCTCGGGTCGGGACCGGCGATCTGGTTCTGGTAGAGCGCGCAGTCGGCAACGGTTCGCGCCAGCGGGCCGTTGTGGCAGAAGCTGTCGAGGTTGAATGGTGGCTCAATCGGCACGCGGCCGTAGGGGGGCTTGAAGCCGACGACGCCGCAGAACGAGGCGGGGATTCGAATTGAGCCGCCGATGTCGGAGCCGCTAGCAAGCGTTGTTGTGCCGCTGGCCAGCGCTGCGGCCGATCCTCCCGATGAGCCGCCCGGCGAATACTCGGGGTTCCAAGGGTTGCGCGTCACGCCCCAGATCCGCGACTGCGTGAAGCCGGCGCAGGAGAACTCCGGCGCCGCCGATCGGGCGTGAATGATCGCCCCGCTATCAAGCTGGCGCTGGGCGAAGGCTGAACTCGAATCGGCGATCTGATCTTTGTAGATCAACGATCCCTCCGTCAACGGTTGCCCTGCAACCGCTTCCTCCTCTTTGACCGCGAGCGGTATCCCCTCCAGCGGTCGTGGCGGCTCGCCCTTGCCTGCGTAGCGTTGCTCGGCGCTGCGGGCTTGGTCAAGCGCCTCGTCGAAAAACTGGTGGCAGAGAGCGTTGACGACCGGTTCCGCCTTTGCCGCTTGGTCGATCACCGCTTCGACCAGTTCGACCGGCGACAGGCGCTTCGCTTTGAAGAGCTCGATCGCCTCGGTCGCGGAGATGTAGCTGAGCTCGTTCATCCGCGCTTCGGTTGGCGTCCGATGATGATCGGCGCTAGAGCAGTCCGGCTTTGGGGCCGTCCTCCTCGTTCTTGCTGCCGATGCCACTCTTCTGCAGCAGTGCCCAGCCAGCCGGTAGCAGCGCGGCGGCGAAGGCCAGCTTGACGAGGTCACCCAGGATGAACGGCTGAACGCCGGTCTTGTAAGCCTCCGCCCAGCCGAAGGCAACACCGTCGCCGGCCGGGTCCCAGCTCGCCAGCCATGGCACGCCGAACGCGTAGATCAGGACGTTGCCGAGCAGGAGCGCGCCAACCATCGACATCACGCGGCGGTCGGCGCCGCGCTCGGCGAGCCAGCCGACTACCGCAGCGGCGACGATAAATCCGATGATGTAACCACCGGTTGCGCCGCTGATGATCTCCCATCCGCCCGACTGGTCGCTGAAGATCGGTGCCCCGAGCGCGCCGATGATGAAGTAGGCCACGAGCGCAAGCCCGCCGCGTACGCTGCCGAGGACGCCACCGACGAGCAGCACGGCAAGCGTCTGTCCGGTGAACGGCACCGGGTGCCAAGGAATCGAGATTTGCGCCAGCCCCGCAACAAGGGCGGTGCCGCCGAGAACGAGGACGAGATCGCGGATGATGGCGTTGCTTCGTTCCTGAGGGCGGGGGATAACTCGGTCGGCGATCGTCCCGTAGCGTGCGCTTTGCATTGTGCCGTTGCTCCTTGTTCTGCGTGTTGGTCTGCGTGATCCTACGACAAAGCTGGCGACGACGCTGACCGCCACCCCGTGCTCAGTCGTGCTACAAGCCTCCAATGAAAGCAGTCCTTTCTCTATCGCTCACGATCTTTGCGTCAGCTCTGCTGGCCGCCTGTGGCGGCTCCAGTGGTTCCGATACCGGGTCGCCAACGACCGCGACCGGCGACACCGTCCGAATCGGCGTCGAAGGCCCGCTCTCCGGCGACCAGAAGGTGACCGGAACCGGGATGCTGAATGGCGCCAAACTGGCCGCAGAGAAGCTCAACGCCAAGGGCGGCTTGCTCGGCAAGCAGATTGAGATCGTGCCGATCGACGATGGGGCCGACGCCGATACCGGCGTGGCAGCAACGAACGCGGCAATCAAGAGCGGACTCGACGGTGTCGTTGGCCCGTACAACTCCGGTGTTGGCGTCAAGACGCTGCCGCTTTACGAGGCTGCTGGGCTAACCCCGATCCGGCTCACCTCCGACAGTTCCACCAACGGACTCGGCTACACGCTCCAGCCGATGGATTATCAGATCGCGCCGGTTGCCACGCAGGCGCTGACCGACTGGCTCAAAGCGAAGTCGGTAGCGATCGCCTACGACCCTACACCCGGCTACACGGTGACCGTCGCTGCGCAGATGAAGAAGTTGCTAGAAGAGGCCGGCGTCAAGGTAACGGCCTACGAGGCCGTCAAGCCGGGGGCTTCTAACTACACCAGCGCCGTCGCGGAGCTGGAAGCAACCAGTCCAGATGCGATCTACGCGGTCGTCTACTTCCCCGAAGGAGGGCTGATTGCAAAGGCGATGGACGCCAGCTCTTCCTCGGTCAAATGCCTTGCCGACTACGCCTCCGCTGACCCCGGGTTTGTCACCACCGCCGGGCAAGCCGCGGCTGAGAACTGCCCCGTCGTCGGCGTCCCTTCACCGGGCGACTTCCCAGATGGGGGGTCATTCGATTCCGCCTACCAGGATCAGTTCGGTGAAGGTCCCGGCACCTGGAGCTCATATGTTTACGACTCGGTCAATCTGCTAGCCAGCTGCGTTGAGAGCGCCGGTGGCTTCGCCATCACGCCAAACGCGGATGGCTCAACGACCGCCCAAGTCGATGGCTCCACGCCGCTAACGAAGTGCCTCAACGCGACCGATAACTGGAAGGGCGTGACCGGGTCAGTGACAATCGATCCGGCGAACGGCAACCGAGACCCGGCGACGGTCGTCGTGCTCGGCACAGACAGCAACGGTGCGCTTCACGTTGACAAGGACTGGGCGAACGTAGTCGGCGCGCCGTACTAGCTGGCGAGCAGTAGTGCCAGTGCAGCGATAGAAAGGCTGTCACGGAGGCCAGCACGAGCACGGTTATTAGCGCCACTGCCCGAGATTGCGGCAACCTACGGCGCTAGTCGCGCCGCGCCGCGCTACCCTCGCCGCTCAGATGATTTCAACTAACCAGCTCAAGAATGGCAACCACATCGAGGTCGACGGCACGGTCTTCAAGGTCGTCGACTTCCAGCACGTCAAGCCAGGTAAAGGCCCGGCTTTCGTGCGCACCAAGCTGCGCCGCGCCTCAGACGGGAACGTGATCGACAAGACCTTCCGCGCCGGCGAGAAGTTCCGCTCAGTCCGTTCTGAGGCCCGACGGATGAGTTTCCTCTACTCCGACGGGAGCGCGGCGCACTTCATGGATTCGGAGTCATTCGAGCAGATTGAACTCCCTCTCGCTCTGGTTGAAGACCAGCTTCGCTGGACGAAGCCCAACGACGACGTCGACCTTCTCTTTATCGATTCGGAGCCGAGCACGTTGCAGCTACCAGCATCGGTTGAGCTGGAAGTCACGGAAACGGAACCTGGACTGCGCGGGGACACCGCTTCAGGCGGCGGCAACAAGCCAGCAACCCTTGAGACCGGCGCCGTCATCCAAGTGCCTCTCTTCGTCAATATCGGCGACAAGATCAAGGTGCAGACCGAAACCGGCGACTACATGTCGCGCGCCTAGGGCGCCCCGTTGGCCGTGTCGCGTCGCAGCGATCAACGCCGGGAGGCGGCATTCGTTCTTTACGAGGCCGAGATCGCCGGAGCGCCGGTCAGCGAACTGCTCGATCGCGGGGCGGGCGCTTTGACCCGCTCACTCGTCCATGCCGCCGACGACCTGCGCGAGCAGCTCGACGAAATCATTGGTCGCTACGCGATCGATTGGCGCGTCGAGCGAATCGCGGTGCTCGAACGCTGCATCATGCGTGTTGCGCTGGTCGAGATGCTTTACCCCGATGCCGCAGCGGCAGAGAAGCCGATTCCGCCAGCAGGAGCGATCGACCAAGCGGTCGAGGTGGCGAAGGAATACTGCGGCGAACGGTCGCCCAGCTTCGTCAACGGGATCCTCAATGCGGCGATGGCCGAGATCGGGGAGACTACGCCCAGCGATGACTGACTTGGACACAACCGCACTCGATCAGATGGTCGAACGGCTCAGCCGCGCCGCGCAGCAGCTGCGCGGCGGCGACCTGACGACGGACGCCGCCGCGTCGCTAGTTGAGGACTGCGCGGAGCTCGCTGGCCAAGCGTCGAGTGAACTCGACCGCTTGGCCAAGGAGACGCCGGCCGAACCGGCGCCAGGCCAGGACACGCTGCTGTGAGGCGCCGGTGAGCTACCCCGACGACCTGCGCCAGCAGGTCGACGAGTACCTGCAGCAACTGCGCTTCAGCGACGGGTCAACGACAGAAGGGCTCGAGCAGGCGATGCTCTATTCGCTGCTCGCAGGTGGAAAGCGAATCCGCCCTGTGCTGGCGCTCGCCACAGCGGCTGCACTGGGCGACGAGCCAGCAAGCGTGATGCCACTCGCCGCCGCGCTGGAAATGGTCCACAGCTACTCGCTGATTCATGACGACCTGCCCGCGATGGATGACGACGACCTTCGCCGCGGCAGGCCGTCGTGCCATGTCGCCTTCGGCGAAGACCTGGCGATTCTTGCCGGCGACGCGCTCTACGCGGAGGCCTTTCGGTTGATCCTTGCCGAGCAGCCAGGTGATCCCGCGCGGCTGCTCGCAGCAGCGGCCGAGCTGGGCGCAGCGACGGGCGTCAACGGCATGGTCGGCGGTCAGTACCTCGACGTTGCGGATGCCGCCGCGGCCGGCCCAGAAGGCCTTCGCGAGCTCCACTCACGCAAGACTGGCAGGCTGATCAGCGCATCGGTCGAGTGTGTCTGTCTGCTCAATGGAATTGAGCAGGGCTCTCTGCTGGCCTACCGAGCCTTCGCCGCCGAGCTCGGCGTGCTCTTCCAGATCGTCGACGACATCCTCGACGTCACCGGCTCCGACGAAGAGTTGGGCAAGCCGTCGGGAAGCGACGAGCGCCAAGGTAAGCGGACTTACGTCAGCGAATTTGGGCTAGAGCGAGCGAAGGCGTTGGCAGAGGACTCGCACGCGCAGACGCGCCATGCACTCGCCGTCGCTGCACCGCGCGGAGCCGAGGAACTCGAGCGGATCACCGACTTCATCGCCGCGCGCGAGAGTTGACCGGAGGCGGTTGCGCGCCGCGCAGCGCTAGCGCGAGAGGAGTGTTTTGGCTTCTAGCTCGCGCAACATGAACGGTGCCAGCGTGAGGTTCCAGAGCTCGGTCTGGTGGTGCTTATCGGAGTGAATCAGGACGCCCCCGACGACCGCTAGGCAGCGCCGCGGGCCGCAGTAGAACTCGGTCAGGTCGATCACGTCAATGTTGCTCTGGTTGACGTTCGAGGCGGCGAGCGCGAGCGCGTCGGGGATCAGCGCGACTGAGCGCTCTATCGCGCAGGCCGGTCCTGCTGGCTTGCTTGCCGCGATGGCTCGCTCAACGCAGTCCAGCGTCCCCGGCCCGGCACGTGGATTATCGCGCAGAACGACCACCTGTCTAATCGTTCGCGGTAGGTCTCGCAGCCGCTCCTCGTATCCTCGCACGCGGTTGTCGAAGGAGTCCGGGTTACGGCCTGTGCCGCTCGATTGCGCCATGATGAGCGTGTCAATCTTCGGATTTTGGTCCAGCCATTCGACGAGCTGGCGCTGCCACTGGCGGCAGCCGCGAATCTCAACCGCCGTGCCGGTCAGATAACTGCTCAGCGGGCAACCGCGACGGACAATCGAGCTGATCTTCCAACCAAGCTTGCTAGCGACCAGGTTGAGCCCCGGCCGCCAGCGCCGTGCGTGGCTGTCACCGATAGCGACAATCTCGCGCTTGGCGCGGTCGGCAGGGACACCGAGGCTGCATATTTCAAGCAGTCCGATCAGCTTCAGGCCGTCTCGGCAGAGTGGGCTCTTGTTGGCTTCGGTTCCGTCGCGCGGGATCACCAGCTCCCTAGCGGTGGCTGGTGATGGGTAGACGGAAAGGCGGAGCTTTGGATTGATGCACGGCTGGTTGTGGGGGTCGCGCGCCGCGGCGCCGAGGCACGGCTCACCGCTGGCGAGCAGTCGCGCCGTAGCGCGGCGGTCTTGCGCTTGGCGTTCGTTCAAGTGAGCGATCGCCGCGAAGCCTGCCAGCAAGACCAGAGCCGTTGCCGCGAGCGCGAAGATGAATGTCTTGCGTGGCCGTCCGCGGGCTAGCAACGGACCCGTTCGAAGCGGATCTTCGACGAAGCGCTTTGTCAGCCCTGCGAGGATCAGCGTCAGCGCCAGCAAGGCGATCTTGATCGGAGTTGTGAGCGCTCCGAGTAGGACGAACGGAGCAAGGATCAGCAGCGGCCAGTGCCAGAGATAGATCGAATAGGAGTTGTCACCGACCCACTGCACCGCTCTTAGCTTCATCCAGCCGAGCGGCGCCCAACGCAGTTGCGGTGCACCGGCCCAGATGACAGCCAGAGTGCCGAGGATCGGCAGCAGCGCGGCGGCGCCCGGGAACGGAGTCTCTGTGCTGAAGCAGAATGAGGCGATCAGGATCGCCGCGACCCCAAGCCACGAGGCGCCAGCGCGCAGCGCCGGGCGGCCGCCCGCGGCGGCCGCCAGTGCGAGGATGCCGCCGGCGCCGAATTCCCAGACGCGCGTCGGTGTAATGAAGAACGCCGCGGCCGGGTCGGCGGCGGTTTCAAGAATCGAGTAGATCAGGCTTGCCGCTGTCAGCGTGATCAGCATCGCTGCTATTGAGCGACGACGCAATTGCTCCGAGCCGCGCCGAGCGACAACGATCGCAATCAGGATCAGCACAGGCCAAACGATGTAGAACTGCTCTTCGACCGACAGCGACCAGTAGTGCTGAACGGGGGAGGGGCGGTTCTCGGCGCCGAGATAATCGACCGCCTGGGCGGCGAGATTCCAGTTCTCAACGTAGAGCGTGCTCGCGCGGATCTCGGCGAAGAACTGCTCCCAGAGATTCAGCGGGGCTACGAGGTACGTTGCCGCCGAGCAGAACAGCAGGACCAGTAGAGCGGCTGGAAGGATCCGCCTCGCTCGCCGCGCCCAGAACGCTGGTAGCGAGAGCTTCGCCGTTCGGTCCACCTCACGGACCAGATGGGCGGTGATCAAGAAGCCAGAGATTGCGAAGAAGACGTCAACGCCGACGTAGCCGCCTGTAATCAGGTGGGGCCAGTAGTGGAAGACGACGACGGTTACGACAGCGATTGCACGGAGCGCCTGAATCTCAGGGCGCACGGCTCGCGGCGATCCTGCGGGGCTCTCTGACGCTCGATCGCTGCGGACTGTTTGGGCTTTGGCGCGATCGGTCACAGGAAAGGGAAGGGCGCGCTGCGCGGCGCGGCTTGAAGCGCGTCGCCACAGGTCACGGAAGACAAAGTACAGCCTTGCAGGGCGACTAATTCGCGGCCCAGGTGCTCGGATCATGAGCTTCGCGGCCTGAGAGTTAGAATAGGCAGCTGCGCAGAGCTAGCGAACGCCAAAAATGACACGAATTCTCGACTCAATCGACTGTCCGCAGGACCTCCACGGGCTCGACGACGCACAGTTGCAGCAGCTCGCGCAGGAGGTCCGCGAGTACATTGTCGACACCGTCGGTGAGATTGGCGGACACTTCGGCGCCAACCTTGGTACCTGCGAGCTCGCCGTCGCACTTCACTCGGTGCTCGACTCCCCGCGCGACAAGATCCTATGGGACGTTGGTCATCAGGCCTACCCGCACAAGGTTTTGACCGGCCGCCGCGATCAGCTTGCGACGATCCGACACTACGGCGGCCTCGCCCCGTTCTGTTCGATTGAGGAGAGCGAGCACGACATCATGGGCGCCGGCCACGCCTCGACTTCGATCGGTTACGGGGTCGGCCTGAAGGAAGCAATGCGGCTGCTCGGCCGTCCCAACCAAGGTCGTGTTGCGGCAGTTATCGGCGACGGCGCGATGACCGGGGGAGTGGCCTTCGAAGCGATCCATCAGGCCGGCGGGCTGGGGACGCCGATGGTCGTCGTGCTCAACGACAACGGGATGTCGATCGCGCCGAACGTCGGCGCCCTCTCGCGCTATTTCACGCGCGTGCGCCTGAACCCGAAGTTCTGGCACGCCCGTGAAGGAGTCGAGGACCGCCTCAGTCACCTTCCGGCCGGGATCGGCGCCAAGGTCGAGAAGCTCGGCCCTCAGCTGAAGGAGTCGCTGAAGGCGTTCTGGGCGCCAGGACTCTTCTGGGAAGAGCTTGATTGGGCCTACGTAGGCGTTGTTGACGGCCACGATGTCGCCGCCCTGCGCGAGGCGCTAGAGGCCGCTTTCGCTGCTGACCGCCCGGTCGTGGTCCACATTACGACCGTCAAAGGGAAAGGCTTCGCACCGGCCGAGGAGGGCGGGCTCGAAGGGATGGAGAAATGGCACGCCGCGAAGCCTGGCTCGATCGCCGACGGCGCTCCGGTTGCGAAAAAGTCGTCAGCGCCGCCGAAGGGTGCGCCAACGCCAGCGCCGACCTACACGGAGGTCTTTGGCAACGCGGTGGTCAGCGAGGTGCGCGCTAACCGCCGCGTCGTAGCAATCACCGCTGCGATGAACTCTGGAACCGGGCTCAACATCCTCCAAGAGGTCGAACCTGATCATTACTTTGACGTCGGAATCGCGGAGCAACAGTCGGTGCTCTTCGCGGCCGGAATGGCGCTCGAAGGGGCGCGGCCGATCTGCGCGATCTACTCCACATTCCTTCAGCGCGCATACGACCAGATAGTCCACGACGTTGCGCTTCAGTCGCTGCCGGTGGTCTTCGCAATGGATCGGGCCGGACTGGTAGGCGACGATGGACCGACCCATCACGGCGTCTTTGACATCGCCTACATGCGGGCGCTGCCAAACATGACGCTGATGGCGCCGCGCGACGAGGCTCAGCTGGTGCACATGCTGCACACGGCGATCGCGCACGAAACTGGGCCCGTCGCGCTGCGTTACCCGCGCGGAGAGGGCGTCGGCACACCGCTGCCCGACAAGCCACAGCTGATTGAGATCGGAACCGGTGAGATTCTGCGCGAAGGTCGAAGCGTCGCGCTGCTCGGCTACGGGCTCGGCGTGTCGAAGGCGCTTGAGGCGGCCGACATTCTCGCTGGGGCGGGAATTGAGGTGACGGTCGCCGACGCGCGCTTTGCGAAGCCGCTCGACGCTGCGCTGCTCGCGCAGCTGGCGGCTGAGCATGACCTGCTGGTGACGATCGAAGACGCGGTTCTCAGCGGTGGCTTTGGAACCGCAGTCTGGGAGCACTACAACGAGGCCGGGATCCCGACGCCACGGATGCTGCGGATTGGGCTGCCCGACCGCTACGTCACTCACGGCAAGCCGGCGCTGCTGTACGAAGAGGTCGGACTGACCGGCGAGAAGATCGCCGAGCGGATTACCGCGCTGATCAGCGTTGGTGACGAAATCGCCAGCGAGGCCTGAGCGCTTGCCAAAGAGAAACGACCCGCCAATTTGGCGAGTCGTTTCGGGAGGAGAGATACTTCTATGTGGGTCCGGCTGTACGGTCGCTGCGTTGAATATGGTGCAGGCGACTAAGCACCACTCTGACGCAGAACTCAGCGGCTGTGTGTGAGGGAGCGCACAGAACTTGTGTGCGGTAACGCACACAAGTTTCGGCACTTCTACCGGCTGCCGGTAGCGTTCAGCGTGATGAGCCAACGAATTCGCCTCGATGCGCTGCTCACCCAGCGCGGTCTCTTCCCGTCGCGATCACGCGCCGCCGCTGCTGTGATGGCTGGCGACGTTCGCCTCTGCGCTCCTGGCGCCCGCAGCGCAAAGCCAGGGCAGATGGTCTTGGTAGACGCTGAGATCGAGGTGGTAGAGCGCGCTAGGTACGTTTCGCGTGGCGGAATCAAGCTTGAAAACGCGCTTGGACTTCTTGGCCTCGACGTTAGCGGCCGCCGCTGCCTTGATGCGGGCGCATCCACCGGAGGATTTACCGACTGTCTACTGCAGGCAGGCGCAGCCGAGGTAATCGCGGTTGACGTCGCTTACGGCGAGCTTGCGTGGTCGCTGCGCGAGGATCCGCGAGTCCATCTGCTGGAGCGCACCAACGCCCGTCAACTCAACGCTGCTCAGCTTCCCTACCGTCCCGAAGTAATCACCGCTGACCTCTCATTCATCTCGCTGACGAAAGTTCTACCTGCACTGATTGACCGCGCTGGCGAAAACTTCGATGCTGTGGTGATGGTGAAGCCGCAGTTTGAGGTCGGTCGCGACCGCGTTGGGCGCGGCGGCGTTGTCCGCGATCCGCAGCTGCGCAAAGAAGCTGTCGAAGCCGTCGCCGAGTTCGCTCGGGCGCGATGCGGCACAGCAGTGCTCGGCTTCGCATCTTCCGGCTTGCCCGGGCCGAAGGGCAACCAGGAGAGTTTCATCCATCTGGCCGAAGCCGGCCGCGCCGGCGAGCTCGGCGACCTGGGCGCTGTAATCGACGAGGCTGGGCTGTGAGCGCAGATCAGCTCAGCGGAACGATCACCGCCTTCTCGCATGCGCGGCCGGGGGAGACCGACGACGCGCTTGGGCACCTGATTGGCGTCGCACGCGCGCACGGCCTAACGGTGCGGCTGGACGCTGATGAGACCGCCAAACACCCTTCGATCGATGCCGGTCCAGGCGTCGAGCTGAACGCCGACCTAGACCGCGACGCGGCTCTTGCGGTCGCCTTGGGTGGCGACGGAACGGTATTGCGGGCGCTGCGCGCCTACGCCGGTACCAGCGTTCCAGTGATTGGGATCAACTTTGGCGAGGTCGGCTTCCTCGCCGCCATCAGTCGCGACGACTTGGCGGCCGGCCTAGACCGCGCATTTGCTGGCGAGTTTGAGCGGCTCGCGTTGCCGGCGATTGTCGTCGAGTTCAGCGGCGATTCGGCGCTGGCGATCAACGACATCGCGATCACTCGGCGCGCAGGCGACCGCGTCGCACAGCTGGCCTATGCGGTGGGGGGAGAGGAGGCCGGAAGCGTGCGATGCGATGGGTTGGTGGTCTCGACGGCCGCTGGCTCGACCGGTTACAACCTTGCCAACGGCGGCCCGGTAATGGCGTGGGGTGTCCAAGGCTACGTCGTTTCATTCATCGCGCCGCACTCGCTGACAGCTCGCGCGCTGGTGATCGCGCCGGAGGATGAGTTGACGGTTGACAACCGCTCTCACGATCCGGTCGAGCTCTCAGTCGATGGTCGACCGATCGCTGAGATCGCCCCCGGCGATCAGCTGACGGCGCGGTTCAGTCCAGCGGCCTCGGTTCTGGCGCTGCCGATCGACTCCAGCTTCTATCGCCGGCTGCGCGAAACCTTCGGCCGACTCGCTTCGTCGTAACTGAGTAACTCTACGTCGCTGCGGGCGCAAAAATGGTCCACAGCGCCCGCAATCTGAGGCCCAGTCCGTCCCCGCGCGCTGCTAAACCGAAGCGGTGCTACACGAGCTGCGAGTCGAGAATCTTCTGCTAATTGAGAACGCGGAGCTGCGGCTCGCGCCGGGGCTCAACGTCTTGACGGGCGAGACCGGAGCAGGAAAGACTGTGCTCGCCCATGCGCTCGATCTGTTGCTCGGCGGACGGCCGCGCGCGGGAATAGTCCGGCCAGGGGCAGAGGAGGCATACGTCGAAGGCGTCTTTGAGCTCAGCGATGAGCTGCGAACCCATCTCGGTGAGCGGCTTCCAGCTGACGCTGAGGAGCTGATCCTCGCGCGCCGAGTGGCCGCCGAGGGACGAACGCGGGCGCTCGTCAACGGTCGCTCGGCAACGGTCGGCGAGCTGCGCGAGGTCGCCTCGGCGATGCTCGTCTTCTACGGCCAACATGAGCATCGCAAGCTGACGGTCGCTTCGGCCCAGCTCGACATTCTCGACGGCTTTTGTGGCGCCGCACAGCTGCAGCGTCGCGCGGCAATGGCTGCCGCACACATGCGCGAAGCCGAATGCGAGCAGCGGCTCGACGAGCTCAAGGCGCTAGATGGCGCACGCGAACGAGAGCTCGATCTGTTGCAGTTCGAATTGGCCGAGATTGACGAGGCCGCCCCGAGCGAAAGCGAGCAAGAGGAGCTACTTTCGCTGCGCGGCAAACTCGCTCACGTCGAAGCGTTGCGCAGCGCAGCTTTCTCAGCCTGCGAAACATTGGCGCCGGAGGATGGCGAAGGGGTTAGCGCGAAGATCGCCGCCGCAGGCAACGGCCTCGATGGCGTTAGCGGGGTTGATCAGCAGCTCGACGAGCTCAGCTCGCGCTGGCAGTCGCTCGCGATCGAGGCCGATGATCTAGCGGCGGAGCTACGTCGCTACTGCGAGACTCTCGGCGCTGAACCGGGGCTACTGGAGAAGACCGAAGAGCGGCTCGCTTTGCTCGACAGGTTGTCGCGCAAACATGGTGGTTCGATTGCCGACGTCCTCGCCCACGCCGAGGAGTCACGTCAGCGGCTGGCACTATTGACCGATGCTGAGGCGTCGCTTGGGTCGGCGGCCGCTGAACTGGCCGAGGCGACGGCGGTAAGCGCAGCTCTCGCCGCTGAGCTTCGCGCGGCGCGGACGGCTGCGGCGCCGAAGCTTGCCGAGCAAGTTTCTGCCCGCCTCGACGAGCTGGCGATGGTCGGCGCAAGCTTCGCGGTCGACCTCAATCAGCGCGAAGGCGGTCCGAACGGCGCCGATGGAGTGGACTTCCTGATCGCGACCAATCAGGGCGTCCCTGCGGGCCCGCTGCGCGAGATCGCCTCGGGGGGGGAGCTCTCGCGCGTGATGCTTGCTCTCCTCGGCGTGGCCAACGACGGCTCAAAGAGGACGCTCGTATTTGATGAGATTGACGCTGGCGTCGGTGGCAAGACAGCGCGGGTAGTCGGCGAGCGGCTCCGTAGCCTCGCCGGCGACCGCCAGATTCTTTGCATCACGCACCTGCCGCAGATCGCCTCGCTTGCCGACCGTCACTTTTCGATCGACAAGGATTCGGCGACCGATCCGGTGCTGGCGACGGTCACTGAGCTGCGCGAGCCGCAAGTCGTCGGCGAGCTCGTGCGGATGCTTGGCGCCGACGAGGATGACAGTGCCGCGCTGCGCCACGCGCGCGAGTTGCGCAACGCCGCTTAGCCGGATTTCGCACTCTAGGCCTAAACTCGCGGGCTATGGCGCTCCCTGCCCAAACAAATTCGACGCGCACGGTGCGCGGGCCGGTTCGGCGCGGTCGCAGAACGAAGAAGCTGGTCCGAAGCCTGCGCGCCGGAGAGATCGCTCTGATCGACCACGACGACCTTGACCGGGTGTCGGCTGAGGATCTGATCACAGCTGAGGCCGTCGCCGTGCTCAACTGCCGACAGTCGCGCTCGGAGGAGTACCCGAACATGGGCCCTCTGCTACTGGTTGAGGCAGGAATCACGTTGATCGACCTACCTGACGATCGTCTCTTTGATCTTTGCAGCGACGGTGATCCACTAGAGCTACGTGGCGGCGAGGTTTGGCGCCGCGACGAGATGCTGGTCGCGGGCACGCTGCAGAAGCCCGATCTGGTTCGCACCGATAACGCGCAGCGCCGCAGGGAGATCGGAGGAGCGTTGGAAGCATTCGCGCGCAACACGGTCGAGCGCATGGTCGAGGAGCAGGACCTGCTCTCGGGCAAGATTGACCTCCCGCGCTTCGACACTGACTTTCGCGACCGACCGGCCTTGATTGTCGTTCGCGGTGTCGATCATCAGGCCGACCTGCAGGCGCTGCGGCCATACATCCGCGATACGCGCCCGGTTTTGATTGGCGTCGACGGCGGCGCCAACGCGATCATTAAGGAGGGATTCAAGCCCGACATGATTGTTGGCGACATGGACTCGGCCTCCGACGCCACCCTCCGCAGCGGCGCCGAACTGATCGTCCACGCATATCCCGATGGCCGCGCACCGGGGCGTGAGCTGCTCGAGCAGCTATCGCTGGAGCACAAGGTTGTGCCGGCGCCGGGAACCAGCCAAGACGTCGCGATGTTGATTGCTGGCGAGAAGGGTGCCTCGCTGATTGTCTCGGTCGGCTCGCAGTTCAACCTCGTTGAGTTTCTCGACAAGAACCGTCGCGGCATGTCGTCAACCTTTCTGACGCGACTGCGGCTCGGCGAGAAGATCGTCGACGCCAAAGGGGTCAGCCGTCTTTATCGTCCGTCACCAGGTCTCTCTCCGGCGGTGATCGTCTTGGCTGCGGGATTGGTTGCCCTCGTGATCGTCGTGCTCGTCACTCCAGCGCTGCGCGAAGTCGCCGATCTCTTCTGGCTGAAACTGCGCGTACTGCTCGGCGGGAGCGTTTAGGGTCGAGCCGTGTTCGATTTTCGCTACCACGCCGTCTCGCTCGCAGCGGTCCTCGTGGCGCTCGCAGTCGGCGTGCTGCTTGGCGTCGCAATCGGCGACGCCGGGCTTGTCTCTTCGGCCGAAAAGCAGGTCCGCGCGAGCCTTCACGATGACGTTCGCAGCGCGCAGGAGAAAGGGCAGCGGGCAACCGAGGCGCTTCAGGCGGAGCAACGCTACTCGCGTGCTGCCTATCCGTTCGTAGTCGGCGGGCGACTGCAGGGCGCGAACGTCTGCTTGCTTTTCCTCGGCGAGCCGGATGAGGCGATCGCTGCCGATGTACGCACCGCTCTCGCGGCGACCGGCGGCGAGCTACGTGGAACGCTGGCGCTGAGGCAACCGCCCGATACGCAGGCGTTGGCTGCGGGCGCCGGTAGCAGCCGCTACTCGCAGCTCGATACGACACCCGAATTGCTCGCTTCGCTGGGCAAGACGATCGGGCGCCAGATGATCCTTGGCGGCCGGCTGTTGAGAAGTGAAGCCGACGCCCTCTTTGCGACTCGCGCTGGCGGCCTCGGACCGTTCGACGCCGTAATTGTGGCTCGGATTCCCCGCGCGCTGAAAGGCGAAGCCGCTGCCCACACGAATCTGCTTGAGGACGGGCTGATGGCCGGGCTTGCGAAAACGCGTAGTCCAATCGTCGGCGTCCAAGCCACCACGACGATGCCGTCCCAGATCGCGTGGTATCGGGCGCGCGGTCTATCCAGCGTTGACGATGTTGATCGAACCTCCGGTCAGGCGGCGATGGTGCTCGTCCTCGCAGGCGCAAAGGGGAGCTTCGGTGTCGGCCCTGATGCCGGCGCCCTGCTGCCGGGTCCGGAGTTGGCCGCCGGCTAGCAGCTACTGCTGCGGTTCGAAGTCAAGCGCAGCCGAGTTGATGCACCAACGCTGCCCGCTGGCGCCGGGCCCGTCGTCAAATACGTGCCCCAGGTGACCGCCGCAGCAGGCGCAGGTCGCTTCCGTTCGGCGCATTCCGTGCGAGTTGTCATCGACCAGCGTGACTGCGCTGGCTACGACGGGGTCGGTGAAGCTGGGCCAGCCGGAGCCCGAGTCGAACTTCGTATCGGAGGCGAAGAGTTTGGCGTTGCAGCCCTTGCAGCGGAACATCCCGCTGCCCTTCTCGTCGTTGTAGGCACCGCTGAATGCCGGCTCGGTGCCGGACTCACGCAGCACCGCGAACGATTCGGGATCGAGCTTCTCGCGCCACTGCTCGTTGGTTATCTCGGTCGGCTTGCTCGGCTCGTCGCTGCTCATCGCGGGCTCCTCGTATTGGCTGCTGTCAACGGTAGCGAAGCGCGAACACTGAGGGCAAATGCCTGTCCGCGCCGCTATGTAGGTTGCGTAGGTGCCAGCGCTGCCCCTGATCCTCGCTCTCCTGCTCGCGCTCGCTCTCGCTCCCTCACTCGTCAAGTTCCTAATCGAGGGTGGCCACCTCCGATCCAACTACCGCGACGAAATGCTTGCTTGCCCGCTGGGGCTGCTGATCCCGGCGGCTGCGCTCGGTGCGCTGATTCCGCTCGCTCTGCTCGCTGGACTGTTTGACCTCAAGACGCTCGATCTTGTCGGCCTGCCGCTGATCCTCGGTGTCGTTGCGATCGGGATCGCCGACGACGCTTTCGCCGGTAGCTCGCGCGGCTGGCGCGGCCACGGCGGTGCGGCCCTCAAAGGTGCGTTCAGTACCGGTGCGCTGAAAGCGTTCGGCACGCTCGGCCTGGCGCTCGCTTGGTGCGCCGTGACGCAGGACGGGGTTGCGCGCTTTCTGCTTGCGGCTTTGGTAATTGTGCTCGCGACGAATCTCTTCAATCTGTTTGATCTGCGTCCCGGTCGATCGGTGAAGGTCTTCGTCCTTGTCGGTATCGGCTGCACGCTCGGCGCTTGGAGCTTCGATTCGCTTTTCGGCCTCGGCCTTTGGGTCGGCCCGATTCTTGTATGCGGCGCTCTCGATCTGCGCGAGCGCGCGATCCTCGGCGACAGCGGTTCGAATGTCGTCGGCGTTGTTGCCGGCATTTGGCTGGTGCTTGTACTCGATACAACGGGGCTTGCAATTGCAGCCGCCGTACTCGTTCTACTGACTATTTACGGGGAGGTTCGTTCGATCAACCGGCTCGTCGAGTCGACTCCGGGTCTCAGTCATCTAGACTCATTGGGGAGAATTGCTCATCGTGCCTGACGCTCAACGCCAGCCCCGTTACATCTTCGTCACAGGCGGAGTCGTCTCATCTCTCGGAAAAGGAATCGCTGCAGCCTCGATCGGACGGCTGCTGGTTGCCCGCGGCCTGACCGTCGGCCTGCAGAAGTTTGATCCCTACATCAACGTCGATCCAGGGACGATGTCGCCGTATCAGCACGGAGAAGTTTTCGTCACCGAGGACGGCGCCGAGACGGACCTTGACCTTGGGCACTATGAGCGCTTCACAGACTCCAACACGACGCGTGCCTCGAACGTCACTGCCGGTGGCATCTACGACGCTGTTATTCGCCGTGAGCGGCGCGGCGATTACCTTGGCGCGACCGTCCAGGTCGTTCCTCACATCACCGATGAAATCAAACAGCGGATCAAGTTGATCGCCGAGACCAGCGACGTTGACGTTGTGATCACTGAGATTGGCGGAACAGTCGGCGACATTGAGTCGCTTCCCTTCCTTGAGGCGATCCGCCAGTTCCCGGTCGATGTCGGCCGCCGCAACTGCATGTTCATCCACCTAACGCTGGTGCCGTACATCGGGCATGCCGGTGAGCTGAAGACGAAGCCAACTCAGCACTCGGTCAACGAGCTGCGACGGATCGGCATTCAGCCTGACATGTTGCTGTGCCGCAGCGAAAGTGAGCTGTCTGAGGAGATCCGCAAGAAGATCGCTCTCTTTGCATCGCTCCCGGTCGAGGCCGTGATTTCGGCCAAGGACGTCAACGACATCTACGAAGTTCCGCTCTGGTACTGCGAGCAGAAGGTCGATGGCTTTATCTGCGACCAGCTTGGGATCGAGGCGGCTCCAGCCGATTTGAGTGAGTGGCATCGAATAGTTACGCGCGCAGCAGAGGCGACTGCCCCCGTCAAGATTTCGTTGGTCGGTAAGTACATCGCCCTTGCTGACGCCTACAAGTCGGTAAGCGAGGCGCTAATTCACAGCGGCAACCAAGCCGGCGCTAGCGTCGAGATCGACTGGGTCGATTCGGAGGATCTCGTCGACGATCAGGTTGCGCTCGCGCGGCTCGGCGACTCCGATGGGATCCTCGTCCCCGGTGGTTTCGGTGGCCGCGGCATTGAAGGCAAGATCCGGGCTGTGCGGGTCGCCCGCGAACAGAAGATTCCCTACCTCGGGGTCTGTCTTGGGATGCAGATGGCGGTTTGCGAGTTTGCTCGCTCGGTGGCGGGCATGGATGGCGCCAACTCGACCGAGTTCGACCTTGAGACCGAATGGCCGGTGATCGATCTACTGCCTGAGCAGAAGGAGGTGTCGGACCTCGGCGGCACGATGCGCTTGGGAGCCGACCCAATCAAACTCCACGCCGGCACAATCGTTCGAGATTGTTACGGCGAGGCCGTTGTCTACGAGCGCCACCGCCACCGCTACGAGGTTTCGATCGCGTTGCGCAAAAAACTCGAACAGGCCGGGCTGGTGGTCAGCGGGACATCTCCCGATGAGCGGCTCGTTGAGGCGGTTGAGTTGCCCGTCGATATTCATCCGTTCTTCGTTGCGGCTCAGTATCACCCTGAGTTGAAGTCGAGGCCTGAGCGCCCGGCGCCGCTCTTTCGCGAGTTTGTCGCTGCCGCCTTTGCGGCTAGCGGCGGTGGGTCGCAGGTTGAAGCTGACGGCGACGCGCACGTAACTCGTCGAACAGCCTGATCGCAGCCGAGATGAGGCCCGCCTCAGAGCTCGAGACGCGGCGCCTGAGTGACACGTTCGGGGCGCTTTGCGCAATCCCCAGTCCGTCACGTAGCGAGGCCGCGGTCGCGGCCTTCGTTCGTCGCGAGCTCGAGCAGATCGGCGTCGAGGTTTCAGAGGACGACGCGGCAGCCGCGATCGGTGGGCAGAGCGGCAATCTGCTGGCGCGGATCGGTCGCCGGGGTGGGCCCTCTGTGCTGTTCTGCGCTCACCTCGACACCGTGCCCCACGACGAGCCGATCGTCCCGGTGATTAGTGACGGAGGCTGGGAGAGCGAAGGCGACACGATCCTCGGCGCTGACAACAAGGCGGCCGTCGCAGTGTTGCTGGAGCTCGCACGTCGGGCGATGATCGAAGGCGCGCCAGTTGACCTCGAGCTGTGCTTCACGGTCGCTGAAGAGCCTGGCCTGCTCGGCGCTAGCGCGCTCGACCTAAGCGTCCTGCGTTCCGCTGTTGGTTACGTCTACGACCACGCCACGCCGATCGGCGAGATCATCGCTGCCTCGCCAACACAGATCCGCTGGCGCGCCGATATTCGCGGTCGGGCGGCCCACGCTGGCGTCTCGCCCGAAGACGGACGCAGCGCGATCGCGACGGCGGCGCGGGCGATTGCGGCGCTGCCCGACGGTCGGATCGACCAGTCCAGTACAGCTAACGTGGCGCGGATCCGAGGCGGCGTGGCAGGGACCAACGTCGTCCCCGAGCATTGCCGGGTCGACGGCGAGATCCGCTCGCTTGACGAGGGACGCGCAGAGCTGATGGCTGAGGTTGTCGCCGAGGTGTTTGGCGACGCGGCCAATGAACCAGGCTGCCAGTGCGACCTAGATCTGACGATCGAGCGCTCCTTTGTCGGCTACAAACTCGACCACGCGGAGCCGGGCGTCGTTGCAGCGAGGACGGCGTTGGAAGCTTGCGGCTACGAGCCGAAGATGGTCGCTAGCGGCGGCGGCTCGGACGCCAATGCGCTTCGCGCCCAAGGCTTCGCCGCCATCAACCTCGCTAACGGCACCGAGAACCCGCATCAGTCCAGCGAGAGGGTCGCAGTATCTGAACTTGAGGCGATGATGAACGTGACGTTCGCGTTGGTCGACGCGTTCGGGGAGGATTAGCTGATGCTTGTCCTCCACGAAGGGGTTGTCACTGAGGTCGGGCCGCTCGCACCGGAGCAGCAGCTCTTGGTTGACGTTCCCGGCCGCGGTCCGCGCGCGGCGACCGCCGACATGGCGCTCGTCGGTCGCTGCGAAGTCGGCGACACGGTCATCGTCAATACGCAGGCCGCCGACCTAGCGCTCGGCTCCGGCGGCTTTGATGTAGTCCACGTGAACCTGACTCGTGGCCTCGGCGGCGAAGGGGTCGCTGGCGCGCACGTGATGAAGCTCAACTACAGCTCGCTCCAGCACGCCGTTCTCCCGGTGGAAGATGGCAGCGACACTCTGCCGCCGGCCAAGCCGGTAGGCGTCTGCTTCCTCCACGGCCAGCTCGCGCCATTCGCTTGGGCGCTCGCACAGGCGCGTGAGGGGACGCGGCTCGGCTTTCTCCAGGGTGGTGGCGGGGCGCTCCCTGGAGGCCATTCGAGAACTGTCGCGGAGCTGCGCGAGCGTCGGCTGCTGGCCGGCACGATCACGGCGGGCGCGAGCTACGGTGGCGAGGCAGAGGCGATAACTCTCGCTGGCGGCCTCGCCCACGGCCTTGGGGAGCTTGGCTGGGATGCAGCTGTCGTTGCCCCGGGGCCGGGGATCATCGGCTCCGGTTCGCGCCTCGGTCATGGGGGGATGGCGGCTCTTGACGCGGCCCACACAGCGCTCGCGCTTGGTTGTCCGGTTGTGGTAGCGCCGCGGATGTCCAACGGTGACGCCCGCGACCGTCACCAGGGCTGCTCGCACCACACCCAAACCGTTCTCAACCTGCTGCTCGCGCCGGTCAGCGTTGCCGCGCCGCAGGGAGCGGGGGAAGAGATCACGCGCGGCTGCGGCCACACGGTGGTCGAACTCGGAGTCGATCTTGCCGCCTACGGCGCTAGCGGGCTGCCGGGCACAACGATGGGCCGCTCGATTGCAGAAGACCCGCTCTTTTTCGGCGCCGCGCTCGCTGGCGGCATGCTGTTGGCAACAGCGATTGATGGCGCGAGCCGCTAACTCGGCGTGCTGACGCATCGGCTGTTGCAGCGGTAAGGAAGGCGCCCGTCGGCGGCGAACTGCACCACAATGGCGATCACGACCGCTCCCGCGCGGAGCACTTTCCAGCGCCACGTGCTCGACTTCCTTGCCTACCTTGAGCTGGAGCGGGGCCTCTCCCGCAACACACTCGGGGCTTATCGAACCGACCTGATGCAGTTTGGCCTCTATCTCGAAGAGAGCGGAGCCGACGCGCTGTCCGCCGGGCACGGTGAGATGGCGGGTTTCCTCGACAAGCTGACGCACGGTGGTCCTGACCGCCCTCCAGTCGCCGCAGCGACGCTGCAACGGAAGACGGCCTGTTTGCGATCGTTCTACCGTCATCTACGCCGCGAAGAGCTGATCGATCACGACCCAACCGCCGACCTGCGCGCGCCACGGAAGACCCGTCGACTGCCGAAGGTGTTGAGCCGCGACCAGATGATGTTGCTGCTCGCCGCACCGCAAGGGGACGGGCCGGCCGCTCAGCGTGACCGCGCGCTGCTGGAGCTGATGTACGCCTGCGGTCTGCGCGCCTCGGAGGCGACCGGTCTGCTTGTCGGTGACGTCGATCTCGATCAAGGTTTGATGCGAGCGCGGGGGAAAGGATCAAAGGAGCGACTGATTCCGGTCGGCGCCGCTGCCTTGCACGCGGTCCGGATCTACCTCAATGACTCGCGACCGAAGCTGGTTGGGATCGCCGACGAGGAGCATCTCTTCGTCAACCAGCGAGGCGGCGCTCTGACTCGTCAGGGGCTGTACAAGATTGTCCAGGGCCACGCCCGCGCTGCCGGGCTGGCCGGACTGATGAGCCCGCACACGCTCCGCCACACATTCGCAACGCATCTGCTTGCTGGAGGCTGCGATCTTCGCGCGCTGCAGGAGATGCTCGGCCACGCCGATATCGCGACAACGCAGATCTACACTCACCTCTCTGCCGAGCGGCTCAAAGATCAGTACTTCGGCGCCCACCCGAGGGCGACTATCGGCGCCCACCCGAAGGCGATGAGCGATAGCGATCGCTGAGGTCGAGCGAGCAAACGACGGGCGACGCGCCTATCCTCGGCGGTGATGCCAGAGCTGCCTGAAGTTGAAACAATCCGCCGTCAGTTGGAGCCCGTGCTGAGCGGCAAGCGGATCGAGCAACTGAAGGTGATCGACCCAAAGTGGGGCAGTCCGATTGCTGCCAGCGAACTCGCGGGGATAATCGAAGGACGGACGATTGAGCGGCTTGATCGCCGCGGAAAATATTTGATCTTCGACCTTGGCGAGGAGTGTTTTCTGATCTGCCATCTGCGGATGACAGGCAACTTCCTCTACGGGGCTGGCGCCGACGTGCTCTACCAGCGGGCGGTCTTCGAGCTGGAGGACGGGCAGGCGCTTCGCTTCACCGATCCGCGCCGATTCGGCACCGCCGAGCTCGTTTTTGGGGGGGATGCTCTTGACCAGTATTTCGCCGCGCGGTTGGGGATCGAGCCGCTCGCAGGCGCGCTCGATGGAACGGCACTGAAGTCGATGACGGCGGGCAAGCGAACATCCATCAAGGCTTTCCTGCTTGATCAGCGAGCCGTCGCCGGGATCGGCAACATCTACGCCGACGAGGCCCTCTTTCGCGCTGAAGTCCATCCGCTGCGCGCTGCTGGGCGCCTAACGCCAGCGCAGTACGATCTGCTCGCGGCAGCAATTCAAGAGGCGCTCCAAGCAGGGCTAGACGCGGGCGGCGCGACGATCGACGACTTCCGCCACCCGGACGGACGCTATGGCAGCTTTCAAGATGAGTTCCTCGTTCACCGCCGAGCTGGCGAGCCGTGCCCACGCTGCGGCAACGAGGTCGAGAAGATCGTCGTGGCCGGCCGAGGGACCTACCTTTGCGGGCGCTGTCAAACGCGCCCGCGGGGGGCGCTCAAGCGCCGAGCAGCGCCCCGAGCTCCCCGTTCTGGTCAGCGGCTATGAGCTCTTTGAAACCGCCGATCGGCTGGCCGTCGACGAGGATCTGGGGGAAGGTCAGCATTCCCGTCTTCTCGTGCAGCGCGACGCGACCCTCGGCATCCATGCTGAGGTTGACCTCCTCGAACGGAATCTCGCGCGCGGTGAGCAGCGCCTTCGCCTGCGAGCAGAAGGGGCATGGAGTAGATGAGTACATCACGACACTGGGCATAGGGATAAATGTAGCGCCGCCGCGGGGTGCGAGCTAATGGCCGGTCCGATCAAGACGGAGGCGGTCGTCTTGCGTTCAATCCGTTACGGCGAAGCCGACCGAATTCTTCACCTCTATACGCCGATGCGCGGCAAGCTCAGCGCGATTGCCAAGGGAGTGAGACGGTCGAAGAGCCGCTTCGGCGGCCGCCTCGAACCGTTCTTCTGGCTCAACCTTGAACTACACGAGGGACGGAGCGACCTGATGACAGTGACCGGCGCCAAGACGATCGCAGCCTTCGCAGCGCTGCGCGCCGACGAGATGGCGCTAGGCAGCGCCGCGCGGGCCTGTGATTCGCTCGGCCGGGTATTCGATTCCGCCGAGCCTCACCCCGAGGTCTTCAATCTTCTCTGCAGCGCTTTGACGCTGCTTGATCGGCATCCCGAGCGGGCAACAGACGAGTTCCAAGTCGCGTTTCGCCTGAAGCTGCTGCTTGCCGCCGGCTTCGCGCCGCAGCTTGCGGCCTGCGCCAGCTGCGGCGAGGCCGATCGGCTTGTCGGCTTCTCACCGGCCGCCGGCGGCGTGGTCTGCGGATCTTGCGAAGCCGGCTCGTTCGAGCTTGACGGCGAAACTCACCGCTTCCTGACCGACGCTCTCGGCCGCTCACTCGCCGAAACGCCGAGCGTTGACCAACGCGTGATCGCGCTCGCCGACCGCGCGATCAGCGAAACCGCAGCCCACCACGGCCACGTGCGGCTGAAGGCGATCGCGTGAGCGAGCTGCTGGCAACCGTTCGCGGGCTGCGAGAATGAGCGCGATGGACCCTCACGCTGATCCGGGACCTGTTGCAATGGAGTTCGCGCAGCGCCAGCAGGCGCTGGAAGAGCAGCTGCTCTCGCCACTTGCCGCACGTTCCTGGCCGGCGCGCCGGCTTGTCGCGGAGGCCGACTGTGGGCTTCGCTCGCCGCTGCAGCGCGATCGCGACCGGATCGTCCACTGCAAAGCGTTCAGGCGCCTAAAGCACAAGACTCAGGTCTTCGTCTCTCCCGAAGGAGACCACTACCGCACCCGACTCACGCACACGATCGAGGTGACCCAGATCGCACGCACCGTCGCCCGCGCACTGCGCCTCAACGAAGATTTGACCGAGGCGATCGGCCTTGGTCACGACCTCGGCCATCCGCCCTTCGGGCATATCGGCGAAGCGGTGCTCGATGGCTGTCTAAAGGAGCGTTTCGACGGTGGCTTCCGCCACTACGAACAGTCGCTGCGAGTCGTTGACGTGCTCGAGCGCGATGGGGTCGGGCTCAACTTGACCGAAGACGTGCGCGACGGTATCGCCTGTCATTCGGGCCGCGCCCCGGCCCCACGCACGCTCGAAGGCGCGATCGTCCGCCTCGTCGATCGGATCGCCTACATCAACCACGACATCGATGACGCGACGCGCGCCGGGGTCGTCGCCGAAGCCGCGCTGCCGAGCGGGCCAATCAGCGCGCTCGGCCACACCGGTTCGGCACGGATCGATTGCCTCGTCCATGACCTCATCGAGCACTCGCAGGCCGCTGGCGCGATTATTCAGGGCGAAGAGGCTGGCGCGGCGATGGATGAGCTGCGGAGCTGGATGTTCGACAACGTCTACCTCGGCGAGAGTGCCCGCGCTGAGCACAGCCGGATCGAACGTGTGATCACGACCCTCTTTAACCATTACGCGAACGATCCTGAGCAGATTCCCGATGCCGGCGGCGCGGCCGGCGCGAGCCTCGACCGTCGCGTCACCGACTATCTGGCCGGGATGACCGATCGCTACTGCATTCGGGTCTTCGAGCAGCTGACAGTGCCGGAGTCGTTCGCCGCGTAGGCTGCCAGCAATGCCGCTCTACACCGATGACTCAATCGAGCGCCTGCGCCAGACCGTTGACATGGCGGAGCTCGTCGGAGCCAAAACTGAGCTGAAGCGCTCCGGGCAGCAGCTGATGGGGATCTGCCCGTTCCATGACGAGCGCAGTCCGTCATTTAGCGTCGATCCAGTTCAGAAGGTTTTTCACTGCTTTGGCTGCGGCGAAGGGGGAGATCTCTTCAAGTTCGTGCAGCTGACCGAAGGGCTGAACTTCCGCGAGGCGGTTGAGTCGCTCTCCGATCGCTACGGCGTGACGATGGAGCTGACGGAGGAGGATCCGCAGGCCGCGCAGCGCCGCGAGAAGCGCGATCGCCTGCTTGAGTTGCTGGAACGCACAGCGGCCTTCTACGTTCGCAATCTGTGGGAGTCGCCGGAGGCTGAGGGCTCGCGCCAGTACCTCAGCGATCGCGGACTCGACGAAGCCTTCCTGAGAGAGTTTCGCGTCGGCTACGCGCCGAGCGCCTGGGACAAAGTCTTGGTGGCTTCGCGCCGTAAGGGATACAGCGAAGACGAACTTTGGGACGCCGGGCTGACGGTCAAGAACCAGAAGGGCAATCTCTACGACCGTTTCCGACGCCGAATAACGTTCCCGCTCTGCGATAGCCGCGGCCGCGTGCTCGGCTTTGGCGCCCGCGCCGTCGGTGCCGACCAACAACCGAAATACCTCAACAGCTCGGAGAATGTGATCTTCCACAAAGGTCGTCAGCTCTACGGCGCCGACCTCGCCCGGTCGGCGGCCGCGAAGAGCGGCGAGGTGATCCTCTGTGAGGGGTACACCGACGTGATTGCGATGCATCAGGCCGGTTTTCGAAACACGGTTGGGCTGATGGGGACGGCGCTAACTGAGGATCAGGTCTCTGAGCTGGCGAGGATGGCGCCGGTCGTTGCGCTGGCCCTCGATGCCGACAGCGCAGGGCAGGAGGCGATGATCCGCGCCGCTAGGGTCGCAGAGGGCCGCAAGCTCCAGTTGCGCGTCGTGCCGCTTCCAGAGGGCAACGACCCGGCCGACATCGTCCAGCAAGATGGGCCGGAAGCGATCACCAAGCTGGTTGCCGGATCGGTTCCTTTCGTTCGTTTCCGCGTTGACCGAGCCTTGTTGCTCGCTGATCTCAGCAGCGCCGAAGGCAAAGATCGCGTAGTCAGCGAGCTGGCGCCGATCCTCACGCCGCTGCCGGCTAGCGCGATGCGCGATGAGCTGACCGAATTGGCCGCTTCCGCGCTCGGTGTGAGCGGCGCGAAGCTGACTGAATGGCTTGGCCGCGCACGCCCGGCGCCAGCGCTGGCCTCGGCCACAGACGCCAACTCTCAGTCGCAGTCCCCACCTCCTCAAACGACCGTGATCGACCCCGGCGCCCGCGTTGAGCGCGCCTTCCTCGTGCAGTGTCTTGCCGACCCGATCGCCGGCAGGGAAGCGATTGCCGCGCTGGATCTAGAGACGGATTTCGTCAGTCCGGTATTTCTGCGCGCTGCCCAGCTGATCCTCGCAACGCCGGTTGGCAGTGAGATTCACGCCGCACCTGACGATGAAGAGCTAGGCCGTACACTCGCCGAGCTTCAGATCCGTGCGGTGCAGAACGCCAGCTCAAACGCAGCGCTTAAAGCAGAAGGACTGCGCTTGCGCGCGGCCCGCACGGAACGGGAGATCGTCGTGGCCAAGCAGGCCGATCCGCAGCAGGTCGATCCGCAGCTAGTCGTTGCGCTCGTAGAGCAGCGCGAAATCCTGCGCGCGCAGATCGAACGCGAGGTCGAGCAGAGCCTCGACCAGACGCGCGGCCCGCAGCGTTGAAGCTGGCGCACGCCGTGGCGAATGCCGATCGCTAGTTCGCGCTCGTGATCAATCGGTGTGCTCAGCCGGTATCGCGCTCAGCGACGCCCTCTTGCGGCCGACCACAACGCCGGCGGCAGGTCGATCAAACGATCGGGCAACGTGGCCGATGGCGAGACGCCTGGGTGGTGACCGGCGATTCGAACCCGTAGCGCCTTGGGGCGAATGCGAAAGCGGATCGGCGGAACGAGCATCGTTGCCTCGCCATCGATTCCAGCGGCGACCGGCCCGGGCGCAGCCAGCTCAATCTCGCGCGTCGTCCATTCCCGCCACGGTCGCCGCAAGACGCGGTCGCGCGGCCCGGGGGCTGTGGGCTCGAAGACCGTCACACCGAGCAGTCCATCTTCAATCGACGGGCGCGTTCCAGACGAGAGCAGACGGCCGACCCGGTAGCGGTTATTGGAGATCAGAATCGCGACGGCATCCTCGTTGGGTTGATCGCCGCCGCCAACCCATTCGAGCTCCAACCCGCTGCCACCTGGGCCAGCGACCTCTGGCGCCATGTCGAGCAGAGTGCGCAGCTTCGCGCCCCGGTAATCGTCGCGCTGAACTGCCTCGGCGTAGATCCCAAGTGAAACGTTGTTGACGAAAACCTGGCCGTTCACTTCGCCTAGGTCAACGCGCTTCTCTCCACCGTTGACGAAGGCATCTAGCGCGCCCACTACGTCGTCGCGGTCAACGCCAAGATCGAGCGCAAAGTGGTTGCGGGTACCGGCGGGAATACAGGCGAAGGGGAGATCATATTCGGCGGCGATCGCGGCCACGATCGCTTGCGTGCCGTCGCCGCCGGCCGCTGCCAGCGCGTCGGCTCCAGCGGCGATCTCAGTGAGGACGAGTTGGCGCAGATCATCATCGCGCCTGAGTTCGATCGGTTTGATCGCCCGCGCCTGCGCTTCTTCGGCGAGCCCTGCCGTCAGCGCTTTGCCGTCACCGGACTTCGGGTTCCAGAACATCACGGCGGCGGCCGGGGGAGTCGCTGGGGTGAGCGATGCTCCGGCGGCGAAGGCGCTGCGCGCGAGCCAGATCCCGCCGCCCCAGAGCACGATCGTCGCGAGGTCTGCGATCAGGTCGATAGTGCCAAGCACCAGAAGCGCGCTGACAAGCGCGGAGCCCGCGGCTGCGGCGAGCTCCAGTGACCGTCGCGTGCCCCTGCGGATCGCGCCATCGAACGCGAGGATCGCTGCGAGCAGAAGTAGAAGGGCGGCGCCTACGTTGGTTGGAAAGCTTTCGAAGGCCGACAGTACGGCCGTCGCGGTGCCGAGAGCGAGGAGTATCAAAGCAGCTACTGCCCGACCCCGTGAGCCTCCAGCTGTTTGCGGGCGGACACTCCTCATCTGGGCAGAGAATAATGCTGGCGCTAGTTGAACTTGTAGCTCTTGCTGTTAGCTGGTCCAGTTGCGGAGCCTTTCTTCGGCGTTACCGAAGCGATCCAGGTGCCTTTACTGAGGCGAACTGTGCACGAGCGGCGCGTTAGTCGCTTCTTGCCCTTCTTGACCTTGACCGTCTTGCAAGTGCCGCTCTTGGCTTTACTGCCCTTCTTGGCGGTCAGCTTGTAGCTAACGCCAGTTATTGGGGTGATTAGCGCCGTAACGGTTCTGGATTTCTTCGATGATGACCAAGCAACAGATGGCTTGGCCAGCGGGGTGGCTTTGACAGCTGCCGATGCTGCGCCAATGCCGGCGCTGTTGACCGCGCGCAGCTTGACTTGGTAGCTGGTGCCGTTGGTCAGGCCGCTGATTTTGATTGGTGAACTAGCTGACGCCGGGCTGCGCGCACTCCACGTAGAGCCATTGTTGAGTGAGTACTCAAGGTTTGTGATCGCAGCCCCATTGGCCGCGCCCGGGGTGAACTTGATGCTCACGCTGCGGTCGCCGGAGCTGGCAACAAGCGCTGTTGGCGCGCCGGGCACCGCCGTTGGGGTGACGGCGTTTGATGGTGTTGAAGCGATCGTCTGCCAGCTGATCAGCTTTGCTTTGGCGGTGAACGTGTAGGCGGTGCCTGCCGCTAGGCCACTGAGTGTGCAGGACACGTTTGGGTACTTGACTGTGCACTGCTTGGCTGGGCTCTGGACCGCACTGATTGTGTAGGAGGACGGGTTGCCATACCTGGCTGAAGGCTGGTTGGCGGCAACCGTTATGACCGCCGTGCCGCTCCCGGGACTGCCCGCCACCGCCGACGGCGCCGCCGGCCTGGCAGGAGGCGCCGGAAATGAAGTCGGCGTGATCCTCGAAACACTGTTGGAGGCGTAGTTGGCGGCGTAAATGTTGCCGGCCAAATCAACCGTAATTGCGGCCGGGTTGGAGCCGGCTGTCGCCCAGCTGGTTGATGCGCCCGCGGGCGTGATCTTCGAGACGGTGTTCGAGCCCCAGTTGGCGGTGTAGATGTTGCCGACCGAATCAACGGTGATCGCGGCCGGGCCGTTGTCGGTTGATCCAAGGATCGTGGAGACGCCGGCGGGTGTGATCTTCGAGACATTGTTCGAGCCGGCGTTGGCGGTGTAGATGTTGCCGGCCGAATCCACCGTGATCCCCCGCGGCGCGGCGCCGGTTGGCGCAAGACTTGTTGATGTGCCGGCGGGCGTGATCTTCGACACATCGCTCGAGGCGAAATTGGCGGTGTAAATGTTGCCGGCAGAATCAACCGTAATCCCGCGCGGGGT
>CAMDBT010000010.1 GCA_945889475.1 Bifidobacterium breve
ACGCAGCCCCAGCTCAACCGTCTCGCCTGTTGTGATCACGGGGCTAACCAACGCCACCACCTACCAAATCAAACTGCGGGCCGTGAACAGCGCGGGTGCAGGCGCAGAGTCGAGCGCCGTGAGTGTCACGCCGGTTGCACCAACGCCAAGCGCCGTGCCGGGAGCGCCAACAGCGCTTGTTGCCAGCTCCGGCGACCGCAGCGTGAGCATCAAGTTCACGCCTGGAGCGGCCAACGGGGCTGCGATCATCAATCATCAGTACTCGACCAACAATGGCTCTACGTGGACGGCGCGCAGCCCGGCCTCAGCTAGCTCGCCAATCAAGATCAGCGGCCTGAAAAACGGAGTCAGCTACACAATCAAGCTGCGCGCGGTCAACAGCGTTGGTAGCGGCGCAGCATCAGCAGCGGTCAAATCCACCCCCCTGGCCAAGCCCTCTGTTGCTTGGTCATCATCAAAGAGATCAAAGAGTGTCACGGCGCTAATCACACCGGTCACTGGTGTCACATACAAGCTGACCGCCAAGAAGGGCAGCAAAACCAAGAGCGGCACTTGCAAGACGGTGAAGGTCAAGAAGGGCAGCAAGCGCCTCACGCGCCGCAAGTGCACGATTCGCCTGACTAAAGGCACTTGGACGGTCTCGGTAACCCCGAAGAAAGGCTCCGTCAAAGGCCCGGCGCGCAGCAAGCGCTACAAGTTCAAGTAGCGCCAGCGTGCTCAAACGCCCGCACCCGCTCCCAGCGGCACCGTCGCGAGCTCGTTGATCGCTTCGATGATCGCGTCGACGACGATCGTCGCGCCCTGCGACTCGTAGTGAATTCCATCAGAGCTGCGGGCGCGCTGTAGCTGGCCGGCGGCGTCGGGCAGGAAGTCGGCGTAGTTGCCTTTGGCGTCGACCAGTTTGTCGAAGAGGTCGACGTAGGCGACGAGCCCTTTCCGCTTCTCAGCCTCGGTCTTCTGGATCTCGTTCATCTTCGCCCAGCGCGCGGCGAGCGCCGGGTCACGCGGGATCGGCAGGCCGAGCATCACCAGCTGGCCGCCCTTAGCGGTGATTGAATCCATCACCGCCCCGACGCGCCTGCGGTACTCAGCCAGCCACGCCGGCGTGCCGAACTCCTCGGCACCGGCGATGCCGGTGAAGCCGAGTCCATCGTTAGCGCCGAAGGTCGCGACCGTCATATCCGGTTTTAGAGCCTTGATCTGCTGCGGCAGGTATTCGAACCAGTTGAAGATCTCCGGCTGGACGAGGCCGGTGGCAGCGTGCATGTCGGTCACGCCTAGCGGCTTGACGGCCGGATTGGTCGACAGCCTGTCGAGCAATAAGGGGCCAGGGTCGGTAATCAGCGAATCGCCGGTGAGGTAGAGGGTCATCGGCTTCGCGGCCGAATAGACCGGCTTCGCTGGCGCGGCCGGCGCCGCCGGCCCCTTCGCTGTGATCGCCAGCTTGCCGACCAGCTTGTCGTCGCCGCTGCGGCCGAGCCCCGCCTTCAGCAGCTTGCGCGGCTGATCGATCTGCAAGAAGCCACTAACCCCGGCCAGGCCAGCGGTCAGTGTTCCTGCGATGTCACGGCCTACCCCCGGACCTTGCGAGAGGGCCTGCTTGTGCATCCCCTGCGCGTTAAGTAGAGCAGCGACGACGAGGCCGATGAAGAGCGCCACGAGCACGTGGCCGGCAGGCATCGTGCGCCGCCGCGGATCCTGCTCGGGAAGACCGTGTTCGTCCATTAGAACTGGAAGTAGATGAACGGGGCGACGCCCGCCGGGCCGAGGACATTGATCACCATCAGCACGAAGCCAGCTGCGGCGCCCTGCGCGTAATAGGGAAGGCGGCTAACGCGAGCCTGGAAGCGCTCCCAGAAGTTGACCGGCAGGAACTGGATTGCAACCCCGGTCAGGACGGCGGCGAGAAGGCCGAGCGTTATCTCCGGCGAGCCCTGCCCCCAGCCGGTGAAGAGCCGCTCGATCACACCGAGTGCCTGGCCGAAATCCTCGGCGCGGAAGAAGATCCACGCGAAACAGACGAAGTTGAAGGTGATAAGCCAAGCCAGCCACGTTCGCATCGGCGCTCTGCCGCGAGCCTTGCGTCGATCACGAGCCAAACGCTCGACGATCAGCGCGCCTCCGTGCAACGCGCCCCAGAACAGGAAGGTCCAGTTGGCCCCGTGCCAAAGGCCGCCGATAACCATTGTCAGCATCAGGTTGCGCTCAGTCTCGAACCGGCTGCCCCGATTGCCTCCGAGCGGGATGTAGAGGTAGTCGCGCAGCCAGCGCGAGAGCGTCATGTGCCAGCGGCGCCAGAAATCCTGAACCGAGGTGGCGCGGTATGGGCTGTTGAAGTTGTCGGGAAAGCGGAATCCGAGCAGCAGCGCAACGCCGATCGCGATTGTGCTGTAGCCAGCGAAGTCGGAGAAAATCTGGACCGCGTAGGCGTAGATCGCGAGCAGCACCTCGGGCGCGCTGTGCAGCTTCGGCGAACCGAAGACCGGGTCAACCAGCTTGGCGCAAGTGGACGCCAGCACGACCTTGAGGAAGAGACCGCCGAGGATCAACGCGAAGCCGCGCGTGGCGTCAACCGTGCGCGGGTCGGGCAGGTTGTTGAACTGCGGGATCAGCTCGGCTGGGCGAACGATCGGCCCCGCGACGAGGTGCGGGAAGAAGGAGAGGAAAACGGCGAAGCGCGAGAGCGAAACCGGGTGGTAGGTGCCGCGCCAAGTGTCGATGATGTAGCTGAGCGCCATGAAGGTGTAGAAGGAGATGCCGATCGGCAACACGACCGCGACGAACCCGGGATCGAGCGCGATGCCGAGCGTTCCCGCCGCGTCCTGGGCTGACTCGGCGAAGAAGTTCCAGTACTTGAACCAAGCAAGGAAGGCGAGGTTGCCGGCGATCCCAACCCACAGCAGCGTTTTGCGCGCCCACGGCGCCTCGGTCTTGAAGATCCTCACCGCAATCATCTGGTTGAAGAGCGTTGAACCGGCCAGCAGCAGCACAAACCACGGATCCCACCAGGCGTAGAACAGGTAGCTGGCGACCAGAATCATGATTCGCCAGTTGCGCGGGTTGTGCATCGTCAGCCAGTTCAGTGGCAGGACGATCAAAAAGAAGATGGCGAAGGTTACGGTGGGAAAAAGCACTGGATTCCTCTGCGAAAACGTCTCGGACTGTAGTGTCGCTCGCGACCCGGACTATGAGCAGCCTCAGCGGCGAAATCAAGCAGAGTTTCCCTCGGCCAAGCTCACCGCAGCTGGGACAGATGGCTTGGGGTTCGTTCATCTCAAGCCTCGGTTCCACCTTGCAGGTATTTGCCTTCACGTACGTCGTCTACTCAACGACGAAGTCGGCGTTTGCGACGGTGATGGTTGGAGTCGCGTTCGCGGTCGGGTTTGGGTTGTTCGCGCTGCCGGCCGGCAAAATAGCGCGCCGCTTCGATCACCGCCACGTCGTAATAGCTGTCAGCGTCGCGAAGGCGGTGGTCTACGCCGCGATCCTAGCTCTCCAACTAACCGGCGAACTGAGCCTCGCGGCGATCCTTATCAGCAGCGCAGCCTCCGGTATCACTTCGTCAATCCAGTACCCCTGCTGGCAGGAGCTACTGCAACAGTTTTCGGCGAAAGGGCGGCTCGACGAAACCAACGCGCTCTTCTCCTCACTCTCCTCGATCTCGTCGGTAATCGGCGCGCTGGCTGGCGGAGTGCTGCTCGATGAGGTCGGCGCCGCTCCGCTGTTCGCCTTCAACGTGCTCAGCTACCTGCCGCTGATTGTCATCGTCGCTCTGCTCCCGGCGATGCAGGGCGACAAGCCAACGGCGGCGGCCGGGCTGAAGCTGATCATCGCGAAGATCAACAGCGCGCGCGCCGTGCGGACGGCGGTCATCTTCACGGCGCTGCTCGAGCTGCTGGCATGGCCGCTGATCTCGCTGCTGCCAAAGGTCGCGGCCGAGGTCGGCTCGGCGGCGCGGATCTATGGCCTGCTGCTGGCCGCCTTTTACGTCGGCGCGGGGCTGGTGGCAGTCCTGCTGCGCCGTTGGAAGAAGGACGCTCCCTACAGCCACATCATCCGGCTCTCGATCACCGCCAGCGGCATTGCTCTGGTGATTGCCGGTGCGTTTGGCATCGCCCAGATGGGCATCGCATTGACGCTCGCCGGGCTTGCGATCGTGCTCGCGGCGGCGGGGCTTGGGCTCGCGACCGCGCAATCGGTGCTCGGAGCGATCACCCAACTTGGCGTGCCGAAGAAGATCGAGGGCGAGGTGCTCGGCGTCTTCGCGCTGATCACGATCATCTTCGGGACAGTCGGCTCGCTGGTGGAAGGGTTGCTCGCCGACACGCTCGACATCTGGTGGCTGCCACTGGCCAGTGGCGCGGTGATTGTGATCGCGATGAACTTGATCTGGTGGCGCCATGGCTTCCTCGTGCTCAACGCCGCCGACCCGAAGTCCGACCCCGGGCGCACACATCTCATGCGCCATGCGCAAAGCGGCGGGCGTGGGAATGCGACTCCACCACTTGTCCACACACGTCGGCCACTGACGGCGGCCACCGATGACGACGCCCGCCGCGAGGGCGATACGTTACGCGCGTGAGCGCAGCGGTGAGAGAAAGCACTACCGACGGCCACGCAACGCTGACGCTTACCTCGCCCAGCGGCGAGCTGGAGGCGGTTTACGCGCCGAGCGTCGGAATGGTCTGCTGCTCGCTGCGCCACCGCGGCGAGGAACTGCTCGGGCAGCGCGGCGGGCTGGAGGCTTATGCGGCGACGGGCTCGACGTTTGGCATCCCGCTGCTCTACCCGTGGGCCAACCGGCTGGCAGCGATGAGCTACTCGTTCGGGGGGGCTGATGTAACGCTGAACGCAGACGAGTCGCCGCTGCACTTCGACTCCGCCGGCCTGCCGATGCACGGGCTACTAGGTGCCTCGCCCTACTGGGAAGTAGTTGAAGCAGGACCGGCGGGCGACACCAGCGTGGTGCAGGCGCGGCTTGACTTTTCGGCCCATGACGAACTCGCGCGAGCCTTCCCGTTCCGCCACATGCTGGAGCTGGAAACACGCCTCGACGAGCGCTCGCTGACGGTTGAGACGACGGTTATCCCGACCGGCGACAGCGACGTCCCAGTGGCATTCGGCTTCCACCCCTATTTCGCGCTTCCCGGCGGCTCACGCGAAGGCGCCGAGATTGAGCTGCCGGTGACGCGGCGCGCGCTGCTCGAGCCGAGCGGGATCCCCAGCGGTGAGCACGAGGCAGCCAGCGGCGAGCTCGCGCCGCTAGGCGATCGCGCCTTTGATGATCTTTTCGATCGTCTGAGCCAGCCGCCGCGCTTCACGCTCAGCGGCCCCGGCCGCGAGCTTGCGCTCGAGTTTGAAGGCGGCTACCACTTCACTCAGGTATACGCCCCGCCCGACCAACCATTCATCTGCTTCGAACCGATGACGGCACCAACCAACGCGCTGATCAGCGGTGATCGGCTGGGCAGCGTCGCCCCCGGTGAGCAGTTCAAAGCGATCTTCAAGATCACCGTCGGCGACTGATCGAAGGCTATGCTCGGCCGATGAAAAACCGCGCAGCATCAATCACCGCAGTACTGATCGCAGCAGCCGCGATCGCCGGGTGTGGATCTTCGAGCTTCGCCTCGGACGACTCCGCCACTGAAGCCAACGCTGAGGGAACGAAGCTTGTAACGCGCCTCTTTGAGGACGTAAAGACAAGGAACGCCGACGACCTTGAGAAGTTCCTCACCCCCAACTGGCTGCTGCAGAGGGCTGACGGGCAAACGTTGACGAAGGGCGAATTCATCGAGGGTCTCCCGGACCTGATGTCGTACGAGATTGAGAACGTCAAAGCACTCCAGTACGAAGACTCAATGGCCGTCAGCTTCGTGGCGACTACCGACCTAGTCGTCGACGGCACGAAGTACCCCGGCACTCCGGCGAATTATCTGAGTTCGTTTGTCAAGGTTGGCGACGAGTGGTACATCCTCAGCCACGCCAATTTCAATAAGCCGAAGTAGTCGGCCGATGCTGACGCTTGCCGACCTCGCAAAGCTCGCAGGCGAACACGCCGATCAGCTTGCCACGCCGGTTGCCAGCTTCGCGATCGGCGGCAGAGAATTCGACTTTGACCGCGCGCCGGCGATCATGGGCGTCGTCAACATGTCGCCCGACTCGTGGTACCGCGAGAGCGTTGCTCCATCGGTGGAATCTGCGATCGCGCGTGGCCGCCTGTTGGCAGCGCAGGGCGCCGACCTTATCGACATTGGCGCCGAGTCAACGGTCCTTGACGCCGCCCGCGTCGGCGCCGACGCGCAGATAGAGCAGCTTGTGCCGGTGGTCGAGGCGCTACGCGCCGACGGGATTCTGGTTTCGGTCGAAACCTACGAACCGGCCGTCGTCGAGGCCTGCCTGAAGGCCGGCGCAAATCTGCTGAACCTCACCGGCACCGCCCACCACGAGCAGATCTTCGCCTTGGCGGCTCAGTACGAGGCGGCGGTCGTGCTCTGTTTCGTGCAGGGCGAGAACGTGCGCGAGGTTGGCGCGGTCAGGTTGGAAGACGACCCGCTAGGGGAACTGATCGCGCACTTTGAGCCGCGGATCGCGGCCGCCCGCGCGGCCGGAGTCGAACGGCTCTTCGTTGATCCTGGCCTCGGCTTTTACTACTCAAACCTTGAGGACGGCGACGAGCGCGTACGCCATCAAGCGCGGATCTTCATCAACAGCTTCCGCCTGCGCGTGCTAGGGCTGCCGGTCTGCCACGCGCTGCCGCACGCCGTTGAGTACTTCGAAGACGAGGTGCGCAGCGCCGAAGGCTTCTTCGCCGTGCTCGCGCAGCTCGGGCAGACGAGCCTCTTTCGCACCCATGAGGTGCCGCGCGTGCGCGCCGTGCTGCGCACGATCGGCGCGATCAACGGCGCTTAGGGGCAGAGAGCTAGCGCTACGCCCTCTTCACCGCTGGGCGAGACCTCTAGCGCCAGCAGCTCCAACCCGGCGGCGCTGATGATCGAGCTGAGCCCGGCCGGCGTGTGGCGGGCCGAGCGCAGCAGCCGAATTGGCTGACCGGCAGTCAAGCTGACTGCGCCGGCGTCAAGTTCCAGATTGAGATCAACCGCTGGCTCAAGCCAAGCGCCGATAGCTGCCTGCGCGCCGGCGCCGGGATCCTCAAGCGCGCCGACCGTGATTGCCGCCTGCGCGCGGTCAATGCCGGCGTCCTCGCAGAGCGACCAGAGCCATTCGCGCGTCGGCTGGTTGTCGTACTGCGCCGCGACCCGCTCCATCGCGCTGGCCTCATCGGCGAGCAGATTGGCACTGACTGCCAGCAGGTCGCCGGGGCGAAGCAAAGCCAGCGCCGCGGCGATCGCCGGGAAGGCATCAATGCTGGCCAGCATCCCGTAGAGCGTTATCACGCGCGCGCCGGCCGCCTCGCCGATCATCTGCGGCAGGTCTGCGGCCGCGAGGGTCAGGTCGCAGAGGACCGGCTGGCGCAGCAACGCGCCGCCGGCGCCGCTCAAGGCGTCGGCCGCGACCTGAAGCAACGGCAGGCTGACATCAACCGGCGTCACTGAAACCGCGCCGCCGGGCGGCAGCGCCTCAAGTAGCCGCCGCTCTTTCGCTCCGTCGGCGCAGCCGAGCCCGATTAGGTGGACGTCGCGCCCGTCGAAGTGCTCACCGATCAGCGAATTGACGGCGCCGTAGGCCTGCATCCCATCGCCCTCGTCGCGGGCTGGAGAGATCGCCGCCGCGAGATCCCGCCACAGCCGCGCTTGGCGCAGGCTGAGGTAGTGCTGGCGCGTTGCCAGTTCGCCGCCAGCAAGCCCATCGCGCAGCTCTGCCGCGACAACGGCCGGGTGGACGCTGCGGTGGACGCAGACGTCGATGAATGGAGGGCCTGCAGAGACGCTTGCCACAGGCCGAGAATACGGATCAGCGGCCGAGGCAGGCAGCGCGGCGACGCCCAGCGTGGCAAGCTTCCACGACTACACGCAACTCAACTTCAGGAGAATTAGAAAATGGGCGTTCTTGACGACAAGGTGGCGATCGTCACCGGCAGCGCGCGAGGCATCGGCCGGGCGACGGCGGAGATCCTCAGCGAGCACGGCGCGAAGGTGCTGATCAACGACCTCGACGGCGACGTCGCCGCGCAGACGGCGTCGGAGATTGGCGGTGAGACGGCGGTCTTCGCAGGCGACCTAACAGACCCCGATGCACCGGCCAAGCTGGTCCAGACCGCGATTGATGCCTGGGGCAAGATCGACATCATCGTCAACAATGCTGGCTACACGCTCGACGCGCCGGTCCACAAGATGAGCGATGACTGGTTCCAGCGGATGCTCGACATCCACGTCGTGGCGCCGTTCCGGATTGTCCGCGAGGCCGCCCCCTACCTGCGCGAGCCTGCCAAGCAAGAGAAAGAAGCCGGCACCGAGGTCTTCCGCAAGATCGTCAACGTCTCTTCGATCTCGGGAACGATGGGCAACGCTGGCCAAGCCAACTACGCGGCCGGCAAGGCAGCGGTCGTCGGCCTGACGAAGACGATGGCGAAGGAGTGGGGCCAGTTCAAGATCAACTGCAACGCCGTTGCCTTCGGCTACATCGAAACCCGTCTGACCGCCTCCAAGGATGAGGCGAACACGATGGAGATCGATGGCGAGACAGTTCAGCTAGGGATTCCGGACCAGATGCGCGGGATGGCATCGATGCTGATTCCGATCGGCAGGCCGGGCACGCCGGAGGAGGCCGCCGGTGGCGTCTTCTTCCTTTGCTCACCGTGGAGCAACTACGTCCACGGCCAGACGCTGAACATCACCGGTGGCCAGTTCACCGGAATGACAACCTAGAACCGCGCCGAGGCGGCGCGGCCGCCGTTAGCCAGAGATCCGCTGCACCCTAAAGCCGACGCCTTTCTTGGCGACAAACTTTGGCTGACCGATGGCGACCAGCGAGGTCCACGGCTTCGGCAGCGCCCGCGCGTCGTCCTGGGTGAGGAACTGATCGAAAAGCCCATACTTGCCGACCACCTTGGCGCAGGAGATACCGAAGGCGTTGACTTGGTAGGTGCCTTTGAGGAAGAGGCGTTTGTCGATTGTCTGGTCGCTCGCGACCTTGAAGTTTGTGCAAGGCAGATTCTGAGGCCCTTGTGCTGGCCGAGCGAGCGATTTGGTAGTGACCTTCGTTGCCGTGAAGAAGGAACCAGCCTTGGCAGAGAACTTCAGTTTGCCCGTCGTGGCCGCGAGCTTCCACGGCTTCGGCAGCGTTGTTCTCTGATCCTGCGCGATGAACTGATCGAATAGCCCGTACTGGCCTGCGACAACCTCGCAGCTAACGCCAACGGCGGCGAGGCGGTAGCTACCTTTGGCGATCGCGCGGCTACCAATTTTGTCGTTGCTCAGCACCTTGGCGACGCCGCAGCTCTTCGGCTCAGCGGCCGACGCGAGCGGCGCTGTCAGCGCGACGCCAATCGCAAGCGGGAGCACAACTGGGAGCAGTCGTCGCAGCTTCAGCATCGCTACTGCCCCAGATACGGCGATAGCCTGAATCCGCTTGATCCGGCGGCGCTGCGGACAAACGAGCCTGTAGCGGCGCGCAGCCGCCACGGGCTTGGCAGCGCGCCGGAGCGCATGCCAAGCAAGGTGGGCAAGATCTTGACTGCCTCAGCGCAGTCGGTCGAGCCGAAGGTGGTGATCGAGTAGCGGCCCTTTTTGACCGTGAAGCGCTTGCCGATCGGGTCGTTGTTTTGGACTGTGAAGAACGGCCCGCAGCGGTACTCGCCGCGGGCCGGGTAGGTGCCGCCGCCGCTGGTGGTCGAGAAGGCGCGGCGCAGCGTGAAGCTGGTCGAGCCGCGCACAAACCGCACGCCGGGCGTACCAAACGACTCTACGCGCCAGCTGCCGTCAGGGTCGCCGGTGTGGTAGGCCAGAGCGAAGAAGTTGCGGGCTGCGGCGGCGCAGCCAAGCGAAGTTGACGAGCGCGATAGGCGGTAGCGGCCCGCGCCAACGTAGACCGGCCCGGCTTGCGCTCCCTGCACGAGCGTCAAGTATGGACAGGCAAGCCTCGATGGACCAGCGGCCGGGGCGCGGCTGACGCTGAAGCGCTGACCGGCGGAGTTGGAGAAGCCGACAGGCCCACTGACCGGCTTCCAAGTCAGCGGCAGCTTGGTGCCCCAGTTGCGCTGGAACTCCGTCAGCAGGCGCGCAGCTTCGCTGCAGTCGAGGTCAATTGTTGTGGCCAGCGTGTAGGCGCGCGCGGGGAGCGACATCGTTCCCGCCCGGGCCGCGTCAAGCACCTGATAGCTGCCCGGACATTTGGTTAGGCCGTTGCCTTCGGGCGCGGGCGCAATGTCCTGGGCGAGCGCCACGGCGGGCGCGCCGGCGAGAGCCGACGCGCAGACCGCAGCCACGAGCACAGAAACCGCAGGATGGCGAGAAACAGCTCGTTTCATCGCCACCCTTTGACTAACTCCCGACGCGCTTTACGCTGAAGCCGTCGCTTGGAGTGTTGTTCATGTAGAAGCTCTTCGCAGAGACGTTCATCTTCCACGGACGAGGCAGGTTGCCGGCCCAATCGTTGTTTAGGAAGTAGGCGAAATCGTGCGAAGCAGTCGCGCAGTTAAGCCCAGGAGTGTTGTGGCTTGCCAACTTGATCGTGTAGCTACCTGCTGGCAGCTGCATCGCACCGATGCGATCGTTATGCAGCACGCGGAAGGTTCCCGGGCAGACCAGGTTGCTCGGGGTCGGCCCTGGGTCGCTGCCAGGAGTTGCCTGGAAGTCGACGGTCGGCTTTGTCCCCAGCTTCGTGAAGCGTTTGCGATTGCCTGACAGGTTTCTAACCTGCCAGCCCTTCGACACCTTGCCAGCCTCGAGGAACTTCTGGAAGTACTTGGTTGTCTGCGAACAGGACATGCCGCTGTTGACCATGTTGTATGGGCCAGCCGGGAACGAGACGCCGCTGATGTGGTCGTTGTGCATCACGCGGAACTGGCCGCATGCGCCCGAAGTGTCAGCCGTCGCGGCTTGAGCAGCAACGGGGAGCGCCGCGATTGCGAAGACGGATATGGACAGAGTTAGAAGGCTGCGAGTTTTAGTCATAGGCGTAGCGTTGCACAATAGGCGGCCGCCATGCGCCGGTTCGCGCGAGCCGGTCAGGCTGCCTGGCCGCTGCCGACTGGGCAGCTGACGCCCGTTCCACCAAGTCCGCAGTAGCCGTGCGGGACCTTGTGCAGGTACTGCTGGTGGTAATCCTCGGCGTAGTAGAACCGGCCTGCCGGGGCAATCTCAGTAGTGATCTCACCGATCCCGGCCAATTTCAGAGCCGCGCCGTAGCGCTCGGCCGAGGCCAATGCAGCGTGATGCTGATCCTCACCATCGCAATAGATCGCCGAGCGGTACTGCGTGCCAACGTCATTTCCCTGCCGCATTCCGTGGGTCGGATTGTGCCCCTCCCAGAAAGCTGTGAGCAGATCCTCGTAACTGATCTGGGCTGGGTCGTAAGCCACGAGCACTGCCTCGGTGTGACCGGTCTGACCGGAGCAGGTCTCTTCGTAGGTTGGGTTGGGTGTCGTGCCGCCGGCATAACCGACCGCGGTGGAGACGACGCCCGGTATCTGCCAGAAGATCCGCTCCGCGCCCCAGAAGCAGCCGAGGCCAAAGACCGCGGTCCGCACGCCGTCACCGAACGGCGGCTTTAGCGGCGCGTCAAGAACGGCGTGGCGCTCCGGAATCCCCGGCAGCTCCGCTTCACGCCCCGGCAGCGTTTGCTCAGGGTCAGGAACGCTGAGCCCCGTAGCGATCGCGCGGCCCCACATAGCTAGCGGTTTCCGCCGCCGAAGATCGAAAGGAAGAAGAGGAAGACGTTGAAGACGGTCAGGAAGATCCCGGCTGCCAGCGGAATGACCTCCTGCTGACCGGCGCGGCGCAGACGGTTGAAGTCGAGCACCACAAAGAGACCGAAGATCGCGAGACCGAGGAAAGCGTAGATCATCGAGCCGCCGGGCATGCTGACAAAGAGCGTGACGATGCCAAAGACGATCAGCCCCAGCAGCGCGAAGAAGGCGAAGCGGTAGAGGAAGGCCAGATCCTTGCGGATCGCATAGCCGCCGGCGCCGAGCGCAGCAACGAAGAGCGCCGTCGCCCCAACGGCCTGATAGACCGCGCTGGAGTCGTTTACGACGTAGTACTTGACGGTGTAGCCGATCGCGATGCCCAGCAGCAGGCCGACCGCAAAGAGCAAGACCAGCGCCAGCTGCTGAAGCCCCTTGCTGTTTGCGACGTTGAGGCCGATCAGGCAACCGAACGCCGCGATCCACGGAAGCAGAGACGAAAGCCCGCCAAGGTCGCGGCCAATGTAGGCACCGGCGGCAGCGAAGCCGCAGGTGATCGCGACCAGACCCATGACCTGGCCGAAGATCGCCAGTGAGCGCTCGCGCGTGGCTGGCTGGGAGACTGCAAATCCGGGGGTAGACATAGCTCCATTCTAGATCAAGAGCGGGCGGCTGTGGGGCGCTCGGCCGATAGGCTGGCGCAATGGCATCTCCCAGCGGCTTTGACGAGCAGACACTCGAGCGCTTCGCCGACCTGATGGTCGGCTTCGGCGCCAACGTGCAGAAGGGGCAGATCGTGGCAATCGGAGCCGAAATCGGCAAGGAAGAGGTGGCCCGCGCGCTAGCGGCGAGCGCCTACCGCCACGGCGCCCGCTTCGTTGACGTCGGCTACTTCGACCCGCACGTAAAGCACGCCCGCCTTGCCGGCGCCGACCCGCAGACGCTGGATTTCGTACCGTCGTGGTACGGCGATCGAATCCTCGCGCTAGGCGACCAGCGCTGCGCGCGGATCGGCCTCAGCGGCCCGGTAGCGCCGGGACTGTTCGATGACATTGACCCGGCCTTGGTCGGTAAGGATCAGCTGCCGGCGGTGAAGGAGAGCGGCACTGTCGTCAACGACGCGACCACCAATTGGACGATCGGCCCCTGCCCCAGCCAAGATTGGGCCGAGCTCGTTTTCCCCGATCTTGAGCCGGCAGCAGCGCTGGAGCGGCTCGTCGAAGCCTTGGTCCACGTCTGCCGGCTCGACGAGGATGACCCGGTTGCCGCTTGGCGCGCTCGCGCCGCGGCGCTGATTGCGGCGGCCGAGAAGGTCACAGAGCGACGCTTTGATTCGCTCCACTTCGAAGGGCCAGGAACCGACCTCGTAGTTGGGCTACTGCCGACGAGCAACTTCCTCGCAGCGCAGTTTCAGACCGTTGACGGCATCGACCACATGCCGAACATCCCCTCGGAAGAGATCTTCTCGGTCCCCGACCCGCGGCGCACCGAAGGGGTAGTGCGAGCGACGAAACCGTTGGTGCTCGGCGGCTCGATCATCGAAGGACTTGAGCTGGAGTTCAAAGACGGCAGGGCGATTCGGATCGACGCCGACAAGAACGCTGAGATCCTGCGCGGCTACTGCGAGCGTGACGAGGGCGCCTCAAGGCTCGGCGAGGTGGCGCTTGTAGACGGCGAAGGGCGGATCGGCAAGCTCGGCACGACCTTCTTCGACACGCTGCTCGACGAGAACGCAGCCAGCCACGTTGCGCTTGGCTCCTCCTACGGGATGTGCCTCGACGGCGACGCTGACCGCGAGCGGATCAACCTCAGCCGAATCCACGTCGACTTCATGATCGGCTCAAACGACGTCGTCGTGACCGGCGTTGACGGCGACGGCGGCCGCAGCGCGATACTCAGCGAAGGCCGCTGGGCGATCGGCTGAAGTACGCTTCGACCCGAGCAGCAGCCCAGGAGAGGTGCCGGAGTGGTTGAACGGGCACGACTGGAAATCGTGTAACGGGGGTAACTCCGTTCGAGGGTTCGAATCCCTCCCTCTCCGCTTCGAAATGTGAAGCAACTACGCCGATCGGCCGCCGAACTCCGGCCCGGCTGCGACAAGCACGCGCAGGATGCAGGCCGGCCGCGAAAGCCGCACTTATCTTGCCGAGATGAGCGTTGAGATCGTCGGAACGCAATATCAGCGCTGGGCACGAGTGCTCTTCGCCTATGGATTTGCGATCGACGCCGCCGAATCGGCCTCATGGTGGGACGAGCAGGTCGCGCGAAGCCCTAGACGAGGAGCGCTACAGATCCGAGCCAGCCGTGTTGTCAGCGGCCTTCCGGACGTGATCATCGCGGTCGATGAAAAGTGGAGCGGCAGCGATCGTCGGAGCGCGCTCGAAGCAGCGAGCTACCACGGGCAAACGGGTCATTACCTGCTCCGCCACGACCTCGATCCGTTCAAGCCGATCAGGCTCAGAACACACAGCCACCGGCATCCGCCGGATGCTGGCCGCAGAGAGCCAACGCAGCGACTGCCGACGCCAGAGGAGTTTGTTGCCGAGCTCGAGCGGTTGGTTGCCGAGCACCTAAATGGCCTGTGAGATCTGGGTTACAAGTTTGGATTACCTCTATTACTTGTATTATCTACGGACGCGAGCTAAGCTTTGAGGATCGATCTTCCGCAAGAGACTCACTACCTGAAGATCGCCCAGGTCGCAGACCGGCTAGGGCTTTCGCAGTCGACCGTCTACAAACTCTGTGAGCGCAAGCAGTTGCCGTCGGTCCGCGTGACAGCAAAGGCGATCCGCGTGCCGTCGTGGGTTCTCGACGCGTATCTCAAGAAGCTCAACGGCGAAGCGTTCAGCCCTCCTCCTCTGCGCCAAGAACGACGCGACATCGAGGCGGACGCGGTCGACTTTGAGCAGCGAACCTCGCTCAGCCCAGAAGATTGGCTGGCCAGTTGGAAGCGAGATGAGATTGACGACACGCGCGAGACGATGAGCCTGACGATCCGCTGCCTAGGCATTCTTGAGGCCCGTCGCACCGAGACCAGCGCCGGTGACGCTACCCAGGCAGTCAATCAGCGCGGCGCGCTGCGAACGAGTGGATAATGGTCCGATGAGCTCGAATAGGCGCCTGCTGACGACCGCCGTTCTCACCTGCGCGCTAGCTGCGCTCGCCCTCCCCGGCGCAGCGGCGGCCGCAAAGCCGGCCTGCAACGGGTCGGCGAAACTCTGCTCGCGGACGCTCGACAAGGTCGTGCTGCCCGGCAGCCACAACGCGATGTCGAGCGCCAGCCTCGGCTGGGGGATTCCTAACCACGGGATCGCGATCGAGCAGCAGCTAAGGCGTGGCATCCGCGCAATGCTGATCGACATTCACTACGGCGTGCCAGGCACATACGACCTCGGCGGCGGGCCGATCAAGTACGTACAGTCGACCAACGCCAGCGACCCCAAGCGCAAGCTCTACCTCTGCCACTCGACGTGCGAGCTCGGCTCAACACCGCTGGTTGACGGCCTCAAGCCGATCGCCTCATTCCTCAAGAGCCACCCGCGCGAAGTGCTTGTTTTTGTTGACGAAGACCACGTCGCGCCGGCCGAATTTGCCGCCGCTGCAACCAAGGCCGGGCTGCTCAAATACATCTACAAGGGCTCGCCGACACGGTTCCCGACGCTGGCGAAGATGATCGCAAGCGGCCAGCGCGTAGTGATGACCTCAGAGTCCAAGACGGCGCCGGTCAAGTGGTACTTCGAGGCCTACAAGAAAACGCTGCGCGAGACTCCTTACTCGTTCGCCAGCAGCGCGCTGCTGACCGACCCGGGCGAGCTTGCCGTCAGCTGCCGAGCTGGCCGCGGCCCCGCCAACGGGCCACTCTTCCTAATGAACCACTTCGTGACGCGCAGCAACGGAATCAGCTACGCCGAAGACTCGAGCATCGTCAACACCAAAGCCGCAATCATCGCTCGCGCTAACGCCTGCAAGAGCGCACGCGGCAAGATGCCGACGATTCTTGCCGTCAACAACGTTGAGATCGGCGACGTTGTCGGCGCAGCGAAGGCGCTCAACGGCCTGGGCTGACGGTTCAGTCGCCGAGCGCTTCGACCAGCTCGCGGTCGTGCTCGTAGCTGAGCAGCGCCAGCGCCTCGGGCTTCTTCAGCCAGCGCAGCTCGTCAACCTCGTCATTGGCTTGGAACTCGCCACTTAGAACCGTCATCCGCCAGTAGCGAACTGTTTTCGGGCGACCACGGTTATCGCTGTAACTGACGGCGTCAAGCTCCTCAACCAGCTCGCAACTGAGCCCCGTCTCCTCCTGCACTTCGCGCAGCGCTGCGCGCTCGGCGCTTTCGCTCTTATTCAGCTTGCCCTTCGGCAGCGACCAGTCGTCGTAGCGCGGGCGATGGACGATCGCGATCCTGCCGCCCTGCTCGACAACGCCGCCGGCCGCCTCAATCGTGCGTGCGATGCCGCTCACTGACGCCGACCGCCGGCGATCGCGATCAGCTCGTGGGGCCGCAGCAGCACAATCAGCTCGCGCCGCAGCGAGCCAATCCGAATTCCGGCCAGACCACCCTTCTTCATGTCAACCTTCGCGCCCGTGAGGTCGTAGACGATCTGGCTGAAATCGGGCTCGTGGCCGACGATCAGCACGCGCTCGCCGTGCTCGGGGCCACAGAGTTCAAGCGCCGCTGCGCCATCGAAGCCGCCGGCCAGCGGCTCAAACTCGACAGCCTTGAAGAGCAGCGCGCCGCAGGCCTCGGCAGCGGTCTCGCGGGCCCGCACCTTGGGGCTGGTGAGCACCGCCGTCGGCTCAAAGCCGAGCGCCGCCAGCGCCTCGCCCGCCGCGCGCGCCTGCTGAACGCCGCGCTCGCTGAGCCTGCGGTCGTGGTCGTCTCGCGTGCCGTGCGGTTCGGCGTCACCGTGCCGCAGTAGCCACAGTTGCTGTGCCATCGCAGCGCAGGGTAAACGACTGCGGGGGGCGGCGACGGGTAGCTTTATGCGCCCGATGTCTGTTCATGAAATCGCCAGCGACGACATTGTCGCCAGCCATCGTGAAGGCGAAGCCAACGAGCGCCCGCCGCTGGTTGTGCTGGAGCCGCTGACCGAGTTCCTCGACGAGGCCGGAATCGGGCAGGGTGAACTGGAGATCGCGCCGATCGGTGAAGGCCACTCGAACGTGACCTACGCGGTCACGCGCGGCGATGCCCGCTTCATTCTGCGCCGCCCACCGCGCGGGCCGCTGCCACCGAGCGCCCACGACGTACTGCGCGAAGCGCGCGTGATCGGCGCGCTCGGACCGACCGCGGCGCGGGTGCCGAAGGTCTTGGCGGTCGGCGACGATGTGTCGATAATCGGCGCACCGTTTTTCATCATGGAACACGTTGACGGTGAGGTAATCAGCAGCAAGCTGCCGGCCGTCTTCGACGATCCGGCGCAGCGGACGAAGCTCGGCGAGGAGCTGATTGACGCGCTCGTGGAGCTACACAGCGTTGGCTGGGAGAGTGCCGGGCTCGAAGGGTTCGGCAAGCCGACCGGCTACCTCGAGCGCCAGCTGCGCCGCTTTGGCGGCCTTTGGGAGCACAACCGCACGCGTGAGCTCGAGGACGTTGAGGCTGTCGGCGAATGGCTGGCGGCGACGATGCCCGAGTCGGGCCCGGCAACAATCGTTCACGGCGACTACCGGCTTGGCAACGTGATCTACGCGGCGAGCAGCCCAACGCGGCTGGAGGCGATTCTCGACTGGGAGATGGCGACGATCGGCGACCCGCTCGCTGACCTCGGCTACTTCGCAACGCTCTACGTTGACCGTGACGACCCACCGCTGGGGATGTTTGAGCTGAGCTCGGTCACGCGCGAGCCGGGCTTCCCGCGACGCGCCGACCTGATCGCCCGCTACGAGCAACGCTCGGGGCGCGAGATGCCAGACATCCGCTGGTACCAGACGCTCGCGCTGTGGAAGTCGGTGGTCTTCATGGAAGGCAACTACAAGCGCGCCGTCGCTGGCTCAACCGACGATCCGTTCTTGGCCCAATTCGGTGAAGGCGTGGCTGAACTGGCCGCCCGCGCGCGGGCGCTCAGCGATGGTGCCTGAGCCCAAGCCGCGCGGCCTACTACTCGACTGGGGCGGGGTGCTGACGAGCGACGTCTTCGCCGGCTTCAAGAGCTTCTGCGAGGACGAAGGGATCGATCCGTTGCGCGTGCGCGAGCTGTTCGCGGCCGACCCAGCCGGCCGCCAGGCGCTGGTGGAGCTGGAGACGGGAGTGATCAGCGAGCCGCAGTTCGAGCTGAAGCTGGCGGCTCTGCTGGGACTTGGCGACGAGCGTGCGAGCGGTCTGGCTGACCGCATCTTCAGCTCGATCGTCGCCGAAGAGGAGCTCTTTGCGGCGCTGCGGATCGCTCGTGCCAACGGGATCCGCACCGGCCTGCTGTCAAATTCGTGGGGCCTTGAGCGCTACCCGCACGAGCAACTTCCCCAGCTCTTCGACGCGACCGTGATCAGCGGCCGCGAAGGCGTTCGCAAGCCCGACGAGGCGATCTACCGGATCGCGACCGAGCGCCTTGCGCTCCCGGCCGAAGAGATCGTCTTCGTCGACGATCTTCCCGGCAACCTGAAACCGGCGCGGGCGCTGGGAATGATCACCATCCACCACACCAGCGCGGCGCAGACGCTCGATCAGCTCGAGGCGCACTTCGAGCTATCGCTGCGCTAGCTCAGCAAGCCAGCGGCGATCCGCTCGCGCAGCTCCTCGCCGCGGCCAGCGGCGACGGCGCGGGCCGCGCGCGCGTCGGTCAGCTCAACGCCTCTGCCACGGGCGAACTCAACCAGCTGTTGGCGCTCATCGCTCTGCCGTGCGGTCTTGAGGAAGAGCCAAGCCAGCAGGCCGATCGTCAGCAGCGACCCTTCCAGCATCATGATCCCGCCAGCCATCGCCTGGTCGGATGGTGCTCCCACTCCCCAGTCGGCGCGACCGGGATCGTAGACGCGATAGAAGACCTCACCGAAGATCAGCACGTTGCCGAGCGCAGCGCCGGTCAGTCGCACGGCGATGATGTAGACGAACTGGGCAGCGGTACCGAACCAGGCCGGCTTTGGCAGCGGCCCGAGCAGCGCCATCCAGATGTTGATGCCGAAGAAGATGAAGGCCGCGTGCTGGACGACGTGGATCAGCTCGTCGCGAACCGCTGCCTCGTGGAAGAGCGGTAGGTGCCAGAGGTAGAGGTTGACCGCCCAGAGCACGAAGGCGACGATCGGGTTGAGGAAGATTTGCAGATGACCGAAGCCGGGCAGTTGCAGCACTGGAGCGAGCAGCGGCGCCGTCAACCCGAGGACGATTAGCAGCGTCGCGATGTCGCCGAGCAGCAGATGCTCGGCCATGTGAACGGAGAAAAGATCCTCGGCGACGGTGCCGATCGGGGAGCCGACGGCGACAACTAGAAGAGCCAGCCCTGAGAGCATTGACACTTGGCGCCAGCCGGGCACGGCGCGGCGCGTTGCGCGCAGCGTTTGGACGCGGCGCGCGTAGAGCGCAGCGATAATCACCGCCGGCAGAAGCAGCAGGAAGAGCAGCACGGGTAACTAGGTTACGCCGCGCGCCTGAACTACAAGCTCCGCGAAGAGGGCGTCTCCGGCTGGCACTCCGGCGAGCAGCTCGGGATGCCACTGAATCCCCACAAACCAAGCTCCGTGATCGATCTCAGCGCTGCGACGGAGTTACAACCTCTAACTGCGGCGGAATGTTGCGCAGATAATCGGCCGGGCCTTCACCGTGCGGTGGCATCCCGACCTCGGCGACAATCAAGCACTGCTCGCCCTCGGGAGCGCTCTCTTGCACCGTGCCGTCGGCGCCAACCAACCGCGTTCCGCCAACGAAGTCGAGCCCCATCTCGGAGCCGATCCGGTTGACGTAGCAGTGCGGTACGCGGTTATCGAGGGCGCGCGCCCGCGAAGAAAGCTCGTGATCGGCAAAGTAAGGCGCCATGTTGGCCGACGAAGTCACGAGTAGATCGGCGCCGGCGACGGCAAGCGCCCGAGCCAGCTCTGGGAACTCGATCTCGTAACAGATCAAGAGCCCGATCCGCCGGCCGGCCAGCTCGACGATCTTTAGCTGCTCGCCGGGCTCGAACGAAGATCTCTCGTCGCCCCAGAGCGAGATCTTGCGATGTACTCCAACAACCTCGCCCGCCGCATCGATCGCGACCAACGAATTTGCAACCGCGTCGCCGCGCTTCTCGGCAAGGCCGATCAGCACCGCCGTCTTCGCTTCAGCCGCCGCGCGGCGAACTACTTCAAGCTCCGGTCCGTCCAGTTCCACCGCTGTCTGCTGGATCGTCGCCAGGTCATAGCCGCCTAGATAGAGCTCTGGAAAGATCGCGAGCTCGGCCTCAGGGCGCAGGCCAATCGCTGTCGCCGCGGTGGCAGCGTTGGCAGCCAGATCACCCGGCGCCGGGGCAAGCTGGGCGAGCAGGACGGTCGTCAAGGCATCAGCGTCCTGCGCCGGCGTGAAATGCCATCGCCTCGATCGCGATCCGGCCCGCAATCAGTGCTGTTGCAGGTGTCGCATCGAGACTAGGCGCCGCTTCGACGACATCAACGCCGATCAGTCCGTTGGTGCTCACGCCGCGGACGATCTCGATCGCCTCTCGGCTGGTCAGACCGCCCGGAGTTGGGCAGCAGGTACCGGGCGCGTGTGCGGCATCGAGGCTGTCAACATCGAATGAGAGGTAAAGCCCCTCGCTCGATGAGCCAGCAACCTCAAGCGCCTTGTCGATCGCCCACTTTGTGCCCTTCTCCCAGATCTCCTCGAGCCAGACCACGGTGATCCCCTGCTCGCGGCAGTACTCAATCTCGGTCCGCGGGTTCATCCAACCGGAGATCCCGACCAAGGCGATCTTCTTGGGGTCGAAGCCCGCGTCAACGGCTCGCGTGATCGGGCAGCAGTGGTTGAGCAGCTCGCCGCCGACGTCCGGCGCAGTGTCAAGGTGCGTGTCAATCAGGATCAGGCCCGGGTCGCTGTAGCGCTCGCGAACCGCTCGCACCGCGGGGATCGAGATCGAGTGGTCGCCCCCGAGCGTTACCGGCAGCGCGCCAGCGTCAAGGATCTGGCCGATGTCGCGCTGCGCGTTAGCGAAGGTGCTCTGGGCGTTCGCCAAGATCACATCGCAGTCGCCGCAGTCGACCGGCGCGAGAGCGTCGATCAGATCGAAGTCGAACATCGCGTTGTAGCTGAGGAACTGGCAGGAGACCTCGCGGATACCACGGGGCCCGTAGTTGGCCCCGCTGCGGCTGATGTTGGTGGCGTCAAACGGAATCCCGTAGATCGCAGCCTTGGCTCCTGCGCTCTTGAGCGCCCCGGCGTCCGCTTCAACATGCGGGAAGCGCATGAATGAGCCGACGAGCCCGGCGTGCAGCAGGCTGGTCCACATAGTCCGGTCAACCTCTTGGCTTTTCGCCACGACTTCCTCCTCAGTGTTGTTTTGATCGCCCGAGTGCGGCGCTTAGTCGCGGCTGCCGCGGCCGTAGAGGAAGCCAAAGAGCTTGCCGAGGCGGTTGGTCATCTTCTCGGTGTACGGGAACATGTGGACGTCGCGCTTGGGATGCAGGCGCGAGACGAGAATTGACTGCTGCTGGCAGAACTTGCGGATGCCGCCAGCGCCGTGGCGCGAGCCGATGCCCGAAGTTTTCGCGCCGCCCATCGGCAACTCCAGCGCGATGTAGTTGATCATCGCGTCGTTGACGCAGACAGCGCCAGCGTGAACTCGCTTGGCGATCTCCTCACCGCGCGCGACGTCACGGGTGAAGACCGATGCGGCCAGTCCGAACTCGCTGTCGTTGGCGAGGCGAATCGCTTCCTCGGCGTCATCAACCTTCATGATCGGCAGGGTCGGGCCGAAGGTCTCCTCGTTCATCGCTGTCATCGAGTGATCAACGTCTACGAGCACAGTCGGCTCGAAGAAGTCACCCGGGCCGCTGCCGCGCTTGCCGCCGGTGAGCGCCTTCGCGCCGTTGGCGAGGGCGTCATTGACGTGGCGTTCGACAATGTCAACCTGAGGCGGGAAGGTCATTGCGCCAATCTCGACCGTGCCGGGCCCGGAGCTAATCCCCTGGCGCAGAGCCTTCACTTTTTCAGTCACCTTCTCGACGAACTCGTCGTAAACCGGCGCCTCGACGTAAACCCGCTCAGTTGAGATGCAGGTCTGGCCCGAGTTCTGCATCGAGAAAAAGACGGCCGAGTTGGCTGCTCGCTCAATGTCGGCGTCGCGCAGAACGATCATCGGGTCCTTGCCACCAAGCTCCAGCGAGCATGGGATCAGACGCTCGGCAGCCATCACGGCAACCTTGCGGCCGGTCGCGGTGGAGCCGGTGAACATGATCATGTCGACATGCTCAACAAGCGCGCGGCCGGTGTCGCCGCGGCCGGTCGCGACCTGAAAGACGCCCGCCGGCATCCCGCACTGATCGAGGCAGCGGGCCATCAAGAGCGAGGTCAGCGGAGTCACTTCGCTGGGCTTGAGGATCACGCTGTTGCCAGCCGCCATTGCCGGGATGCAGTCGCCGAACGAATTCGTCAGCGGGTAGTTCCAAGGCCCGATGATCCCGATCAGGCCAAGCGGGCGGTAGCTGACCATCAGCTTCTTGCCCTTGACCATCAGGCTGGCGGACTTGACCTTGACGTCGGCGAGGTACTCGGGCGCCTGCTTGGCCCAGAAACCGAAGGCGGCGGCGCCGTAGGAGATCTCCGCGAGCTGCGCGTCCTCATAGGTCTTGCCGGTCTCGGAGACGATCGTTTCGATCACCTCTTCCTTGTGGTCAATGATCCACTTCTGAGCGCGAAGCAGAATCTTGGCGCGGCCTTCGAAGCCAAGCGCCTCCCATGCGGGCTGAACGGCGCGGCCGCGCTCGGCCATCGCCTGCACGTCGGCGGGCCCAAGGTCGGGGACGTTGTCGATGATCTGGCCCGTCGCCGGATTCACAACGTCGATCGTTGAAGCCGCCGTCGACGCCTGCGCGTCGGTCGACTTTGGACTTTGCTTGACGGTAGTCATCTGCTGCTCCTCTACTCGGCTAACACCCTCCCAAGACCCTACTCCACTTCGAGCAAAGTGATCCCGACCGGCTCAACCGGCATGTCGCGGCCGTCGGTGGTGACGCTCTGAATCTTGTCTACGACGTCCATTCCGCCCGTTACTTCGCCAAAAACGGTGTGCTTGCCGTCAAGGTGCGGGCAAGCAGCTGCGGTAACGATGAAGAACTGCGAGCCGTTCGTGTTCGGGCCAGCGTTGGCCATCGCCAGCGCGCCGCGAACAACTGCGTGCTCGTTGAACTCATCCTCAAACTGGTAGCCGGGACCGCCGGTGCCGGTCCCCTCAGGGCAGCCGCCCTGAATCATGAAGTCGGGGATCACGCGATGGAAGGTGAGGCCGTCGTAGAAGCCATCTTGGGCTAGCTTGCGGAAGTTCTGAACCGTCTTCGGCGCATCATCCTCGAACAGCTCGATCTTGATATCGCCTTCACTCGTGGTCATCGTCGCGGCGGACATAAACGGCGTTCCTCTCGTATGCGGGTTGGTTGCGCGTCAAGCTGCGCAGCAGGAACCTAAACGATAACCGGCTGCGCTGGTGCTCAGTCGTAGAACTTCAGCTGCGAGATTCGGACCTTCGGGCCTTCCGATGGCGGCGCGGTGAACCAAAGCACGATGTTGCGGTACTTCTTGCTCTGGCCGCCGAGCTCCAGCGAGAACGTCGTGTCGCCAGCCTCGTCGCCATCGCCCTGGTCGATGCTGTCGACAGCAACCGCCTCGCCGAGGGTCCGCCAAGCGGGGTCGTCAACCGCCTGGGGAGGATCGGTCGTGTCCGCCCCGAGCACCGTCACGGTAAAGCCCGGCGTGACCGTGGTGAGCGTCAGCTTTGTGACCGTCTTCTTGCCGCCAAGGTCGATGTTCAGCCCGACATCCATCGGGTCGGTGACGCCAGGAGTCACCCCCGGGGCGGTAGCTACGAACCAGCTCGGCGTGGGCTTCTCGCCGATCGCCTTACTCGGCTCGTTGTAGCTGGTGGCCTGATCTTCAGGGTCGTAAAGCGAAGCGGCATCGGCGCTGAGATCGATCACAGGGTCGACTGGCTCGGGAGTCGGCTCGGGAGTCGGAGCCGGCGTCGAGCCGCTGTCGAACGGCACTGGGTCTTCGAAAGGCAAGGGGTCCACCGGCACCGGATCTTCCAGTGGCAGCGGATCGGGCGTCGTCGGGATCGGCTCAGCGGTCTGAGCGACTAGCTTGACTTCTGTCTTGCGCGGCGGCAGCGTGTCGTTGATCGCCGCTACGCCGGCAGCGACGGCTCCACCGGCCAACAGCAGCGTGAAGGCCCCGGCCAACGCGACCGTCTGGACACCGGGAATTGAGCGCGGCGCAGCGAACGCCGTCCCACACTCCAAGCACCAGTCCTGCCCTTCGACACGGCCCGCGCCGCAGCGAGCGCAGGCGGCAGCGAAGCTCTGCGGAACGTCGTCGCCGCCGCCAGCGAGGATGTCGTCGCCGGGCAGCTGAAATTCAGCCTCACCGGGAATCACAACAGGGTCAAGAAGCGAAGTCATCTGTGCTTATTCTCGCACAGGCGCCGACCGGAGGTCGCAGCCTTTCTGAGCCGCGGCAGGATCGACGACTCAACTTTCGGCGCCAACCGGCTCCAGAGTGAGCTTCGTCCCCTTCACGTCGGCGCCGCTGACGGCCTCAATGATCCGCTTCGAATCACCTTCGGGAACAGAGAGGAAAGAGAAGCGCTCAAAGATCTTCACGTCGCGGACGGCCTCGCCGCCAATTCCGGCCGCCGAAGTGACGACCTTTACTAGGTCGGCAGGCTTGATCCCCTCGGCCTTACCGGCGGCAACGATCAGCTTCGCCCACGGCCCCTCCTGATCAACGCTCTTGTCAACGTGCGGCTTCTCGTGACGGTGGGGCTTCTCGTGGACCGGCGCGGCGGCCGTCTTCGCGCCCGGCGCCCACAGGGTCATCGTGACGCCGGTGTGCTTCTCGATCGCCGCTAGCTCGCTCTGCTGCTTGGGCTCTACAAAAGTGATCGCGCGACCCGAACGACCGACGCGGCCGGTGCGGCCGATGCGATGAACGTAGACATCGGGCGAGATTGGAACGTCGAAATTGACGACGTGCGTTACCGAGGAGATGTCGAGCCCGCGGGCGGCGACGTCGGTCGCGACGAGGATCGGCACGCGGCCTCCCTTGAAGGCCAGCATCACTCCATCGCGGGAGCCTTGCGACATGTCGCCGTGGAGCGCGCGGACGTTCATCCCCTTGTCGCGCAGCGTGCGGAAGAGCTGGTCGCAGCGGATCTTCGTTCGAGCGAAGACGATCGCCTGGGTTGGCTTCTCAGCGGCCAGCACCTCGACCAGCTTCGGCGCTTTGTCCTTCTGGCCAACCTCGATCTGGAACTGCTCAACGGTGTCAACCGTCAGCGTCTTGGCCTTGACCTGAATTACCTCGGGCTCGTAGAGGTAACGATCCGCAAGCTTGCGGATCGGCGGCGGCATCGTCGCGCTGAAGAGCGCCGTCTGGCGGCCGCTCGGTGTGCGCGAGAGGATCTTCTCGACGTCCTCGAGAAACCCGAGGTCAAGCATCTCGTCGGCCTCGTCGAGGACGACGAACCGGCAATCGTGAAGAATCAGTGAGGCACGGGTGATGAGGTCGAGCACGCGTCCGACTGTGCCGACTACGATCTGGCCGCCAGCGCGCAGCTGCGCCTGCTGGGTGCGGATCGGCGCGCCGCCGAAGACCGCGACAACGTCGACGCCCTTCGACTCCCCGTAGGCACGCAGCGCCTGCGTTACTTGGATGCACAGCTCGCGCGTTGGCGTCAGGACGATTCCCTGACAATCCTTGATCTCAGGATCGATGTACTCAATCAGCGGCAGGCCGAAGGCAGCGGTTTTGCCAGAGCCGGTCTGAGCTTGGCCGATGATGTCGCGGCCTTCGAGCAGCGGCGGGATCGTCTGCTCCTGGATCGGACTGGGCTCGGTGTAGCCAACGTCGCGCAGCGCTTGGAGGGTCGTCTCGGAAAGGCCGAGCTCGGCAAATGAAGTCACGGCAGGCAGACTAGGGCTTTGCCGCAGGCGGGCACGAAGCGGTGCTTGCCAGACGCTCGGGCCGCTGGCAGGCTAACCTCGCTGCGCGTATGAGTCTTACCGTCGTCGGATCGATTGCATATGACGCAGTAAAGACCCCGTTCGGGGAGCGCCAGCGAATGCTCGGCGGAGCAGCCACGCACTTCGCGCTGGCGGCGTCGTTCTTTGATCAGGTCCGTGTGATCGGACCGGTCGGCGACGACTTTGACGCCGAGTCTTGGGAGGTGCTGCAGACACGCGGCACGATCACCGACGACGTTGAGCTGATTGCCGGCGGAAAAACCTTCTTCTGGAAGGGTGAATACCACGACAACCTCAATAGCCGCGAGACGCATGTCACTGAGCTCAACGTGTTCGAACAGTTCAAGCCGAAGCTCTCCGACGAGGCGAAGGCCTGCGACGTTCTGTTCCTCGCCAACATCGTTCCCGAGCTACAGAACGAGGTTCGCGGCCAATGCCAACAGTCGCGCTTCGTGGCGATGGACTCGATGGATCTTTGGATCAACATTGCTCGCGACTCGCTGCTCGAGACGATCGCCGGAGTTGACTGCCTGATTCTCAACGACGAGGAGCTCGAGCTTCTGACCGAGGCACCGAACTTCGTCGTCGCGGCGAATGAGATTCTCGGCTGGGGGCCGAGCTCGGTGATCGCCAAGCAAGGAAAGTATGGCGCCGCGCTCTTCACCGCAGAGGGCTACTTCGCGCTGCCAGCCTTCCCGCTCTCGACCGTCGTCGACCCGACCGGCGCCGGCGACAGCTTCGCTGGAGGCTTCGCAGGCTACGTCGCAGCTCACCCCGAGCGACCGATCGATCATCAGCTGCTGAGCCAAGCGATGGTTTACGGAACGGCGCTGGCCTCGTTCAACGTAGAAGACTTCGGAACCGACCGGATCGTTGCGCTGACCGGCAACGAGATTGCCGCGCGGGTTGGCGAGCTGCAGCAGATGACGACATTCGCGCACCAGCCGATCACGCTGCGCAGCTAGCGCGCAGATGCTAAAAAAGCTGCGCCCAGCTGCGGCTGCGAGTAGTATCGGCCGACCATGAACACATGGGTATTTATTTTCATGATGGTGGTTCTTAAGCTGCCGATTCTGGCGCTCTTCGGGATCATCTGGTGGGCCGTCAAACAGAAGCCCGAAAGCGCCGACGCGGCTAGCGATGATGGTGGATTGCTGAAGCCCTGCTCGCCGCATCCGCCGAGCCGGCTGCCACGCTCGCCAAGGCGTGGGCCGCACGGCGAACCGGCAGCTCCAGCGCCAGCGCGAATGCGCGCCAGCAGCTCGCGCCAACGCGACCGCGCCTGACGCTCGCGACGAGCCGTAGGCGAGGCGTTTAGGATCAGCCGATGGCCAACGCCGCTGTTCTCTCCGACGGAACGATTCGCCGCCTCGTTGGCGAGGGACGGATCGTGATTGACCCGTGGGACGAGACGATGGTGCAGCCAGCCAGTGTCGACCTGCGACTGGGTAATTCGTTCCGCGTCTTCCACAATCACCGCGTCAGCGCGATCGACCTGCAGAACCCGCCTGAGGATCTAACCGAGCCGGTAACGATCGAGCCGGACCAGCCGTTTGTGATTCACCCCGGCGAGTTCTGCCTCGGCCGCACCGAAGAGTGGGTTGAGCTGCCTGACGACATCGTCGCGCGAATCGAAGGCAAGTCATCGCTCGGCAGGCTGGGGCTGATCGTCCACGCGACGGCCGGCTTCTGCGACCCAGGCTGGAAGGGAACGCTGACGCTGGAGCTAAACAACCTGACGCGCGTTCCGATCAAGTTGTGGGCTGGGCTTCCGATCGCGCAGCTCTCATTCATGGCGCTAGACGAGGCCGCCGAGCGCCCTTACGGCCACCCCGAGTTGGGCAGCCACTACCACGGCCAGCGCGAGGCAACCGAAAGCCGGTACGAGGGCGGGCCGGGAGGCCAGGTCGCGTCCGGCGGCGGCGTTGGGTAGCGTGCTGGATATGACGCAAGCAACATTGATCCTCGCCAGCGAAGCTGCGGGAAACGAAACACCGTTCTTCATCATCGGCATCGTCTTCGCGGCTTGGGCGGTACTGATCGGCGGGATCGGAACGGTGCGGGAATCATTCCCGCCCAGCCGCGGCGCTGGAATCGCAATCGGTGCCGTATCGGTGGCGCTGGCGGTTGCAACGATGGTGATCGTCTTGTTCGTAATCGTCTAACCCCTTGCCCCGCTCCTACTCGCTGACTCTCCGACGCGAAGGCGACTCTGAGCGTCAGCGCTTCGTGACCGCCGACGGCGCCCTCAACGCGCTCGAAACCGAGATCCGCGCGATGGCACAGAGCGTGCGTCGCGAGCAGACGAAGTCACTCGGCCGCAGCTACGAGCCGCACGAGCTAGTCGCCGTGCGGGCCGAGATCAGCGGCCCCGGAGTGCGCGCCGGCATCGACCTGCGTGGGGACGGGTCGCTGCAGGCCTTCAGCGGGCGAATTCGCCGCGCCGTCATAGAGCAGCGCGACGACGAAGACGCATACTCGGCGCTGCGCCGTGTGCTCGCGAGCAGCTGACGCGCGGACGGCTACAGATTGAGCGCGGCGCCGTTACGGCGTAGCCAGTCGCGCGGTTGACGGTAACCGGGGCAGTGGCGCTCAAGCAGCGCCCAGAAACGCGACGAGTGGTCGAGCACGACCAGGTGGCATGCTTCATGCCAGACGACATAGTCGAGCAGCTCCGGCGGGCCGAGCAGCAGCCGCCAGTTGAACGACAGCGCGCCGCTCGACGAGCAGCTCCCCCAGCGGGTTCGCTGATCGCGGATTGAGATTGGCCCGGCATCCGCGCCGAGCGCAGCCAGCGCCGCTGGCAGCCGCTCGGTCACCTCGGCTTTGGCCCTACGCCTGTACCACGACTCAATCGCCCTGTCACGACGCGCGTCGGCCGGCACGAGCAGCCGCGCACCGCTGCGGTGGGCGCGCGTGCGACCACCCTGCTCGTCAATTGTGAGGAGCTCACCAAGGTACGGCAGCGTGCCCTCAGGGCGCGCAACCGCGCTATGCGCCAGCGCCAGCTTCTCGCGCCGCTTCGCGATCCAGCGGCCGAGCTGGGCGACCGCATCGTCGGCCTCGCTGGCTTGCGCAGATTGCGGCAGCGTAACGAGCAGAGAGCCGTCTGGCTCGACCCGTACGCGCACGCGGCGAGCACGCGATGAGCGCCGAACCGTGAACTGTTCGCTAGTGGTCACGCGGCGAGCCTATGCTGCGGCGCGGCGGGCTCGTAGGATCCCGATGTGGCTCAATCGATCGTTCCGCTCCCCGCCGATGTGCGCTCGCCGTTTGAGGTATACGTCAACGGCGTGCTCCAGCAGCAGCCGGGCGACTACCAGCTCCGCGGCGGCGCGCTGGTCTTCCCTCGCGCGCTGGCGAAAGACAAGGTCAGTGGCTGGCGCTGGGCGCTCGGCGCTTGGGGCGTTGGCACCTACCGCCAAGATGATTCGATCGACGTGCGCTGGTCGCGGGCCGACGGCACCGTCGCCGTCGCGCAGCAGCTTGAGGTCAGCGAAGTTATTGACTGAGCCACGGGCGCTGGAGCTTCAGCGCACCGAGGATTGCCTGCGTCGCCGGTGATCGGTTGAGCGTGTAGAAGTGAATCCCGGGCGCACCAGCGGCCAGCAGATCGGCGCACTGCAACGCGGCGTAGGCGATGCCGAAAGCCTCGACCGCGCGTGAATCATCGCGGCGCGCTTCGAGCGCGGCCAGCAGTTCGGTCGGGATTGTCGCGCCGCAGAGCGTCGTCATCCGCTCCAGCTGCGCAAGGTTGGTGATCGGCATGATGCCGGGAATGATCGGCACCGTAATCTCGACCTCGCGCGCCCGCAGCACGAAATCGAAGTAAGCCTCGTTGTCGAAGAAGAGCTGCGTTACGAGGAAGTCCGCCCCTGCATCAACCTTCCCCTTCAGATGGCCAAGATCGGCTTCGGCGCTGTCGGCATCAATGTGCGTTTCGGGAAATGCCGCAGCGCCGATCGCGAACGGATACTCGGCGCTGATCAGCTCGACCAGCTCGCTCGAGTACTGAAGGCCACCCTCAGTCTGCGTCCATTCCGTTCCCCCCTGCGGCGGGTCGCCACGGAGCGCCAGCACGTTCTCGATCCCGAGCTCGGACATCTCGTCGAGCGTTGCTCGCAGCTCATCGACGGTTGAACCAACGCAGGTGAAGTGCGGCATCGCCTCGATTCCGAAGTCGTCGCGGATCCGCGAGACGATCTCGATTGTCTTCGCACGCGTCGAGCCGCCTGCTCCATAGGTGACCGAAATGAAGGCCGGCTCGAGCGGCACCAGCTGCGCGACCGCCTCTAGCAGGTTGCGGTCGCCCTCCTCACTCTTCGGCGGGAAGAACTCAAATGAGAACTGCGGCTCGTCGCTCCGCTCTAGGAGTTGATCGATGCGCATCGGCTAATCCTACGAGGCGCGTGCTAGAGCAGCTGCCAGAGTTCTGGCTGACCTTCGCCATCACCCTCGCTGCGCTCTGCACGGCCGGTCACTTCTAGGTGGCGCAGGTAGCAGAGCGTCTCCGAAAGCCACCAGTTGGCGTTGACCGGTGTCAGCGCTTCGCCGTGGACCGAGCCAACGACCTCGAAGGCGGTCATCGGCCCGTCCTGCGCGAGAGCGTCTGTCACAGAGTCAATCCGCTCGGCGATCGCGATCCGGTTGGCTGTGATGTGGGCGGGAACCTCGGCGAAGCTGCGGCCGTGGCCAGGCAAGCAGAGGCGCATCTCAAGATCCTCGATCACTTCCAGCGAGCTCAGGTACTCGCCGACCGGATCTGGGGTCCAGCCGTAGTCGTAGTAGAGCGACGGGCGGCCGAGCAAGTGGTCACCGGAGATCAGCAAGCGACGCTCGGGCTGATAGAGGCAGACGTGTGAAGGGGCGTGGCCGGGTGTTTCGACGACCTCCCACGGACCGAGGTCGGTGTTGACCTGGACGCCCGGTAAAAGGTCACGGGCCGGTTCAACAATCCCTGAGTACCCCGATCCGCGAACCTTCGCCTGCTCAGCGTAGGCGCGCAGCGGCTCTTGCGGCACGCCGCTGAGGATCGCAACCTCGACCCGCCGCTCCAGCGCCGCCTCGGGGTCGGTAGCGGACTGAACGCTGTGCTGATGGTTGGGGTGCATCCAAAGCTCGCAGCCTGCCGCCTTGACGATCGAGGCAGCCTGCCCGTAATGGTCGGAGTGGGCGTGCGTGCAGACCAGCAGGCGAATTAGATCGATCCGCAGATTGACCTGCTGCAGCGCCCGCTCGAGCTGAGCCATCGACCCTGGCTGGTTCATGCCGCAGTCAACGAGCACAATTCCATCCCCGGCCGCCAGCGCCCAAGCGTTGCAGTGCGGGACCCCCGGCCACGGCAAGGGAAGGCGCAGGCGCCAGACGCCCGGCAGCACCTTTTCGCCGCGGCCGATCTCGCGGGTTCGGGAAGATCCAGTCACAACTTGTTCCAGCCTACGGATCAAAGCCCGCAGGCGCGGCTGGGGCTGTAGCCTGCCACCGTAAGGCTCACGAGCGAGAGGACTCTGATGACCGATTCGACAAGCGCGGTAAGCGGCGCAATCGACGCCGCAGTGACCACCAAGGTGGCGAAAACGTACTTCGACGCTTTGATCGCGCGCGACGTCGACGCGGCCGTCGCTTGCTGGCGCCCCGGCGGGCGCGAGAACGTCCGCGGCCAAGTTGACGTGACGGCCCCTGATGGCGTGCGAGCATTCCTCAGCGGCATCTTCGAGCCGTTCCCTGACTTCCACTTCAACGTCGTTGAGGTGACCGTCGAAGACGACCGCGCAGCGGTGCGCTGGGAGGCGACGGGCACATTCACCGGCGGAACGTTCCAGGGAATCGAGCCGAACGGCGCAAAAATCGAGCTCGAAGGGGTCGACGTGCTGATCGTCCGTGACGGGTTGATCGTCGAGAACAACGCCTTCGCCGACTCGATGACGATCGCTCGCCAACTCGGGCTGCTTCCGCCGGACGGGTCGAAGATCGATGCCGGAATGAAGAGCGCCTTCAACGGCCGCACGAAACTGATGGCGAAGCTCGCCGCCAGCGAGCCGGAGCAGATCGCCGAAGACGCCTGGGTGATCCGCGGCGGCTTCCCCGGCAAGGTGATGAACGTCTACTTCGTCCGCGATGGCGACGGCGTGATGCTCTTCGACGCTGGCGTCAAGGCGATGGGTACTGCGATCGCGATCGCCGGCGCTCAACTAGGCGGCATAACGCGCGTCCTGCTCGGCCACAGCCACGCCGACCACCGCGGCAGCGCGCCCCAGCTCGGTGTAGAGGTGCTCTGCCACGCCGATGAGGTAACAGACGCTGAGGGCGACGGCGGCACGCATTACTTCGACTTCTCGAAGCTCAACGTGCTTGGACGGACGCTGATGCCGAAGATGCTGGTCGGATGGGATGGCGGCCCGGTGAAGATCAGCGAAACGATCGCTGAGGGCGACGAGATCGCGGGCTTCAAGGTGATTCACCTGCCAGGCCACGCGCCGGGGCTGATCGGCCTCTGGCGCGAATCTGACCGCTTGGCATTGGTCAGCGACTGCTTTTATACGCTCGATCCGCAGACCGGCTTCAAAGGCCACGCGCGGGTTCCCCACGTGGCATTCAACTGGGACACCGAGGTGGCGCGCCAGTCGATCCTCAAGCTGGCGGCGTTGGAGCCGGCGGCCGCTTGGGCTGGCCACGCCGAGCCGCTGACGGGCGACGTCCGCGGCCAGCTCGAAACCGCCGCCGCAACGACCTAATGGGTCGCCGCTCGCGGCGTCGCTCGCGCGCACAGGGCGCCGGGCCGGCGATGCCCGAGCCGCCTGGCGCTGAGTACCGCTCGGACGACGGCATGTTGCTGGAGCTGCGCTGCGTGCTGAGTCCGAAAACACGCACGCAGTACAGGGAGACGTTTCAGGGCAACATCCTCTCTCAGGAGGACGCGTGGCAGCGCGCGCTTGAGTTCCTGTTTGAACGGCTGGCGCTGAGCTGGACGATCAGCGGCGTCGAAACGAGCGGCCAGAGCGAGCTGCTGGCGCGGCTACGCGCTGCCAGCCGCGAGCAGCGGGGCTTCATCCGCGTCAGCATCCGTGAGCACTGCAGCGAATGGTTCCCCGACGTAAAGGCGCCATGAGCGGCAGCGAAGCCGCGGCCGAGTGCGTGGCGGCCGTTCTCGGTCCGACGGCGATGGCCGAGCTGCTGGTTGGCTGGTGCCTCGAGGTCGAGGCGCAACAGAAGGTCGTGATCCGCTCAACGGCGATGGCAGCGCCGCTGCTACTTGAGCTCCAGCGCGCCGTGCTGGCGCGTGAGGCATGGCCGACGCTCCAGGTTGAGTTGCCGGGCCAATTGAAAAGCTTCTACGAGCATGCCCGCGACGCCCAACTCGACGACTTCGACGACGTTGCGATGGCCGAGGCCAAGGAGCTGACGGCGGTGCTCGGGATTCAGGCGCCCCACGACGCGCACGAACTTGCTGGCGTTGATCCTTCGCGGATCGCGCGCGCTGCTCGCGCTCGCCGGCCGCTGCGCGAGCGGACGATGAAGAAGCGCTGGTGCTCGACGCTCTGGCCGACGCCGGCCGGGGCGCAGCTGGCGGGAATGGAGCTTGAAGAGTTCGCGGCCTTCGTCCGCTCCGCGACGTTCCTGGACCGGCCCGACCCAGCTGCCGCGTGGGGCCAGCTCGGCGCTTTTCAGGGCGAGCTAATTGAACGGCTCGAAGGCGTCCGTGAGCTGCGGATCGAAGCCGAGGGAACAGACCTCAAGCTGAGCGTGAAGGGCCGCAGCTGGGTCAACAGCGACGGGCGCCGCAACATGCCGAGCGGCGAGATCTTCAGCGGCCCGGTTGAAACGAGCGCCGAAGGCCGGATCCGCTTCACGATCCCCAGCGCTCCTGCCGGCGTCGAGGTTGATGGCGTGGAACTCGTCTTCGCTAAGGGCGTCGTAGTCGAGGCACGGGCGCAGCGCGGCGACGAGTACCTACAGCAGGCGCTGGCGACCGACGACGGCGCGCGAAGGCTCGGTGAGGTTGGAATCGGGACGAACTTCGGGATCACGCGAGCGGTCGGCTCGATCCTCTTCGACGAGAAGATCGGCGGCACAGTCCACTTGGCGCTTGGTCGCTCCTATCCGGAGACCGGCGGGCGCAACGAGAGCGCGCTCCACTGGGACCTAATCTGCGACCTGCGCGAAGGCGGCAGGCTGAGCGCCGATGGCGCGCCACTACTGGTTGACGGCCAGTTCGTCGCTGCGCTCTGAGGCTCGCTGGGCGCGAGCGTGTGCCTAGCGCGCCGTGTGCCCAGTAGCGTGGGGGGTCTGATGCCCCAGCGCCGAACCAAGATCGTCGCCACGATCGGCCCCGCCTCGACCGATCCCGAAGTGCTGCTGGCGATGGTCAACGCTGGCATGGATGTTGCGCGGCTCAACTTCAGCCACGGAAGCCACGAGCTGCACGCCGAGACCGCGCGGCTGGTGCGCGAGGCATCGGAGCGCGGCGGGCGCGCAGTCGCGATCCTTCAGGACTTGCCTGGCCCGAAGGTCCGCATCGGCCAGATCGAGAACGGCGAAGTGCAGCTGCGAGCCGGCGACAGGGTCACCTTCAGCTGCCAGCCCAGCGCCGAGAAGCCCGGCAACGGTGGCCACCTGACGGTCAACTGGCCGGGGCTGGCGAGCGCGGTGGAGATTGGCGAATCGGTCTATCTGGCCGACGGCTCTGTGCGACTGCGGGTCAAGGATCGGCGCCCTGACGAGCTCGAGTTCGACTGCGAGGTTGAGCTGGGAGGAATCATCGTCTCGCGTCAGGGGCTGAACATCCCCGGTCCAGCCGATCAGCTGCCTTCGGTTCCGCAGGAGGACATGGTCCACCTCGCGGCCGGGATTGAGATCGGTGTCGACATGGTTGCGCTGAGCTTCGTGCGCAAGCCGGAGGAGGTGACCGAGCTGCGCGAGCACACGCGCGTGCCGCTGATCGCGAAGATTGAGAAGCCTCAGGCGGTGGCCCGCGCCGAGGACATCATCCGCGTCAGCGACGCGATCATGGTCGCCCGCGGCGACCTCGGCATCGAGCTGCCGATCGAAGATGTGCCGATGGTTCAAAAGCGCCTACTGCGGCTTGCAGGCGAGCACGCCCGCGCCTCGATCACGGCGACACAGATGCTCGATTCGATGGTTCGCGCAGCACGCCCAACCCGGGCCGAGGTGGCTGACGTAGCCAACGCAATCCTTGATGGGACCGACGCAGTGATGCTCTCGCAAGAGACCGCCGTCGGCGCCTACCCGGTTGAAGCGGTGGCGATGATGGATTCGGTAGCCCGCACCACCGAGCGTGAAGCGCCATACCAGCGTTGGAACGAGCAGCGCGTTCGCCGTGACGGCCGCGACCCCAGCTACACGGTTGCGCACAAGGCCGTCGCGGCCGCCAGCGAGCTCGAGCTGGACGCGATCGTCGTGCCGACGCTCTCAGGCCGCTCGGCGCGGCTGGTCTCGGCCCACCGTCCAACGGTTCCGATTTTCGCGCTCTCGCCCGGCCGCGAGACGGTCCGCCGCTGCGGCCTGCTGTGGGGAGTTACGGCCGGGCTGCAGCGTCGCCACGAGACGACCGAGGAGCTGATCGCCGATTCGGCGCGGCGCGTAGTTGAACTCGGCTGGCTGAAACCCGGCCAGCGGGTTGGAATCACGGCCGGGCTGCCGAGCGGGCAGCCGGGGACGACGAGCCTGCTGCAGATCCAGAAGCTAGAGGCGCCCGGCGACTTAGGACAGCGCCGCTAATGAGGGTCACTACACTTTGTATAGTAGTACCGGTATCCGCCCATCTAGACCCTTAGGAGCATCGCAATGGCACTTCCCGAGATCAGCGACAGCAGCTTCCAAGCCGACGTAGTAGAGGCCTCATCTCAGACACCGATTCTGGTTGACTTCTGGGCTCCTTGGTGCGGCCCCTGCAAGATGGTCGGCCCGGTTCTCGAGCAGATCGATTCGGAGCGCGATGACGTCCGCGTCGTCAAGCTCAACATCGACGACAACCAGCAGACGGCTGCCGACTTCGGCGTGATGTCGATTCCAACGATGATTCTGTTCAAGAACGGCGCCGCCGCCGCTCAAATAGTTGGAGCGCAGCCGAAGCCGCGGATCGAGCAGGAGCTCAACAACGCGCTGAGCGCCTGAGATCAGGCTCGCTGCAGCTTGATCAGCAGTTCGTGACCGTCGAGCGTCGTCGCTGATCCGCCCTCAAGCGCGTCGCTGACCTCGATCGTCGTCGCCAGCGCCTCGTCTGCGATCAGCTGCTGATGTGCGCGCGCGGCGGTCAGCAACGCTTCGTCGCCACTCAGCTCAAGCTCAATCCGGTCCTCAACGGCCAGCCCCGCCTCCTTGCGCGCGATCTGGACGGCGTGGATTACTTCGCGGGCGAGGCCGCGGCGGCGCAGCTCATCGTCGATCTGTAGGTCCAAGGCGACGGCGTGCGAGCCTTCGCGCTCGAGCTGGTAGCCGCCGAGCGGCTGCATCGCCAGCAGCAGATCATCGTTGCCGAGTGGATGCTCGTCGCCTTCAATCACTACGCCAACGCTGCCACCCTCGCGCAGCGTTGCCGCGACCTGGGCCGGGTCGAGCGCGGCGACGGCCGCTGCCACTAGCGGCATCTTGTTGCCAAAGCGAGGGCCAAGCGTTCGGTAGTTGGCCTTGACCTCATAGGAGCCAAGCTCGTCGGCGTCATCGACGAAGCGCAGCGCCTCAACGTTGAGCTCGTCCTCAACGATTGCGGCCAGCTGCTCGATCGCTTCGCGCTCAGGGCCGGCGGCAACAACGACCGCCTCGCGCAGCGGCTGGCGCAGCTTGATCTTCGCCTGGCCGCGCGCCGCAAGGCCAAGGCGAACTGTCTCGCGCGCCGTTGCCATCGCCGTCTCAAGGCCAAGGTCACGCGCCGCGCCGGGCGCTGGCCAGTCGCAGAGGTGAACCGAAGGCTCGCTGCCGTCGAGGTTGTCGTAGATCTCATCGGCGATAAACGGCGTGAATGGAGCGAGCAATTTGGAGACCGTGACCAGCGCTTCGCGCAGCGTCGCGATCGCGACCGCATCGCCCTCCCAGAAGCGCCTGCGTGAGCGGCGCACGTACCAATTAGAAAGGTCATCAACGAAGGCTGCGATCGCGCGGCCGCCGCTGGTGGCGTCGAAGCGATCAAGCGCCTGCGTCACCTCCTCAACCGTCGCTGCCAATCGTGAGCGAAGCCAAAGATCAAGCTCGGTCTCTTGGCCTTCGATCAAATCCTCTCCGGCCGCGTTCTCGTAGAGGACAAGGAACGAGTAACTGTTCCAGAGCTGCCTGAGAAAGAGCCGGACACCGTCGCCAACGGCATCGACCGCGAAGCGGTAGCCGTCCCATGGCTGCTTGGCGGTGAAGAAATACCAGCGCATCGCATCGGCGCCGAAGCGGTCCAAGATCTCCCACGGCTCGATCACGTTGCCGATCGACTTGCTCATCTTGCGGTCGTCCTGATCACGGATGTGGCCGAGGCAGACAACCGCTTCGTAGGAGGACTTGCCGAACAGCAGCGTCGAGACGGCCAGCAGCGAGTAGAACCAGCCGCGCGTCTGATCGATCGCCTCGCAGATGAAATCGGCCGGGAAGCGCTGCTCAAACTTCGCCTCGTTCTCGAACGGTGCGTGGTACTGAGCGAACGGCATCGCGCCCGAATCGAACCAGACGTCGACCACTTCGGGGACGCGCGCCATCGGCTCGCTGCACTGCGGGCAGGGGAAGCCAACGTCGTCTACGTAGGGGCGATGCGGATCGTCAAGCTTCACGCCCGAGAGTTGCTCGAGCTGCTCGAACGAGCCGACGCACTCGGCGTGGCCGTTGGCGCAGCGCCAGATCGGCAGCGGCGTGCCCCAGTAGCGCTCACGCGAGATTGCCCAGTCAACGTTGCCGCGCAGCCAGTCGCCGAAGCGACCCTCCTTGATGTGCGGCGGATGCCAGTCGATCGCATCGTTGGCTGCCAGCATCTGCTCGCGAATCTGCGCGGTGGCGATGTACCACGACGGCTTCGCGTAGTAGAGCAGCGGCGTCGAGCAACGCCAGCAGTGCGGGTATGAGTGCTCGTATCTTTCGCTGCGCAGCAGCCGGCCGCGCGACTGAAGGTCGGCGACGAGGTCGTCGTCGCAGTCCTTGACGAAGCGCCCTTGATACGGACCGATTCGCTCGTCGAAGCTGCCATCGAGGCGGACCGGGTTGACGATCGCGAGCCCAGCCTGCTGGCCGAGGCGGTAGTCATCCTCGCCGAAAGCGACGGCGGTATGGACGAGCCCCGAACCATCCTGGTCAGTCACAAAATCGGCGGCCAGAACGGTGTGGCCGCGCTCGCCCCATTCGGCGGCGGCAATGAAATCGAACGGTGCTTCGTAGCGGGCGCCCTCCAGCGCGGCGCCAAGGAAGCGGTCCAGAACTTCGGCCTCTTCGCCGAGCAGACGGCCGACGAGCGCTTCGGCGACGACCATCACTGCGTCGTCGCCTGGCAGTTTGGCACGGACGTAGGTGAGCTTCGGATCCACGGCGACGGCCGCGTTGGAGACCAGCGTCCACGGCGTCGTCGTCCAGACGATCAGCTCGTCCCCGGCCGCCAGCGGAGCGGCCGCTTCGATCAGCGGGAAGCGGACGAAGACGCTGGCGTCGATCACGTCCTTGTATCCCTGCGCAACCTCATGCGAGGAGAGCGACGTCCCGCAGCGCGGGCAGTAGGGGACAACCTTGTGGCCCTCGTAGAGCAGCTGCTTGTCCCAGATCTGCTTTAGCGCCCACCAAACCGACTCCACGTAGCCAGCGTCAAGCGTGCGGTATGCATCATCGAGATCGATCCAAAACCCAATCCGCTCGGTCAGCCGATCCCACTCATCAAGGAAGGTGAAGACCGACTCGCGGCACTTCTGGTTGAACTCGGCGATACCGAACTCTTCGATCTCCGCTTTTGATGAGATCCCCAGCTCTTGCTCGACGGTGATCTCAACCGGCAGCCCGTGGCAGTCCCAGCCGCCTTTGCGCTCGACGTAATGGCCCTGCATCGTCTTGTAGCGCGGGTAGATGTCCTTGAAGACACGCGCCAGCACGTGGTGCGAGCCCGGCTTGCCGTTCGCCGTCGGCGGCCCTTCGTAGAAGACCCACGGCTCGGCGCCCTCGCGGCGTCGCAGCGACTGCGCGAAGACGTCACGCTCGCGCCAGCGCGCAAGGACCTGCTCTTCGAGCTCGGGAAACGAAGCGTTTGGGTCTACTGGGCGTGGCGGCGAGGACATCGGGCGTTCCATTCTCGCAAGGCGGCGGCAGATCGGCGGCGCGCGGCGACAGTTCGGCGGCGCGCGGCGGCCTTCACGCCGCGAGTTTGCGACAGATCAGTGCCAGCGAACGCTTCTCTTCTTCGTTCAAAACGGCGAAGGCGCGCCGCACCCGTTCGCTGTGCTCAGGGAAGCAGCGGTCAACGGTCGCGCGGCCTGCGGGCGTTAGCGCGACCAGCACGGTCCGGCGGTCGACGGCCATCCGGCTGCGCGTGACGAGGCCGCGGACGACGAGCGTGTCGATCAGCTCGGTGGCGTTGGCCTTCGAGGTCTGCAGCCGGTGACGCAGCGCGCGCAGCTCCAGCTCGCCGCCAGCACTAACGAGCACGACGAGTACGAAGAAGCCGCTCGCCGAAAGGCCCTCGCGCTCAAGATCGCCCGCCAGGCGCCGCCTGACGTTGGCCTCGGCGTGGAGCAACGACTCCAGCGCGCGGTGCGCCAACGGGTCGTCGGGAACGAGAGCCATGCAAGAGCAATCTTTCTGGCTGTGGCGGACGGAGCGCGTCGCTGGGCGCCGAAGCGTCAGCTATGGCAGATTAGGATCTGCGATGACGATCCGTTCGGAGCTGGACCTAAAACAGACGCTCTCAAGGAAGGACTACGAGCAGCAGCTGAGCGACCGCAGCCGGCGCCTAGATCAGCTGAGGCTGGCGCTAGGCGGCAAGCTCGCGGCAGAACAGATCGGCCCCGGCCTTCTGATCTGCATTGAAGGCTGGGACGCGGCCGGCAAGGGAGGCGCGATCCGCCGCCTTGTCGCGCCGCTCGACGCGCGCCACGTTCGCGTCGTCCAGTTTGCCGCGCCGAGCGCTGACGAGAAGCGCCACTTCTACCTTCAGCGCTTCAGCGAGTGCCTGCCGGGCCACGGCGGGATGGCCGTCTTCGATCGCACTTGGTACGGGCGCGTGCTGGTCGAGCGGGTTGAAGGGTTCGCGACCACCGAGCAGTGGCAGCGAGCCTATTCGGAGATCGTCGACTACGAGCGCTCACTGAGCCTCGAAGGAATGATCATCGTCAAGCTTTGGCTCGAGATTTCACCCCAGACGCAGCTAAAGCGCTTCAAGCAGCGCGAAGCCGACCCGCTGAAGGCGTGGAAGCTGACCGATGAGGACTGGCGCAACCGAGATCGCTGGGACGACTACGCGGCAGCGGTCGACGAGATGATCGAGCGGACCAGCACCGACTGGGCGCCGTGGCACGTGATCGCCGCCGAGCAGAAGCGCTTCGCGCGGATCGCCGTGATTGACGCCGTTATTGATGAGATTGAGCGTGGCTGCGCGACGCACAATTTCGAGCTGCCGGCGGCCTCCGAGATAGGCCTCTAACGCTCGCCAATGCGGCTACGGCTATACCACCACAGCGACGGCGCCCGCGTCGCGTACCGCGAGCAGGGCACCGGGCCGGCGCTGATCCTTTGGCACTCCGAGCTGCTCAGCTACCGCGAATTTGAGCCGCTGGTCGAGGAGCTCGAGCACCGCTTCCGCGTAGTCCTGCCTGACCTGCCACTACACGGCGATTCAGAAGATCGCCCCCACCACCCGTACTCGCTCGACTGGCTGGCAGAGGTCGTGGCGGGCTTCTGCAACGACGCTGGTGGTTCACGGCCGATCGTCGGCGGCCACGGACTCGGCGTTGAACTGAGCTTGCGCGCGGTCGCCGCCGGCCAACTGAAGCCCTCGAAGATGGTCGTGCTCGCCAACCGGCTCCACCGCGGCGCCAGCGGCGACCGCGAGTGGGCGGCCTGGCTGGCGTTGGCTCGGCTAGGTTCGCTGCCCGGAGTTGACCGCGTGCTGATGCGCGGCGCACCCTACGCTCTGCGGCCCGGCCGCGCGCAGCAACTGAGCGCCCGCGGCAACGCTGAGGCGGCCGAGCTGGCGCGCCGTTCATTCGCTGGCGCCGTCGGCAACAGCAACCTCGCACGCTCATGGGCGGCCTTTGCTCGCAGTCGCCCAAACTGCGTCCAGCGCGAACTAATCGAGGCCTACGCAGCAATGGACTTCCCCGTGCTGCTGCTGTGGCCGGAGGAGGATCCGCGCCACCCGCCGGTGGCAGCCGAAGAGGCGCTCGACCTGCTGCCGGATGCGCAGCTGCGGCTGTTGCCGAGAACGGGCTACCTCGCCGCTTACGACGACCCGGTCGCGGTCGCGCGTGAGATCAGCGCCTTCTGCGGCTGAGCCGCGAAGCGTTCTAGCGCCTATCGGTCGTAGCATTGGGAGACCAAACCTTCGAAGGAGCCCTGATGGCAGCAAAGCGTCTTTACGGCGGCGAAACAGCAAAGGCGGTGGCCAACTTTCCCGTCTCCGGCGAGCGCGTGCCGATCCAGATAATCCACTGGCTGGCGCGAATCAAGGGTGCTGCGGCGCGCGTCAACGGTGAACTTGGGTTGCTGAAGCCGGCGACGGCGCGAAAGATCGCCAAGGCCGCCGACGAGATCGTTGCCGGCAGGCACGACAGCCAGTTCCCGATTGACGTCTTCCAGACCGGCTCGGGGACATCGTCGAACATGAACGCCAACGAAGTGATCGCCACCCTCTCCGGCGCTCACGCCAACGACGAAGTCAACCTCGGCCAGTCATCGAACGACGTCTTCCCTTCGGCCGTCCATCTCGCGGCACTGGAGATGACGACCAATGAGCTGCTGCCGGCGCTGAAGACGCTTGAGCGCTCGCTTGGAAAGAAGGCGCGCAGCTTCAAGAACATCGTCAAGGCCGGCCGCACGCACCTGATGGACGCCGTGCCGGTGACGCTTGGGCAGGAGTTCGCCGGCTACGAGACGCAGATCGCGCTGGCGCGCGAGCGGATCGAAGCGGCGCTGATTCACGTTCGCCAGATTCCGCTCGGCGGCACCGCCACCGGCACCGGCCTCAATACCCACCGCCAGTTCGCGAAGAAGGTTCGCCGCGAGATGGCGAAGGAGACGGGGCTGAGGATCGACGCGCCCGCCCACCCGTTCGAAGCGCAAGGCAACCGCGACTCGCTGGTTGAGCTCTCCGGCGCGCTGAAGGTGCTGGCGGTTTCGTTGACGAAGATCGCCAGCGACATCGCGCTGATGGGTTCCGGCCCGCGCGCCGGTATCGGCGAGCTGTTCCTGCCGGAGCTGCAGAAAGGCTCCTCGATCATGCCCGGAAAGGTGAACCCGGTGATCCCGGAGGTCGTGCTGCAGGTAGCAGCGCAGGTGATCGGCAACGACACGGCGATCACGATCGGCGGCATGCAAGGGCAGTTTGAGCTGAACGTGCGGATCCCGCTGATCGGCCGCAACCTGATTCAGTCGATTCAGCTGCTGACCAGCAGCTCGGCATTATTTGCCGAGAAGTGCATCGACGGGATCGAGCCGAATAGGGCTGGCACCGCGGCCTCGGCTGGTTCGACGCTGGCCGTCGCAACGGCACTCAACGGAGCGATCGGCTACGACAAGGCGGCGGCGATCGTCAAGCAGGCGACGGATTCTGGCCGGCCGCTGCGTGAGGTGGCTCTAGAACAGGGTGTTGACGCCAAGCTCTACGACGAAACGATCAACCTGCGAGTGATCGCAGCCGGCAACGAAGAGGTTTAGCGCCACCGGCGCCAAGGCGCGAGGCCGCCGGTACGATCAGTCAATGAGTCGTGCCGCGGCTGCCCGCGCATTCTGCTTGCTCACGGCCACCACCGCGGTGGCTCTGGCCGCCGCTGGAAACGCGGTGGCCGAGCCCTTTGGCCAGCCGCCGATGGAGCTGCCCGGCGCCAGCGCAAGCAAGGCAAGCGCTGGCGATTGGATCATCGGCGTGCGCCCAGGAGGCGGCAGCGATCGAATTGCGTCGCGCTTCAACGCGCAGCCGATCGATGGACTCCCAGCCTTTACGGTTGCCGCAGCGCGGGCGCGAGCGTTTGCCGCAGCGCTGGAGCACCAGCGGCTGCTGGCGTGGGCCGAACCAGATATCCGCGCCGAGCGCAAAAGCGCCTACGAAGGGCGGCTCGGGAGGTGGGCTCGGGTAGCAGTGGTCCCCGCCGACTTCAGTTGGCCTGCGCCGGGGGGCGTCGCTGTAGCGGTGCTCGACGACCGCGTTGACAGCTCGGTCAGTGATCTAAATCAGCAGACAACCTGGCTCAACAGCGGCCAGGTCGAAGAGGCCCACGGAACGATGGTCGCTTCAACGATCAGCGCCGTCGTCGGCCGCGGCCCGATCGTTGGTGTCTTCCCCGGCACGCCGATCCTTTCCTACGGTCTGACAAGCTTTAGCTGCGCCGACGTCGCCCGCGGCATGGGCAAGGCGGTTGCCGCCGGCGCGCGCGTGGTCAACATGAGCCTCGGCAGCGAAGATGGCTGCTTCACGATGAACGCCGCGATCCAGCGTGCCTACGCGAAGGACGTGCTCTCGGTCGCTTCGGCCGGAAACGAGTTCAACGAGGGCAATCCAACCGAGTACCCGGCGGCATTCCCCCACGTCGTCAGCGTCGCGGCGACAGACTCCAAAGGGAGGGTCAGCGAGTTCAGTAACGCCAACGCCGCAGTTGACGTGTCGGCGCCTGGTGTTGGCGTGCCGGTTGATATGCCGCGGCGGTTTGACAACCAAGATGGCGACCCTTCGGACGGAGCGACGACCGCTGACGGGACGAGCTTTTCGGCGCCGATCACCGCTGGCGCGGCCGCTTGGATTGCTGCCGCGCGACCGCAGCTGAAGGTCGGCCAGATCGCCGACCTGTTGAAGAAGGGCGCTAGGGACGTGCCGCCCAAAGGTTACGACCGCAACACAGGCTTCGGCATCATCAACATCCCCGCCGCGCTGGCGCTGCCGGCGCCGATGCTAGACCCGCAGGAGCCGAACGATTCGGTCGCGCTCGTCGATGGCACCACGCTCGGCGCAACGACGCCGCTGCTCTGGGCCGGGGGCGATCGAGCGTCGCTGGTCGCGAAGATCGACCAGATCAAGGATCCAGTCGACATCTACCGAATCCGGATTGCCGCTGCCGGCGCAGCGAAGATCAGCCTGACGCCCAAGTTCGGCGGCGTCGATCTGACCGTCTACACGGCTTCCACAAAGTCGGCCAGCGGATCGCGCTACCGCGTCGCCTACTCCAAGAAGAGCGGTCGCGCAGTTGACCGAGCGACGGTAAGAAACGCGGCGAGCACGGCGAGGATTTTCTACGTCGTGGTCCGCGACAACGACAAGAACCTGCTCAACGCCGAGTACACGCTGCGCATCAGCCGCTGAAGCTTCAGTCGGCGACGTTGATCGCGATGTACTTCGTTGAGAGGTACTCGTCGATCCCCTCGTGGCCACCTTCGCGACCGTAGCCAGACTGCTTGACGCCACCGAACGGTGCGCCCGCGTTGCTGACCATCCCCTGGTTGAGGCCGATCATCCCCGTTTCGAGCCCCTCTACGACGCGCAGTCCGCGCGCGATGTCGCGCGTAAAGAGGTAGGCGACGAGGCCGTATTCGGTTGCGTTGGCGGCAGCGATCGCCTCCTGCTCCGTCGTGAAGGTGCGGATTGGGGCGACCGGACCGAAGATCTCCTCGCTGAGGATCCGCGCACTCTCTGGCACGTCGACGAGAACGGTCGGCGCAAAGAAGTGGCCGGGGCCTTCAATCGGCGCGCCGCCGCAAAGCACCTCCGCGCCGCCAGCAACGGCGTCGTCAACGAGCTCCTTGACGGAGGCAACGGCGAGGTCATCAATCAGCGGCCCGGCCTGCGAATCGGGCTCAGTACCGCGCGCGACGACCATCGCCCCCATCCGTTCAGCGAGGCGCCCGGCAAACTCGCCCGCGATCGAATCCTGAACCAAGATTCGATTGGCGCTGGTGCAGGCCTCGCCGCCGTTACGCATCTTCGCCATCATCGCGCCATCTAACGCGACCTCAAGATCGGCGTCGTCGAAGACGATCAGCGGAGCATTCCCGCCGAGCTCCATCGAGACGCGCAAGACCTGCTCAGCCGACTGGGCGATCAGCTGCTTGCCGACCGCTGTTGAGCCGGTAAAGGAGAGCTTCCGCAGCCGCCGATCGGCGATCAGCGGTGCCATCAGCGAGCCGGAGCTGGAGCCGCATACGACGTTGAGCACGCCTGCAGGAAGGCCAGCGTCCTCGAAGATCTGCGCCATCGCCAGCATCGAAAGTGGCGTCTGCTTGGCGGGCTTAACGACTACTGTGCAGCCGGCCGCGATTGCCGGGCCAACCTTGCGCGTGCCCATCGCCAGCGGGAAGTTCCACGGCGTAATGAAAAGGCACGGGCCCACCCCCTGACGCATCGTCAGCACTCGGCTGGCACCGTTCTCGGCCGTCTGGAAGCGACCGTTGATCCGAACCGCCTCCTCCGCGTACCAGCGCAGGTATGAGGCCGCGTAGGCCACCTCGCCGCGCGATTCGGCCAGCGGCTTACCCATCTCCAAGGTCATGATCAGCGCCAAGTGCTCGGTGCGCTCGGTCATCAGCTCGTAGGCACGGCGTAGAATCTCGCCGCGCTCGCGCGGGGCGGTCGCGCGGAAGCTTGCGAAGGCCTCGTCGGCAGCGGCCAACGCAGCGTCGGCGTCTTCGGGGGTCGCGTCGGCGACCTCAACCAAAACCTCTCCGGTTGCTGGGTCCTCGACGGCCATCGTCGCGCCGCCGCTGGCGTCCCGCCACTGACCGCCAATAAAGAGGCGGTGCTCGACGGTTTCGAGCGCAATCCGTTCTTCTGCGACGCTATTGGTTGTCATCGAGCGAGGTTAGCGAGCCGCGAGCGGCGGCGGGTGCTTCGTGAATGCCCCTAGATAAACATCCGCGCCAGCGACTCAGCTACGCAGACCGGCTTCTCGCCGCCGTCGGTCTCAAAGGTCTGCGTGACCATCATCTGAACGCCGCCCGGAACATCCTCAACGGAGCTGAGCGTCGCGCGCATCCGGACCTTCGCGCCGACCATCAGCGGGGCTGGGAAACGGACCTTCTGATAGCCGTAGTTGACAGCGAAGGTGAAGCCTTCGAGCGCCATCAGCTCGTAGCTGAACTTTGGTCCGAGCGAGAGCGTGAAGAGGCCGTGGGCGATCGTGCCGCCGAAAGGAGTCTCCTTCGCTCGTTCCGGATCAACGTGGATCCACTGGTGGTCACCGGTCACGTCCGCGAACTCGTTGATCGCCTCCTGCGTCACCTCGTACCACTCGCTAACGCCGAGCTCTGTACCGACCGCGGCCTTCAGTTCATCTACACCGTTCAGTGTCGCCATCTGTTTTCCCCTTGATCGACTTCGTTGTCTAGAAGTAGAGCCTACGCCCGCGCGGCAAAAAAGTCGGCGTCGACCTCACCAAGCGGCGTCGACGGTGGCTCTCCGGCAATGTATTCGAGTGCCAGACGGCCCCAATCGCCGCCGGCGCGCAGCTCGCCAAGGACGCTGAACAGCAGCCCTTCCATCCGCCGCATCAGCAGCGCCTCGGGCGGCAGCGTCTGTTTGCGCATGTAGTCGTAGTGCGGCGAGCGCGGTGAACTTCCCACCTCAATCGCGTTGCGAACGTAATGGCGGTCGAGCCTGCGATAGCCGGTCGTGAAGTACCACTCACCGGCCGTCTGCAGCTGCTCGAGAACGCGCTCCGGGCGAAACTCGTCGGGCTCTGGCAGATAGCCGAGCTGTGAGAGCCAGCGGTGCGTCTGCGCCGAGTCGCCGTCGATTACCGAGCGCGCTAGCGCCCGCTCGCCGTCGAGGTACTGCTCAGGAACGCGGCGAATCAAACCGAAGTCAAGGAAGCAGACGTGACCGTCGTCGCAGAAGATGTAGTTGCCGGGGTGCGGATCGCCCAGCGCTAGCCGCTCGCGCATCAGCAGACCAAAGAAGAAGCGGAAGGCGATCTCGCCGGCGCGGTCGCGGTCCTCGTCGCTGCGGTCCTTCATCTGCGCGAAGCTCTGCCCTTCGACGTATTCGCTGACCAGCACGCGGCGGGTCGAGAGCGAGCCGAAGACCGCTGGAATCCGAACGAACGGGTGGCCGCGATAGGCGCGCTCGATCTGGCGCTGATTGGCGGCCTCGAGCTCATAGTCGAGCTCTTCGGTTATCCGTTCACGCAGCTCAGCCAGCAAGGCCTTGGCGTCTATCCCCGGAGCGAGGCGCTTCAGCAGCGGCACCAAGATCTGGACGTTTCGCATGTCGGTTTCGACCGCCTCTGCAACGCCGGGGTACTGAACCTTGACCGCGACATCGGCGCCGTCGTGCGTCGTTGCGCGGTAGACCTGCCCGATCGAGGCGGCAGCAACCGGCTCCGGATCGAAGTTCGCGAAGACCGATCCGATCGGCTCGCCCAGGTCGGCCTCGACGACCTTCTTCATCTCTTTGAAGGCGACCTGCGGCGCGCTGTCGCGAAGCTCAGCAAGGCGCGCTTTGAACTCTTCTCGATCGCCATCGGGTATCAACTCAAAATCAACCGTTGAAAGGACCTGCCCGATCTTCATCGCAGCGCCTTTCATTTGGCCGAGCTGCTTGACGAGCTGATCGGCAAGGTCGAAGGAGCGAGCCTGCGTCGCCTCGTCGGCGCGCTCGTCGCTGCGCAGCCGGTTGATCGCGCTAGTTGCCGCCCACTTCGCGCTCTGGCCGCCAACGAGCGAGCCAAACTTCGCCGTCCGCGCCAGCCGTGAGCGGGGCAGCTTGCTGGTCTCGTTGGTGTCGTCGTTCTCTTCTTCAGCCATCAAGATCGCGACCGCGATTCGCGGCCCTCACCGTCCCCACCGCAGTAGAGGCAGCCTGTCAGTGCGTATCACGGTAGCCTGCCGCCCGTGGCCGCGCCGCTACTTGTCGTAGACACCCCGTCGCTTCTCTACCGCGCCTTCTTCGCACTGCCGAAGTCGATCAAAGGTTCAGACGGCAAGCCGGTCAACGCGCTGCTTGGAACTGCCAACATGCTGCTGGCGGCGGTTGCCGATTACAGCCCCCGTGCGGTCGTCTGCTGCTTTGGCGCTGAGGCCGGTGCCTACCGCGTTGAAGCTTTCCCGGCCTACCATGCCGATCGCCCCGCGATGGAGCCAGAGCTCGAGCGGCAATGGCAGCTGGCGCCGGAGTTCTTTGCCGCTTGCGGCTGGAGCTCGCTCGACGGTGGAGCGCTCGAGGCGGATGACCTGCTCGGTTCGTTGGCCCAGCTCGAAAGCGAGGCCGGCGGCGCGACGATCATCTTCAGCGGCGACCGTGACATGTTCCAGTGCGCCTCGAAGCTAGTGACCGTCCTCTACCCGGCGCGCGGCGGGCCGCAGCTGATCGGGCCGGCCGAAGTGCGGGCGCGCAGCGGCGTTGAGCCGCGGCAGATTCCTGACCTGATCGCACTGCGCGGCGACCCGTCGGATGGAATCCCGGGCGCCAAGGGCATCGGTGAGAAGGGCGCGGCGCTGCTGCTGGATCAATACGGCTCACTCGAAGCTGTGCTCGCAGCTGCCAAAGATTCAGCCAGCGCGATCACGCCCCGCACGCGCGCTGCGTTGAGCGATGATCCCGAGCTTCTACGAAGCTTCAAAGAGGTCGCCACGCTGCAGCCGATCAAGCTAAAGCGGCCGCAGGACGCGCCGCTGGACGCAGGCCGCGGTGCGCTGGCAGCGCGCAAGCTTGGCATGAACAGGCTCGCCGAACGGATCGAAAAGGCTGGCGCAGCTACGGCGTAAAGTTCACCGTGATCACATCGCCGTCGGCGACCTCGTAATTGCGGCCTTCGATTCGCAGTGTGCCGCGCTCGCGCGCAGCGGCGTAACCGCCGGCCTCAACCAACGCATCCCAGCCGATGATCTCGGCGCGGACGAAGCCGCGCTGAATATCTGTGTGGATTTCTCCGGCAGCCTCCCAAGCAGTTGAGCCTCGCCGCAAGTGCCAGGACTGAGCCGGCTTCGCCTCGCCAGCGGTGAAGAAGGCGATCAGGTCGAGCAGCTCGAAGGCGCCGCGGACGACGATCTCAAGCCCCGACTCGTCGAGCTCAAGATCGGCCCGCATCGCGGCGGCGTCCTCGCCGCTCAGCTCCGAAAGCTCAGCCTCCAGCCGTGATGAGATCGCGACCGAGCCAGCGCCCTCGTTGGCGGCATGTGCGCTAACGGCCGGCGGCACTTCACCGTCGCCCTCGTCGACATTGGCGATGAACAGAACCGGCTTGCCGGTCAGCGGCTGGAGCAGTCGCATCGCGTCGGGCGCATCATCGGGAACAGGCACCGTGCGCGCCGCACGGCCGGCGCTTAGCGCCTCGATCACGGCGGCCAGCCAGGCAGCTTCAGCGATCGCGTGGGCCTCGCCACTGCGCGCCTCGCGGGCGACGCGCTGGTGGCGCCGTTCGGCCTGTTCAAGGTCGGCGAAAACCAGCTCCGTTTCAATGATCTCGATGTCGCGCTGCGGGTCAACACTGCCTTCGGAGTGGATCACGTTCGAATCGCCGTGCGCGCGGACGACATGGAGCAGCGCGTCGGTCTCGCGGATGTTGGCGAGGAACTGGTTGCCGAGCCCCTCGCCCTTGTGCGCGCCAGCGACGAGCCCGGCAATGTCATGGAAGGCGATCGTGTCCCATACGATCTCCGAGGCGCCGACCGTTGCAGCTACCTGCACCATCCGCTCGTCCTCGACCGGTACGACGGCGACGTTCGGCTCAATCGTCGTGAAGGGGTAGTTGGCGGCCTGCGCCCCGGCCTGGGTCAAGGCGTTGAAGAGCGACGACTTACCGGCGTTGGGCATGCCGATGATTCCGACCTTCATCGCCTAAGTCACCAAGCTGCCGGCGCGATACGGCAACAGCGAGCAGCTAACCGAGGCCAAAGCCGACGCGATGCTCTTCGTTATCACTACGCACGTAGACGACCTGCGAGCAGTCAACGCGAACCGGGCCGTCCTCGTCGTCAAGGTCGATCCAGCTGCCGTTGTCGAGCGAGCCGAAAAGCTTGTCGCGGTCGCCGGCGCTGAGCGTCAGTTGCAGCGTGCCGCCACCTTTGAGCCCGAGTACAACGCGCTCGCCTGCCTCTGGCTTCTTGGCCATCAGTGATCCTCCGCCGGCTGGACGATCTCAGTTAGAACGCCGCCGGTATATTTGGGGTGGGCGAAAGCAACGAGCGAGCCTCGGATACCGATCCTCGGTTGCTCGTCGATCAGTTTGATTCCTGCCGCGCGGAGCCGCTCGAGTTCGCCCTCAATGTCGCTGACTTGGTAGGCGATGTGGTGCATTCCCGGCCCGCTGCGCTCAAGGAAGCGGCCGACCGGGGTATCCGGACCGAGCGGCTGGAGCAGCTCAACGTGGTTCTCGCCAAGGTCCAGCAGTACGGCCTCAACGCCCTGCTCTTCGATTACTTCGCGGTGCACGAGCTTGAGCTCAAATGCCTGCTCGTAGAGCGCTAGCGCAGGGTCGATTGCTTCAACGGCGATCCCTACGTGGTCGATCCGATCAAACATTCCTCTGCGCAGTCTACGACGCCGAGCCGAGCAGCTCTTGGGCGATCTCGCTATAGCAGCGCGCAGCGAATGCCAAGTCGCGAACGTCGATCCGCTCGTCGGGTGCGTGGAGCAGTGGCCACACCTGCGCCAGCGAGGTGTGGCGCATCGGAAAGAAGCCGTAGGAGACGGAATCGGGAAAGGTCGCGCGGATCGTGCGTGAGTCGGTGAACGCTGGCAGCACGACCGGCACCGTTCGCGCACCGGGGTCTTCGCGCGCAATCCAGCCGCTGAGCAGATCCATCAGCCGGCTCTCAGCTGGCGAACTGTTGCCGATCGCCTGCTCGGTGAACTCCAGCCGGTAGCCCTCGGTGCCAAGCGCCTGCGCGACGCGTTCGCGAACCAGCTCTTCGCCAAGGCCAGGAGGTGTGCGGCAGTCAACGCGCAGCTGCGCGCTCGAAGGCAGCACGTTGATCTTCTCCGAGGCACTAACCATCGTCGGCGCAAAGGTCAGGCCGAGCATCGGCTCAACGAAAGCTGCCAGCAGCGCGTCACGCTGGCGCAGAAGGTCTAGCGCGGCGGCAACATCATCGCCTTCAACCCCAGCGCCAAGCTCGCTCATCAGTGCGCGGGCGCTGTCGGTCAGGTCGTAAACCGGCTCCCATTCGGCGAGCGCCGTGATCAGCGGCGCGAGTTTCAGCAGCGCGTTATCGCCGAAGCGGGGGTTGCTGGCGTGACCGGCAACCCCATCTGTGGTGACCGTGAAGCGACAGACGCCCTTCTCGGCGACGCAGACACCGTAGAGCCGCTCGCCATCAAGCTCGAAGAAGGCTCCGGCGCCCTCATTGAGTGAGTAGTCGCAGCGAACTAGGTCGGGGTGGTTCTCGCAAAGCCAAGCGACACCGTCGGCGCCACCGGTCTCCTCGTCAACGAAGCAGACGATCAAGAGGTCACCGTTGGCCGGGCGCCAGCCGCTACTTGCCAGTTCAATCCCGGCTGCCACCTCGGCCGCCAGCTGCGACTTCATGTCGAGCGCGCCGCGCCCCCAAAGCTCTCCATCGATCACCGCGCCGCACCACGGATCGTGAGTCCACTCGTCGGGATTGGCGAGCACCGTGTCGCAGTGCGAGAGCAGGCCGAGCGTCGGCCCATCGCCGGCCCCGCGCAGTCGCGCGACCAGATTCGGCCGCTGCTGAGTGCGGCCAACGAGCGTCACCTCAAACCCCGCAGCCTCAAGGTCGGCCGCCAGCTCCTCCTGCAGCGGGCGCTCGTTGCCGGGAGGATTGACGGTGTTGTGTGCGATCAGGCGGCTGAGCAGGCGAGTCGCACGGTCGGCCAGTTGATCCATTCACCGATCCTAAACCAGCGTTGCGTGAAAACCGTGCGAATATCGCACGCGATGACGCACCAAGCATCGATCGCGACCGTCGCGCGCGAGTGGGCTCGGCTCGGGTTCACCGGCTTCGGTGGCCCGCAGGCGCATGTCGCGATGCTGCGCGAACTCTGCGTCGAGCGGCGCGGCTGGATCGACGCAGATGAGTTTGAGCACGCCAACGCGGCCTGCAACTTGCTGCCCGGTCCGGCCTCAACGCAGCTGGCGATCTACTGCGCGCTGAGGGCCGGCGGGCAGTGGGCAGCTTTGATCGGCGGACTGCTTTTCATCATCCCCGGGCTGGTGATGATCATCGCGTTGGCAGCGATCTCGCTCAGCAGCGCGCCGGCCGACTGGCTTCGCGGCGTCGGCGCCGGTGCCGGCGCCGCCGTGATCGGCGTGGTGTTGCGCGTCGGCTGGGAGCTCAGCCGCAGCAGCCTCGCGCCGCACGAGGGACTGCGCCGCGGGCGGGCCGTTGCCTACCTAGTTGTCGGTGCGATCTCAGTCGTCGCCGTGGGCCCGTTCGTCGTGCTGGCGCTGATCGGCTGCGGGCTTGTCGAGCTGCTAATCCGCCGCGCCGAAACGCCACCGCTCTCGTCTTTTGGGGCGCCAGCGGTGATCGCGCTGCTGCTGGCGGCGGCGGCAGCTTCGACCCAGATGCAGCTTCTGTGGACTGCGCTGAAGGTCGGCGCGCTCTCTTACGGTGGCGGCTTCGTGATTGTGCCGATCATGCAGCAGGACGCCGTCGGCGTCTATCGCTGGATGACCGACGGCCAATTCCTCAACGCGGTAGCGCTGGGGCAGATCACGCCGGGGCCGGTAGTTCAGACCGTGGCCGTCGTCGGCTTTGCGGCGGCCGGGCTCGGCGGCGCGCTGCTGGCCTCGCTGGTCGCATTCGCCCCCTCGTTCCTGTTCGTGATGGCTGGCGGCGGCCGCTTCCTCAGCTTGCGCGAAAGCGGCGACGCTCGCGCCTTCCTCGACGGCGCCGGGCCGGCTGCGGTCGGCGCGATCTTTGGCGCACTCGTCCCGCTCGCCTCCGGGCTCAGCGTCAGCTGGCAGTGGGCAATCGCGGCCGCGGCAACGGCGCTGCTCTTCGGCGCCCGGCTCGGCGTCGTGCCGACGTTGCTGCTGGCGGCAGCCGCAGGCGCCGTCGCGGCGCTACTTGGCGCGCCGCTGCCAGCGCTCGCGTAGATCGGAGCTGGCCGAGCGCGAGCCACAGCTGCCTGCACGTCCGCAACGTCAACTGGCGCAAACTGAGCGCTATAGCTGTACGGTTGAATCATGAGGAAGCATCTCAACCCGGCGATGGTCGTCGCGTTGATAGCGCTTTTCGTGGCGCTCACCGGCGGCAGCTACGCGGCGATCATGATCCCGCGCAACAGCATCGGTGGTGAATCAGATTCCGCGCCGCACTTCGCC
>CAMDBT010000011.1 GCA_945889475.1 Bifidobacterium breve
CGTTCCAGTGATCGCTGACTCGATCCCCGCCTTCGCCGGGAAGGCCGAGGGGAAGCTGGTCAGAAAGGAGAGGCTTAGCTGCGGGACGCCGTCGATCGCGGTGTCGATCAGCAGAACGGCGAGCACGATCAGAGCAACGCTCGTCAGCCCTCCCAGCAGCAGCACGAAACTTCTGTCGCGCACTGTGTGCGCCGCTGGCGGAACGCCGAGCACTTCGCTGGCCGGGCGTGAGCTTTCTGCTCTGGTCGTCATTCGTAAACCTGCCGGTAGCGGCGAACGAAGCGGATTGAGATCGCGTTCAGAATCAGCGTCATTAGAAAGAGCGCAAAGCCGACGGCGAAGATCGCCTTGTAACCGGTTGAGCCGGTCGGCACGTCGCCTTTGCCGGTCGCGCCGATGAAGGCCGTCATCGTCTCCATCGGGCCGCGTGGATCAAGCGAGGTCGTCGGCACTTGGCCGGCCGCGATCAGAACAACCATCGTCTCACCGACCGCCCGCGAAGCGCCGAGCACAATTCCGGCCGTAATACCGGAGAGCGCTGCGGGAACAACAACCCGCACCGTCACCTGCCGGCGGCTTGCGCCAAGCCCGTAAGCGCCTTCGCGCAAACTCTGCGGCACGGCAGACATAGCGTCCTCAGCGACCGATGCGACCGTCGGCACGATCAGAACGCCGACGATTATGCCGCCGGCTAGGCCGTTGAAAACCGAAACGTCGATCCCCAAGAGCCCTTTCAGAATCGAGGGAGTGAAGAAGGTCAGTGCGAAGTAGCCAAAGACAACCGTCGGCACACCGGCCAGCAGCTCAAGGATCGGTTTCAGCGCCGAGCGCAGGCGCGGGCTGGCGTATTCGCTGAGGAACGCCGCCGTGCCGATGCCCAGCGGTATCGCCACAACGAGAGCGATCCCGGTGATGATCAGCGTTCCCTGAACCAGCGGCCGAATTCCAAATTGCGGGTCGGAGAAGAGCGGCGTCCACTGCGCGCCGGTCAGGAAGCCGCTGACGCTGACCGCCTTATCGGCAAAGAACGCCAGCGTCTCGCCGGCCAACGAGATCACAATCCCGATAGTGATCACAACCGAGGTTGCCGCCGCGGCAAAAAGCACGACGGCGATCACCTTCTCGCCAATGCGACGCCGCGCTGGGCCGAAGACCGATTCGGCGCTCGGCCCAGCTGCGTCGCTGGCTACTGAATCTATCGCCACTAGGGCGAAAGCTTAGCTGCCTTCAGCCTTCGCCAGTGCATCCTTAGCCGTCGTCAGCTGCTCTGCCGTGAGCGGCACAATCTGCGCTGTCGTAGCTGACTGATCAGCATTGTCTACGGCGTAGTTCATGAACGCCTTAAGCTGCGGCTTGTCGGCCAGCGAAGCCGTGTTGACATACATGTAGAGCGTCCTTGAGAGCGGCTTGTAGCTGCCATTCTGAATCGTCTCAACCGACGGCTTGATGCAACCGTCGCCGCCGTCTACGCCAACTAGGTTCAGCTTGTCAGCATTGGTCTCGTAGTACGAGAAACCGAAGTAGCCGAGCGCGGTGCTGTCGCCCTCAACGCCCTGAACGAGCACGTTGTCGTCCTCGGACGGCTGGTAGTCGGTCCGCGTATCGCCCTTCTCACCATTGATCTCCTCAGTGAAGAAGTCGAACGTGCCGGAATCGGTCCCTGGGCCGTAAAGCGAAACATCGCCAGCTGGCGTGCCGTCGCCTAGCTGGCTGTAGTTGCTTACCGTTGAGCCCTTCTTCCAGAGCTGGTTTAGCTGGTCGGTCGTCAGGCAAGCCATCTTCAGAGCCGGATTGGTGACGATCGCGATGCCATCGTTGGCAACCTCAATCTGGGCGTACTCAACGTTGTTCTTCTTGCAGACCGGTACCTCATCAGCCTCGTCGATCGGCCGTGAAGCGTCAGCGATATCAATCTCCCCAGCGCAGAACTTCTCGAAGCCGCCGCCGGTGCCGGACTCGCCGACTGTGACCCTGGCATCAGGGTTCTCGCTCTGGAAGCCCTCGGCCGCGGCCTGGGCGAATGGGAAGACGGTGGATGAGCCGTCAACTGCAACGGCGCCGGAGACGCCGCCGGTGCCGGAGTCGCTACCGCCGCAGGCGACAACACCAACCGCCAGTGCACTGATAACAACGACGGGAATGAATCTTCTAAACATCTAATCTGGCCTCTTTCGAGTTGAGGTGGGTGGAACGTGGATCGTCTGGAGTTTGCTCCTCCAGTGACCCGATCATGTGAACACGATGTGAAAAGATGTAAATAGTTTGAGATTCACTGGGCCTACGGCCGATAGCTACGGATGGCTTTCAGCCAACGAATCCTCTCCTGCGTGATCTGGTCGGGCGTAACGGGCACCAGCGAGTTCGCTTTGGCGAACATCGCCGCGTTGGCTAGGGCGATCTCAATGAAGGTTGAGACGGCCGAGTCGCTCGTCGTCTGGCCTAGGTCAAAGTAGTAGTAGAGCGGCCGCGCGAGCGGGCTGTAGCTACCGTCCTGAATCGTCGCCACCGACGGGCGGACGCAGCCGTTGCCGCCGTCAACTGCGACGACCGTATTGACCGCGAGCTGGCCTTCAAGGGCGGCGTAGTCGAAGTAGCCAAGCGCCGCCCTGTCGGCCTTGATCGCGTCGCCGAAGGCCTGCGCCTGTTGGTAACGGAACGGCGAATAGTCGTTGCGCGAATCCCCCGCCTGCCGATTGATCGCCGAGGTGAAAAGCTCAAACACAGCTGAGCTGCTCGTCGGTCCGAAGAGCGAAACGTTGGCCGCTGGTAGTCCGCTACCCAGCTGCGAGTAGTCATCCACCTGAGAGCCCTTCCGCCAAAGCTGCTCAAGCTGCGACGTTTTCAGGCAGCCGATCGCCAACTGCTTGTTGGCAACGACGACAGCCGCCTCGTGGGCGACCAAGATCCGTTGCGGCGTGATCGAGTTCTTGCGGCAATGGCTTGCCTCAGTCTTCGGGTTGATCGAGCGCGAAACTGCCGCAACATCAATCTCGCCATCACAGAACTTCTTGAACGCGCTGCTGCTGTTGCTGATCGCCAATGGCGTGTTGGTGTCGCCGGTGAGCTCGTTGAATGACCGCTTGGTTCGCAGGTTGAACGCCGCCAGCACGGCTACTCCCTCAACGGCAACGCGGCCGCTGACGACCTTCGTGCGCTTGACGGTCGGGTAGCCGCAGGCGCCGACGGCGAGCGCCAAGAGACCGCAGGTTAGACCGCTCATCAACCGCTTCACCGCAGATGCTCCTCTGTCGCTGTAAGGGCGAAGAGTATTGGTGGAGCGGCGGAGCTGACCTACAGAGCCAACCGGGCTGCGTCGCCGTCCGATTCCAACATCGGCGCGAAGCGGTAGCCGAAGCCAACGTGGGTATGTATGAACGACCAGGCCGGCAGGCCCTGCGCCAGCTTGACCCGCAACCGCCGCACGTAGACGTCGACGGTCCGATCGCCTAGGCGCAGCGGCTCACGCCAAACGGCCTGATAAAGCTCCTCGCGGCGGACGACCCGCCCGTCGTTAAGGGCCAGCTCAACGAGCAGGCCAAACTCGCGAACCGAAAGGTGGAGGCCGATCCCCGCGGCCAAGGCCAAGCCTTCGCCCGGTACCAGCTCGAGCTGACCGAATCTCAAGCTTGGCTCGTCACGGTGCCTCGAGCGTTCAGTGTGATGCACGGTCACGCTGGCAGTCTGATAGCTGTTAGCGCGCGGCTCTTTACCGAAACGTAAACCCGCTGTGAACGAGTGGTGAAGAAAGCCCGCCACACCGCGCTTGCTGCGGAAGAAGCGCTAGGTTGCCGCCGATGGCCGTGAAATCCGGATCAAGCGAACAGACAGTGCTCGCGCTGCTTGAAGAATCGGGCCGCAACATCGAACGGACGGCGCTGGTGCTGCGTGACTTGATCGCCGACTATCCGCTGCACTCCGAGCTGGCTCGCGAGCTGGTAGTGCTCGAACACGAGGGCGACCGCATCACGCACGACCTGATCGTGCAACTTGGCAGCCAGAAGAAAACAGCGATCGTGACCGCCGAAGACGGCTACGCGCTGGCGACAACGCTCGACGACATCGTTGACTACGCCGAGCAGACCGGCGACATGCTCGGCATCTACGGCGTCGAAGCGCCGATGGAACAAGCGGTGCAGATGTCCAACGTGCTGGTCGGCGCCTCCGAGCAGGTTGCGATCGCGTTGCGTTCACTGCGCTCGGGAGCCGACATCGGCCCGGCTCTCGTTGAGATTCACCGGCTTGAGAACGATGGCGACAAGCTCCACCGCGAAGCGCTCGCTGCGCTCTTCAGCGGCGGCATCGACCCGATGGTCGTAATCCGGTGGAAGGACATTTTTAGCTGGATCGAAGGAAGTATCGATTCGTGCGAGCAGGTAGCGCACCGGCTTGAGGGCATCATGCTGCGCGCCGGTCGCAGCTAAAGCCTAGGACTGCAAGCGCCTGAGGCCGCGAACAAAACAAAATGATCCCTGCAATCGCGACTTTCCGGCCTCTGTTGCCGTATAACTACTGCTAGTGGGACGCTCGACAAACGCAGCGACGTTATCTGCAGCCGCAATCGCGGTCGCCGCCGCGATCGCCGGGCCGGCCAGCGCAGCCAATGACCCCGCTTCGAGCGAGCCGACGTCAACGACTCCGCCGACGACCACGACGCCAACGACGACGACTCCGACGACCACTCCCGGCGACCTCGGCACGATCCCCGGCACGGTCGAGGTAACCGAGCCGCCGAAGCCGAAGAAGCCGAAGCAGACGGCCGCTGATCAGCGCCGTGAGGCGGCCAGGCTCTTCCTTGCAGAGCGCCTGCGGGAGAGCCGGCGACTCGCCGCGGAGACGAAGCTCGACATCGCCTCATCGCCGTTCGCGGGGCTGGCATCGCCGTTGATGGCGGCGCCACTGGGGACGGTCTCCAACGCCGTCCTCGACAGCCTGCGGATTCCACCGTTCCTGCTCCCTATTTATCAGGCCGCGGGCGTCGAGTACGGGGTCCGTTGGGAGATTCTCGCCGCGATCAACGAGAACGAAACCGACTACGGCCGCAACCTCTCAACTTCAAGCGCCGGTGCGATGGGCTGGATGCAGTTCATGCCTGGCACCTGGGAGAGCTACGGATTGGACGCCAACCACGACGGCGTCAAGGATCCAAACAATCCTGTCGACGCGATCTTCGCTGCCGCCCGTTACCTCCAAGCCTCGGGTGCTTCCACCAACATCGAGCAAGCGATCTTCGCCTACAACCACGCCGACTGGTACGTCGCCGATGTGCTTGAGCGCGCGAAGGCGCTGGCCGCGCTACCGGCCGACCTCGTTAGCGCGCTGACAGGGCTGACGATGGGCCGCTCGCCGGTCACCGGCGCCAACAGCTACTCGAAAGGTTCAGCCAAGGGCGTTTCGATCTACGCCCGCAGCGGCGCGGCGGCTGTCGCCGTGCAGGATGGTGAGGTTCTGAAGATCGGCCGCTCGAAGCGGCTCGGCAAGTTCGTCCAGCTGCGCGACGTCTACGGCAACGTCTACACATACGGCCAACTCGATTCGGTCGCTACCCATCACGTCGTTCCGAAGCCCGACACGCGCCCACTCAAGGTCAGCAGCACTGAGGCGCCAGCCGCTTCCACGGCGACGGCCTCAGCCAGCGCGGCGGCCGCGCCACACGCCGCAGCTTCGGGCAAGGAACGGCTCTTCGCCGAGCCCCAGCGCCCCGCCTCCTACAGCGCTGGCGGCGCGCAGCAGATTGCCGTGACCGGCGCAGCTGTAGACGGCCAAGCGACGTCGAGTGTCAACTCCGGCCAGCTCGGCCGCTACCTTGCCGCGCCTTATTCGCTGCGCCGCGATCAGGTCGCCCTGAGGCCGCTGCGCAAGGGCTCGCAGGTGATTGCGGGCTCGATCCTCGGCCGCATCGGCGCCGCGTCGCTGGCAGCTGACAAGAACGACCGCGCCAGCCAGCGAGCCGCGAAGAAGCTCGGCATCGCCCAGCCGCCTCATCTGCGCTTCGAGATTCGCCCGGCCGGAACCGGAGCGCCACAAATTGACCCCACGCCGATCCTTGACGGTTGGAAGATGCTGGCCTCGGCCAACGTCTATCGCGCCGCCAACCCGATGCTCGGAGGAAACGGCAAGGGGGCAACGATCGGGCAGATCCTGCTGATGAGCAAGGAGGCGCTCGAGCGCCGTGTGCTCGCCGATCCAAAGCTCGACATTTACGACTGCGGCCGCAACGACATCCGCGCCGGAATCATCAACCGCCGCGTCCTAGCGACGATGGCCTTCCTTTCCGGCAGCGGCCTGAAGATCTCCACCACAAGCCTGACCTGCGGCCACGGCTACTTGACAGCCAGCGGCAACGTTTCCGACCACTCGTCCGGCAATGCGCTCGACATTGCCAGCGTCAACGGCGTACCAATCATCGGCAATCAAGGTCCTGGGTCAATCACCGACCAGACCGTCCGCAAGCTGCTCACGCTTCAAGGAACGATGAAGCCGCACCAGATCATCACGCTGATGCAGTACGACGGCACCGATAACACGCTCGCGATGGGTGATCACGACGACCACATTCACGTTGGCTTCCCGAGCGTCGGCGTCACCGGTGGCGTCGGCTCGCGTGCCCTGCTAGCTCCCTCGCAGTGGAGCCGCCTTGTCGGGCGCCTGTCGGAGATCAAGAACCCCGACATCTCGATGGCGCCGAGCCGCTACTCGGTCAAGGTCCGCGTCAAGGTCCGTCCGCGCTAGCGGCCGCCAAGTCAGCCTCAAACCGCTGAAGCTCTTCGTAAGCGGCTTCGACGGTGCGCGTCGCAGCGGTGTGGCGGGCCTGCGACTTGGCCGACTCGTACTCGCTGGCCCAGGCGGCTGGGTCGGCAAGCTGATCTTCGAGCGCGGCAAGTTGCTGTTCGGCCTTGGCGACCTTCTGCTCGAGGTTCTGCTGCTCACGGCGGCGGTTCTTGGAGATCGAAGGTTTGGCGCTGGCGGGCTTCGTCGCCACGCGCAGCTGCGGTTCGCTCGCGGCGGCGGCCGGTGCCTCGCCGCGATTGGCGGCCAGCGGCGGCGGCGCATCGAGCTGCGCCAGCGGCCCGCGCTCTTCGCGCAGGCGCGCGTACTCGGCCCAGCCGCCGGCGTAGGAGCGCAGCGTGTGATGCTCAACAGCAACCGTTCGCGTGCCGACAGCGTCAAGCAGCGCTCGGTCGTGCGTCACCAGCAGGAGCGAGCCTTCAAAGCTGCGCAGCGCGTCCTCGAGTGACTCGCGGCTCTCAAGGTCGAGATGGTTGGTCGGCTCGTCGAGGATCAATACGTTCGCTTTACCGGCGACCAATACGGCGAGGCCGAGCCGCTTGCGCTCGCCGCCGCTAAGGCCGTCTAGCGGCTTCTCCGCATCCTCGCCGGAGAAGAGGAAGCGGCCGAGCAGCGCGCGAGCTTCGTTCGGGGTCAGGCCGGTGCGCTTGACCGCCGCCTCCAGCACCGTTCGCGCCCCGCCCCACTCGAGATCCTCACCGTGCTGGCTGAGGTACCCGACGCTGACCTTGTGACCGGTCTTGAGCCGACCCGCGGTCAGCTCCTGCTCGCCGGTGAGCGCCCGCACCAGCGTCGTCTTGCCTGAGCCGTTCGGCCCGACCAGCGAAACGTGCTCGCCGCGCTCGAGCCAGAGCGTCGCGTCGTGCAGCAGCGTGCGACCAGGCACCTCAAGACGGCCGTCCTCAAGCTCAAAGACGACACGCGCTGAGCGCTCCGGGGCAGCAAACTTGAAGCCCAGTTCGCGTCGATCTCGTGGATCCTCGGTGATCCGCTGGATCTTGTCGAGCGCCTTCACGCGCGACTGCGCCTGCTTCGCCTTCGACGCTTTGGCGCGGAAACGTTCAACGAACTTCTCCATCCGCTCGATCTCCAGCTTCTGCTTCTGGATTGAGCGGCCGAGCGCCAACTCGCGCGCCGCCTGCTCGGTGCGCCAGGCGTGCCAGGGGCCGCTAAAGAAGCGTGAGCGGCCAGCCTCCAGCTCCAGCACGCAGGTGCCGACCGACTCCAGAAACCAGCGGTCATGGGCGACGAGGACGATCGCTGCATCGAGCTCGACGAGCGTTGTCTCAAGCCACTCGAGCGATTCGATGTCGAGGTGGTTGGTCGGCTCGTCGAGAAGAAGCACATCTGGCGATCCGGCCAGTGCGCGGGCCAGCGAGCCGCGGGTGATTTCGCCGCCGGAGAAGCTCTCGAGCGAACGGTCCAGGTCGGGCTGATGGAAACCGAGCCCAAAAACGATGTCGGTTACGCGGTCGCGCCAGTTGTAGCCGCCGGCAAGTTCAAAGCGGGCCTGAACGTTGGCGTACGAATCAACGGCGCGCTTGTCGCCGGCCCCCATCTTCAGCTCCAGCTCCGTCAGCTTCGCTTCCAGCGCGACGGCCTCGGTGCAGCCGCTTAGCACGTAGTCGCGCAGCGTCAGTGAGCGCTCGCGCGGCGGCCGTTGGTCGTGAAGCGCAATCCGTGTGCCTTTGGCCAGCGACAGCTCGCCGGAGTCGATCGACGTCTCGCCGGCAAGCATCCGCAGCAGCGTCGTCTTTCCTGAGCCGTTGCGCCCGGCGATCGTCATCCGGTCGCGCCGCTGGAGCCGGAACGAGACTCCACGCAGCAGCGGACGGCCAGCGACGTCCTTGCCTAAATCTGAAGCGGTGATCGTGGCCACGAGGAGATGGTACGGTGCCGCGTAATGCGCAATCCTAGGACGTTCCTAGCTCTAGCCACCGCTGCCCTCAGCCTGACGCTCGCAACTTCGGCCGCAGCCGCTGCGCCGACCGTCGTCAAAGTCGGCTCGCTGCCTGGCACCCCCGCCAAGTACAACAAAGTCTTCATCAGCAAGTACGGTCCGAGCAGTGCGAAGAAGGTGCTGCTGCTGATCCCCGGCACCAACGGTGGAGCGGAAAACTTCGCGCTCGTCGGCGCTGCGCTCGCACAACGAGTGCCCGGTCTTCAGGTCTGGGCGATGGATCGGCGCGAGCAGGCGCTCGAGGACACCTCGATGATGAAGAAGGTGCTGGCCAACAAGGCGACGGCGCAGCAGGCGCTCGACTACTACCTCGGCTGGACGCTCAACCCGGCGCAGACCGAGAGGTTCACGCCGCTGCAAGCGAAGAACTTCAAGTTCATGAAGAACTGGGGCATGAAGATGCAGCTCGAGGACGCGCGCGCGGTAATCCTGCAGGCCAAGAAGCAAGGCAAGACGGTGATCCTCGGCGGCCACTCGCTCGGCGGTTCGATGGCCGCCGCGTATGCCGCTTGGGACTTCGGCGGCAAGCCCGGCTACAAGGACATCGCCGGAATCGTCGCGATCGACGGCGGACTGGCCGGAACCTTCGACTCAACCGACACGGCGGACGGCGCCCGCGCCGACCTTGCCAAGCTAGACGTCACAGTCGCCGACCCCGACGGTCCATGGGCCAACCTGCTCGGCCTAACGGGATTCGCCTGGTCGACCGGGCCGTTCGCCCAGATCGGCGCGTTGGCCGCGCTGAAACAGCCGAACGCACCTTCGGTGCTCGGTTCATTTCCGCTCCTGCCCTCGTACCTGAAGGCCGACGTGCCGACGACCAATGAGGGCGCGCTTGGCTTCGCGTTCGACAGTGACACCTCGCCGCAGGCGCTTTCGCTGATTCAGGTCCGAGCTGGCCAACTTGCCCCGAGCGGCGATCCGCGCGGTTGGGAAAACGGCGAAGTAACGCCGGTCCAGCACATCGCCAAGGGCTTTGGCGGAGACCGCTACGGCACCAACGGGGTCGACTGGTACTACCCAGCACGACTAAACGTTGACACCGACGGCGCCAGCTCGCTGAACCGCAACAACCCGGCGGCCAAGGTGCTCGGGCTGCGCCTCTGGCACCTAGCCCGTGTCAACATCCCTTACTACGCCTTCCAGACCTCGCTGACCGGTTCACGGGACGGTGTCGTCAACGGGGCGAAGAACTTCGCGGCACGCTCGAAGGTGCCCAACGGCGGCCTCGTGATCGTTGACCGCAAGAACTCCACGAGCCACCTTGATCCACTGCTCGCCGCGCCCGCAACGAATGATTTCCTGAAGACGGTGATCCCGTTCCTGAAGTCGAAGATCAAGACCCGCTGAGCATCCGATAAGCTTTTTGGCGTGACCTTCCGCGTCCTCGCCGCGCTTCCAGTTTCCGCGCTCAGCCTGCTGCTGATCGCGCCTGCCGCGCTAGCTGACGCGCAGGAGCCGATCAGCGGAGAGGGAACCTACGGTGCGGCCACCGACCGCGTCGTGACGATGACCGGTTTCATCGTGATCGCCTTCTTCCCGCTCTTCATCCTTTGCATGAGTTTGATGCAGTGGCGGCTTGAGAAGCGCAAAGAGGCGCGTAAGGATGCCGCCAAGCGACTCAAGGCCGCAGCCGGCGACAGCTGGCAAGCTGGCTGGTAGCACTTGGGTTGATGACGACCTACCTCGTAACCGGCGCGACAGGCTTCATCGGTAGCAACCTCGTGCAGCGGCTGCTAGCCGGCGGCGACACGGTTCACGCAATCGTCCGCGAAGGATCGCGCGAACGCTTCGAAGCGACGGCGCAGGATTGGCCCGGCGCAGAGAAGCTGAAGGTCGTCAGCGGTGATCTGCTGGAGCCAAGCATGGGCGTTAGCGAAGAGTGGATCGGCAAGCAGCGCGGGAAAATTGATCACCTTTTTCACCTCGCGGCGATCTACGACATGACCGCTTCGGAGGCTCGCAACGAGGAGCTGAATACCGGCGGGACCGCCCACCTGTTGGAGCTCGTCGCGCAGCTTCAGCCCGGAACGCTCCACCACGTCTCATCGGTCGCCGTCGCCGGCTCCTACAGAGGCGTCTTCACCGAGCAGATGTTCAACGAGGGCCAGTCGCTGCCATCGCCCTACCACCGGACGAAGTTTGAGTCGGAGAAGCTGGTGCGCGAACTGAGCGCGGTGCCATGGCGGATCTACCGGCCAGCGGTCGTGATCGGCGATTCAACGACCGGCAAGATAGACAAGGTTGATGGCCCCTATTACTTCTTCAAGGCGATCCGCCGCGCGCGCAATGTGCTCCCCTCCTGGCTGCGGCTGGTTGGACCGGAGATCGGCGAGACGAACATCGTCCCGGTTGACTTCGTCGCTGACGCAATTGTCGAGATCGCTCACAAGCCGGGGCTCGACGGAAGCGCCTTCCATCTCGCATCGCCAGAGATGATTTCGTCGGCCGGCGCGCTAAGTGACTTCGCCAAGGCCGCCGAGGGGCCGCACCTCGCTCTGCGGCTGCCAGCCGGCCCGCTCAACCCGCTGGCAGCCCAGGCCAGCGCGCTGATCGGTGCGCTGCCGGGCGTGACGACCGTCGCCAACACCGTTCTCGACGAACTGGGAATCCCAACAGAGGTGATGGAGCACACCTCCTTCAGCTGCTCTTTTGACACGGCGCAGACCGATGCCGCGCTGGCCGGCAGCGGGATTGAGGTTCCGCCGCTCGCCGACTACGCACAGGTGATCTGGGATTACTGGGAGGAACACCTCGACGCTGGCGGCTTTGCGAGCAGCTCGCTGCGCGCGGCGCTGAACGGCCGAACGGTGGTAATCACCGGTGGCTCGAGCGGCATCGGTCGCTCCGCGGCGCTGGAGATCGCCGCCGCCGGCGGCACGCCGCTGCTTGTTGCGCGTTCACTCGATAAGCTCGAAGAGGTCAAAGCCGAGATTGAGTTGGCTGGCGGTAGCGCCTACTGCTACCCGGCCGACCTTTCCGACATGGAGTCGATTGACGAGCTGGTGGCGACGATCCTCTCGCAGCACGCTGCGGTCGACATGGTCGTCAATAACGCTGGCCGCTCGATCCGCCGCTCGCTGGTCAACAGCCTCGACCGCTTCCACGATTACGAGCGGACGATGCAGCTCAACTACTTCGGCGCGATCCGGCTGGTGATGGGTTTCATTCCGCACATGCAGCAGCGCCACTTCGGCCATATCGTCAACATCTCGTCGATCGGCGTTCAGGCCAGCCCACCGCGCTTCGGTGCCTATGTCGCTTCCAAGTCGGCGCTCGATGCTTGGACGCGCGTCGTCAGCTCAGAACTGATCGGTGACAACATCACCTTCACGACGATCCACATGCCGCTGGTGCGCACGCCGATGATCGCGCCGACGAAGATCTACGACCATTTCCCAGCGATCTCACCGGACGAGGCTGGCGCGATGGTCTGCGACGCACTGCAGCGCAAGCCGAAACAGATCAACACCAAGCTCGGAACGGCCGCTGAGGTCGGTTACGCGCTGGCGCCGAAGGTGCTCGACCAGATCCTCAATGCGGCCTTCCGCGTATTCCCTGAGTCCGCTGCATCGTCCGGCCGCGAGGCTGCACCGGAGCAGAAAGCCAGCATTGAGCAGCTGGCGATGGCCAACCTGATGAAGGGTGTTCACTGGTAGAGCGCAGAAGATAGGGCTAGAATGGGTTTTCCTGATTCTGTCGTCAGCCGTGCGAGGTGATAGTTTTCTTGCCGCTTTGCAGTGCTAGTAAAGGAGCGCCCCAGATGCCCGAAGTTGCCTTCCCCTTCACAGCAGCCGACGTTGAGCGAACCTGCACACGCCTCTCGGAGGCGACGATGCTACCCGGCAGCGCCTTCACCGACCGGTCGGTTTTCGAGTGGGAAGTGGAAAACTTTTTTCGGGCCGGTTGGGTCTGCGTCGGCCACAGCAGCCAGCTGCGCGAGCGCGGCCAGTACATCTCAGCTCAGGTCGGGCCAACCAGCGTGCTCGTCGTCGCCGACGACGACGCTCTGCCGCGGGCCTTCATCAACAGCTGCCGCCACCGCGGCGCAAAGATCGTTGACGAGCCAGAAGGGCAGGTGCGCCGCCTGCGCTGCCCCTACCACGCTTGGTCGTACGGCTTCGACGGCTCATTGACAAACGCCCCTTTCACCGACGATCTGGTCGACTTCGACCCCAGCTGCATGGGTCTGCTGCCGGTCGAGCTGGCTGTTGTCGAAGGGCTGGTGCTGATCGACCTCTCGGGCGAGGCTGGCGCGCCGGCCGAGCACATCGGCGATCTGGCCAAGCATCTAGCCCGCTACCGGCTCGCTGAACTGAGGCGCGGCGCGGGGGTTGTCTACGACGTCAACGCCAACTGGAAGACGATCATCGAAAACTACAGTGAGTGCCTTCATTGTCCAGGCATCCACCCTGAGCTGAGCCGCCTATCGCACTACCTCAGCGGCGAGACGCTCAAAGGCGATGGCGATTGGTGCGGCGGCTCGATGGAGCTTGCCGAAAGCGCCGAAACGATGGCCAAGGCGGGCGGCCGTAACCACCGCGAGCCGATCGAGGGACTCAGCGAGGCCGACGTTCGCAGCGTGCTCTACTTCGCAATCTTTCCCAACGCGCTGGTCTCGCTCCACCCCGACTACGTGATGCTGCACAAGCTTTGGCCGAAAGCGCCCAACCGCACCGAGGTGAGCTGCGAATGGCTGTTCGAGGACCGCACGCTGACGGCGGCCGATTTCGACCCCAGCGACGCCGTTGAGTTCTGGGATCAGGTCAACCGCGAGGACTGGCGCGTCTGCGAATTGACGCAGAGGGGGCTCGGCGACGGATCGCTGCCAGCAGGCCGCTACACGAAGCAGGAGGACGCCGGCCACAAGTTCGACGTGATCGTCGCCCATCGCTACCTCGAAGCGCTCGGCGCCGAGATTCCTGCGCGCTAGCCGGCCGCCGCCCGATCGGCCGCTAAGGTTCGGTGCCGCTGCGCCAGCCGTTATGTCTTTCTCATCGAAGTTCAACCGCGACAACCTCATCCCGATCGGGCGTCGAGCGCTGGTCGTAGCGCTTTCAGGGCTGATCGCATACGAGGTCGGTGGCCTGCTCGGCATTGGCAACAAGTTCATCGCGATCAGCGCCGTGATCGTCTCCCAAGCGCCGTCGCTCGGTCGCTCGTTGATCAAGATCCGCAAGCGCACGCTCGGCACCTTGGTCGGCGTGTTGGCGGGCGCACTGATCCTCTGGCTGCTTGGCAGCGGACCATTGGAGATCTTCATCGCGATCGCGATCGGCTACATCGTTGCCGCGCTGTTGGGGCTGGGCGACGCATCGCGGATCGCGGCGCTCGGCGCGCTTGCTGTGGTGATGGCCCCTGTCGGCGGGCCGCTGATCAGCGCCGGAATCCGATTCCTCGACATCTTCCTCGGAGCGTTGATCGGGCTAGTGGTGATGTTGATCATCTACCCCGACCGTGCGAGTCCAAAGGTCCTAGCTGGCCTCGCTGCAATACCCGAGAAGCTCGCCGATCTCCTGACCGGTTTGAGCGCCTCTGACTGGACATCGGAGACCGGCGCCGACTCGGCCGCAGCAATGGAACGAATCTCTGAGCTGCGCAACGAGATCGGAAACCTCCGCCCACTGATCAATGAGGCTGGCCACGAGCCAGGTTCGCGTGATCACCATCCCGCTCTCGTAGCGTCGGTTCTGCAGCACATGCTTGGCGCAGCCGATGCGGTCTTCGAAGAACGAGGGCGCATTCGGACTGAGCCGCCAAAGGCTTTCGCCGCCGCCGCGCAGAGACTTGCTTCACGGACCGCCGAGCAACTTGCCGCAGCCGCCCCCGCGATCCGTTCATTACAACCGATCGGCGAGTTCCCGGATCAGAGTGCCCTCTGTCACGCGCTGCTGCAAGAGACCGAACATCTGATCACCGACGAATCTGCCGACAGCCGCAGACTGATCCGCCTCGTCGGCTACAGCACTGAGCTGCGTCGGCTCGCGCACTTCACCGCATCGCTCGAAGGCCTCACGGTGGCGGCAGCGCCTGCAGTAGACGCCGTTTAGGCGCGGCGGCGAGGCGGGAGTCAGCGCGGGCAACGGACTGGGTTCCGTTTGACAGCCGCACCTTCGGCGCGGTAGTAATGGAGTCCTGTCAAGAACCAATGAAGACAACGACACCGGCCTCTCACGCCGCTCCCTCATCGCCCGCTCCGGCGCCGCGGCGCTCGGCGCAGCGACGCTCGCGGGTCTCGCCGGGTGCGAGAGCACGACCTCGCCCGGGACGTCGGACAGCGGTTCCAGCGGAGGACCCGGCTTGCTTGGCGATCCAACCGCCGGAGGCCCTGTCGACTCGGCAGGGATTCCACTAGCGCGGCGTGACTATCCAGTAACCCTTCCTCGCTTCCGGGAGCCGGTGTCGGCATCGACCAAGCCGGAGACCGGCGGCGTGCTGAAAATCTATAACTACGCCGACTACCTCAACCCTGACGTGCTGAAGGCGTTCGGAAAGCAAGAGGGCGTCGAGGTAAAAGTGACGACCTTCGACAGCGTCGATGAAGCGTTCGCGAAACTCAGCACAGCTGGCCTTGACTTTGATGTGATCTTCTCGACTCCCGACCAGCTATCAAAGCTCGTCGGCCGCAAACTGCTCCAGCCGCTCAACGCGGAGCTGGTGCCGAACCTTCAGAAGAACATCTGGGAAGAGATCCATAGTCCCTTCTACGACGTTGAGTCGCGTTACACGGTTCCCTACGTGGTGTACACAACCGGGATCGGCTGGCGCAACGACAAGGTTGACGTCGATCCCGCCGGTCTTGAGACCGGCTGGAACGCACTCTGGGATGCGACCAGCCAGCGCGGCAAGACTCAGCTGCTCGACGACAAGCGCGAAGCGCTCGGAATGGCGATGCTGCGTGATGGTCAGCCAGACATCAACACCGGCTCAGCGGCGCTCGTCAACAGCGCGCTAGCCGGCCTCGAGGAGCTGGCCGCGAACGTGCGCCCGAAGGTGCAGATCTCTGCCTACGAGACGCTCCCAGCCGGGCGCATCACGATCGGGCAGATGTGGTCCGGCGACCTTCTCTCAGGCGCAATCAGCTATCTGCCGAAGGGCACGCCAGCATCGGTGTTGTCGTACTGGTACCAGGCCGAAGGCGGGCCGGTCTTCAACGACATCATGACCGTCGCGGCCGCCTCAAAGAAGCCAATCATCGCGCACCGCTTCCTCAACTACATGATGGAACCACAGGTCGCCTACGACAACTTCGTCAACTACGTCGGCTACCAGCCGCCACAGAAATCGCTCAACGCGGCAAAGCTCTTCGACGAGGGAACACTGCCGAAGTCGCTGAGCAATGCGGTAGTTACCCAGGAAGCGTATGCAACAGGCAACGGCTTTATGACGCTGACCGCCGACGGTGAGCAAGCTTGGGAGAAGGCCTGGTCGAAGTTCCGCGCTGGCTGAGATGACGAGGCGTAGGATCTGGGGTCTACTCGCCGCGCCAGGCATGGCTTGGCTCGGCCTCTTTTTCGTCGTCGCCTTCTACGCCGTAATTAGTGTTGGACTGGGTAACGTCAACAGTCTCTACCAGCCGGTTCCACACTGGAACCCACTGACCTGGAACGTCGGCTACCTGACCGAGGCAATCCAGTCGGTGATCCCTGGCGGCCAGAACTGGCCCGTAGTTGTGCGCACCGTGATCTACATTGCAGCGGCGATCATTGGCGCTCTGCTGATCGGCTACCCGGTCGCCTACTACGCCTCGCGCCACGCTGGCCGCTGGCGCGGACTAGTCGTAGTGCTCCTAATCCTGCCGTTCTGGATCTCCTACATCATGCGAATGTTCGCATGGACCAACCTGCTCGCTCCGGACGGCTACGGCTCGAAGATCCTCAGCGCGCTCTCAATCGACTCGCTCTTCTCGTCGCTTGGTCTGCTCGACGGAACCGATTGGCTCGGGGGCCAAGGGATCACCGTCATCATCGCCTTGACCTACGGGTACGTGCCGTTCTTCATCCTGCCGCTGTTTGCTTCGCTGGATCGCATCGACCAGCGTGTAATCGAAGCCGCGCGCGATCTTGGCGCACCGCCGCCGAGCTCCTTCTGGCGCGTGATCCTGCCGATGTCGAAACCTGGGATTCTCGCCGGGCTGGTGCTCGTCGCGCTGCCAATGGCTGGGGATTACTACACGCAGACGCTGATGAGCGGGTCGCCCTCGACCAGCATGATCGGCAACACAATCAACAACTACATCCAAGGCGGGCCAGATAAGGTGCTCGGGTCAGCAATAACGATCCTGCTGTCGGCGGTGCTGCTGGTCTTCATGCTCTACTACCTGCGCACGCTGCGCCGCCAGCAAGGAGCGGAGGCGGCATGAGTGCCGCAGCGGCCGAACAGGGCGCCACTGCTGCGGCAGCGGAGCGTCCACGGTTCTCACTCGGTAACCCGTGGAGCAAGCCTCGCTGGCTTACCGGCATCACCTGGGTCTACATCCTCTGGTCGCTACTGCCGGTGCTACTTGCGATCCGCGTTGCCTTCAATGAAGGCCGCTCGCGCACCTCGATCGATGGATGGTCGCTGAAGTGGTTCTTCGGCGACTCCAACTTCAGCGTCTTTGGCGACCCGACATTGCAGGACGCGCTCACACACAGCCTGCTGCTGGCCGGGCTGGCGATGCTGATCGCTACGCCGCTGGGAATCATGCTGGCGATCGGGCTGCAGCGTTGGCGCGGGCGCGGCTCAGGGCCGTCGAACGTCGTTGCACTGCTGCCGCTGGTGACGCCGGAGCTGGTCTTCGCAGTGGGGCTCTTCCTGCTCTTTACGACATTGCTTTCGACAATTGGGCTGGGCACCACCGCCCAGGCGATCGGCCACGTGACCTTCTCAATGTCGTTCGTCGTCGTGATCGTGCGCGGCCGACTGGTGACGATCGGCCCCGATGTTGAGGAGGCCGCTGCCGACCTCGGCGCCCCTCCCCTCGCCGTGATCTGGCGCATCTTGCTGCCGCTGCTGGCGCCGGCGATCGCAGCCAGCCTATTGATCGTCTTCGCGCTCTCGATCGACGATTTCGTCGTCAGCCAGTACTTGGCCTCGGGCGCCGAAACTACGACCGTTCCGATGCGCATCTACGCGCAGGCACGCGGCGCGCCATTGCCCTCGCTCAACGCGCTGGCGACGCTGATGCTGCTGTTCACACTGTTGGCACTGGTACTCGCGTACGGCGTCTTCCGATTCATGACTCGCGGCGAGAAGCGTGGTTCGGCGATTGAACAGATCGCCTCAATCGATTCTGGGGGTGGACGATGAGTGAAGGCGATATCCGGCTCGAAGGCTTGGTCAAGAACTACGGTGACGTGGTTGCGGTCGACGGGATCAGCCTGCACGTCCCGCCGGGCGAGTTCTTCACGATGCTCGGGCCCTCAGGCTGCGGCAAAACAACGACACTGCGAATGATCGCTGGCTTCGAGCGGCCAACCGATGGCCAGATCCTGCTCGACGGCGTTGAGATGTCATCGACGCCGCCGCACAAGCGCCGCGTCAACACCGTCTTCCAACACTACGCGCTGTTCACGCACATGACGGTCGCTGAGAACGTCGGCTTCGGCCTGCGCTACCAGCAGGTCGGCAAGGACGAGGCGAAGCGTCGCGTTGACGCGGTAATGGAGATGGTTCAGATCGGCGAGCTCGGTGAGCGGCGCCCATCAGAGCTCTCAGGCGGGCAGCAGCAGCGCGTGGCGCTGGCGCGTGCGTTGGTCTTGGAACCGCCGGTGCTACTGCTCGACGAGCCGCTCGGCGCGCTCGATGCGCGTCTGCGGCTCGACCTGCAGGTTGAGCTCAAGCGGATCCAAGAGCAGCTCGAAGTGACCTTCATTTACGTAACCCATGATCAAGACGAGGCACTGACGATGAGCGACCGCGTCGCCGTGATGAAGGATGGAAAGATCGAGCAATGTGACGTGCCGGCGAAGCTCTATGAGGAGCCGGATACGGCCTTCGTCGCCAACTTCCTCGGCTCAGCAAACCTGCTCAACGTTGAGGCGCGCGCAGCCGGTGATCACTGCGAAGTGATGCTCGGTAACTTCACGCTGAGGAGCAACAGCAGCCCCGAGCAGGCAGGGGTCGGCAAGGCGATGATCCGCCCCGAGTACGTGAAGCTGGAGCCGCAAGGCGCCGACGGCGAGAACCGCGTGCCGGGGATGGTCGAAGAGGTCGTCTACATGGGTTTCCATCAAGACGTTCGCGTTCGCCTAGCCAACGGCGATCTGATTCGCGCAACGGTCCCAAGCGACGGTGAGTCGCCGGAGTACCATCAAGGCAACGCCGTTGCCGTCTATCTGCGCGCCGCCAACCTGCGCGTGCTGGACGACAGCCCGGAAAAGGCGACGGGCGAAACCGCTGATCAGGCAGACACGGCCGCCGCTTAGCGCGGCCACCTACTTCAGAGACCGAGATCGGGCGCGATCGCCGCCCAGATCTGCTCGCGCGCGAGGTTGACGCCCACTGCCGGGTCACCGATCAAGACGCGAATTCCGTAGCCATCGATCAGCGCGATCAGATCGTCGGCGGTGCGGTCGACATCGGCCACGGTGAGCTCGCCGCCATCCACTCCGGCACGCAGCTCGTCGACAAACCAATCGTGCAGCTTGGCGTAAAGGCGGGCGCCAAAATCGCGAAGATCGGGCTCCCGCGCAGCGCGCAGCCAAAGCTCCACCCAGAGCACAAAATCGTCGTGAAGCGCCTCTGAGGTAGGCAGGCAGATGTTGATCATCTCCGCCAGCCGCTGCGCCGACGTTGCATCCTCGCCGAGCTCTTCACCGACGCGCATCTGCGCGGCGTGCTCGTACGAGTACTCAATCGCCTCGGCAAGCAGCAGGTCGCGCGTTTCGAAGTGGTAGTGAACAAGCGCCGTCGAAACGCTTGCCTCGCTGGCGACGCCGGTCACCCGCACGCCGTCGGTGCCCTCTTTGGCAATACGCTTGACTGCCGCTTGAAGGATTTGGTCCCGCTTTGACATGCTCCAACGCAGTCTAATCCCGACTGGAGGAAGAGAATGATCGCCGCAGCAGCCAATAGCCCGCAGCCCGCGGAGGTGCTTGGTCTCAGCGCCGCCGAACTTGAGCTGCAATCCCGCGCGCGGAAGTTTGCCGACGAGATCCTTCAGCCACTTGAGATTGAAGCTGAGCTCAGCGGCGGCCGCCTGCCCGACGAGGCGCTGGAGACGATCAAGCGCGAATCGCTGGCGCGCAAGCTCAGCGGCGGCCTCCACGCAGCTGAGCACGGCGGCAACAGCTGGAGCCACGTCGAGTGGTTCCTCGTCGAAGAACAGCTTGGGCGGATCACCAACGCCGTCTCCTGGCACATGCCTACCGCCTATAACGTTCTCGCCCATGGCTCGCCGCAGCAGATCGAGAAGTACTTGCTGCCGGGGCTTCGTGGCGAGACTCATGACGCCTACGCCGTGACCGAAGAGCACGCCGGCTCCGACCCCTCAGGAATCACTACAACGGCGGTCAAGAACGGTGACGGTTGGACGATCAGTGGCGAGAAGTGGTTCGTCACCTACGGCGACGTGGCCGCGGTCTTCATCGTGATGGCCAATGCGATCGTCGGCGGCGAGCCGCAGGGCACACTGTTCCTGATTGATGCCAAAGCCGACGGCATCGAAGTTATTGACAATCCGCCGTTCACACATACCTACCCCCACGGGCACCCGACGATCAGCTTCAACGATGTGAAGGTCGGCGACGACGCGATCATCGGCGGCCTCGGCGGCGGCGACAAGCTGCAGCAGGAATGGTTCTCAGAGGAACGGCTCGGCATCGCAGCACGCTGCTCGGGCGCGATGACGCGGCTGATCGAGGAGACGACGGCTTGGGCGATAGCCCGCGAACAAGGCGGCTCGCGGATCATCGACCACCAGGGGGTCTCGTTCCCGCTTGCCGACTCGGCCGCCGATGTGGCTGCCGGCCGACTGCTCGGCCTCTACACCGCTCGCCTGGCTGACGCTGGCGCCGACCCGAAGTTAATTCACGCCAAATCGTCGATGGCAAAGCTGTTCATGAGCGAGGCAGCGAACCGCTGCGCCGACCGCTGCCTGCAGATCTTCGGCGGCCGCGGCTACATGCGCAGCAACGTTGCCGAGCGCTTCTGGCGTGAGCTGCGTGTTGATCGCATCTGGGAAGGCACGAGCGAGATTCAGCGGCTGATCATCGCCCGCTCGCTTGAGCGCCGCGGCGTTGAGCGAGTAATCCAGTAGTGGACCTCAGCCGCCTTCTGGACCCGAAGTCGATCGCCGTCGTCGGCGCCAGCGAACGCGCCGCCTCCTACGGCGGCGAAGCGATGCTGAACCTAAAGCGCCTCGGCTACGAAGGTCAGGTCTACGCCGTCAACCCCGGCCGCGACAGAGTTCACGGCTTCGACTGCGTTGGCTCGCTGGCCGACCTGCCTGACCCGCCAGATGCGGTAGTCGTCGCAATCCCAGCCGAGCACGTTGCAGCGGTGATCGAGCAGGCCGGCGCGCTTGGCTGCGGCGGCGCGGTTGTCTTTGCGGCCGGATTCTCTGAGTCGAGTGAGGGCGCAGAGCATGAGGCTGCGCTGATTGCTGCCGCCGCGGCCCACGATCTTCCCGTCTGCGGGCCGAACGGCAACGGGATCGTCTCGATGGCGGCTAACTTTGCGCTCTGGGGTGACATGGTCGGCCCGCGCGAGAGCGGACCCGTGGCGCTGGTGTCGCAGTCCGGCAACGTTGCCGTCAACGCGATCGCGTCGCGACGCGGCCTGCGACTCCACACCGTCGTCTCCAGTGGCAATCAGGCGGTGCTCGACGCAGCCGACTATCTGGAAGCGTTCTGCGAGCTTGACGGAGTCCGATCGGTCGCCTGTTACTTGGAAGCTGAGGGCGATGGCGTCCGCTGGTGCCAAGCGCTCGAGGCCTGCGCGAGAGCCGATGTTGCGGTCACAATCCTAAAGGCTGGTTCGTCTGAGCAAGGCGCCGCGGCAGCGCAAGCTCATACCGGCGCCGTTGCCGGTGACCAGCGCATCTTTCAAGCGATGGCGCAGGCAGCCGGCGCCGCCTGGGCGCGCGACCCGCACGAACTGCTTGAGATTTCGAAGGCGATGGCGACCTGCACCCGCGGCGGACTGGCCCCGGGCGTTGCCGTCATGACCTGCTCCGGCGGAGACTCCAGCGTCTGCGCAGACCTCGCCGCCGAGATCGGCGTCTCGCTGCCGCCGCTGCAGCCCGAGACCGTGGCGAGGTTAGAAGCGCTGCTCCCCGGCGCAGCGACGGCCGCCAACCCACTCGACTACACCTCGCTGCTTTGGGGCGACCCAAAGGCGATTGAGGCGCTAGTGCGGGCGCTCGCCGACGACCCCGGGATCGGCCGCGTACTGGTGCTCTACGACCAGCCCGACGGGCTCGACGTTGACGCCGCCCAATCGTGGGCGCAGGCGATCGAGGGCGTGCGCGCTGCGAGCGACTGCCCGGCGCAGCTTCTGGTCTGCTCAACGCTGCCGGAGCTGATGCCCGACGACGTTGCCGAATCGCTGCTGGGGGACGGCGTCGCAGCGCTAGCCGGCCTCCAGACCGGGCTGCGGGCGATCGCCGAGCTGGTCAAGGAGCCACCTTCGCCGGGTCGGATCGCGATGATTGGAGCGACCTGCCAGCGCGCCGCTGCCAGCCGCGAAGGCGACGAGCTGGAGTGGCTTTCAGAGCATCAGGCGAAGGCGCTGCTGACCGAGCATGGCCTGGCCGCAGCGGAAGGGCTCATCGTCGCCGATCAAGACGCCGCGGTCGCGGCGCTCCGCGAGCTCGGCGGGCGGCTGGTAATGAAGATCTCCGGGCCCGAGCTGCGTCACAAGAGTGAGCTGGGAGCGTTGGCGCTCGATCTCCAAACCGAGGCCGACGTGCGCGCCGCGTACACCAGATTGAGCGCGCTGCCGGCGGCCGAGGCCGGCGTGGTACTGGCTGAAGCGATGGCCGAGCCGGGCGCCGAAATGATCGTCGCCGCAAGGAGTGACGCGGTCGTGCCGGCGCTGATCGTCGGCCTCGGCGGAATCTGGACCGAGCTGCTTAGCGACGTCGCGGTGATCCCGCTGCCCGCCTCAGCCAGCGAGGTAGAGACTGAGATCCGCGGCCTGCGCGGCGCCGCGCTGCTCGACGGTGGCCGAGGTGGCGTGAAGCTCGCGGTCGGTGCGCTGGCCGAGTTTGCCGCTGGCGTCGGCGAGCTGCTGCTCGCCGACGGGCTGGAGCTGGTCGAATGTAATCCTGTGATCGTCAGCGAGCACGGCGCCGTCGCCACTGACGCCCTGATCGCGCGTCGCGCCTAGACCAGCTCAGTAACCGCCGCTGGCGCCGCTGCCAGCGCGAATGCGACCAGCAACGGTCTGCGGCGAGTCGGTGCCGTTGACGCGGATCCGCGGCAGCTCGTAGGGGTTGTCGCTTTTGGAGGCGACGCCGGAATCAACGGTGGTGGCGCCTTTGTAGCCGGCGGCCTCGACGGCGGCGCGTACGCGGGCGTCGTTCTTGCCGGCCGGATAGCAGAAGAAGTTGACGGGGATTGAGAACTTCTGCTGCAGCAGTTTGCGCGAATCGACCAGCTCGGTTTTCAGACTCGCGTCGTCGATGAGGGTCAAATCGGGGTGCGTGAGCGTGTGCGAGTCGATCTCCCAGCCAGCAGCGATCAGCCCCTCAACTTGGGTCGTCGTCAATCCACCCTTGCCGATGTTCTTGCCTTCGAGGTTGAGCACGCCGGGCCAACCGGCTGCGTGAAGGATTGGCCTCGCCGTCACGGTGTGGCTCAGGTAGCCATCATCGAAGCTGACGACCAGTGGCTTCGATGGAAGGCCGGGACCGCCGTTCCAAGCCTGCCAGACCTGATCGAGCGTGACGCCGCGATAGCCCTCCTTCTTCAGCAGCTCGATCGTCGCCTTGAATGTTTCAGCCGGGGTCCAAAGCTCGGCCATCGGCGTGCTCGCGGTCGGCGCCTTGATCACGTGGTACATCAGAATCGGAACCGGGCCGCGGTAATCGCCGCTCGCTGGCTTGGGCGCCGTGCTCTCGCTGGCGGCCGGTTTGGCAGGCGAGTCAGCTGCTGGCGCTCCGGTCTGCGCTTGAGAGCTCTCGTCGCTCTTGGATCCGCGTTCCAGCGGCCCCGTGAAGAGCACCAGCGCAACCGCGATCAGGACCAGCGCTGCGACGATGATCGTCAGGCGCCGCTGGCGGGCAGCGGCGGATCCGCCGTTCAAAGCCGAAACACGGGCACGAGCCGCTTCTCGTGCTCGCCCTCGATCCTTGCCACCACTTCGAGATGCGACTCCAGCGGCGTGCCGCGCAGCTTGCGGCCAAGCCCCTCATCGACTTGAAAGATTCCGGCGCTGTTGCTCATCTCGATCTCGACACGCACGGCGGTGTCGCGGCCAGGGCTGATCTTGACCTGCTCGATCGCGTAGGCGGAGAGCGAGTGAATGTTGGTCTCGCCGGCCTCAAACGGCAACCGCGCGCGCCCCTTCGCCATGTCCAGCGCGTCGGCGACGCGGACGATTGCACCTTCGATCGTTAGCGGCTCGCCGTTCGAGCGGTGCGAGATAATCGCGTGCATCGCTTCGCTAGCGATCACCGTGCGCTCCGGCTCTTCGTAGATCTCTTCGAGCAGCCCGGGCAGCAGGTCGGCCGCGAGAAACAGCGAGTAGGTCTCGTGGTCTTTGCGGTTGATCGAAAGGCCGAGGTCGTGGAGTAGCGCCGCGGCGGCGATCACTACTTCGGCGTCGCGCTCGGTCATCCCATGATCGGCGACGATCCCGGCCTCGATCCCCCGCTTTGCCAGCAGCCGCGTCAAACGCAGCGCAATGTTGGTGACGATCTGAATGTGAACCCAAGAATGGTCTGACATTCCGAGCCGATTGGCGTTGAGCCCAGCCATGTACCAGGTTGATTTGATCCGCTCGCTGGCATTGACGCCGTCGATCAGCTGGGCGAGCTTGCGGTTGCCGCGAGTTGGAACTTTGATCTCGGCTTCGAGAACGCGCTCGCGTAGCGACTGTTCGGCTTCGCTCACGGCGCCTGCGCCGATGCGTCAGCGGCGCGCGCCGTGATCAGCGCGATTAGCTCGCGCTGGACGGAGCGCTGCTCGTCGCCCGGCCCAGCCACGACAGCTGACCAGCGCCCGTCGCTGTGGAGCTCCCAAGCATTGACGTTGTCAACCAAGCAGCGCTCGAGTGTGTCGAGCACGTCGGCGCGACAGGCCGGATCGTGGATCGGCGTCAGCAGCTCAACGCGGTTGTCTAGGTTGCGTGGCATCAGGTCTGCTGAACCGATGAAGACCTCAACCTCGTCGCCGTGCTCGAAGCTGTAGATCCGTGAATGCTCGAGGAAGCGTCCGACGACCGAAACGACGCGGATGTTTTCAGACATTCCGGGGACGCCGGGGATCAGGCAGCAGATCCCACGCACGTTGAGCTCGACCGGCACCCCTGCCTGCGATGCCCGGTAGAGCGCCTTGATCACTTCCGGGTGGACTAGGGCATTCATCTTCATCTGGATCCGCGCGTGGCTCCCCTCAGCCTTGGCGACGATCACCCGCTCGATCCGCTGAAGGATTCCTTCGAGCATGAAGGTCGGCGCGGCGAGCACTTCTCGGTAGTTAGCGGGGCGCCCGTAGCCGGTCAAGCAGTTGAACATCTCGGCGACGTCGGCGCCGATCTTCGGATCGCAAGTAAAGAGGCCAAAGTCGCTGTAGAGCCTCGCGGTCGTTGGGTGGTAGTTGCCGGTTCCAACGTGGACGTAGCGGCGCACTCCATCGCCTTCGCGGCGCACAACGAGCACGCACTTGGCGTGAATCTTGATTCCGGGCATGCCGTAAACGACGTGTACGCCGGCGCGCTCGAGTTTGCGGGCCCAGGAGATGTTGGCGCGCTCGTCGAAGCGCGCTTTTAGCTCCACTAGGCAGACCGCCTGCTTGCCCATCTCAGTCGCACGGATCAGCGACGGGACGAGCGGCGAATCGTCCGAGGTGCGGTAGACGGTCTGCTTGATCGCCAGCACGTCCGGATCCTCGACGGCCTCCTGCACGAAACGCTCAACCGAAGCAGCGAAAGATTCGTAAGGGTGGTGGACGAGCAGGTCACCGTCGCGGATCACGGAGAAGATTGAGCGCCCCGCAGCCTCGGCCTCAGCAAGCCGTGGCGGCGTCAGCGGCGGTGCCGGCTCGTCACGCAGCTCGAAGTGGCCGGGGAGCTTCACCAGCTGCCAGAGGTCGGTCGTGTCGAGCAGGCCGGGAACCGAATAAATCTGGCGCTCCTTCACCATTAGCGCCTCGACAAGCTGCTCGCGGATCGCCGGGCTGATCCCAGCTTCAAGCTCGAGCCGCACAACCTCGCCGAACGGACGCTGGCGCAGCTCGGCCTCGATAGCCTTGAGCAGGTCGTCGGCCTCGTCGGAGATGTCGAAGTCGGCGTCGCGCGTGACCCGGAAACAGCCGTGGTCGACCACCTCCATCTCGGGAAAGAGCGCCTGAAGATTCGCTGCAATCAGCTCCTCGAGCAGGACGAATCGCGTCTCGCCTTCAGTGATCGGGAAGAAGCGCGGAATCAAACCCTTCGGCACTTTGACGCGGGCGAAAACCGTCTGGTCGGTCTGCGGGTCGCGCACCAGCACGGCGAGGCTTAGCGACAGGTTGGAGATGTAAGGGAAGGGACGGCCGAGGCCGACTGCGAGCGGCGTCAGCACCGGCAGAACCTGGCGCTTGAAGCGCTGCGCCAGCTCAGCGCGATCCTCTTCTGAAAGCGAGCTGACGCTGACAACTTCAATTCCGTGCTGGGCAAGCTCAGGCAGTAGCGTCTCACTGACGAGATGCGCTTGGCGCTCAACCTGCGGGACGATCCGTTCGTGAAGCTCGTCAATCGTCTGCGATGGCGAGTAGCCGCCGCGGTCGCGGCCGACACCGGCATCCAGTTGGTCAAGCAAGCCAGCGACGCGAATCATGAAGAACTCATCGAGGTTCGAGGAGTAGATCGCCGAAAACTTGACGCGCTCTAGCAGCTGTTGATCGGAGCGCTCGGAGAGCTGCAGCACGCGGTCGTTGAAATCGACCCATGAGAGTTCACGGTTGAACGCGATCTTCGGGTCGGCGAGGTCCAGCGATTCGCGCGGCGCAGGGAACGGATCCTCTGCCGTCGGGCGAGCATCGAACGGCGCCTCGAGGCCGAGCGAATGGCTCGCCGATAGGCCGGCTCGTGTTTCGGTGTCGCTCATCAGATGATTTCGGCAGGTTCGGCGTCGCTGGTAGTCAAGCTGGGCCGTTCAGCTATTGCGTACTCTAGGCGGGCGCGCATCGCTGAGCGCTCGATGTCCTGCCAGACGCTGATGAAGCGGTCGTAAAGCAGGCCACGCCTAACCGTTAGGTAATGCTCGAGCGCAGCCAGACCGGCCCAATCTTCGCTGTGCGGCAGGCTTGAAGCGAGCGCCGGATCGAGGTCGGCTGCTCCGCCGGCGCGGCGCCCTAATTCAGTAACTGCGTCAGCGCTCAGCTCGGCGCGGATCTGCGCAACACGCGGCAGCTGAATGTCGCAGTCGTGAATTTCTCCGAGCAGATCCTGGAGTTCGCGCACACGCTTGGTTGCCGTCAGTGCGTAAGGGCCAAAGCAGGCCGAGGAGGTTACTTCGAGCACGTAGCGCAAGCGCTTGGCTGCGATCCGCATCTCGTGCAACCGCTTCACTCGCTTCGGATTGAGCACGGCCGGAACGAAGTCGTACAACTCATCGATCCGCACGGCGACCACGCGCTGCGCGTTGTCGGCCAGCGTTCCGTCGGGGTCAAGTTGCTTTACCTTGCGCGCTTTCATCGCCTCATCGCCTCCGCAGCCAACCGCTTTTGGCGGGCACAGGCGCGTCTGCCGCAGGCTCGGTGGCCGCGTCGTCGCCCGGCTGGCCTGACGGTTCAGGGTCGACTGCCGCTTCGGGGGCTGCCACCGGCTCGGGCGGCGGCGCGATCAGCGCGGCGAGCCGGCCGCGGAGATCGTCGGCTGCGATCTGCTCGAGCATCTGCGAGAGCTCGGCGTTGGCCTGCTGCTGCTGCTGGCTGGTGCTCGCGATGAAGCGTTCAATTCCGGGCCGTTCGGCTTCGCTGGCGGCGGCGGCAAAGGCGGCGAGCGCCTGCAGCTCAACGTCGGGGTCGCGGCGCTGCCCGAGGACGTCCGCCAGCTCACAGACCTGCTCCAGAACCGGTTCCAGCTGATCGGGATTCAGGCACGGCTCATAGAACTCAAGTACCGAGCGGAGGCGACGCGTCGCCACCCGCATCGCGTGAACGGCTTCGATCTGCGTTACGTCGAGAACACCGGCTGCATGTTCGAACAGTTCGTCACTGCGGACGGCAATCGTTGCCGTTGCGGCGTCCGCATAGCGCGTCTGCGCGCTCAGTCCGGGAACTAGTCGTGCCTTGGCCATCGGGTTAAGTATCACGCGATCGGCGCAGCTCTGCTGAGCCGATAACCGAATTGCAGCATCGTCCTGCGATCATTGCGCGGTGCCCAGCGCAGATCCAGCAATCACGGTCGAAGATCTGCACAAGTTCTACGACCAGTACGAGGCCGTCGGCGGCGTCAGCTTCGAGGTCGCCGAAGGAGAGATTTTCGGGCTGCTCGGCCCCAACGGCGCCGGCAAGACGACGACCGTTGAGATTCTCGAGGGCTACCGAACCAGCAGCAGCGGCAGCGTCTCGGTGCTTGGTTTTGATCCGGCAGAGCGGCCGCGGGCGCTGCGCGAGCGGGTCGGAATCGTGCTGCAGAGCTCAGGCATGTATCGCCACGTTCGCGTCCGTGAGGCCGTTGCGCACTGGGCTGGGCTCTACCCCCACCCGCGCGACGTTGACGAGGTGCTGGGGATCGTCGGCCTTGATGACGCGGTTCAGGCGATGGCACTGGTGCGGACGCTCTCAGGTGGCCAGCAGCGGAGGCTTGATCTGGCACTCGCGCTGATCGGTGACCCCGACCTGATCTTCCTCGATGAACCGACGACCGGCTTTGACCCAGCCGCGCGGCGGGCCGCGTGGGGCACAATAAAACGGCTGCGGGAGCTGGGAAAGACGGTGCTGCTGACGACCCATTATTTAGAGGAGGCACAGCAGCTCTGCGACCGCGTTGCGATCATCAAGAGCGGCAAGATCCTCGCGGAAGGGCCGCCGAACACGCTCAGCGGAGCTTCGGCCCGCTACCGCGTGAGCTGGCGCGACGAAAATGGCTCGCCGAGAAGCGCGGAGGTTGACGACCCGACCGAGCTGCTCCACCGCCTGACCGGCGAAGCGATCGCGCGCGGCGAGCGGCTCGCTGATTGCTCGGTTGTTCGCCCCTCGCTCGAGGACGTCTACCTAGAGCTAACGGCCGACGAAACAAGCGAGCTAACGGCCGACGAAACAAGCGAGGCGGCGCAATGAGCGACGGATCATTGGCCTGGCGCCAGTACCGGCTGGAGCGCAAGATGTTCTGGCGCAACCCGACGGCCGCCTTTTTCAGCTTCGTGCTGCCGTTGATCTTCCTCTTCCTCTTCGGCGCCGTATTCAGCGGCGACCAAGGCGACCTCGACGTACTGGTGCCCGGAATCGCTGGCCTCAGCGTGATGGCGACCACCTTCAACGCGCTGGCGACGCAGATGACGTTCCTGCGCGAGCAGGGAGTGCTCAAACGAGTGCGCGGCACGCCGCTGCCCGGTGGCGCCTACCTTTCAGGGCTGATCGGCAGCGCGGCGACCAACGCCGTGATTCAGATTCTGATCATCATCGTTGCGGGCAAATTCTTCTTCGGCCTCGGCTGGCCAAAGAGCTGGATTGAGCTGGCGGTTTTCAGCGTTCTTGGCGTCGCCTGCTTTGCCGCGATGGGCGTCGCCTTCTCGCACATAATCCCCAACTTTGAGGCCGCTCCGGCCTACACCAACCTTGTGTTCCTGCCGATGATCTTCATCTCCGGCGTCTTCTTTGACGTGGACAACGTTCCAACCTTCCTGCGCGACATCGCCAACGCGCTGCCGCTGGTGCACGTGATCAACGGGATCAGCGCCGCGCTGGTGACCGGAGCGCCGCTCGCTGAAAACCTCTCCGACCTCGCCGTCGTCGCCGTCTGGACGCTGGCCTGCGTGATCTTCGCGGTCCGTGGCTTCAGCTGGAGCGCTCGCGCCTAGAGGCCCTGCAGGAACGCGCTCGGCGGCGTCCCTTCGATGCTCACTTCAATCTCAGCCTGACCACTGGCGCGCCAGTCGTCGCGCAGCATTCCGAAAACATTCACGTCGAGGTAGCGCGCTCCGTGTCTGTGCCATTGGCGCAGCACGCCCTCACGTGAGTAGCCAACAGCCTCAAGCGCGCTGGTTGAACGGTGGTTCTCGGGGTTCGAGTAAGAGCCGATCCGGTTCATCCCAAGGATTTCAAAGCCGAGGTGGGCGATGATCGCCTTCGACTCACGGTTGACCTGCGTGCCCCAGAAGTCGGCGCCGAGCCAAGTACCGACCATGCAGCGGCGGTCGCGGTAGCTGAATTCGCTAAGGCCGGTGACGCCCGCCGGGCCGCGCTCGGAATCGATGATCAGGAGGTCGAGCTGCTCGCCGCGCTCGCGCTGCCAGGCGCAGCGCTCGATGTACTCCCGCGGCTGCTCAATGTCGGTGTACGGCCCCCACGAGAACCAGCGCGTCACCTCCGGGTCGCTTGCCAACCCGAGCAGCGCTTCGGCGTCGCCGGGCTGTGGCGGTCGCAGAGTCAACGTTGGTCCGGTCAGCGAGAATCCCACCGCTACAGCTTCGCAGGCCAGCCCGCGGCAGCGCCACTGATAGCGTCAATCTGGTGGACGGAGCCGAAAACGAAGGGCCGGAAGTGGTCGCCAGCGTCGGTGATCTGGACTTCGCTGTGGTCACGCTGCGCGCGTTTCTGCATCGTTCCAATGCGATACGCGTAGTAGCAGTGGTTGACCGCGAGCCAGGTGTGGGGCCGGCGACGGTCGAATGCGAACGCTTCGGCGCAATCGAGGTTGATCTCGGGGATCGCGTAGTGCTGCTCGACCACGGCGCTGAACTGGAGCCGACGGCGCCGAAGCTGCCCGAACTGAGGCCGCTGCCTGCATTCAGCGTTGATCCCATCAGCGGCGAAATCGCGGGAACGATCGGCGGCCTCGAGCACCTCGTCGAGGGTGTCAGCGCGCTGGCCGCAGCGCTCGGTGGCCGCAACATCGCGATGGCCGTCTTCGAAACCGACAGCGCCGAGCACCCGCTCTCGATCACGGCGCGCGCCGACGATAGCGAGCCGCCGGTGATAGCGATCGGTAGCGAAGCCTTCATGCTGCCGGATCCGCCTAACTCTTAAGCTTGCGTGATGCGCCTGATCCGATTCCTCTGTGGCCCGGCCTTTATCTACGCAGGGCTGATGCACTTCATTCGCCCTTGGCTCTACCGGCCGATGATGCCGGCCTGGTTGCCAGCCCATGACCAGCTGATCTTCGCCAGCGGCGTCTGCGAGGTTGCCGCCGGGGCGGCGCTGATCTGCCCCGAACGGCGGGTGCGCCGGGCCGGCGGCCTGCTGGCGATTCTGACGCTGATTGGCGTATTCCCCGCCAACGTTGAGATGGCAACCCACCCTGAGAGTTTTCAGAAGATCCCACCGGCGGCGCTCTGGGCGCGGCTGCCGCTGCAGGCAGTGCTGGTGGCCTGGGTCGTGGCCGCGATGCGCCCGCCGCGGCGCTCGTAGCTAAAGCTCGGTCGTCTCGCCAGGCTGGAGAATCCGCACCTCGCACTGCGCTGCAGTCTCACTGGCGTAACGCTTGAAGAGTTGTGGTGGGTCGCTCAGCGCCCCCGGCTTCAACCGCTCCAGCGCGAAAGGGTAGAGCGTTCCCCAGTGGATTGGGATCGCGACCGTCGGCGTCAGCAGCGCCAGCGCCTCGGCCGCCGAGCGCGGGTCAAGATGGCCTGGCCCAAGTGTCGGCCCCCAGCCCCAGACGGGAAGCAGCGCGAGGTCCAGCGATGGCTCGCCAATCATCGTCATCGCGTCGAAGATGTCGGTATCGCCAGCAAAGTAGATCCGCCGCTCTCCTTCGATCACGTAGCCGACCGGTTGCGCGTTGTGGCTCCTGCGCGGCCCACGGCCCGCTGCATGTTCGGCGTGGACGACGCTGACGCTGACCGCCCCGAAGCTGACGCGGTCGCCGCTGACGACCTCTTCCACGGCGGTGAAACCAAGCGGCCGTAGCAGCGCGCCGCCACCGCGCGGCACGACGATCCGCGTGGCGCGGCTGAGCAGCTGGAGCGAACGGCGATCAAAATGGTCGTGGTGGAGGTGCGAGAGCAGCACACCGTCGAGCTCGGCCCAAGACGCTGCCGCTACCGCTGCGCCATGGCGACGGAGATGACCGACCCGCCCGCGCAGCAGTGGGTCGGTCAGCAGCTGCACGCCGGAGTCCTTGACCGCGACCGTGGAGTGGCCGAGGAAGCTGACGCGCGCAGCGCTCAGCACGTCAGCTTGCGCAGCGCCGCTCGATACTTGCGCATCGCACTGGTCGGGAAGTCGTCGTGTGTCTGGCCACGCAGGCGCCTGACCTTCTCCAAGTGGTAGGGCGACTTCAGACTCTCGTTGTGCCCGATCACATTGCTTACTTTGATCCCCTCGCGGCAGCGCAGCCAGTTCGTCAGGCGCAGTGAAGCTGCCCTCACCTTCGGGCGGTCGAGCACATCGGATGGGTTGAAGCCGACGTGCTCGATCCCGATTGCCGTCCAATTCAGGCCGACGGTGTGACGACACATCAAACGCAGCGGCACCAGCTGGTGAATCTTGCCGTTCTGGTCAATCACGAAGTGTGTACAGACCCCTGGCAGCTCATGGAGCTCGTTGTCGGCGACGTTCTGGGCGAACATCGTCCAGATCGGGCCGTAGGTCGACGATTCGGTCAGGTGCTCGACGATCACCTTCGGGTCGTGAAGGCCGTAGCGACTGGAGCCATAGTGGCGCGTTGAATAAGCGGCCATCTGACGCTTGCGCTTTGCCGAGTATGGGATTGAGTCCCAAGCTATCGGCGGCCGCTGCGACTCCGCGGCGTGACCGCCAGCGGCCAGAGCAAGTGCTGCTAGAGCGACTCCTAACACTCGCCATACGATACGCAGGTAGCTGCTGGACGCTCGCCGTTTGATCCGCTAAAGTAATAATTTGACACACTGTCAATTCCGCTCAGGAGCTTGAACTAGATGACGACGACCGCCGGCACGGACCTAGACCAGATCGACCTCAGCGACCTTTCGCTCTGGCAGGACGGCCCGCCACACGAAGTTTTTGAGCGGCTACGCAACGAGCAGCCGGTTCACTGGAGCCCGCTCGAAGGCTTCGCCCATGAGAAAGGCTTTTGGTCGGTAACGCGGTTTGAAGAGATCGCCGCCGTCGGCCGCGACTTCGAGACCTTCTCATCGGAGATGGGCGGCATCCTCGCCGTCAACCAGTTCCTGCCCGACGACCAAATCCCCGACGACGCCCCCGACGAGCCGCTCTATTTCATGCGGATGATGATGATTGCGCAGGATCCGCCGCGCCATGACCGGCTCAAGGCACTGGTGCAGAAAGCGTTCACGCCGAAGCGCTCGCTTGACCACGCAGATCGAATCCGTGAGATCGTAAACCTCGTCTACGACAACGCACTTGAGCGCCACCCCGACGGCAAGATCGACCTCGTTCAGGACGTCGGTGTTTACGTGCCAGCGATGGTGATCGGCGACATGCTCGGTGCGCCCCGCTCAGATGCCGACAAGCTCGTCGACTGGACCAACCGCACAACCGCCTTTGAAGACCCGCGCGTGGTCGGTGACATGGCTGACACTTGGGTGGCGCTGAAAGAGGTCTTCGAGTACGTCTGGAACCTCGTCGAAGCACGCGGCGAAGAGCGCCAAGACGACCTCACCAGCGCGCTGCTCGACGCTGAAGTCGACGGTGAGAAGCTGACAGTGGAAGAGATCTGCATGTTCTGGTTCCTGCTGATGGTGGCCGGCAACGACTCAACGCGCGCAACGTTCTGCTCGGGGCTCTTGAGCCTGCTGTTGGATCCAGAGCAGATGGAGCTGGTCGAGAGCGGAGCGGTGCCAACCGAGCAGGTGGTCGAGGAGTTCGTCCGCGTCCACCCCGCCTTCGCCTACATGCGCCGCACTGCCACAAAGGACACCGAGATCGCCGGCCAGCCGATCGCCGAAGGCGACAAGGTGTTGATGTGGTACGTCTCCGGCAACCGCGACGCCAGCGTCTTCGACGACCCCCACCACTTCGACGTTAGCCGCACGCTCAACGAGCACCAGGGATTTGGCGGCGGCGGCCGCCATTTCTGCCTCGGCGCCGGGCTGGCACGGCTAGAGATGAAGATCTGGCTTGAGGAGACGCTGCGCCGCTTCCCCGACATGAGGCTCGACGGCGAGCCAACGCGGCTCAGCTCGACCTTCCTCAACCAGTACCGCACGATCCCTGTAGCGGTCTAAGTAGCTGCTGCTCGAAAGGCGCACGGCGGTAGGCTCGCAGCGATGCGGGTTCTATGCGCCAGCGACTCCCCCACATGGAGGCTGCTGCTCGAGCGATCGGTGGCGGCGCTTGGCCACGAACCGCTAACGGCGGAGGATGGCCTCGAAGCTTGGGAGCTGCTCCAGGCCGACGAGACAATCAACGTCTGCATCAGCGACCGTGTGATGCCAAGAATGGGCGGCGATGAGCTCTGCCGAAAGATTCGCAGCGACATAGACGGCCGCTACATCTACGTCGTCCTCTTGACCGCGCTCGACAGTTCCGAGGAGGTGATCGATGGAATGCAAGGAGGCGCCGACGACTATCTGACCAAACCGCTCGATCAGGTCGCACTCTCAACTCGTCTGATCGCGGCCGAGCGCGTCACCGAGCTGCACCGCACGATCGCCGAGCAACAGGCCGAAATTGGGAGGCTTTACGGGAAGCTGAAGGACGCATTCCGCCGCTTCGTGCCGGAATCGGTCGCCGAGCAGATCATCAGCAGCAGTGACGAAGCGGTGAGGCTCGGCGGTGTTGACCGAACTGCCACCGTGATGTTCACCGACCTGCGCGGGTTCACGGAGTTCTCCGAACACCAGACGCCCGAGCAAGTGATCGACGTCGTCAATGAGTACCTCGGCGAGATGTCGGAGGCGATCCTCGACGAGGAGGGCACGATCGTCTCCTACATGGGCGACGGCATCATGGCCGTCTTCGGCGCACCACTCGAGCAGGAGGATCATGCCGACCGAGCGCTGAGGGCGGCGAGAGCGATGCTCGACGTACACCTGCCGCGCTTCAGCGCTTGGATGCAGGAGCAGGGCCTCGGCGAGGGCTTCCGGATCGGGATCGGGCTCAACAGCGGCGGCGTGATCTCCGGCAACGTCGGCTCCGAAAAGCGCCTTGAGTACACGGCGCTTGGCGACACTACGAACACCGCCGCCCGGCTTGAAGCGATGACCAAAGGAACGCCGCACCAGCTCTACTGCTCGCAGACAACTCAGGAGATGCTCACCAACCCACCAAGCGACCTCGTCTTCGTGGAGGAGGTCAGTATCCGCGGGCGCGACAAGCCGCTTGGGGTCTGGTCGTTCGATCGACCGTGATCGGCGGGCCGGTTCGCTGATAGTTTGCCGGTGATGGCCGACAAGGAGAGAGAGGCCGCGCCGCCCGACCCAGGTCCGGATCAAGGACTGCGCGTGACTCGGTGGCTCACCGCACGCAGGCGCCTGCCGTGGCTGCTGGTTGGCATCGCGGTGCTACCGACCCTCGCGGTTGCGCTCTTCGCCTGGTCTCAAGGGACGAGAATCGTTACCCGCGACGATGGACAGGCGGTGCGCGACGCAGCGATCAGCGCGATGGTTGCGATTGACGCCGAGATCGAGCGGACCGAGCAGGTGACCATTTCGCTCGCTAGCGGCGCGGCGATCAAAGCGATGACCGGCGCCGCCGCCGATGATCGTCTGACCAGCGAGGTCAACGCCTTCGCCCCCGTTTACCGCCAAGCGATTCTGGTCGGACTGAATGGCCGCGTAGTTGGCATTGCGCGCCGACCGCCTGGATCCGCGGGCCGGATCGCCACACGAAACTTCCGTGGCAAGCAGACCGGCAAGCCGAGCTGGTTCAAGATCGCACTGCGCAATGCAAGCAACGGAGCGCAGAAGATCGTTACCCAGACAATCGAGCCGCGCCCGCTGATCGGCCGACTCGAAGGAACCGGCAGCGCGCCACTGACCCCGATCAGCGCCATCGCCGTGATGCGTCGCGGGAAGGCCGTTGGGGTTGTTGCCGTATTCCTGAACTGGGAGGCGTCAGCGACGATCGGAAGACGCATCCTCAGCGGACAAGCCCAGCGTAAGGAGAGCGAGCAACAGCTCACCTACGTCGTTGATAAGGACGGGCAACTACTGCTCGGGCCGCGAGGCGAAGTTGATCTCCGTGCCGACCTAATCCGTGACCCGGTGGTCAAGGAGATGATCGACTCGGAGGTCGCCGGCTACGACACAGACCTCCAGCACAGCACAGCCCTCCCCGGCGACATCGTTGCCGGTTACGCGCCGATGGATCAGCGCATCGGCACGCCACCACTCGAGTGGACGTCGATCGTCACGGAGCCGACAAGCGCCGCGCTAACAGACTCCACCTACCTACGCGAAGTCCTGATCGTGGCGACGCTCGTCGTTGCGCTCCTAGCAAGCTTGCTTGCTCTGGTGGTGAGCCGCGCGCTGACGCGGCGGGCGGAGCGACTGCGCGCAAGCTCGATTGAAGTCGAGGACGGCGCCAAAGCGATGCAGACCAGCGCCGAGGCCAGCCGAGAGCGCGCACGGCTCACCGAGGAGCGGGCCGAACAGCAACTTGCCTCGATGGAACAGATGACCGAGTTGGTCGCCGAGATGGGGATCCGTGGAGATCACATCGCTGAAGCGGCCGCGATGGTAGCCGAGCAGGCAGGGCGCGCCTCGACCGCGAGCGAAGAGGGTTTGCGCGCTGCGGCCGAGGTTGGCCGCACGATGAGCGAAATAGACGAGCGCGTCAGCGGCATCTCAACCGAGATCGCGAACCTTGCCACCCAGACCGCCCAGATTGGCGAGATTGTCCAGACCGTCTCCAGCATTGCCGACCAGTCAAACTTGCTGGCCTTCAACGCGACGATCGAAGCGGCCAAGGCAGGCGAACAGGGCGCAGGATTTGCAGTCGTCGCCGAGGAGGTGCGGATGCTAGCTGAGCGCTCGAAGCGTGCGGCCGCCCAAATTCGATCGATTCTCGGCGAGATTGACAAGGCTGCTCGTGACACAGAGCGCTCCTCGGAGCAGGGAATTGCCTCGGTGCGAACCGGCCGCGAGCGTGCCGAGCGAGCCGCTGCAACGATCGATCAACTGGCGACCGCAAACGAGGAAGCTGAGGCGGCGACACGCGGGATTGCCGAAGCAGCGCCTGCACAGGTGGAGGCGCTCGGCAAGATTGCTGAGAGCACCCGCACTGCTGCGCAGCGCGCTGAGGAACTGCGGAGTGAGTCGCACGAATCCTCAAAGTCGGCAGCCGAGCTCGACCACCTTGCGGAGCGCCTGCGCGAGCTAGCCACCACGCTTACCAACGAGTGAGCAGATGACCGGCGATGCGGCGAAAGTGCTGGAGCTTCTTCCGGGCGGCCATGCGCTACGCCAGGAGGATCTAATCCAGATCATTGCCGACGCCCAGATAGCGCCACTGCCTTCGGCAGGCGAAGGGTGGATTGGGGTGGCGAATCTACGCGGGAACCTGATCGGAGTTATCGACCTTGGCGTACTGCTCGGCGGTGCGGCGACGAGCAACGGACTGCTGGTCGCTGTCAGCGGCAACGGACTTCAGTACGGACTGCTCTGCGAGGGGATCAAGGGAGCAAGCAGCCTGCCTGCGGCCGATGGCGCCACCATTCGCCGCGGCCCTGAGGATTCCGATTGGCTGCAGGCGGCTCCGCCAGGGCAGCCGCGACTAATTGACACGACGCTGCTGCTAGCAGACCCAAGACTCCAAGGACGATTGTGAGCGAGGCGTTCCGCCCCGACGCCGAGCTGCAGCGGCAGCTGCTGACGACATTTGCCGGCGAAGCCCGCGATGAACTTGGCGTACTTTCGAAAGGGCTAGAGGCGCTTGAAGCAGACACCGACGCCGCAATCGGCGCCGGACGGATAGACGAGATGATGCGCGCCGCCCACAGCCTCAAGGGCGGCGCCCGAGCGATCGAGCTGGAACCGGTAGATCGGATCGCGCACGCGCTGGAGACGTTGCTTGACGGGGCAACCGAGCGGCGCGAGTTCGGCGCCGAGACCGTGGACCTCGGATACCGTGCGCTCGACGCAATCGAGGCGCTCGTCGACGCAGCCTGCGGCGGGTCGGCAGCCAGCGTGAACGTCGCCGCGCTCTGCGACGAACTCAGCGCCGCGAAAAGCCCGCCAGCGAGCGGCGAGCCGACCGCAGAAGATCAGGCCGCTTCGATTCCCGACGCGCCAACCAGCGCGGAGAACCAGCCCAAGCCAGCACAAACGGAGCCGTCGATCGCAGCAGACTCCACGGTCCGCGTCTCGGTCGCGAAACTGACACGCCTCGTCGGCTCCATGCGCGAGCTAGAGCGAGCTCGCGTCGGCCTCGAGCACGCCACTGGGGAAATGACCGCCGCGGCGGAGGCGGCTGACCTCGCAGCGCGCCAGTACGATTCGCGAGCCGGCGCGATACGCGACGCTACCGAGCAGCCGCTCGCCCGCCTGCGGCGTGCAACGCGCGAGCTTTCCGACGACATCTCGCAGGCTCGCACGGCTCCGCTGTCGCTGGCCTTCGACCCGTTGCCACGGGCCGTGCGCGATCTTGCCCGCGAGCTTGGCCGCGATGTCCAGCTGACGCTGTCAGGCGGCAACATTGACGTTGACCGCGCCGTCCTCGAGGTGATCAGGCCGGCACTCGTGCACCTGATTCGCAACGCCGTTGACCACGGGATCGAACCACCGGCGATGCGGGCGGCGGCCGGTAAGCCAGAAGAAGGCACAATTGCGGTATCTGGGGAGGCGCGAGGTTCACAACTGGTGATCGAAGTCACCGACGACGGCGCCGGGATTGACGGAGAGGCCGTCAAGGCGAAGGCGAAAGAGTTAGGGCTGATAGACGAGCAAACCGCGGCCAGCATTCAGTACTCCGAACTGATTCGGTTCGTCCTCAGGCCGGGATTCAGTACCCGTGACGGCGTTTCTGAAGTCTCCGGCCGCGGGGTTGGACTGGACGCCGTCTTCGAAGGGCTGACAGCGTTCGAAGGTCGAGTCGAAGTTGCCAGCAGACTTGGAATCGGGACGACGGTGACGCTTCGTGCGCCGCTCGCTATCGCGGCGAGCGAGTGCATCGTCGCCGAGATTGACGGACACCCCGTCGGCCTGAGGTTGAGCGACGCGGTACGGATCATTTCGCTCGACGACGTCCCAGAAGAGATGGCAACGGTTGAGATTGCTGGGACCGCGGTTGCGCTCGCGGGACCAGCGGTGGTAGACGAGCTCGTGCCTGCTGGGACTAGGCCGCGCCGCTTCGCCGTTGCTCTAGAAGCAGATTCGCGCCAGATCGCGCTTCCGGTCGATGAGGTCAAGGCGATTATGCGCCTTCATACGATGCCGCTGCCACCTCCGTTGCCGCCGACGGACCTAGTACGCAGCGCTGCGATCCTGCCGAGCGGTGAGGTACTCCTGCTCGCCGACGCGCGTGCGCTGGTCGCAACGCTTCCGCCAGCGGGGCGCATCCTGATCGCCGAGGATTCGGCAAGCCAGCGTGAGTGGGCGAGCCGCGTTCTCAGCGCTGCCGGATTCTCAGTATCAGTGACCGCCGACGGCCGGGCAGCGCTGCGAGAGCTTGAGCAAGACAGCTACGACGGACTGCTAACCGACTTTCAGATGCCAGATCTGGATGGAATCGAGCTGATCCGGCAGATTCGCGAGCAGAAGCTTCAACCGAGGCTTCGAATCATCCTCTGGAGCGCCAGTGACGACGTGACGCTCAGGGAGCGAGCGTCTGAGGCAGGTGCCGACGCATTCATCGCCAAGGGTCCGGGCACCGAGACCGACATTCTTGAGGTCTTTCAACGACTGCTCAGCGCTGAGTGAGCGCGCGGATCTCCTCGATCCGCTGCTCCGCCGCCGCGCGCCCAATCGCGATCCCGTGGTCAATTTCGCCGAAGGCCATCATCTTCATACCCGACACCTCAGGCTCGAGCAGCAGGTCGGCGCGGGCGACGACGCTGCTACCTGCGGCTGCGGAGCCGAGCATGACCGAGCGCATCAGCGTCTCGCCGATAGCTGGCAACGCCGGGGCGCCATCGTGACCCGGAGGCGGCTCAAAGCGCCCCCCCACCTCGACCGCAACCACCGGCCCCTCAGCCATGTCGGCCATCACGTCGATCGGAAGGTTGCGGATTAGTCCGCCGTCCACAAGTAGCTTGCCGTTTGCTCGTCGGGGAGGGAGGATCGCCGGAATGGAAACCGTTGACATCGCTGCATCAGCAATCGAGCCGCGACGCTGAACCACCATCTCTGCAGCGATTAGATCGGCAGCGACGATGAAGAGGTCGATCGGCAGCGTTTCGATCTGCTGATCTCCAAATACCCCGTGCATCGTTTCAAGCGCAGCCTCGGGCCGCGCCAGCGCGCTGCGCGGCGGCAGTTGGTAGCGGTGGCGAACGCGGGCGGCGAAGAAGCCCTTCACGGCCTGCCGACGCTGCTGGGCGTTGAGGCCGAAGGCGAACGTCGAAGCGACGATCCCCCCCATGCTCGCACCGCCGATGCGATCAACGGCAATTCCATTCTCCTCGAGAGCCTCAAGAACGCCTAGATGCGCGAACCCGCGCGCACCGCCGCCGCCGAGCACGAGGCCCAGCGAGCGCCCGGTCACCCGGCGCGCAACTCGCTCTAGATCGTCGTTTCGGCGGGCGCCAGCGCGAACCCTGTGGCGAGCGCGGGGACGGAGCAGATCGAGCCAAGCGTCGGCGATCGCAGCTGGATGATTCTCACCGAGCAGAACTAGTTCGCAGCCGCGCAGCCTCGGCATCAGCCGCTCGGCCGGCGGCCGCTGTGGCGGCGCGAGGCAGATCAGTCTGTCAGCTTGGCGGACGCAGAACCGACGCCAGTCAGACGCTGTGTGCTCGGCAACGAGTATCACCCAATCGTGCTCCTGCTCAAGCTCGTCAAGCGCCCTGCCCCAAGCGACTGCATCACCCTGCTCAACGCTGTCGCGCCTCAGCACAGCCACGTCCTCGCCTGAATCGAAGGCGGCGAGGACAGCCTGCGCAATCGCGTCGCTGTTGATCCCTTCAGCCAGCGGGACGACGGCGATCGTCTTGGTCGCAGGTGCGTCCTCGGGAAAGCCACCGCTGACTTGCAGCTGGCGCCCAAGAGCTGCGGTTAGCGCGTGCGCGAACGCCGGCGCCGATTCAATCAGATCGCGAAAATCGTCAAACCCCAGTCGCAACAGGCTGCTGTCACGGCTCGCCCTGACCGAAGCCGATCGCACGTCGCCGGTAACCAGCGCAAGCTCGCCGACTGTCGCGCCGGGTCCAAGAACTCGTAGGACGCTGAGCTGATCATCGTCCTCCGGCGCGACCCCCGCCTGCTCGCCACGCACCACCTCAAGCCGCCCGGCGTCAACGATGTAGAGCGCATCGCCTGCATCCCCCTTACGCATCAGCCAGTCGCCAGCACCGATCGTCACCTCGCTCAACCTCGCCTTGACAAGGTCAAGTACCTCTTCCGGGAGCAGACGGAAGAGCTGGCTTTTCTCCAGCATCTGGTCGAGATGGTCTCGTTTGCTCACAGCGACCGGAGTTTACGGTTACAGCACATCTCGCTGCCAAGTCGCGGTAGGTTGAGCCGATGAGCGACTCCGTGGAGGCCCCAGTTTTTGAGCGCTTGGGGCCGGCCGACGCGGAAAACCTAGGCGGCGGGATCACCCACATGGTGATCGGTCTTTGCCGCCTTGCTCCGCGCGAGGACGGGTCAGTTCCGAGCTTCGAGGAGCTCTACGGCCTCGTCAACGAACGGCTCGGCCGCTCGCCACGATTCCGCCAGTTCGCTTTTCTCCCAGACGGCGCCTCTGGCCTTCCCGCGTGGGCCGACGATCAGGATTTCGACCTTGACCGCCACCTCATCAAGGCTGATACCGACGGCTCCGTGGACCGCAAAGCACTCGACGGCCTGCTCGCCGAGTGGATGACGACGCCGCTCGACGAGACTAGGCCGCTCTGGCGTATCCAGTACGTCGCGCCAACCGACGATGGTGCCGCGCTGATGGTGAAGTCAAGCCACGCTCTCGCCGACGGCCTAGGCTCGATCGCGCTGTTCGCGATGCTGCTGTTCGACGTCACGGTGAAGCCACAGCGAGAGAAGGCCGCCGCTTGGACGCCTGCCCCCCTGCCGTCTGCGAAAGACCTCAACAGCCACCACAGCTCTACCGACGGGGACCAAGCGGGCAGCCAGTTCGATCACGCGCGCGGACTGCTCACTCATCCAGGGCAGCTCCGTGAAGCTGCCCGAGCAACAGCCGAAGTTGGCTCGTATCTGCTGAAAAAAAGCCGCGAGAAGCTCCCGCCTAGTCCGCTCGCAGGCGGCGAGGGACTGCCACTTGAGTTGCGCACGCTTGAATACCCGCTCGAGCGTCTGAAACTCCTCGGCCGCGGGCTTGGAACCGGCGCGACGATGAACGACGTGGTTCTTGGGCTCGTCGCCGGCGGCCTGCGCCAGTGGCTGATCGAGAACGGAGAGCCGTTGGAAGAGCTCGCGGTTAGGGTCCCGGTGGCGCTGAAGAAGGACCGCACGGCGGGCGAAGGAGGTAACCCCGGCGTTGCACCGATGATCGTGCCGCTACCGCTGGAGATCGAAGACCCCGTGCGGCGCGTGCGAACCGTGCGCGAACGAACCGAATCAATCAAGGCGGCCGGTGAGCCGGCACACAACTTGGCGGTTCGCGAGATGCTGCGCGACGCACCAGCGCAGTTACGTGACCGCGCGCTTCCACTTATCACCGGCCGCGGGCAAGCCAACGTGGCGATCCATAACGTGCCGGGGCCGCCAATCAAGCTCTATGTCCTTGGCGCACCGGCCGCCTCGTTCCACAGCTTCACACTTCCCCGGCCCGGACTTGCGCTCCACGTCAACGTCGTTTCGGTCGGCGGTGTGGTCTCGATCGGCCTCGCCGGCGACAAGGGTGTGGTCAAAAGCCTCGAGCCGTTCGTTCGCGGCTTTGAGGAGACCGAGAAGGCGCTGGCGGGCGGTGTCGGCCGACTTGACCTTGTGCGTCGAGTCCCCGAATTCGCCCCGCTTGACGAAGAGATGCAGGAACAGCTAGCGACAGAGCTGAGCGAGCGGAGAGTCAAGAGCGGCGAGACAATTGCGGTACAGGGCGAGCCCGGCGTCGAGTGGTTCATCGTCGTCGAGGGCAGGTTTGAGGTGAGCGTTGACGGGAAGAAGGTTCGCGAAATGCACCCCGGAGAATCATTTGGCGAGGTCGCGCTGCTGCGTGAGACCGAGCGCACGGCGACCGTCACGGCTGCGTCAGAAGCTGTCGTCATGGCCCTCAGTCGGGAGGCCTTCCTCGAAGCTGTCTCAGCCAACCCTGCGAGCATGCTGGTCGCCGAAGCGATCATCAACACGCGCCTCGGCGACCTTGGCCGCTATCAGGTATTTGGTGGCGACGAGCGCTAGCCGCGCGGGTCCGGGACGCGCGTATTGATCAGCTCGATCAACTGATCGACCGCCTGGTCGAGCTCGAGGCGGTCGGTGCGGAGATGGATCTCAGGGCTAGTCGGCGGGCTGTATGAAGCGTCTACGCCTGTGAAACCGGTGATCTCGCCAGCGCGTGCCCGCGCGTAGTGACCTTTCGGGTCGCGCTGCTCGCAAACCTCCACCGGGGCATCAACGAAAACCTCGATGAACGGCAGCTGATGCTGCTCGTGCTGTGCACGCGCTGCTAGGCGGCTGGCCTGGTCTGGCGACACAAGACTGACGAGCACCACCACGCCAGCGTCTGCGAACAGCCGCGCCACCTCTGCGGTACGGCGAACATTCTCAGCGCGCTCGGGATCGCTGAAGCCGAGGTTGCGGTTGAGGCCGTGGCGCAGGTTGTCTCCATCGAGCAGATATGACGGCCTTCCGGATGCAACTAGGCGCGCTTCGACGGCCGCCGCGATAGTGGTCTTGCCCGCCCCCGGAAGGCCGGTCAGCCAGACCGTCGCTCCGGCACAAGCGAGCTGCTGGCGACGGTCTTCGCGGGTTGTATGCGATTCCTGCCAGACAACGTTGGTGGCACCGCGTCGATCACGAATCTCGTCGCTGTGCAGCACCATGCCGGCGGCGACCGTGTCGCCGCTAGCTTCATCAATCAGCACGAATGCGCCGGTTCGGCGATTGACCCGATATGGGTCAACGCAGATCGGGGCCGTGGTCGAAAGAGCGATCACGCCGAGATCATTGAGTTCAAGCGACGCCGGGTCAGGGTCCGCCCCCAGCGTTTCTAGTTCAATCCGATGCACCAGTCGATCGACGCGCGCCGGGACAGTCTTGGTCGTGTGCTTGAGCAGCAAACGCGCTCCGGCTACCAGCGGCTGCTCGGACATCCAACAGAGCCGCGCAGTCAGCTGCTCGGTGACACTCGCCCGGTTGCCTGGCTGGCAGATCATGTCGCCGCGGCTGACATCGATCTCATCTTCAAGGCGCAGCGCGACCGCCATCGGTGGCCAAGCTTCTTCGAGCTTCCCGTCCAGCGTTTCGATTGACGCTATCCGTGAGCGTGTCCCGGAGGGCAACACAACAACCTCGTCGCCAGGCCGAATAATCCCGGCTGCAACCTGACCGGCCAACGCGCGTGCGCTTGCGCCTTCCTCTCCGCCGCCGCGAATAACGCTCTGCACGG
>CAMDBT010000012.1 GCA_945889475.1 Bifidobacterium breve
CGAGCGGCGAATCCGCTGCACGTCGACGCCGAGTACGCCGGATCCCTCGCCGGGCTGCGCGAAAGCGGCGATCGCCAGCCGTGCGAGGTCGCGCAGTGCGCCGTCGTTCTGCTCGGCAATCGCTCGAGCGATCTGTTCGCGCAGCGTCTCGATGTCGATCTGCGAGTCGCCCGTGCCGTCACCGCTGCCGGCTTCGCCGATCCCGGTTGCCAGTGCCGCCAGCTCGGTCGCGCGGAAGAAGAAGCGCTCAAAGACGAGGTCGAAGATCGCGCGGTCCTCGGGCGACTTGACGAGCGTCGCCGCGAGCGTCTCGCGAAACAGCGTCGGCTTGTTCCAGGCGACTTCAGGCAGCGCACTGAAGGCGTCGAGCAGCTCGCTCGTGCCGAGCGCAACGCCCTCGCCGCGGAGCTCCTCGCCGAACTCGACGAGGTGCGCGATCAGGCCGGCGTCGAGCGGGTTTTCGAGCGGCTCGGAGAACAGCGCGGCGCGCCGTGATGCCTCGCGCGACGGACGCTTCTCAGGAGGGGGCGGCACTGACGCCGTCCTCTATGCCGTCCAGCTTGACGCCGACGCGCTCGGCGACGATGTCGATGTCGGTGCGGTGTTTGACGATGATTGACATCGTGTCGTTGAAGGTCTTGCTGTCAATGTCGGTTGCGCCTAGCAGCAGCAGCGCCCGCGCCCAGTCGATCGATTCGGCGATCGAGGGCGGCTTCTTGAGGTCCAGATCGCGAACCATCGCAACTACCTCGACGAGGCGACGGGCGATCCTCTCGTCGAGCTCAGGCGCGTGGAGGCGGACGATCTCCAGCTCATGCTCGAGCGATGGGTAATCGATCCAGAGGTAGAGGCAGCGCCGCTTCAGTGCTTCGGTCAGCTCGCGCGAGTTGTTTGATGTCAGTAGCACGAGCGGCATCGTGCTCGCCTCGATCCGGCCGAGTTCGGGGATCGAGATCTGAAAGTCAGAGAGCAGCTCCAGCAGCATCGCTTCGAACTCCTGGTCGGTCTTGTCGATCTCGTCGATCAGCAGCACGACTGGGTCGGGTGAGGCGATGGCCGTCATCAGCGGGCGCTGGAGCAGGAAGTCGGCGCCAAAGATGTCGCCCTGCACCTCCTGCCAGGCGGTGTCCTGCGCTTCGGCTTGGATCCGCAGCAGCTGCTTGCGGTAGTTCCACTCATAGAGCGCCTTCGCTTCGTCGAGTCCTTCGTAGCACTGCAGGCGAACCAGTTCACGGCCGAGCGTTTCGGCCAGCGACTTTGCCAGCTGCGTCTTGCCAACACCGGCCGGGCCTTCGACGAGGATCGGTTTACCGAGTTTGAGTGCAAGAAAGGCAACCAGAGCCGTTGCCTCATCCGGCAGGTAGCCGACCTCGACTAGGCCAGCGCTGATCTCTTCTGGGCGATCGGTGGTAGTGGGCATCGTCTTCGGATAATAGGTTGCGCGGTCCGAAACCCCTGCAGCGCCCTAACCGCTCGGCGTCTCGTCCCGATCTTCAAACGAAAGCTGGCCTTCGAGCGGTGGCTTCGGCGCAGCGGCCGGTTTGTTCAGCGGCATAGTGCTGACAATCGAGTTGGGGTCGCCGTCGAGCGTTGATGAATGGGGGTCGTCGCCGTCGAGCAGTGGCTCGGGGCGGTGGTGGGCGTGCATCTGCCAGCCGGCGTAAACGATGACGGCGCCGAGTAGGAAGGCCACAAAGATGCCCCAGTTGACGCCGACCTCGCCCCAGGACGGGCTGCCAATCGGCCGCAAGACGCCGGAGTCGTTGCCGCTCGGACGGTCGAGCTGGCGGTAGAAGATCAGGAACATGACCCACGCGCCGGCCGCGACGAGGACGATCCCGTCACCGCCCGGGAGGTGAAATGCGCGGCGGTCGGCGCGCGCCGCGCAGAGCCCGATCACGCCGAGCGCGACTAGCAGAATCGAGGCCTCAACGAAGCCCCAGGATTGGAAGGCGTTGAAGGAGTCGCTGAGCTCTGTCGGCGTTTGCCCGGGGCGCGTGACGAAGCCGCCCTGCTGGTACCACGGCAGCAGCATTGAGATCAGCAGGCCAAGCGCCGCAGCGATCGCCAACTTCTGCTCGACATAGAGCGTCTGCCAGGCGCCGCGCAGACGCGGCGCAGCCGTGCTCACGCCGCCGCGCCGGCCGCGACCTGCATTCGCTCCAGCAGCAGGTCGCTGTCGGCATCGCTGACTGTTCTCAGCTGGCCTTGGAAGGCAAGCTTCCAGTGCTCGGCGGGCCACTTGGCGATGTGCTCCAAGTCGTCTTTGACGCTCTCGGCAGGGACCCAGTCGGTCTCGGCCACGATCAGCTCCGGCTCGGTCTCGCGCCGCCATGGGTAGGGGTCGGGGCTGCCGGGCTTGCCGGGCCATATCGGCTCACGATCCTCAAACAGCTCGGAGCTGATGATTACTGAGCCGCCAAAAGCCATCACCTTCGTTAGGTAGAAGATGATTCGGTCGCCGATCTCCATCGTCAGCGCTTGCTTGCGCCTGCGCTCTTTGAAGCCGATCAGTTTGAAGCCGATCTCGCTGGTAACCGCGAAGTTTTCGACCGAGCCGGTCAGGATCCACGTAGTTGGAGTTTCAGGCACAGCTCCATTGTAAGGGTCGCCCTCGGGGATCGGCGCTCAGCGCGGCGAGGCCGACGGGGCCTTCGTTCCGAGCCGCGCGTAGAGGTAATCGGTGAAGCGTTTCGTCATCACGCAGTAGGGCCCCGGATCGGGCCAGCTCTTGAAGTCGGTAAGCACCGCAGCGGGGCCATCCTTCTCCCGCAAGGCGATCGTCTCGCGCTGGCGGTCGGCGGTCATCACGTCGCACAGGCCGCGCAGGAAGTCGCGCAGTAGCGCGTGGTAATGCAGCGATGAGGGCGAGCCCGGCGAGTAGTACGACCATGAACCGCTACTCGAGAAGGGAAGTTCATAGCGACCCTCGGTCTGGCCTTCGAGCCAGAGCCTGCGCGCGGTCTTGTCACCGCTCAGCTCGGCGAGGTCGTGCAGTCCGCGCAGCGCCTGGTAGAACTGGTTGTAGATGCGCTGCCCCGGAGCGTAGGAGTAACCGAGGTAGTGCGAGCCGTGCGCCAACTTCAGGCGCACACCACTGGGCGGCGCGGTGCGGAAGATGCCAAGGCCGCGCTTGGCAAGCTTCATCAGCGCCGCGTCCTTGAAGCGGTTCGAGGTTCGCGCCAGTGCTTGGATCGCGGTCCCCTGCGCCATTCCACTAACCCAAGGCGGCCGGCCGCCGCCGAACTTGAAGAGGTACTCCCAGGCGACTCCGCCGGCTCGACTTGCCGCCAGTTCCTTGACCTCCCTTGCCAGCTTGCGGAGCTCCGATGACTTGCTCTCAGTTGTCCACAGCGCGTTCATGTAGCCGAAGGTGCCAAGCCACTGGATCTGCAGTCCCTGCCCGGGGTAGGCCTGCCAGACAAGCTCGCTGCCCGCGAACGAGACCCGCTGCCCATAGCTGAGCGGCGACCCGTTGCTCCACCACTCAGCGTTGCGGCGCAGCGTCTCGGTGAAGGCCGGCAGCCGCGAAGCGGTTGCCAGCCCGCCGCGGGCCATCCGGTCGAAGTTTGCGATTACGGCGCGAAGTTCTTTACGACGACTCCCAGTCAGCCGTCCAGCGGCGTTGCGCGCGCTGCTGATCGCAGCGTTGTAAGCGGCCCGCGTGGTGGCGCTGATAGCCCCGCCAGCGGCGAGCCGTGCGACCGCGGCGTCGAGGTTCGCTGACGATGCGGTCTGTGCTGGCGGCGCCGCCGACGAGGTTGCGTTCAGCGGGCGCCCTTCGGGTAGCTCACTGCCGGCGCCAGTCGGAATCAACGGGTTTTCGCGCGCCGTGACACGGCCGCTCTGGTCGAGGACGAGAATTGTTGAGGCATTGGCACTCGCCGCGCCGCAGAGGGCGAGCGTGACGAGCACCGACGCGACGCATAGAAAAGGCGTACGGCGCACTCCTGAAAGGCTAGAGACGGAGCACTGAGTTGGTCGCAGTTGCCGTTGCAGCAGGCCGGTTTTGGGCGCCTAACGCGACGCGGCGGCCGGAGGGCCGACTTAGCCGCCGCGTATGCTCTATGCCCGATGAACGCGCAGCTGCCAGCGAATCGCTCGATCTTGCGCCGCCTGCTCGACAGTGCCGGTTGGCCGATCCTGCTCGTGATCTTCATTCCGGTCGCGGTCATCCTTCAGTACGCCGGTGGCGGTTCAACCGCAATTTTCATCACCGCGGCGCTGGGAGTGATTCCGACCGCTGCGCTGATGGGTCGCGCGACGGAGGAATTAGCGGCACGCTCGGGCGCCGGGATTGGCGGTCTACTGAACGTAACTTTCGGCAACGCGCCGGAGCTGATCATCGCGCTCGTTGCGCTTGAGGCCGGGTTGCACGAAGTCGTCAAAGCCTCGATCGCAGGTTCGATCATCGGCAACATCCTGCTCGTTCTCGGTGCCTCGATGTTCGTCGGCGGCCTCGGCCGTGATGAGCAGAAGTTCAGTTCGCGCGCAGCGGGCGCGCAGACCACGATGCTGTTCCTTGCCTTGGCCGCGATTGTGATGCCAGCGGTCTATCAGCTGGTCGTCGGCAGCGGCTTGCCGAAGCCGAACGCCACGATCGTCGACTACGGCGCGAGCGTTGAGATGCTCTCGATCGTCGTCGCTGTCGTGATGCTCTTTGCCTACGGAGCGGGCCTGCTCTTTTCGCTCAAGACGCATCGCCGCGTCTTCAATCCGGAGCCAGCAGACCTGGAGGCGATTAGCGCTTCGTGGAGCACGCGCAAGTCGGTCATCGCGCTCGCGATCGCGGGTCTGCTGGTCGCCGTGATGTCGGAAATTCTCGTCGGCTCGATCGAGGAGACAGCGCACAAGCTCGACATCAGCGAGTTCTTCATCGGCGCGATCATCGTCGCGATCGTTGGTAATGCGGCCGAGCATTGGGTCGCCGTGCTCGCAGCGCGCAAGAATCAGATGAACCTCGCGGTCAACATCTCGATCGGCTCGAGCGCGCAGATTGCGCTGTTCGTGGCGCCGGTACTGATTCTCGCCTCGCATCTGATCGGGCCTCACCCGATGGCGCTGGTCTTCAATGGCTTCGAGCTCGCTGCACTGATCCTCTCGGCGTTACTGGCCAGTCAGGTGACGCGCGATGGCCGCTCGACCTGGTTTGAGGGGCTGCAGCTGCTGGCGGTGTACGTGATGATCGGCCTTTCGTTCCTGATCGCCTGAGCGCGTAGCCTCGATCCGTCATGATCGGTTGCCGTGCGACTTGATTCGATAGCTCCCGGCGACCTCGTTCGCGTTTCGATCCGCGGCCGCGTCTTCCACGCGCTGGTGCGTGGCAGCGACCCTGCCGGGCTCCAGATCGAGCCGATCGAACGCGGCGTTACGCAGCGCCACGCGAAGGCACGTGACATCGTTGAGCATTGGTCGAAGGGCGCCCGCCCGCGCGCCGCCGGCGCCCGCGCCGTCAACCCTGAGCAGCGATCGCTGGACGACCTGCTTGACCGCTAAGAGCGCCCGCCGTCAGCGCTCGTCATACTGCTGAGCGTGTCCCGACGCCAGACCGAGGAGGCCGTTGCCGAAGCGGTACCGCTCAAGGCGGCCCGCGCTGGGGCGGCCACTGGCGGTGGCCCAGGGACCACCGATCCGCTGGTCGGTGAGCTGCGCCGCGCCGGGCTGCTGCCGCTGCTAGTGCTGCATCTGCTCGCCGGTGGCCCCTCCTATGGAAACGCCTTGATCGAAGGGATCAGCGTCTCTACCGGCGGGCTGATCAGTGTCAATCCAAACACGATGTATCCGCTACTGCGCTCGCTTGAGGAGAACGAGTTGGTGACCGGCGAGTGGGAGCACCCGGAACGCCGCTCACGGCGCTTCTACGCGATCACCGAGCAAGGCGAGGGCGAGCGCCAACGGCTTGCGGCTGAGATCAAGCCGCGGCTTGATCAGGTCGCTTCGGCGCTCGACTTGCTGCGCCGCGTGCTGTAGTGAGCGTCGCCCGGGCGCAGACAGCGGTCCACGGCGTAACGGTCGCCGAGGCCGAACAGCTCTGGTACGACGGCAATTCTTGGCCGCGCTTCATTGATGGGCTCCGTTCGATTCTCAGCGTCGCCGGCGAGCCGCCGCTAGTCGGTTCAGTGATCGTTTGGCAGTCAACTCCTGCCGGGCGCGGCGAGGTTGCGGAGACGGTGATCGATTACGAGCCGGGGGTCGGCCAGCAGCTAGAGGTTGAGGATCGGGCGATCAGCGGCCACCAGCGCGTGCGCTTCATCGCTGGCGAGGGCAAGCTCGCGGTCCAGCTTGAACTCGACTACCGGCTCAAAAGCTCGAACCCGTTTCGGGCAGTCACAGATTGGCTCTTTATTCGCCGCGCCCAGCGCGAATCGCTGCAGCGCACGCTGACCGCTTTCCGGCTTGAGCTAGAAGCGCAGCGAGACTCCGTCCCGGCGAGCTAAAGCACGAGTGCAGCGCGCGCCCTCAGCGCCGCCTCGAGTCGCACCAGACTCGCTTCGAGTAGCGCGATCTGGTCGGCGTCGAGACCGCCGATCAGCGCCGTCTGCGCAGCCTCGGCACTCGTCTCGGCGGCGTCAGCAAGCAGCTCGATTCGCTCGTCGAGGTCGCCCTGTCCGGCCCAGCTGGCCAGTTCGGCGACCGCTGCTCGCAGAGCGCAGTCGAGCTGAAGCGCGGCCTCGCGCCAGCGGCCGGCGTCAACGTCGGCTCTGGCACGCAGCGTCAGCTCCTCGCAGGCGAGAATCGCGTCGCGACCGCCGAGCACCGCTGCCAGCCGCCCCTGCGGACTTAGGATCGCCTCACGCCGCGCTCGCCCGCGGCCGAGAATCACTTCGACAGCCGAACTCCAACGGCCGCTCGCGACCGCCTCGCCGCCGCCGATGCCGACGCGAAGGACGAGCGTTTGGCTCGGCGCGATGCCATGGGCCGCCGCGTCAGCGGCGACGATCCGCTGGCGCTGAAGCACCGAATTGATAACTGCCAACCCGGTCAGCGCCTCGGCTTCGCAGTCGGCGCTACGGAGCCACACCTCCGGGTCGCCCTGCAGCGGTCGGGCGTCGATCAGCGTTGCGCGCCCGACTGCGACCGCCGTCGGCTCAGGCTGCTCCGCTACGACACGTTTGCGCCGCCGAAGTCGCTGGCGACGCTTGGCGCCAAGAGTCGCGATCACGAGCACGTGGCTGGGCTCGCCAGCGTGGCCGCGGACGATGTAGCGGCCGTCGGCCGGACCCAGCGGCCAAGGCGCTTCAACTTGAACGAAACGGAAGTTAAGTGGCTCGGACAGGAGCCAGCGACGCTACCACCACGCGGCGCGTCGCATCGGCTCGCGCCCTAGTACCGTAAGGCCGTAAGCGAGCAGGTTGGGAGGCAGCGATGACCGATCAAAGGACCGATGGACTGACGGAGCGCGTCACGCGCACAGGCGAAGACGCGATCGGCCGCCTCGCTCAGGAGCTGCTCGAGAACCCGCTCGTCAGCGGCGCGATCGGCCGCGCCTTTGAGGCGCGTGAGCGCGCAACGCAGGCGCAGGAGGTCGCGATGGGCGCTCTCAATCTGCCTTCGGCGAGCGACCTTGAGCGCCTGACGCGCCGCGTGCGCTCGGTCGCCCAGAGGCTCGAAGGCATTGAGGACTCATTCGACCGCCTCGACGAACGGTTCGAGAAGAACGCCCAGATTTCGCTCGACGAGCGGCTCGCAGCGCTCGACGAGCGGCTGGCAACGATCGCCGAGCGGTTGGCGGCAATCGAGCTCTCGTTGTTAGCTGCCAAGGACTCCCAGAGCAGCTAACCGCTGGCCAGTAGCGCGGCCACTGCGGCGCGGCCGAGGCGCTCCGTGGCGCGCTCCAGCGCCACTCCCTCAAGCCGCGCGCCGGCGCCAGCCGATTGATCGCTGACCATCAGCAGTACGGCAAGGTGGATCGATCTGAGCCGAGCAACAGCGAGCAGTGCGGCGGCCTCCATCTCAACGGCGATCGCGCCCGACCGCTTCCAACCTTCGATCCGCTCGCTGCCACGCTCATAGAAGAGGTCGGCGCTGACGACCGGCCCGTAGTGATCGGCTTGGGCTGCCAGCAGCGCAGTCATCTGCTGGTCGGGAACCAGCGGCTCCTCTCCGATCAGCGCCTTGCTGGTGCCATCGGCAGCGATCAGTCGGTCGGCGCAGATCAGCTGACCCAAGTCCAGCGCCTCGCTGAGCGCGCCGCAGGAGCCAATTCGAATCGCTCGCTGCAGGCCAAGGTCGCAGAGCTCCTCGAGCACGATTGCCGCGCTTGGCCCGCCGATCCCATGGCTCATGATCGTCAATGGTTCGCCGTCTTCGGCCAAGCCGCTGTAACCCCAAAGTCCACGGTTGTGGTTGAACATCTTCGGCTCGGAGGTCAGCAACTGCGCCAGCGCCAACGCACGGCCGGGGTCGCCGGTGAGCAGCGCTCGCGGCGCGAGCGGGGCGGTTGGATGGACGTGGCGGGGCTCAGCAGAGATGGTCGACCGAGAGTATTGTGAAGCGATGTCCAAAGATCAGAAGAAGTCATCGAAAAGCAAAAACAAGAAGCGCAGCTCACGCCGGGATCAGGTCCGCTCAGCGGTTGATCAGGCATTTCAGACCGCCGGAGCGCAGCTGCGGCCCGAGCGCGCTGCCGATATCGCCGACGAGCTAGCCGCCGCCGCCCAGCGAGTGCGCGACGTTGTTGAGGACGCGCTGCCGCCAACAACTGAGGACTTGAAGCGGCTAGAAGAGCGCCTCGCCGTGATCGAGCGGCGGATCGGTGCGCTTGAACGCGCCACCCCGGCCGCAACGCGCCGCGCCGCCGCGAAGAAGCCCGCGCCGCGCAAGAAGGCCGCGCCGCGCAAGCCAGCGAGCTGATGGGCGTTCAGTTCGACTCTGCTGAACAGTTCTGCGCGGTAATTGACCGCGTCATGACCTTGATGAGCGAAGACGCTCAGATCGGGCCGAAGCTACGTGACGCCGATGTACCGCAGCGCTTCGAGTTCGATGACATGGGCCTAGTCGTCAACGCCCGTGCTGCGCTCGACGGCGAGCCGGGCAACCTTCACTGGGAGTGGACCGACGACGTTGATTGGCAGCCGAAGGTCCGGCTGACGATGAGCTCTGAGGTAGCCAACCGCTACTTCCAAGGCAAAGAGAACGTGCCGGTAGCGATCGCTCGCGGCCGGATCACGGCCGGCGGCGAGGTGGACGCGGCGCTGGCGCTGATCCCGATTACGAAACCGGTCTACGGGCTCTATCGCTCGATGCTCGAAGCCGACTACCCGCAGCTCGTCGTCTGATCGGCTGCTCGGGCGATGGACGACGGCGACGACCGAGGCGCCGACCGGGGGACGGAGAGCGCCGACAAGCTAGTAGGCGCTGACGCCGCCGAGCGAGCAGGCGTCTCGCTCTCCACGCTGCGCCGCTGGGTCGCATTGGGTCTGATCCCAACTCACGAGGCCGGCGAGGGCTGGGGGGCTGGCGCGATCGCTCAAGCTCGTTCACTCGTCAAGCTTCGTCAGCGCGGCTACTCGATCAAGCAGTTGCAGGAGGCGATCGACGAAGGGCGGATCGTCAGCTCAGCCGACGAGCTTGTGTCGGAGCTTGTTGGCGAGCGTTTCACACTCCAAGAGGTCGCCAAGCAGAGCGCTCTCAGCGCCGATGCGATCGAACAGTTGATCGCCGCGGTCGGGCTACCGTCCAGCGCAGTTGACGACCTTGGAATCGAGGACGTCGAGATGTTCAGGCACTTCGCGACCGCCATTGACTCGGGCTTTCCGCGTGATGCGCTGCTGCAGACTGTCCGCGTCTACGGGCAGGCGGTCTCGAAGATCGCCGACGCCGAGGTGCGTCTCGTCCACCTCCACGTTCACGAGCCGATGCTGCGCGCCGGCGTTGCGAGCGAACGGATCGCCGAGGAGATGGGGGGCATCACCGAGCAGCTGCTGCCGCTCTTCTCGCCGGTGATCGATCACCTCCACCGCCGCTTCTTGCACCACTACGTGGAGCAGGACGTCGTCGGCCACATGGAAACCGAGCTAGCAGGCGGCGAGATCGGCCACGTCAGCGTCGCGATTGCCTTCGCTGACCTCGCCGGCTACACGCAGCTAACCGAGGAGGTCGGTGACGAGGAGGCGGCTGGGATCGTTGAGCGCTTCGTCGCCAACGTCAGCCAGACGCTGCCGGATGAAGCGCGGGTCCAGAAAACAATTGGCGACGAGGTGATGGTCGTCGCAGCTGACGCTGCCTCGCTGACCGACTGGGCGGTTGGCTTTCAGAGTTTGAGCACCGCGCGACCGCTGCCACGGATCGGCGTCCACTGCGGCAACGTCGTCTTCCGCGACGGCGATTACTTCGGCCGCGAGGTCAACCTCGCCGCCCGCGTCGCCGCGCGTGCCGCAGCCGGTGAGGTGCTGGTGACGTGGCCGGTGGTCGAGATCGCCGGAAGGCACCTCGAGTTTGAGCGGATCGGCGAGGTTCAGCTAAAAGGTTTCAGTAGTGCGACCGAACTCTTCCTCGCCGCAATGCCTGGTGATCGGTGATGGGCGCCCAGACGACAGCGGAGCTACTCGCGCGAGTCCGCAGCGGCGGCCTGCTCGAACCCGGCGGCCGCGTAGTTGTCAGCCTCTCCGGCGGCCGCGACTCCGTCTGCCTGCTCGACATTGCGGTCGAACTGTGCGGTAGCGGGAACGTAACCGCGCTGCACGTCAACTACGGGCTACGCGACGACGCTGCCCTCGACGAACAGCTCTGCCGCGAGCTCTGCCAGCGGCTAGAAGTAGAGCTTGCGGTTGAGAACGCCAGCGCGCCGCGCGAGGGCAACATTCAGGCCTGGGCGCGCGACGTTCGCTACGGCCTCGGCGCGCAGCTTGCCAGCGCCGAGGGTGCGCGGCTCGCTACCGGCCATACCGCCAGCGACCAGGTCGAAACCGTCCTCTATCGCCTTGCCGCTTCGCCCGGCCGCCGCGCGTTGGTTGGCATGCCCGACCAGCGCGGGCTCTTGATCCGCCCGCTGCTGCGCGCCCGCTTCAGCCGCGAAGGAACCGCCGACTGGTGCCGCGCACGCGGGCTGCAGTGGCGTGAGGACGCCAGCAACGAAAGCGACAAGTACGCCCGCGGGCGAATCCGCAGCCAGGTCTTGCCGGCGCTACGCAGCGTCCATCCGGCGACCGACGAAAACATCCTCCAAAGCGCCGAGCTGCTGCGCGATGAGGCCGACGTCTTGGAGATCGTTGTTGAGACTGCGCTGGCGGGAAAGAGCGAGATCTCGACCGAACACCTCGCCGCGCTGCCGCCGGCACTTGCGCGGCTGGTCGTGCGCCGTCTTGCCGAGGACGCCACCGGCGAGCTCTGCCCGCAGGCCGCAGCGCGGACCGAGGAGCTACTCGAACTTGGCGCCGGCGGCAACGGCTCGGCGGCGCTCGACGTCGGTGGCGGCGCTCGTGCAGTGATCAAGAAGGGAACGCTCGGCTTTGAGCGCTCGCCGCGGCGGAGAGCTCGCAAGCCGGTCGAAGGGTAATCTCCGCGGCGATGCAAGATGACCCGCCGATCGATGAAATCCTCGTCCAGCCGGATGAGCTGAAGGAGCGCGTGCGCTCACTCGGCGCAGAGATCAGCGCCGACTACGAGGGGCGCGATCTGTTGCTGGTCGGCGTGCTCAAGGGAGCGACCTTCTTCCTCGCCGACCTGATGCGTCAGATCACCGCGCCTTGCGAGCTGGACTTCATGGCGCTCGCTTCCTACGGCTCGCACACCGAGTCCAGCGGCGTCGTTCGGATTCTCAAGGACCTAGATGCACCGATTGTGGGCCGCGACGTTTTGATTGTCGAGGACATCGTCGACTCCGGCCTGACGCTGCAGTACATGCTGCGCAACCTTGGCGCGCGCGACCCGGCCTCACTCGAGGTCTGCTCGCTGCTGACTAAGCCGGAGCGTCGCAAGGCCGAGGTGCCAATCAAGTATGTCGGTTTCGAGATTCCTAACCGCTTCGCGATCGGCTACGGGCTCGACCACGCCGAGCGTTGGCGCAATTTGCCTTATGTTGCGTCGCTCTTGCGACCGCAGAGCGGTTCCTAGGCGATCTGGCTGCTGTTACCCTGAAGGATCTGTCCCATCACCGTATTCCGACCGCTATCCGCGTAACGTATTCCACTCGATGAGCCGTTTTTTCAAGAGCGCAGCCTTCCCAATCCTGATCGTGATCGTGCTCGCGTTCTTCGCGCAGCGCTTGATCAGCGGCGGGCAGAAGGAGAAGGCTCCGACCTACAGCGAGTTCATTACTCAGCTTTCGGCCGGCGAGCTCAAGTCGGTGAACCTGAAGACCAAGGACAACACCGTCGTCGTCGTTCCGCGCAGCGGCAAGGAGTACGAAACCGGCTTCACCGACGCAGGTTCTGACCGTCTGGAAGCGCAGCTTCAGAGCGCTGAGGATCAAGGCAAGCTCTCCGGCGGCTACAACATTCAGGGCCGCAAGACGAACGGTTGGCTCTCGCTGCTGACCTATGTGTTGCCGTTCCTGATCTTCATCGGCTTCTGGATCTTCCTGATGAACCAGATGCAAGGCGGCGGCTCGAAGGTGATGTCGTTCGGCAAGTCGCGCGCCAAGCGGATGACCGCTGATTCGCCGAAGATCACGTTCCGCGACGTCGCCGGGGTTGACGAAGCGGTCGAAGAGCTGCACGAGATCAAGGAGTTCCTTGAGGATCCGAAGAAGTTCCAAGCGCTCGGAGCGCGGATCCCGAAGGGTGTGCTGCTGTTCGGCCCTCCTGGGACCGGCAAGACGCTGCTGGCGCGCGCCGTCGCCGGTGAGGCTGGCGTCCCCTTCTTCTCGATCTCCGGCTCCGACTTTGTCGAGATGTTCGTTGGCGTCGGCGCCAGCCGAGTGCGCGACCTGTTTGAGCAGGCGAAGCAGAACTCGCCCTGCATTATCTTCGTTGACGAGATCGACGCCGTCGGCCGCCATCGTGGAGCTGGCATGGGCGGTGGCCACGACGAGCGCGAGCAGACGCTCAACCAGCTGCTGGTTGAGATGGACGGCTTCACGATGACCGACAACGTGATTCTGATCGCCGCCACCAACCGCCCTGACATCCTTGACCCCGCGCTGCTGCGCCCCGGCCGCTTCGACCGCCAGATCGTCGTAGATCGCCCCGATCGAAAAGGCCGCGCGCGGATCCTTGACGTTCACACCCGCGGCAAGCCGCTAGCGAAGGGGATCGACACCGACACGCTGGCTGGCCAGACGCCAGGCTTCACGGGCGCTGATCTCGCCAACCTCGTCAACGAGGCGGCGCTGCTGGCGGCCCGCCACGGCAAGCGCGAGGTAACCCAAGTGGAACTTGAAGAGGGGATCATGCGCGTGATCGCAGGCCCCGAGAAGAAGACGCGAGTGATGAGCGACAAGGAACGGCTCGTCACCGCCTTCCACGAGATGGGTCACGCGATCGTCGGCCACTACCTTGAGTTCTCTGATCCGGTCCACAAGATCTCGATCGTCAGCCGCGGCCAAGCGCTCGGCTACACGATCTCGATGCCGCAGGAGGATCGATTCCTCACGACGCGCGCAGAGCTGCTCGATTCGATGGCGATGACGCTCGGTGGCCGCTCCGCAGAGGAGATCGTCTTCAGCGAGATAACGACCGGCGCTTCGAACGACATCGAGAAGGTGACGGCGACGGCGAAGCAGATGGTGATGCGTTTCGGAATGAGCGAGCGGCTCGGCCCGCGCGTCTTCGGCCGTGACCAGGGGCAGCCTTTCCTTGGCCGCGAGTTCTCTTCCGCGCCTGATTACTCCGATGAGATCGCCCGCGAGATCGACGATGAAATCCGTCGCATCGTCGAATCGGCCCACCAGCGTGCCAAGGACATGCTGACTGAGCATCGCGAGGTGCTCGAAACAACTTCACGGATCCTGCTGAAGCGTGAGACGATCGAAAAGAATGAATTCCTCGCGCTGCTCGATGGCAAGAGCGAAGAAGATGTTTTCGGCCCTGACGACGCGCCGGAGCCGCCGACCGACGGCGTTCCTGAGGGCGCAGCTGAGGCTGAGCGCGAGGCGCCGCGGCCGACGACGCGGCCTGGGCTCGCTGGCGGCGCACTCGAGGCCCGCGGCCTCGATCTGCCTGAGAAGCCTGAACCGGCCTGAGCCGCCGCACGCTCGGGGAGTCCGATGAGCGCCGCGTGGAAGGTGATGGGCGTCTGTAACGCGACGCCGGACTCATTCTCCGACGGTGGCCTGCTGCCAACCGTTGAGGCAGCGGTGGCGCACAGTCTTGGTCTGATCGAGCAGGGCGCGGCAATCGTCGACGTCGGTGGCGAGTCGACGCGGCCCGGCGCTGCGCCGGTAGCCGAAGACGAGGAGCTGCGCCGCGTGATCCCGGTGATCGAGCGGGTCGCAGCCGCAGCGCCGCAGGCACAGATCAGCGTCGACACGACGAAGCTTGCTGTCGCGAAGGCAGCGCTGGAGGCTGGCGCCAGCTACGTCAACGACGTCAGCGCATTCAGGGTTGAGCCGCAGATGGCTGCGCTGGTAGCCGACGCCGGCTGCGACTGCTGCCTGATGCACATGCTCGGCACGCCGCAGACGATGCAGGTCGACCCTCAGTACGAGGACGTTGTCGCCGAGGTTTGCGAATTCCTCAGCGAGCGCGCCGAGCTGGCGCTGGCTGCCGGGATCGCGCGCGAGCGGATCTCAGTTGATCCAGGGATCGGCTTCGGCAAGACGCTCGAGCACAACCTTGATCTGTTGGCCAACCTCGGCGCGGTTGCAGCGCTGGGGTATCCGGTTGTGATCGGGCTCTCGCGTAAGCGCTTCCTCGGCGAGCTGACCGGCACCAAGCGGCCAGAGCAGCGCGTTGCGGCAACTGTCGCGGCCAACGTGATGGCGTTTGAGCGTGGTGCCAGCGTATTTCGCGTGCACGACGTGCGAGCGACCGTCGATGGCTTGAAGCTGGCTAGTGCTACGTTGGCGCGCGATGGACGCTGACGAGGAGCACGAGGATAACGAAGAGTTCGACGACGAATTCGGCGAGCGCGGCGGTGAGCTGGCCGCTACCAGCATCGAGATCACCGGCCTCTCGCTCTACACCAATCACGGCCTCAGCGATGCTGAGCAGGAGATCGGCCAGCGGCTTGTCTTCGACCTGCGCTTCGATCTCGGCGCTTGCGACGCGACCGTCACCGACCGAGTTGAAGACACGGTCGATTACGGCCGTGTCTGCGAATTCGTTGCGCTCGTCGCCCAGCGCCGCTCCTACCGCACGCTCGAGGCGCTCTGTACCGAGCTCGCCAACCAGTTGCTCGATGAATTTGACGCGCGCGAGGTGTGGGTCAAGGCAACCAAGCCTGAGCCACCGATTGCGCTGGCGGTCGAGTCGGTCTCGGTCGAGGTCTGGCACAGCGCCGCCGGCCGATGAGCACGCCGTTTGAGCTGGCAACCGCGGTCGAGCCGCTCGGCGAAGGGCGCTTGAGCGCGCTCTGCGACGTTGACTGGTCGGCGCCGCGTGGCCCCAACGGGGGTTATCTGGCGGCGATCATGGTTCGAGCGATGGCCGCCGAGCTCGGCGACGCCGAGCGCGAAGCGCGCTCGATCACGCTCCACTACCTCAGTCCCCCTGCCGCAGGCCCGATGTTGATCGAGGTAAAGATCGAGCGCTCGGGGCGAACGTTGACGACGCTCAGCGCTCGACTGGAGCAGGACGGCAAGTGTTGTCTGCTGGCGCTCGGCGCGTTCGCCGGGCGGTTCTCCGATCAGCGCCCGTTCGTAGCTCAGATGCCGCAAGTGCGAGCTGCCGCCGAGATCGAGCCGATTCCGATCCTCGAGCAGCTGCCACCGATCGCCCGCCAAGTTGTGATGCGTCCAGCGCTCGGGGCGCTGCCGTTTAGCGGCTCAGACGAGGCAATCAGCGGTGGCTGGATGAGTCTCAACGAGCCGCAGCGGCTCGATTCCGCAGCCCTGGCTCTGTACTGCGACGCTTGGCTGCCGGCGGTATTCACGCGCATGACCGAGCCTGTCGGCGCACCGACCGTTGACCTTACAATCCATTTCCGCGACCCCGCCGCGGCGCTCGAGATCGACCCCTCAGAGTCTGTACTAGGCGTCTTTCGCTCCGGCACGGCGATTGAGGGCTTCGTCGAAGAAGACGGCGAGATCTGGTCGGCCGACGGCAGGCTGCTGGCCCAGAGCCGGCAGCTGGCGCTGCTGGTTGAGCCAAAGTAGCGATGGCTGCTGCGCAGATCGGCTATCTCGGCCTGGGCTCCAATGTCGGAGGCCGCCGCGAAAAGCTTCAGGCCGCGGTTGACGCAATGCCCGCCCAGGGGATCGCGGTGATCGCCTCATCTTCGACCTACGACACTGAACCGGTCGGCCTCGTGCTCGACCAGCCGACGTTCCTCAACGCCTGCGTGCAGATCAGCACTGAGCTGGGGCCCGAAGAGCTGCTCGACGCCTGTAAAGAGATCGAAGCGGCGCTCGGTCGCGACCTTGAAGGCTCCGTCCGCCACGGTCCGCGCCCAATCGACGTTGATCTACTGCTGCTCAGCGATCTCGTCTACGAGAGTGAGCGGCTCAGCCTGCCGCACGCTGCGACCACGTCGCGCCGTTTTGTCCTGATTCCGCTGCTGGAACTCGACTTTGAGTTGCGCGCGCCCGACGGCTCTCCGTTATCGGAGGCGCTCGTCGCGCTCGGCTTCGACGAGGGTGTAACGCGCGAAGGCGCGCCGCTGACTCTTCCAGCTGGCGACTAAGCGGCGCTCGGCAGTAGCGCGGCGGGAATCGTCCCGACCGGCGCGTGGCCTGGCGCTTCGGGGAAGCAGCGCAGCGTCAGAGCGGCGCAGGGGCGCTCGGCGAAGATTTCGCTGAAGTCGGCGAAGGTCATCAGCAGACGCAGACTAGAGGCGATCTGCAGGTCGGCTGCGTTGAACTGCTCGCTGCCGATGACCCCGTCGGCGATCCAGCCGTCAATCCGGTCAAGCAGGATCGGCAGTGTGCGGATGTCGTCGGCGTAGGTTTCGTCGCTGGCGCGGTTGGCGCGCATCTCCAGCGTCGTCACCGATGGGGCGATCAGCTTCAGCACCGGCACCGGGATTGGCGGCAGCTTCGACCCGACCGAGTAGTTGGCCATCACCTCAGGGTGGGCCTTGAAGCTTGGCCACAACACGCGGCGAACGAGCGGCTGTAGCACTTCGTCGCCCCAGGCTTCGGCCTCCAGTACGGCGGCGCGCTTGTCGGCGTCGGCAGGAAACAGGGGAGGGTTGGGAACTAGCTCGTCGAGCCGCGCGAGGATCGCGCGCGAGCCGGTCAGCTTCTCGCCATCGATCTTGATTCCAGGCACCGTTCGTTCGCCGAACAGCAGCTTCATTGCGCCCATGTGCATCGGTGGCGGGAATTCGACTACCGAGTAACGAAGCCCTTTGAGTTCGAGCGCGCGTTCAACGGTCGCGCACGGGTGAGAGCCGCCAACCACAAAAAGTTTGATCTTCATTGCCTGGGAGATTACTCGCTGATGCGTCGCCAATCCGTCCAGCCCGCTACCGTTGCGGCTATGAGCGTTCCACCGGTAATCCCTACCTCCCGCGGCGGCTTCTTTTCGAGCCTCTTCGACCTCAGCTTCACGCGACTTGTTACGACCCGCGTCGTCAAGGCGCTCTACATCCTGCTGATCGTCGTCGTGGCGATCGGTCTTGTCGCGACGATTACCTCTTCGATCATCGCTGGCTCGATCACCGGCGTGCTGATCTCAGTGATCGGCGGCACGCTCGGCGCGCTGCTGACGATCATCTACGGCCGCATCATGCTCGAGGTTCTGCTCGCGATCTTTCGGATTCTCGAAACCAACCGCGAGATCGCATATCTCCAGCGCCAGCAGCTGCTCGCGATTCAGCCGCAGGGCGCTGCAGGCGGCGCTTCACAGCAGCCCCCGCCAGCCGCGTAAGCTGGCTCAATGCTTCTGGTAGTTGACGTAGGTAATACGCAGACCCACTTCGGCACTTATGACGGCGGCGAGTTGGTCGAGCACTGGCGCTTCGCGACCGTTCGCGACTCAACCGCGGATGAGATCGGCGCTGCGTTGCGCAACCTCGTCCAGCTGCGCGGCGTTGAGCTGGAGCAGATCGACTCATCGATCGTCTCCTCCACAGTCCCGCAGCTCGGGCCGCAGTGGCTTGAGATGACCGAGCGGTACCTCGACCACGAGATGCTCGTCGTCGGCCCCGGCTTCAAGACCGGCATGCCGCTGCGTTACGACAACCCGCGCGAGATCGGCGCCGACCGCCTCGTCAACGCCGTCGCCGCCTACGAGCGCACTCGCGGTGCCTGCATCGTCGTCGACTTCGGTACCGCGATCACCTACGACCCGGTTTCGGCCGCTGGCGAATACCTTGGCGGGATCATCAGTCCCGGCGTTGAAATCTCGGTCGAAGCGCTCGCCAGCCGTGCCGCCAAGCTGCCAAAGGTTGACCTTGAGCCGCCGCGCGCGCTGATCGGCAAGTCAACGATCGAGGCGATCCGCTCAGGCGTTATCTATGGCTTTGCAGCGATGGTCGATGGGATCGTCGGTCGCCTGCTGGAAGAGATGGGCGAAGATACAGCGACAATCGCAACCGGCGGTCTCGCCCATCACATCGTCCCGTTTACGGAGCGGATCGATGAGATCGACGATCTGTTGACGCTCGAGGGTCTACGGATCCTGTTCGAGCGCAATCGCTGATCGGCCGGCGGCAGTTACGCTTGTGCTGATGGGTACTCCCGCTCTGACAGAGCCGTTCACGATTGGTGGCGTTGAAGCGCCCAACCGTGTCGTGCTCGCGCCGCTAGCTGGAATCGGCAACTGGTTCGTGCGGCTGCAGGCGAAGCGCTTCGGCGCCGGGCTAACCGTCAGCGAGATGATCTCCAGCTTCGCGATTCACCACCGCAACGAAAAGACGATGCGCGACCTACTCGTGATTCACCCCGACGAGCGTGGCTTTCCAGGCCCGATCGCGTTTCAGCTGTTCGGCCAAGACCCGGAAGTGATGCGCTCGGCGGCGGCGACTGCCGCTGAGTATGGCGCCGACATCATCGACCTCAACATGGGCTGTCCGGTGCCGAAGGTGATGAAGAACGGCGCCGGCGCGGCATTGATCTCCGATCCAGCCCTCGCGGTTGAGATTGCGCGCGCGGCAGGCGACGGCAGCGGCCTGCCGGTGACGGTCAAACTTCGCTCCGGTCAGAGGAGCGGTGAGGCCGACGGCTATCAGTTGGCGCTTCGTCTCGTCGAAGAGGCCGGAGTAGCGGCGATCGCCTTCCATCCGCGCTCCGCGCAGGTGGGGCACAAGGGTTCGCCCGACTATGAACTGGCCGCGAAGCTGGTAGAGGAGCTGCCGGTGCCGGTGATTCTCTCTGGCGGGATGAGCAACACGCAGGCCACGTTGGCAGCCCGCGAGCAGACCGGAGCGGCGGCAGTGATGTTGGCCCGCGGCGCGCTCGGCAACCCGTGGCTATTCGAGCGCGTTTTAGGGCTCCGGGTCGAGCCGCCAGCCCGCGAAGAGATCATCGCCGAGCTTGGCTGGATCGTTGATCGCGCCAGCGAACACCTTGGCGAGCAGCGCGCGGCCCGTTACCTGCGCAGCTTCTACCCCTGGTATCTGGATCAGCTTCAGCTCGATCAGCCAACCTTGCTCGCCTTTCAGCAGAGCGCGTCGATCGATCAGGTCCGCGCAATGCTGGCCGAGCTCGAACCGCTGACCACCGCTGCGTAGTATCTCGCAGCGGCCGCAATGCGCCCGCGTGAACGCCCGCTATACTGCCCGCTTCGCTCGCGCCGAACAGGTTTGAGACCGAACAGTTGGCCCTTGCCACACCTCTAAAAGTGAACTCAGATGACTAAAGAAGTGATCCTCACTCCAGCTGGCCTCAAGCGCCTTCAGAAGGAACTCCAGACGCTGCAGACCGATCGCCGCCGCGAAGTTGCCGAGAGGATCCGCGACGCGCGCGAGTTTGGTGAGATCGCCGAGAACTCGGAGTATGACGACGCGAAGAATGAGCAATCGATGCTCGAGGCGAGGATCTCCCAGCTCGAGGAGCGGCTCCGTGATGCTCAGGTGATCGACAAGAAGAAGATCTCGACCGATGTCGTCCAAGTAGGCAACGCGGTTCATCTGAAGGACGAGAAGACAGGCAAGACGCAGAAGTTCACGATTGTCGGTTCAGCCGAGGCAAACCCGGCTGAGATGATGCTTTCGAACGAGTCGCCGGTCGGTCGCGCACTGATCGGCAAGAAGCGCAACGCGGTCGTTTCGGTGCCCGTTCCTAAGGGCGCTGCGCGCAAGCTGAAGATCACCAAGATCGACGTCGGCCTCTAAACCGTCATGATGGCGCTCTAGTGAGCGACCAACCGACAGATCAGCCGAGCGAGCTGCTGGCCGCCCGGCGAGCGAAGCTGGAACGGATCCGCGCCGAGGGTGTGGAGCCATTTCCCCATCACTTCCCCGGTGTGACCGCGATCGCCGACGCGCAGGCTCCGTGGCAGCAGCTTGAGGCCGGTGAGGAGCGGGATGACTCTTACCGCATTGCTGGCCGCCTCGCCGCTCGCCGCGGCCAAGGCAAGATGGCCTTCCTCGACCTCGTCGACCGCAGCGGCCGAATGCAGGTTCAGGCGCGCGCCGACGTGCTCGGCGAAGCGGCGATGGCGCAGCTGATCGAATTCGACCTTGGCGACCTAGTTGGAATCGACGGCACGATCTTCTCCAGTCGCAGCGGCGAGCTGACGCTGCGCGTGACCGGCTTCACGCTGCTGGCCAAGAGCCTGCGCCCACCGCCCGACAAGCACCACGGTCTGCAGGACGTCGAAACTCGCTACCGCCGCCGCGAGCTCGACCTGATTGCCAACGAGGAGGCGCGAGCGCTCTTCGTCACGCGTGCCAAGATCGTCTCCGAGCTGCGCCGCTCGCTCGATGAGGACGGCTTCATCGAGGTCGAGACACCGGTCTTGCAGCCGCTCTATGGTGGCGCGCTGGCACGGCCGTTCGTGACCCACCACAACACGCTCGACCGCGACCTTTACCTGCGTATCGCAACCGAGCTCTACCTCAAGCGCTGCATCGTCGGCGGCCTCGAACGCGTCTATGAGCTCGGCAAGGACTTTCGCAACGAGGGGCTCTCAACGAAGCACAACCCCGAGTTCACGATGGTCGAGTGGTATGAGGCCTACGCCGACTACAACGACGCGATGGATCGCGTCGAGCAGCTCGTGCCAGCGATCGCGGCGGCAGTAGGCTACGACGGCGCGATCGACTTCTCCGCCCGATGGCCGCGAATTCCGCTGGCGCAGGCGATCAAGCAGGCGACCTCAATCGACATCATTGAGGCCAGCGAGCGCGAGCAGCTCGTCGCTGCGATTGGTGCCTCGGAGCAGGTGAAGCTTGACGTCGAGGACCGCGCTTGGCCGGCGCTGGTTGACGACCTGCTGAGCAAGTACGTCGAGCCGACGATCACAAACCCGGTCTTCATCACCGACTACCCGACGGCGCTCTCGCCGTTCGCCAAAGCGCACCGCAGCCAGCCCGGCCTAGTTGAGCGCTTCGAGGCCTTCTGCGGCGGGATCGAGTTCGCTAACGCCTTCAGCGAGCTCAACGACCCCGACGAGCAGCGCCGCCGCTTTGAAGATCAGCGCAGCCTTGCCGCAGCAGGCGAAGAGGAATCGCAACCGTACGACGAGATCTTCGTCCAGGCGCTGGAGCAGGGAATGCCGCCCACAGCAGGGGTCGGGTTGGGGATCGATCGGCTAGTGATGTTGCTTACCGGGCGAGACTCAATCCGAGAGGTTGTGCTGTTCCCGGCGATGCGTGACTGAGCGCCATCGCGCTGGCTCGGCGCAGGCCACGCGCTGTTAGAATCGCTCTAATTAGCTTGCTACTTGCGATTTGATCGATCTGCCCCGTCAGGGCCGGTAGGTAGGGTAGGAAGCGGAATCGAAGCGCCTCTAAAACCGACCAACGTCAGAACTCAGACCGCCACCTCAACCGACCACCTAACCAGCTTCTTAGGAAGGACACGCAGAAGATGTTCGAGCGATTTACAGAGCGCGCCCGCCAAGTTGTAGTCCTCGCCCAGGAAGAGGCCCGCACGCTCAAGCACAACTACATCGGCACCGAGCACATCCTGCTCGGGCTGCTGCGTGAAGAGGAAGGTCTCGCCGCGCGCGTGCTTGAAAGCCTCGACATCACAACCGAGCGTGTCCGCTCACAGGTGGTCCGCATCGTTGGCTCAGGCGAAGAGGTCACATCCGGCCAGATTCCGTTCACGCCGCGCGCCAAAAAGGTGCTTGAGCTGGCGCTGCGGGAGGCACTCAGCCTTGGCCACAACTACATTGGCACCGAGCACATTCTGCTCGGTCTAGTTCGTGAAAACGAGGGCGTCGCGGCCCGCATTCTGCTCGACTTCGACGCCGACTCGGAGAAGATTCGCAACGAAGTTATCCGCATGCTTTCAGGCCCGGGCGGTCGTCGTCAGGGCGGCTCCGGCCAAAGCGGCTCAGGCGCCGCCGGCTCCGGCGAAGGCAAGAAGTCGTCGAAGCTGCTCGACCAGTTCGGGCGCAACCTCACAAGGCTGGCCTCGGAGGGCAAGCTCGACCCGGTCGTCGGCCGTGAGACCGAGATTGAGCGGATCATGCAGATTCTTTCGCGCCGCACTAAGAACAACCCGGTGCTGGTCGGCGAGCCTGGTGTCGGCAAGACGGCTGTCGTCGAAGGGCTCGCGCAGCGAATCATCAGCTCCAACGTGCCGCCGCTACTGGCCGACAAGCAGATCTACACGCTCGACCTCGCGGCGCTCGTCGCCGGTTCGAAGTACCGCGGCGAATTCGAGGAGCGACTGAAGAAGGTGATGAAGGAGATCACTCAGCGCGGCGACATCATCCTCTTCATCGACGAAATTCACAACCTCGTCGGCGCCGGCGCTGCCGAAGGCGCGATCGACGCCGCCTCAATCCTCAAGCCCGCGTTGGCTCGTGGCGAGCTGCAGACGATCGGCGCAACAACGCTCGACGAGTACCGCAAGTATCTCGAGCGCGATAGCGCGCTGGAGCGTCGCTTCCAGCAGATTCTCGTCGAGCAGCCAACGATTGAAGAGTCGGTTCAGATCCTCGAAGGGTTGCGTGATCGCTACGAAGAGCACCACAAGGTTGAGATCACCGATGAAGCTTTGCGCGCCGCCTGCGAGCTAGCCGACCGCTACATCTCCGACCGCCAGCTTCCCGACAAGGCAATCGATCTGGTCGACGAAGCCGCCTCACGGATGCGGATCAAGACGATGACCGCACCTCCCGTCTACCGCGAGCTCGAGGAGGACATCGAGCGCACGCGGCGCGAGAAAGAGGCCGCGATCGAAGACCAAGAGTTTGAGAAGGCCGCCGCTCTGCGCGACGATGAGCGCCAGCTGACGCAGAAGAAGCGCGAGCTTGAAGATGAGTGGCGCAGCGGCGAGAGCGACGGTCCAAGGCCGAAGATTGGCGAGGAAGAGATCGCCGACATCGTCTCAATGTGGACCGGCATCCCGGTCTTCAAGCTGACCGAGGCCGAGACCGCCAAGCTGGTCCGCATGGAAGAGGAGCTACATAAGCGCGTCGTCGGTCAACAGGCCGCCGTCGAGGTCGTATCGAAGGCGATCCGCCGCTCGCGTTCTGGCCTCAAGGACCCGAAGCGCCCAACCGGCTCGTTCATCTTCCTCGGGCCATCCGGTGTCGGCAAAACCGAGCTGGCGCGCACACTGGCGCAGTTCCTGTTCGGCGACGAAGACGCGATGACGCGGATCGACATGTCGGAGTACATGGAGAAGCACGCCGTCTCACGGCTCGTTGGCTCCCCACCCGGCTACATCGGTTACGACGAGGGCGGTCAGCTGACCGAGGCGGTGCGCCGCAAGCCGTACTGCGTGCTGCTGCTCGACGAGATCGAGAAGGCTCACCCCGACGTTTTCAACATCCTGTTGCAGATCCTTGAGGACGGCCGCCTGACCGATTCGCAGGGCCGCACGGTTGACTTCCGTCACGCGATCGTGATCATGACCTCCAATATCGGCGCTCAGGAGATCGCGCAGAACACGCCGCTCGGTTTCGCGGTCTCCGACGATGAGACGGGGATCAGCTACGACGACATGAAGGGCCGGATTATGGGCGAGCTGAAGAAGGTCTTCCGCCCCGAGTTCCTCAACAGAATCGACGACGTGATCGTCTTCCACAAGCTGCAGAAGGACGAGATCAGGACGATCGTCGAGCTGCTGCTGGTGCGGATCCGCGAAACGCTCGCCGAGCGCCAGCTGCAGCTGGAGCTGACCGAGGAGGCCAAGGATCTGCTGGTCGAGAAGGGCTGGGACCCAGCGATGGGGGCCAGGCCGCTGCGCCGCGCAATCCAGCGCTACATCGAGGATCCGCTTGCCGACTTCGTGCTCCGCTCGGAGCTAACGCCTGGTGGCACTGTGCTGGTCGAGGTAGCGCCCGAAGGCTCCGAGGACGAGGTCACTCTGACGGTGATCGAGCCGCTGAAGATACCGGCGGCGGTCGGTGCTACTGAGCAGACCCATGATGACGACGAAGATTCCAGCGGCGACGATGGCGATCTCGCCGACGGCGCCGACGAGCCAGCCACTGAGGCGCCCGAACCGGATGATGGAGCAGCGTCATAGCTGACGAGCCGGTAGTGATCAAGGTCCGTGACAACGGGCCATACAAGGTGACCGGATCGTTCGTGCTCGAAGATGCAGACGGCAACCGCTACGACGTCGCAGGTCGGCCAATCGCGCTCTGCCGCTGCGGGCTTTCGCAGAAGAAGCCGTTCTGCGATGGCGGCCACAGCGGCGCTAAGTTCGAGGCCTGCGAGCGCGCCGCGCAGGACTGACCGACGGGGCGAAGCCGTCCCCTCCGGCGCCTAATCTCGCGAGGTGGCCCGTTCAGCTTCAGTCTTCGTCTGCTCCTCCTGCGCCCACCAGGTGGCGAAGTGGCACGGCCAGTGCCCGCAGTGTGAGGAGTGGAACACGATCGTCGAGGAGCGCGCGCCAACGCGGGCAGCGAAGCAGCGTCCGGTCAGCGCTGGTGGCGCCTCCAACAGACCGGTAATCATGCGCGAGATCGCAAGCGATAGTACGCCGCGGCTGGCAACCGGGATCGCGGAGCTTGACCGCCTGCTTGGCGGCGGCATCGTGCCCGGCTCAATTGTGCTGCTCGGCGGAGCGCCGGGGATCGGCAAGTCAACTCTGATCACGATGGCGCTAGGCCTGATGGCTTCAGCTGGGCGCAGCACGCTCTACGTCTCGGGCGAGGAGTCGGCGGCGCAGATTCGGCTTCGCGCCGCGAGGCTCGAGGCCGGCGCAACTCCCGGCGCGCTCGACGTTCCCGTCCTCGCCGAAACCGATCTCGATGTTGTGCTGGCGGTGATTGAGAGTGAGCGGCCCGAAATATGCGTTGTCGATTCGGTCCAGACGCTGGCCTGCGCCGACCTCTCCGGCGCGGCAGGGACCGTCGGTCAGGTGCGCGAGGTCGCCGCGCGGCTGATCGAGATCGCGAAGCGAACCGATACGGCGATCATGCTCGTCGGCCACGTCACCAAGGAAGGTTCGCTCGCCGGGCCGCGGGTGCTCGAACACCTCGTCGACTGCGTGCTGCAGTTCGATGGCGAGCGTGAACGGACCTATCGGACTTTGCGGGCGATCAAGAACCGATTCGGTGCCACCAACGACGTCGGTGTCTTTGAGATGCGTGACGGCGGCCTCGTCGAGGTGCTGGACGCCAGCGAACGTTTCGTCAGCGAAGCGACCTGCGCTCCGGGTAGCGTCGTGTTGGCAGCGATGGAAGGCTCGCGGCCGCTGCTGGTCGAAGTTCAGGCGCTCGTCAGCCCGAGCGAAATGGTCCCGCCGCGTCGCCTCAGTAGCGGCGTTGATCGCAACCGCCTTGCGCTGGTGCTTGCCGTCCTTGCCCGTCACGCCGGCGTCTCCACGGGCAGTGCCGATGTTTTCGTCAACGTCGTCGGCGGCGTCCGCGTAGACGAGCCGGGCGCCGACCTAGCGATAGCGCTGGCTGTGGCCAGCGCCGCGAGCGGCAGATCGCTTACGGCAAGCGGCGAAAAACCGCTTTGTGCGTTCGGTGAGATTGGACTCACCGGAGAGCTCCGTTCCGTCCCACACCAGCTGCGGCGCGAGCAGGAGGCGAAAAAGTTCGGCCTCACGAAGCTAGTTACACCGGAGCGTGCGGGCAGCTTGCGAGAGGCTCTAAAGCTCGATCATTGCGCCTCTGAGAGCCTCTCTGCACGCAACGCGGCATAGCGCCGATGGCCGACATCTCTGGTAGAATTGGCCAATATGGCGCGTCAATCAGGGGGAGAATCAACAGATTCAGCTAGGCGCCAGGAGACCGCGCTGGTGCGCGCATTGGAGATGGTGGCGCCGGGTACCGCGCTGCGTGAAGGGATCGACAACGTAGTCCACGCGCGCACCGGTGGACTGATCGTCGTCGGCGACCCTGAAGAGATCAGCTTCATGTTCTCCGGCGGCATCCGCCTCGACATCGACTACTCGCCAGCCTTCCTCTACCAGATCGCAAAAATGGACGGCGCGATCATCCTCAACGCTAACGCGACGAAGATCGCTCTGGCCAACATCCAGCTGCTGCCGGACCCGACGATTCTGTCGCTCGAGACAGGCACCCGTCACCGCACCGCTGAGCGCGTCAGCAAGCAGAGCGAGGCGCTCGTGATCGCGATCTCTCAGCGGCGCGAGGTGGTCTCGCTCTACATCGACGGCGCGAAGTACATCCTTGAGGACATCCCGACCGTGCTTGCGAAAGCCAACCAAGCACTGGCGACGCTCGATAAGTACCGCCTGCGGCTCGACCAGGTATCGACCCGATTGACGGCGCTGGAGTTTGAATCAGGGGTCACGCTTCACGACGTGCTGACCGTGCTTCAGCGCTCCGAGCTGGTGACGCGGATGGCAGCTGAGATCGAGAGCTACATCGTGGAGCTTGGCGCTGAGGGCAGGTTGATCGAGATGCAGCTCGAGGAGACGCTCTTCGGCACCGCTGCCGACAAAGCGGCGCTCGTCCACGACTACCTCGTCGATGACGGCGACGACAGGTTCGGCCAGGCGCTTGAGCAGATCGGCCGGATCGACCATCAGGACCTGCTCGATTTCGGTCGTCTCGCTGAGCTGCTCGGCCATGACCGCAAGGTCAATACGATCGACCACCCGGTATCGCCGCGCGGCTACCGGATCCTAGGTTTCATTCCGCGACTGCCGCAGCTGGTCGTCGCCAACATCGTTACTGCCACCGGTGGGCTCGAGGAGCTGCTCGCGATTAGCGATCCGCAGCTTGAGTCGATCGAGGGAGTCGGCGAGATGCGCGCGAAGGAGATCCGTGAAGGTCTTCGCCGCTTGCAGGAGATCAACCTCGTTGATAGGTACATGCAGAGCTGAAGTAGTCGAAACGTTGACAGCGCGGCTTGGGAATGACTCCCTCGCTACTGATGAAGGAGGACATCATTACGCAAACAAATGAAGAGCTAATTGACGATCTTGAGATGCCCGTTCTGGAGCACATCGAGTTCGAGTGCGGCGACAACGTCGTCTACCCGCACCACGGCGCTGGCAAGGTGCTGAAGAAAGAATCGCGCAACATGCTTGGCGAGAAGCGCGTCTACCTGACGATCAAGATCCTCCACAACGACATGACGGTGATGGTTCCGTCGGAGAACGCAGCGATCGCCGGCTTGCGCCGTGTGATCGACCAGAAGACGGTCAAGAAGGTCCTAGCGGTGATCCAGGACGACGTCTCCGAGATGCCGAAGAACTGGAACCGTCGTTTCAAGCACAACCGCGACAAGATCAAGACCGGCGACATCTACGAGCTGACCGAGGTAGTCCGCAACCTCGCGATCCGCGAGCACGACAAGGGCCTTTCAACCGGCGAGAAGCAGATGTACACGAGGGCCAAGAAGATTCTCTCGTCGGAGCTGATGTACGCGCTTGACATGGACGAGGAGCAGGCCGAGCAGCACCTTGACGGGCTGCTCGCGAAGTCGGCCGGAGCCGCGGCCTAAGCGGCCTGCTGCGATGTCGACGACCGCGGTCGCGCTAGTCGTGGCTGCAGGGCGCGGTGAACGGCTTGGGTCTGGGGGACCGAAGGCGTTCACCGCGGTCGCAGGCCGACCGATGCTCGATTGGAGCGTCGAGGCGCTGCGTAAGGTTGCGGCGGTCAAGCAGATCATCGTCGCGCTGCCTGAGGGCTTTGAGGCGCCGCCGGGGACGGTGGGCGTTGCCGGAGGTGCGGTGCGCTCGCAGTCGGTCTTGAACGCGCTCGCAGCGGCCGATCCCGGCACTGATGTTGTCGTTGTCCACGATGCTGCGCGCCCGCTCGTCAGCGCCGAGCTGATTGAGGCCTGTATCGCTGCACTCGATCAGGACGGCAGCTGGGACGCGGCGATCGCCGCAGCGCCGGTCAAAGACACCGTCAAGCGCTCGGCCGACGGTGTTGGCGTCCTCGAGACGCCGCCGCGCTCCGAACTGTGGGCGGTGCAGACGCCGCAGGTTTTCCGCCGCGAGGCGCTGGAGAGCGCTCTTGGCCGCCCTGAAGCGGAGCTGGCGGCGGCCAGCGACGACGCGATGCTGGTCGAAGCCGACGGAGGTCGCGTCCGGCTGGTGCACTGGGAAAGCGAGAACTTCAAGATCACAACCGCCGCTGACCTAGCGCTGGCCGAGCAGCTGCTGTCTGGGTCGCCCGCATTGAAGGCTGCTGGTGTCTGAGACGCGCACCGGCCTCGGCGTCGATTCACATCGCCTTGTAGCCGACCGGCCGTTGATTCTCGGCGGGGTCGAGTTTGAGTCCGAGCTCGGCCTTGAAGGCCACTCCGACGCCGACGTTCTCACCCACGCCGTTATCGACGCGCTGCTCGGTGCCGCGGGGCTCGGCGACATCGGCACGCACTTCCCCGATACCGATCAGCGCTGGCGCGGTGCTGACTCAATCGAGCTTCTGAGCAAGGTTGCCGGGATGCTCGTCGGCGCTGGCTTTGAAGTCGTCAATGTTGATGTGACGGTGATCATCGAGCAGCCGAAGGTTGGGCCTCAGCGCGAAGCAATCGCCGAGCGAATCTCTGGTGCCTTAGGCGTTGAGGTTGGGCGCGTCAACGTCAAAGCGACGACCGCGGAGCAGATCGGCGCCTTCGGTCGCGGCGAAGGTGCCGGCGCAGTAGCCGTTGCCACGCTGCGCAGTTCCTAGCGGCTGGCGTAGATTGCCGCTGTGCGCCCAATCCAGATCTACGATACTCGCCGCGCCGCATTGGTCACGCTCGAGCCGCGTGATCCCGGCAAAGTTTCGATCTATGCCTGTGGGCCGACCGTTTACGGGCGCATCCACGTTGGCAACGCGCGCCCGTTCGTCGTCTACTCGCTGCTGAAGCGCTTCCTCGTTCACGAGGGGTATGAGGTCACCCTCGTAGCCAACATCACCGACGTCAACGACAAGATCTACGAAGCAGCCAACGGAGTCGATCCGCCGCAGCCAAGCGCGCTGTTGGCAAGCGCGATGGCCGCCGCCTACATCGCCGACACAGACCGCCTCGGCCTAGGTCGCCCCGACTCTGAGCCGCTGGCGACAGAGACGATCGATCCGATCATCGATTTGATCGGCGTCCTGATCGAGCGCGATGCGGCCTACGCGGTAGAAGGCGATGTCTACTTCCGCGTCCGCTCCGACGAGGCCTATGGCGAGCTCTCGCACCGTTCGCTCGACGCGCTCGACCAAGGCGAAGGGGGAGAAGGCGCGGCGCTGAAGCAGGATCCGCTCGACTTTGCGCTATGGAAGGCGCAGAAGGCCGGTGAGGACACGGCCTGGGACGCGCCGTGGGGTCGAGGGCGGCCAGGCTGGCACATCGAGTGCTCAGCGATGGCCGAGGAGATCCTCGGCGTCGGTTTTGACATCCATGGCGGCGGCAACGATCTCGTCTTTCCACACCACGAGAATGAGGCGGCGCAGACGCGGATGGCGCGTGGCCAAGAGCTAGCGCAGATCTGGATGCACAACGGGATGTTGCAGCTCGATGGCGAGAAGATGGCCAAGAGCGTTGGAAACATTGAGTCCTTGGCCTTGGTCTTGGAGCGCTGGGGGCGCGACGCGCTGGTGCTGTTCTTCGTCTCCGGCCACTACCGTCAGCCGCTGCTGTTCTCCGATCAGGCCTTGAAGCAGGCGCAGACCAGCGCGCGGCGGATTCGCGCTGGCGCTGCGCTGCTAACGGATGGCCACTCGCCGCCCGGGCTCGCTGCTCACCGCGAGCAGTTTTTTGCCGCGCTGGCCGACGACTTCAACACTCCGCGCGCGCTGGCGGCGCTGCACGGCTGGCTCGCCGACGTCGCCGCTAGTCCAGGCGCCGGCAACGACGATCTTGTCCAGATGTTGACTGTGCTCGGTCTCGAGAGCCTATTGGCGCCTGATGTCAGCGCCGAGCAGCCGGACGATGCGGCGCTCGAGCTGCTCGCCGCTCGCGAGGCGGCACGCGCCACGAACGATTGGGAGCTGGCCGATTCGCTGCGCGACCAGCTCGCTGCGCTCGGCTGGGAGGTTCGCGATGGCAAGGATGGCGCGAAGCTCGTGGCGCTGTGATTATCTACGGACGAAATGCGGTTCACGAGGCGATGCGCGCCAACCGGCGACGGATCAAAGAGCTCTGGGCGACCGACGGCGCTTCGCGCGAGGACTGGCTCGATAAGGCCAGCCAGATCAAGCGTGTCAGCGCCGCCGAGATCGACAAGATCTGCGAGAGCCCCGGTAATCAAGGCGTTTGTGCGCGAATTGAGGGCTACCACTACGTCGCTGCGGCGGAGCTGTTGGCTAAACCCGACCCGCTGATAATTGCCCTTGACGAGGTGCAGGACCCGCAAAACCTCGGCGCGATCTGCCGCACCGCGGAGTGCGTTGGTGCGACCGGCGTGATCATCACCGAACGTCGCGCTGCGCACGTGACCCCGGCCGTCTGCAAGGCCTCGGCGGGCGCGGTCGAGTGGCTCTCGATCGCCAAGGTCACCAACCTCTCCGAATTCCTCGAAGATGCCAAGAAGGCTGGAGCCTGGTGCTATGGCGCCGATACCGGTGACGAGGCGACCGACTATCTAGCCCCGGACTACCGTGGCGGCGTTGTGCTGGTCTTGGGATCGGAGGGGAGCGGCCTGAGGCCGCGCGTCGCAAGCTGCTGCGACGCGCTGATCAAGTTGCCGATGTCGGGCCAGCTCGATTCGCTCAACGCCAGCGCTGCCGCCGCTGCGCTGATCTACGGCATCCACGCTCGCCGCTCCTAGAAGCGGCGATAAATGCTGGTTTTTCGGGGCCTGCGAAGGGAATTGACCGGCACTCCTTGACAAGGTTCCATAACTGTGCAATAACTCAACATCTTGAGGCTCTACCTCAGGGTGAGGAATAAGACATTTGTAACGTTCGCAGTTGGCGCCAGGGGAGGAGTGCGCCACTGAGCTCGTCCGAACTTTCCCTTGTAAACAAGGGGAGAAAGGATTGCTCGTGGCCCGTATTTCCGCTTCATCTCATTCTCAGCTAAAGGTTGATGATGGCTACCTGATTGCCCTTGCTAAGCAGGGCGACCCAGCGGCCTACGATCGCCTTGTCCGCCGTTACCACGGTTTCGTGCGCTTGAAGGCCTCTTCTTACTTCATCGCCGGCGGTGACGGTGATGATCTGATGCAGGAAGGGTTGGTTGGCCTCTATAAGGCGATCCGCGACTACCGCAGCGATCGTCAGTCGAGCTTTCGCAACTTCGCCGAGCTCTGTATCACGCGGCAGATCATCACGGCCGTCAAGACGGCGACGCGCAACAAGCACGTCCCACTCAACCAGTACGTCTCATTCGCAACGAAGCCTGCGGGCGCCAGCGAGGGTGAGTCAACGCTGGAGGAGATGCTGCCCGGCTCGACCGTCCACGACCCCGCCAATCAGGTGATCTCGTCGGAGGAGCTGCGCTCGCTAGTTGACTGCCTCTCCTCAACGCTCTCAGAGCTCGAAGCGCGCGTTCTGGCGCTCTACCTCGACGGGCGCTCGTACGATGAGATCGGCGGCATCGTCGGTTGCGACACGAAGACGGTCGATAACGCCCTACAGCGCGTGAAGCGCAAGGTCGGCGGTCATCTTGACAGTCGCAACGTGGCCGCCTAGGGCCGAGTAGAGCGGACCGCGAGGTGGCGCGCTCGCGTCGGCGCCCCGGTACTATCGCTTGTCGTGCCGGGTTCTGAGCAGGGTTCAAACAGCGTCGCTGGCGTCAGCATCGGGCGGCGTGGTTTCTTGGCGGCCGGCGCTGGCGCGTTTCTCTGTTCGATCGGCGGCCAGGAGATTCTGGTCGAGAAGGCTGGTGACGCGGCCAAGGCCGACGCCGCCGCCGCGCGCGTCAAGAAGCCGGCCGGAGCGAAGGCGAAGATTGCCGCCACAGCGCCCGGCACCAGCGTCGTCGATCAGCTCGAGTTTGCGACGCCGAAGCCGCAGCCAGGCGGCAAGGTAGTCGAGTATTGGATTCAAGCGACGGCGCCGCTTTGGGACATCGTCCCGACGCGTCCACGGCGCGACTACTGGCACGGCACGCGGATCGCTGGGCCAAGTGTTTTTCGCGCCTTCGCCTATCAGCTGATGACGGAAGGCTTCGCGTCAACAGCCGGGCCGGCCGCGATCCCCGGGCCAACGCTGGAATGCGAAGTCGGTGACGTGCTGCGAGTTCACGTTCGCAACGGCCTGCCTGACAAATATGCCCAGGCGATCACGATGCATCCGCACGGCGTTCGCTACACGCCCGACTACGACGGTGCCTACATGGGCGACTTCACACGCGCCGGCGCCTACATCGGCCCTGGCGAGGAGTTCACCTACGTCTGGGAAGCGGTCCCCGAGGCGGTCGGCGCTTGGCCCTACCACGACCACGGCCCTAACCACACGCTCAACTCGATGCGCGGTCTCTTCGGAGCGATCATCGTTCACCCCAAGAACGGTCCGCGAGCCGACGTCGAGCGGGTGCTTTTCTTGCATTCTCTGGCGCCGCCCACAACGGCCCTCAAGCGCGTCTTCCAGTGCATCAATGGCCGCGCCTACGCTGGCAATACGCCGACGATCGAGGTCAAGGCCGGGCAGCGTGTCGCGCTGCACGTGTTCGGTATCGACGACGCTTTCCACGACTTTCACATTCACGGCCACCGCTGGCGCAAAGACGGCGGTAACTTCAGCACCGACAATCAGACCGTCGGCCCGGCGGAGACGATCAGCGTGCGCTTCACGGAAGACAACCCGGGCCGCTGGCTGTACCACTGCCACGTGATGTCCCACCAAGACAACGGCATGGCCGGGTTCTACCTCGTCACGCCATGACCAAACTGTGTAAGAATTGGCACTCGCCGGTAATCACTGGCTCAACTGGATCGGGAGAGAACTAGATGAAGACCTTTATTCGCACCTTCGCAGTTACCGCCGCTGCAGCGCTGATGCTGCCGGCTTTCGCTTCAGCGGCCTACCCGCCGCCATCCAACCCCGGCACACCGAAGCCGCGCCCAGGTGGAGCGGCAAAGCTGAAGGTCTGTAAGAAGGGCTGCAAGTACAAGACGATTCAGGCCGCCGTAAAGGCGGCGCGATCTGGCGACACCGTGCGCATCGCTGACGGCGTCTACAAGGAGCAGGTCACGATCGAGGGCGCCGGCAAGCAAGGGATCAAACTGATTGGCAACGCCGGAAATCCTTCGAAGGTGCTGATCAACGCGGCCGGCCACGGCAACGGCGTGATCATCAATGCAGCAAACAAGGTCACCCTTCAGGGTCTCTCGTCGCATGGCTACGCCGACAACGGCTTCTTCGCCGTCAACGTCGACGGCTACACGATGGACAAGCTGGTCGCGACCGGATTTGGCGTTTACGGCGTTTACGCCTTCAACTCCAAAGGCGGCACGATCACCAATTCGGACGCCTACTACCACACCGACGCTGGCTTCTACATTGGGCAGACTCCGTTCCAAGTCAAGCCGAAGCGCACCTTCGTCAAGAACGTTCGCTCATGGGGCAACGTGCTCGGCTGGTCGGGCACCAACATGCGTTACGTCAACATCTCGAAGTCGCAGTTCTTCAACAACGGCACCGGGCTGGTTCCAAACGCCCTCGTTTCGGAGAAGTTCCCGCCGGAGGAAGACAACGTGATCTCCGACAACGACATCTACTGGAACAACTTCAACTACTACAAGGCGTCGCCGTTCCCGAAGGTCACGCCAACTGCTGGCGCGATTCCTTACCCGGTCGGCGTCGGTGTTCTGCTCTTCGGTGGCCGTCGCAACCTGATCAGCAAGAACCGCATCTTCGGCAACTGGGGGGTCGGGATCGGCCTGATCGACCAGGTCGACATGGCCGGCAACAAGGACAAGATTCCGGCCTCGGAGCCGGTCGGCACGGACCCGTGGATGCTTGTTGACAACCGTGTGACAGGCAACAAGACCGGCAACAACGGCAAGGACCTCAACGGGCGTGATCTGTTCTACGACGGATCGGGCTCGGGCAACTGTTTCTCCGACAACGCGCTGACAGCCGGTGTCAATCTGCCGGTCTTCTCGCCAGTTGCCTTCCCGGCATGCAATCCAGCAGGCCAGGACGGTCCGGCGAACACCTTCAACGAGGCCGCTCAAGGGGAAGCAATCAACTGGGCGCTGGCGCTGATCATCGCGCAGACTCCTGGCGAAACGTTCCCGCATCCGACCTCGACCGTGTACCGCGGCACGAGGCCGTTCCCGAAGGCGCCGGATGGCGGCTACGCGGTTTGGAACAAGAAGATCAAGCCACCTAAGTGATCAGGAGACATTCCACTGCGGCGGTGCTCGTCGCCCTAACGGCGCTCGCTGCTGCGGCGCCGGCTGGGGCGGGGCACGTCGCCAGCGGCGCCCGCACGGCCGCGAGCCGGCCGCCGCTAAAGGCGACCGCACACGTTTACGACAGCGGCTTCACGGCGCCGACGGTCACCGTGCGCAAAGGCGGGACGATCAAGTGGCTTTGGGATAGCTCGCTGCTTGACCTCCACACCGTCACCTTCATCCGCGGTCCGCAAGGCGCACGGTACTTCAGCTCTCGCTCACTCGGCTCAGGCGCCGTATACAGCCACAAATTCTCCAAGGCCGGTAAGTACATGATCTACTGCAAGCTGCACGCGGGCAACACGCAGAAGATCGTTGTCAAGTAGCGCCCCGTTTAGCCAGCGAACGGCAGCACCAGCAGCACGATCACGGCGTAGTGGGCGCCCGCGGCACCGCTCACCAGCGAGTGGAAGATCTCGTGGTAGCCGAAGGTCTCCGGCGCCGGGTCGGGGCGGCCGATCGCGTAGATGATGCCGCCGGCGGTGTAGAGGATGCCGCCGAGCGCCAGACCGGCGAGCGCGGCCCAGCCGAGCGCCTCGAAGATCTGCGGCACGGCGAGGATTCCAACGCAGCTGAGCGCAACGTAAACACTTACGCTCAGCCATCTCGGCGCGTTGACCCAGAGCAGCGTCAGCAGCACGCCGAGCGCAGCGCCGCCCCAAGCGACGGCGAGGATTGTTACGGCGAGCGTTCCGTGGAGGATCAACAGTGCGAACGGTGTGATCGACGCCGCGATGAAGACGAAGATCATCGAATGGTCAAGCCGCCGCATCCAAGCCCGAGCCCGCGGCTGCCAGTTGTGGCGGTGGTAGAGGGCGCTGACGCCGAACAGGCCGCAGATCCCGGCCGCGTAGATCAGCATCGCGACCGTCTGTCGCTCACCGTTAGCGAGCGCGACGAGCAAGATTCCAAGCGCCAGCGCGATCCAGAACGAGTAGTAGTGGATTACGCCGCGAAAGCGCGGTTTGACGCGCGCGGCGAGCGCCGAAGCCTCTTCGCGTAGACGCTCGACTTTGACCCCCGTCTCGTCGCGGAGCCGTTCGACGTTCTGGCCTACCTCGCTGCGCAGCCGGTCGATCTTTTTGACCACAGGGTGAGGGTAGAGCCTCCGTTGCCTTCCGTGTGGTTGACTGAGTCGGTACGCGAAACCCTCAACTGCTAAAGGAACCGACACATGCCTCATGACGCTTTTGGATCCGGGGACGCGCTGCTGCTCGTCGTCGAGATCTTCTTCTTCATCATCTGGATTTGGATCCTGATCTTCATCCTCACCGACCTCTTCCGCGACCATGAGCTCTCCGGCTGGTGGAAGGCGGTTTGGGTTCTGTTCCTTGTTTGTATTCCATTGCTAACGGCGCTGGTCTACCTGATCGCCCGTGGCGGCGGCATGCGCGACCGCGCAATCGCGGCCCAAGCCGAGGCCCAGAAGCAGATGGATTCCTATGTCCGTCAGACGGTAGGCGCTGGATCCACCGCCGACGAGCTCGCAAAACTAGCCGAGCTGCACAAGGCTGGCTCGCTCAACGACGCCGATTACGCAGCAGCGAAGGCCAAGGTCCTGTCCTAGTAGTCCAGAGAACAGTTCTGCAAGGCGAGGGCCGGCTTGATCGTCGGCCCTCGCTTTAGGATGCCTGCTGGCGGTTGCCATCTCGAGCGCGAGCGGTGTAGGCTTCGCGCATGGCTGAACAGATTGATGATGCTCATAAAGCGGCAGAGGCGCGGCTCAAAGCGCAGTCAGAGTTCTGGCGCACGTTTGGTGGATTCGTTGTCGTTTGGATCGTCTGCACGATCATCTGGGCGGTCTCTGGCGCAGGCGATTTCTGGCCGATCTGGGTGATTGCAGGGACGGGGATCGCATCGCTGTTCATGGCGTGGAGTGCGTTCGGTCCACGCGACACCGGCCCCAGCCAGCAGCAGGTTGACGCTGAAGCGAAGAAGTTCGAGAACTAGCTGCTGCAAACGACGTCGGCGATTCACCTGTCGCCGCGCTAGCGGTAGATTGCTCCGATGAGCACAGGCGATGACTTCCGTGCGGCTGTTGAGGCCCGTGACCTCGACGCGATCAGCGCTTGCCTAGCTCAGGACGTTGAGTTCTTCAGCCCGGTTGGGTTCAAGCCGTTCATCTCAAGGCCGGTCGTAACGGCGCTGCTTGGCTTCGTGATCGAGACCTTCGAAGAGTTCGTCTACGTTGACGCGATCGAACAGGGCAGCAGCCGGATGCTCCGCTTCAGCGCCCGCATTGGTGACAAGGCGATCGACGGCGTCGACCTGCTGGAGCTGGGCGACGACGGCCTGATCCGCCGCTTCTCGGTGATGCTCAGGCCGCTCTCGGCAGCCCAGGCGATGGCCGACGCGATGTCGGCGCGCTTCGAGGTTGCAGGCGGCAAGCCCGGCGCCTGAGCCACCGAGCGGTACTGTTTTTTCCTAGCGATGAGCGACCAGTCGACGGAAGATTCAGGACTTCGCGTAGCGATTATCGGCTCCGGGCCGTCAGGTTTCTACGCCGCCGGACAGCTGATCTCAGCGCTCGGCGAAGAGGTCGAGGTGGACATGTACGACCGCCTGCCAACGCCGTTTGGCCTCGTCCGGGCGGGCGTTGCGCCAGACCACCCGAAGATCAAGTCGGTCACGCGGGTTTTCGAGAAGGTCGCGGCCAGCCCCAACTTCCGCTTCTTCGGCAACGTCGAGTTTGGTACCCACATCGAGCGCCACGAGCTTGAACGCCACTACCACGCCGTTGTCTACGCAGTCGGAACGCCGAGCGACCGCAGCCCAGGCGTCGGCGGCGAGGAGCTAGCAGGCAGCTGGGCGGCGAGCGACTTTGTCGGCTGGTACAACGGCCATCCAGATTACGAGCACTTGGAGTTTGACCTATCGTGCGAGCGTGCTGTCGTCGTCGGCAACGGCAACGTGGCGATCGACATCGCACGGATGCTGGTGCTGGCGCGCGAGGAGCTGGCGGTAACCGACATTGCCGACCACGCGCTCGACGTGCTGGCCGAGAGCAAGGTCAAGGAGGTCGTGATCCTCGGCCGCCGCGGCCCCGGGCAGGCGGCCTTCACCAACCCTGAGCTGCGCGAACTAGGCGAGCTAAGCGAAGCCGATGTTGCCGTGGCGCCCAACGGGCTCGACCTCTCCGACGAGGTCCTAGCCGAGGACGCCAGCATGACGGCGGCCAAGAACGTAGAGATCCTGCGCGGCTACGAGCAGCGCGACGGCCACGGCCACGCCAAGAGAATCGTGCTTCGCTTCCTTGCCTCGCCGGTCTCGATCAACGGCAGCGAACGAGTGGAGAGCGTCACGATTGCCCGCAACGAGTTGATTGAAGGAGATGACGGCAAGCCCCATGCGCGCATGACCGACGAGCTGGAGACGCTCGACGCCGGCCTAATCTTCAGCGCAATCGGCTACCGCGGCAAAGCGTTGCGCGACCTGCCCTTCGACGAACAGTCAGGCCTAATCCCCAATAAGGCTGGCCGTGTCCATCACGAGGGCGACGTCCTGCCAGGCCACTACGTCGTCGGTTGGATCAAACGCGGCCCTAGCGGCGTGATCGGTACCAATAAGAAGGATGCGAAGGAGACCATTGACCACCTGCTCGACGATTATCGCGCCGGGCTGCTGCCGGAGCCGACAGCTCCGCACGAAGGTGGCTCAGAAGCGTTCCTGCTCGAGCGCCGCCCCGAGCACGTCAGCTACGACGAATGGCTCCACATTGACGAGGCCGAAAAAGTCCGCGGCGAACCGCACGGCCGCCCGCGCGTCAAGCTAACCCGCGTGCACGAGATGCTTGAGGCGATCGAAGCGAAGCGGAAGAAGTAGCCGGCTCTACTTCACTACCAGCGAACCGACTACGCCAATTCGAAAACCGGTCCACGGGTACGCATTGACCACGTTGGTCGCGTTGCTTGGGGCGAGCCCAACCGCTGAAAGCCAAAGCTGGTAGGCGGCGGCGTTGGCGACGCCGCCGTGCGCGCGGCGCCAGACGATTGCCTTGTCGGTGCCTACCGGCGGCTTGCCAAGCGTGTCGGTCCACTCGACGACGTTGCCTCCCTGGTCGAGCGTGCCCCACGGCGAGCGGGTGGCGGTCTGCCCGACTGAGCCGACGCTGGCCTTGAACATCGCTGGCTGCTCGATTGGGTTGTTGCCGAACGGGTTTATCATTGAGCACTGGTCGGCTGTGAACTGCGCCGGGCACCATGTGGGAACCGGGAAATCGGTGTTCATGTAGGTCGAGATCGGCTGCGTTGCTGCGTTTGTGACCGCGCCGGTCGTCGCATTCAGTACCGATGGTGTGGGGGCGGTCGCGTCGCCGTCGCCGAACACGCCAGCGTTTGTTGGGTACTTCCAGTAGTTCGGTACCGCTGCGTCGCTGCCGCCAGCTGCTGGATCAAAGTAGGCGGCCTTGATCCACTCATCCTGGCTTGGGATCACAAAGCCGCTCGGCGCGGTTCGCTTCAGACCCTTGTTCTTGCCGGAGAAGTCGTACATCCCGGTCGTCGTCTTGGCTGATAGCCGAACGCGGTAGGAGGTGACCTCGAAGGCGCCGACGGTCGTGGTCGTGCGCTTGAGGACCTTGCCGTTCTGCATCGCGTTGACAAAGCGCGCCGCGCGCGTGAAGTCGGAGAAGGCGTAAGGCTTGTTGGCCCACTCAGGCAGGGCGACGCTGTAGTGCGTCCCGTGCGCCTTGCTCTTTGAGTGGTTGATCGAGCCGTACTTCGGCCAAGCGACCGAGCTCTCGACCTTGCTGTAGAGACGGTGGCGGTCTTTGCCGCCAGGGTCAACGGTGTTCAGGAACGTGACCCACTGCGAGACCGTGATTTCAAGCTCGCCGATGCCATAGGAGCGCTTGACGCCGCCAACGGGGATGCAGCCGCCGCCGGTCGGTGACTTCTCCGCGACGCCCTGGCAGGACGGATAAACGGCGTCGGTGAAGGGAACAATTCCAATCGACGTGTTGCCGGGCGAGCCGACTGTGACGGTGCGAACGGTGATCACCGGGCTGGCGGCGCTGGCGGCCGCGGGTAGCGCCAGCGTTAGCGCGGCGGCGGCGAGGAACATGACGGCGGTGTGGGAGCGAGGACGATTGTTCATCCGCGCAATGTAGCGAAACAAATCTCGCGCTGAGCCGGTGGGACGGGTTCGGCTAGCCGGGGCGCTGCCGGACTATCCTGATCTCCAATCGGAAGGGGCCAGCGGGTGGCATCAAGGATTGTCTGCACGATCGCATCGAAGCGCTATCTCCCGCTGGCGCGGGTGACGGCGCGCTCATTCGCACGTTGGCACGCCGGCGAGCGGATGGTTGTGCTGCTGGCCGATCGGCCCGGGTCGGCCGAACCGCCGCCGGACGAGCCGTTCGATCTGTTGGCTCTGGAGCAGCTCTGCAAGGCGCGACCGGAGCTACTCGAGGTTGCTGGCCGATATGAGGAGCTCCAGTTCAGCTATGCACTGACACCGGTTCTGATCGCGCACCTGCTCGGAGGTGGCGCCGATCAGGTCGTCTTCATCAAGCAGGAGAGCCTCGTGACCGGGCCGCTCGACCCAGTTTTCTCGCTCCTTGACGGCGGCGCCTGGCTGGCACTGACGCCGCACATGCTTGGCCCCGCGCCCGGCGAGGACGCCGCCGAGCGCGAACTAAACATCCTCCAGGGAGGTGTCTATAACGGCGGGATTATCGGCGCTCGCGCCGATGCCAGAACCGACCAGTTCCTTGAATGGTGGTGGGCGCGTTTGCGACGCCACTGCCGCTGGGATCTGGAGGCCGGTCTCCACTGGGAGCAGCGCTGGCTTGATCTCGTTCCAAGCCTCTTCGGCGACGTCGGCGTGGTCCGAGATCCGGGCTGCAACGTCGGCCACTGGAATATCACCGAGCGCAGGATCGAACTGCGCGAAGGGGAAGCCTGGCTCGGTGACGAGCGAGCGAGTTTGGTGCGGTTCAGTGGTTTTGACGCAGATAGGCCACGGCAGATAACGCGCTACAACACGCGAGTCGATCTCGCACAGCAAGGTGGGGCCGAGCAGCTGCTTGCGCAGTACCGGCAGGCGTTGATTGACGAAGGGTTTGACGCCGCTTTATCCGAGCGTTACGGGTTTGACAATCGAGTGCCGGAGAATGCCGCCGGCGAGCAGGAGCCTGTCGAGCGGCGCGACGCAGAAGTCGCTGTCGCGGAGTCGCTCGCAAGCGGCGGTGCCGGCGAGGTGGAACTTGGCATCGGCCCGAAGAAGCCGCGGACGCTGCGTCGGCGCGCTTTCCGCCACCTTCGCTGCCGAAGGCCGCGTGGCACCGTGATCTGCACCAACCACGGCAGTGCGTTCGAGTCGCGTCGCTTAGCGCTGCGCGATTCACTTCATAGCTGGCACCCGGAGCTGCCGCTCGTCGTCGAGTGGCTCGACGATCAACGGGTCGAGTCGTCGGCTGCTCATAAGGCACCGCTGATGAAGAAACTTCTTCGCGCTGGCTGGGACGAAGTCATCTTCTTGGACGCCGACACCCTCGTGACAGGCCCGCTCGATCGCCTACTTGAGCCGCTGAGAGCGGGAGCGTCAGCGGTGGTAACCCCGCACCTCAAGCGGCCAACTGGGAACGGTGAGGCAACGATTTCGTTGGAGATGGCGCTCTGCGCCGCCGGCACCTTCAACGCTGGCGTCGTTGCCGTGTCGGCTTCAGCGCAGGGGCAGGCATTCATCGATTGGTGGGCCGCACGCACCGCCGCCTATTGCAACGAAGATCTCCAGGCCGCAGTGGCCTACGACCAGCGTTGGCTCGACCTCGCGCCAAGCTTCTTCGACAAGGTTGAAGTGCTCCGCCACCCTGGCTTCAACGTCGGTTATTGGAACCTGCCGCAAAGTCGGCTATCGGAGTCCGACGGACAACTGATGATCGATGGCGAGCCGGTCTCGCTGATGCACTTCAGTGGCTTCGAGATTGATCGGCCAGATCGGGTTACTCACTACGCGCCCAGGCTGCGAACAGCGGAGCTTGGGCCGGTTGGCGAGGCGCTGTTCAAGCGCTATTGCAAGCTCGTCGCCTGACAACCGGTTGCCTGTTACGGTCGGTCAATCGTGGGACGACCGAACGTAGACGAGACGCTCCAAGCAGCGACGAAAGACCAAGCGACGGTGACGGCGGCGGGAGAGCCTCTCGCTGCGGTGATCGACGGGGTGGTCACCACCGCCCAGCCGGTTCACGCCGACCATCGCGGCCGCCTATTTGAAATCTTCACCGGCGAGTCGGACTTCTGGCGCTCACCGGTCGTCTATTGCTACTGCTGCACGATCCGACCGCTCCAAGTGAAGGCATGGGGGCTCCATCTTTTCAAGGCCGACCGCTACGTAGTGATCAGCGGCGAGATGACTGTCGTCTTGTACGACGCGCGCACCGACTCGCCGACGTACCGAATGACGCAGCAGCTGACGATGTCGCCCGAAGCGGTCCAGCAGCTGCTGATCCCGGTAGGCGTATGGCACGCCGACGTCAACGTTTCAGGCGAGGAGGTTCGGTTCCTAAATCTCCCGACCGCGCGATACAACCACGACGATCCAGATCGCTACATGCTGCCGTGGGACACCGATCTGATTCCGTTCGACTTGCGGTCGGTATACCCGATTCAAGCGCAGACG
>CAMDBT010000013.1 GCA_945889475.1 Bifidobacterium breve
AGCAAGGCTGCGGCCGGTACGGAAAGTAGATGTCGGTACGTAAAGCGGATCTTGTTCTTGTCTCGTTGGTGGCCTACGAGGTGAGCTGACGGGCTCGGGCCAAACGAGCGGCCCTACAGACATCCGTTGTCCGATTCGCCCCAGCGAGCAATCTGGCTCGCAGTGGTTCCCCCGCCCGCCTCACGCACGGCGCGAAGCGGTTCGGCGTTACGCCCTAAAGCTTACCGCAAGCAGGCTCTCGGAGCAAAGGGCCTTGACTGGCGGGCTCTACCAGCCGGGCAGCAGGCGCAGCGCGGCCCGCGTCAGATCGGCCAATAGTCCGGCTGGATCTGCATTTCCGAAGTGCTTGCCGTGGTTTGGCGTCGTGTAGCCGGCGTGGGGGACGGCGCTACTGCGCTTCAGTGCTGCTGGCGGGACCGACGCGACAGGCTCCAGCGTCGGTGTTGGCTTCGCTGCCGCATTACCTTCTGCGGGCGTATTGGCTCTGGCCTGAGCGATTCTCGCTGCCTCACGGCGCACGCTGGGGCGCTGGCGTCGGCTGCGCGGAAGGTTCGTCAGAACCTCTTTCTCGCCGCTCTGATCTTGTGGTTCTGAAGGCGCCATCGCTTCATTCTGCCACGGTGGCGACAAAAATGCGGGATTTAGCGCGTAAATCTGCGCCGCGATGAGGCCGACGGCGGTACTCTGGAGGCTCTGCACAGTCGTTCGATCTACCGCCGGGGGGAGTCTCAGCGCCGATCTTCTACTGTCTTTAGGGTCCCGGCGCTGCCGGGCTCAGATGATCCCCGAGTACGAAACGGATGCCATGACCGTCAGTGAGTTTCAGGAGCTGGACGAGATCAAGACACTTGTCGCCCGCGGCGCGCAGACCGGAGTGCTCTCGCACGCCGACATCGCGAGCGCCACCGCCGAGCTGGACCTTGATGATTCGGACCGCGAAGAGCTGAAGAGCTGGATTGAAAGCCAGGAGATCGAGCTGATTGAGGACGATCCTTCGGCACCTGCCGCGCAGGTAGAGCGCGCCCCCGACAAGCGCACCCGTCGCCGCGCCAAGGCGGCGATCGACCTGCGCCCCGACATGACGACCGATTCGCTGCAGCTGTTCCTGAAGGACATCGGCAAGGTCCGCCTGCTGACGGCTCAAGAAGAGGTTGATCTGGCGAAAAAGATTGAGCGCGGCGACCTCGACGCCAAACACAAGATGGTTGAGTCGAACCTGCGTCTCGTCGTCTCGATCGCGAAGAACTACCGCAACCAAGGCTTGCCCTTCCTCGACCTGATTCAAGAAGGCACGCTCGGCCTCGTCCGCGCGGCCGAGAAGTTCGACTACCGCAAGGGCTTCAAGTTCTCCACCTACGCGACTTGGTGGATCCGGCAGGCGATCGCCCGCGCGCTGGCCGACAAGGCGCGCACGATCCGCATTCCCGTTCACGTCGTTGAGAAGCTCAACAAGATCAAGCGCGCTGAGCGCAAACTCGTCACCGAGCTCGGTCGCGAACCTACGCCGGAGGAGATTGCAGCGGTGACCGGCATCGATCCTGAAGAGGTCGATCAGATCAAGCGTTCGGCGCAGGCACCTGTTTCGCTCGAGAAGCCGGTCGGCGACGAAGAGGAGTCTGAGTTCGGCCAGTTCATCGCCGACGAGCGGGCAGAGTCGCCTTACGAGCGCGCCGCCGAGGTGCTGACGAAAGAGGCGCTGCGCGAGGCGCTTGAGAATCTTTCCTACCGTGAGCGCCGCGTGCTTGAGCTTCGTTACGGGCTCGGCGGCGAGCACCCGCGGACGCTCGATGAGGTTGGCCGCACCTTCAACGTCACGCGCGAGCGGATCCGCCAGATCGAGAATCAGTCGCTGAAGAAGCTGCAGTCGCTGGCAGAAGCGCAGAAGCTGCGCGACGTCGCCTGAGCGGTAGCGGCATCATCTAGCAATGCTTGCGGCTGTGAGGGTTCTAATCGTGTCGGTTGCCGCGGCCTTCGTGGTTGTCGGTTGTGGCTCCAGCGACAGTCCGTCAACGTCGGCAACCACCGCGAAGGCGAAGAATGGTTCGCTTTCTGTTCTGTTCGCCTTTGATGGCCGCGATGCTTCGATTACGCCGATTGCTGGCTCTGATCGGATCTACAGCTTCTCGATGCCTGTTGATTCGGCTAGCGACACCGCGACTTGGTTCTCCGATCGCCCTGTTCGTGACGCGGGAACGTTCCCGGTCGCTCAGCTTGCCGCGCTTTGGTTGCAGGGAGGAAAGAACGGCTTCAAAGTTGATCCGCCGAACGTCGCCGTCGTTTACGGCCCCAGCAGCGGCCTGCCGGCCACGATGATCGCGGAGATGAGCGACGCCAAGATCGTTGATAACGCGAATGGCAGCGGCGAGCTACTCGAGGCCACGCTGACAGTTGTTCCGGAGGCGACGCGCGCTGCCCTAGCCAAGACGACTCGAAGCCTTTCAACGCACGCCCGACGTTCAACAACCCCCAAAAACATCAGCGCAGCAGAGACATCCCGCGTAACCGTCTTCGTTGATATGGCCGCCACGCCTCCCCTGTGGGAGGTCGACCCGGATACCGACCCCAATTCGTGGGACCACACTGTGAGCTGCGCCGCGTCATTCGGCGGCGGCGGCGCCTCCTGCGGTCAGTAGCAACTGATACGCGCCGTCGCCTGAGCGCTTCGGCTGCGGCTCGCTAAGAACGGCCGGCCTTGACAGCGGCGGCGCGGTTGGTAGATGCTCACTCGCGGTAAACGGGAAGGGGAGCCGTGCGCACCGACCTACAGCAGTACACCGAGACGACCTCGACCGACGATTTCGTCCTCCAGAACTCCAAGCTCCTGAAGGTTCGCCTCTCAGGCGGTGAGATTCAGGTCAAGCGTGGCTCGATGGTCGCCTATCAGGGCGAAGTCAGCTTCGAGCACGCCGGCTCTGGCGGGATAGGGCGGATGATCAAGAAGGCGACGACCGGCGAGGGCACGACGCTGATGAAGATGTCCGGCAGCGGTGAGGTCTTCCTCGCCGACACTGCGCAGGAGATCCATCTGCTCTATCTGGAGGGCGAGACGATCACCGTCAACGGCCCCAGCCTCCTAGCGTTCGACTCCGACATCGACTGGGACATCACGACGATGTCCGGCGGCGTCGCCGGGATGATGGCCGGCGGCCTATTCAATACCTCGCTAACCGGCACCGGCTATGTGGCGCTACTTTCCGACGGTCCGCCGGTGATGCTTGACGTCGGCGCGGCACCGACCTTCGCTGATGCTCAGGCGGCGATCACCTGGTCGGCTGGCGTGACTGTGTCGCTGAAAACTGAGGTCAGCGCCAAGGCGCTGATCGGACGCTCATCGGGCGAGTCGGTCCAGATGGCCTTCAGCGGTGAGGGCTGGCTTCTGGTCCAGCCGTCGGAGGGCCGGCCAGTCGTCGCGGCCTGAGCGCGCAACGCAACCTCCGTCGCCGCGGCACTTCACTTGGTAAAGTGGTTCCGTGGCCGTTGACCCCGAATGCCCTGTCTGTCGCACCGCTGAGATCGTCTGCGCGAAGTGGACGCTGCTCGTTGTGCGCGAGCTCGACGAGGGTCGCTCGCGCTTCTGCGAGCTGGAGCGCTCGCTGACGGGGATCAGTCCGCGGACGCTTTCGCTGCGCCTGCGCGAGCTTGAGCAGGAGGGAATCGTTGAGCGCCAGCAGCTTGATGAGCTGCCGCCGCGGACTGAGTACGCGCTGACCGACAAGGGCCGCGCGCTGCTGCCGATGATCGAGGACATGCGCTGCTTCGGGGAGCGCTGGCTCGACTGCGAAGCAGACGCCGTTTTTTCATCGCCGAGCGCCTAGGCGCCGCCACACCGGTTGGCGCGCGGCGGGCGCGAGAAGACGCTATTGGGAACCATTCTTGATAAGCTCGGGCGGTGTTTGAGTCGTTTGCGCTGCCTTTCTTTCAGCGCGGGATCGTTGAGATTCTGCTGCTTGCATCGGTCTCCGGGCTGCTTGGAGTGTGGATTGTCCTGCGCGGACTTGCCTTCTACGCCCATGCCGTCGGCACCGCCGCCGTCCCGGGGCTGGTGCTGGCCGACGGGCTTGGCTTCTCGGCGCTGCTCGGTGCCTTCGGCGCCGCGCTGGTGATGGCGGCGATCGTCGCTCTGCTGCTGCGCCGGCGTTCTCTCGGCAGCGACAGCGCGACCTCGCTGGTGCTGGCTGGAGCGCTGGCGCTCGGCGTGATTCTCGCCAGCGACGTATTTGGCTCACAGGGCAGCGTCGACCGGCTGCTCTTCGGCAGCCTTCTGGCGATCGGCACGCCCGAGCTGCTGCTCGCCGCAGCAGCAGCGCTCGCCGCAGTCGCTGCAACGACGATCTTCGGCCCGCGCTGGCTGGCGGCGGGCTTCGCCGATCGCCGTGGCAGCAGCGATCCGCTGCTGATCGGGCTAATTGCGCTGGCCGCCGTCGCCGCGCTGGCCGCCGTCGGCGCGCTGCTGGCGACGGCAATCCTTGTCGTCCCGGCGGCAACGACACGGCTGATAACGAACCGTCTGCCGCTCTGGCAGCTGACGACCGCTGCGCTGGCCGCGGCGGAGGGAGTAGTCGGTATGACGCTCGCCTATCAGCTAAATGTGCCGCCGGGAGCGGCGATCGCGGTTCTTGCAGGGATCGTCTTTGCTCTGGTCGCAGTTGCCGGCGTAATCCACCAGCGCCGCCGCAAGCTGGCCCCGCTGGCGTTGACGATGCTCGGACTGAGTGGGTTTCTGGTTGTCGGCTGCGCCAGCGACGGCGGTGGCGCTGGGTCGAGCCCCAAACTCACTGTCACTGCGACGACAACCCAGGTCGGCGATCTTGTCCGCGAAGTTGGCGGCGACGCCGTCAGCGTGAACCAGATTTTGACGCCAAATTCCGAGGCCCATGACTACGAGCCGCGCCCAAGAGACATCGGCGCTGTCGCCGATTCGAAGATCGTCTTCACCAGCGGTCTCGGACTCGACGCGTGGTCGGCAAAGCTGCTGAAGGAATCCGGCTCGAAGGCCGAAGTTGTCGACCTCAGCAGCGAGCTGCCTGTCAGCCACCCAACTGGAGCCGGTCAGCGCCAATCCGATCAGGAGCAGGGCGCCGACGATCCGGTTGCGGGCCAAGGGCCCGCCAGCGGCGAGATCGACCCGCACTGGTGGCACGACCTTCTGAACTTGGAAGCGGCGACGACCGTGGTCGAGACGGCATTGATCCTGGCCGACCCGGCTGCCAAGGATCAGATCAGCGCAAACGCCGAGGCCTACCGCGCGGAGATCAGAGCCGTCGACGAGGAGATTCGCGCCTGCCTCGAAAAGGTGCCGGCCCAGAAGCGGCTGATCGTCACCGATCACGACGCCGTCATCTACTTCACCGAGCGCTACGGGGTTACCTCGGTCGGCGCAGTCTTTCCGGCAACCTCGACTCAAGGTCAGGCATCGGCCGGTGAGGTTGCGGCGCTTGAGAAGCTGATCAGGGAGAAGCAGGTGGAGGCGATCTTCCCGGAGAGTTCATTGAACCGCGCGCTCGCCGAGCGGATCGCCAGCGACACCGGAGCCTCCTCTGAATACACGCTCTACGGCGACACGCTTGGCGCTGCTAGCTCGGCGGAGGGAACAGTGCTTGGCGCTGAAGCTGCCAATGCCAAGGCGATCGTCGCGGGGATTACCGGGGGCAAGCAGAGATGCCTGATCGAAACTTGAGTTCTGATCCGCTGGTGCGCAGCAACCGGCTGGCGGCTCGCTATCCGGCAGCGTCGGTGCCAGCGATCAGCAGCATCACCTTCGCTGTCGAGGCCGGGCAGAGGGTTGCGCTGCTGGGTCCAAACGGCGGAGGAAAGTCAACTCTCTTTCGCGTCCTCACCGGCGAGCTGGCGCCATCTTCAGGTGAACTGGAGATCTCCGTCGCCCGCCCGGCGCTGGTGCCCCAGAGCGAGCAATCACGGCTCGATTACCCGGTCAGCGCGCTTGACGTAGCGCTGATGGGTTCGGTTTCGCGGCTGCCCTGGTGGAGGCGGCCTTCACGCGCCGACCGCGTGCTGGCGCGCGAATCGCTGCGCCGGGTCGGCCTGGAGAGCGAAGCGAATACGAGCTTTGGCGAGCTCTCCGGCGGGCAGCGCCAGCGCGTGCTCGTGGCGCGGGCGCTGGTACAGGACTCGCCGCTGCTGCTGCTTGACGAGCCATTTGCCGGGATCGATCTACCCAGCGCAGCGCTGTTGGCGGAGCTCTTCAACGAGCTCGCGAGCGAAGGCCGTGGCCTGCTGATGGCGACCCACGACGTCGAGCAGGCGCGCAGCTGGGATCTGGTGCTCTGCTGCAACCGCGTGCAGATCGCCTTCGGCGACCCGGCAACGGTGCTGACGCGCGAGGTGATCGAACGGACCTACGGTGCCTCGCTCGTTGCGCTGCCCGGCGATCGGTCGCTGGCGATTACGCCACCGCATCATCACGACCACTTCGAGGCCGACCGATGATCAACTGGCTGCTTGAGCCGCTGCGCGAGCCAATCGTCGCGCGGAGCCTGATTGAGCTTGCGTTACTCGGCCTGATCTCCGGCACACTCGGCTGCTGGATCGTGCTCGCGGGCCGCGCCTACAGCGCCGAGTCGCTGGCTCACTCGATGCTGCCCGGGCTTGTAGGCGCCGCACTGCTGGGGCTACCGCTAGTGCTCGGCGGCGCGATTGGCCTCGCCGTCGGCGCCAGCCTGATCGCGCTCGTCGGCAGGATCAAGGTTCTGGGCAGCGAGGTCGCCGTCTCGGTCGTGATCACATCGCTCGTTGGCGCCGGCGTGCTGCTCGGGCTGGCGCCGACGACGCCAGCAGGGCTGAGCGGGATTCTCTTCGGCGACCTGCTCGCGGTCGGCGCTGGCGACATCGCTCTTGCTGGCGGCTTCGCAGTGATCGTCCTCGCGGTTCTTTTCGTGCTCCACGAAGGGCTCCTTGTCGCCGGCTTCGATCGCCTCAATGCGACCGCGCTTGGCCGCTCGCCCGCGCCGCTTGATCTGGCTCTCGCGCTGCTGCTCGCTGGCGCGACGCTAGTTGCCGTTCAGGCGCTCGGAAACCTGCTCGTCGTAGCGATCTTGGTCGGCCCGGCTGCCAGCGCCCGGCTGCTGTCGGCGCGGATTGGGCCGATGATGCTGGCCGCGGTTGGCGTCGCCTGGGCGGCCTCGCTGGTAGGTCTCTACGCCTCCTACCACGCTGAGCTGGCGGCGGGAGCAGCCGTCACCTGCGCGCTCGTCGTCGCCTTTCTCGCGGCGCTGCTGGCCCGTTCGCTGCGCGAAGCGGTCGCTAGCGACAGTCGGCGCAGAGGCCGTGGAGCACAATCTCGTGGCCTTCGACTGCGAAGTCGACGCGCTTAGAGATTGATTCGACAGCGCGCTCCAGCGGCGCGTCGTCGAAGGCAATCACGGCTTCGCAGCTGTCGCAGACCAGATGGTGGTGGTGATGGTCGGGTCGGATCGGCTCATAGCGGGCCTGTCCTTGGCCCAGTTCAACCTTGCTGAGGACTCCAAGGTGGTCGAGCTGCTCAAGGATTCGGTAGATGCTGGCGCGGCCAACGGCTCGCTCACGAGCGGCGAGTAGAGCTTCGATTTCGTAGGCGCTGAGCGCGCAGCTCTGCTCGTCAAGCAGTGCAACGACAGCGGCGCGCGCACCGCCGCGGCGGAAGCCCGCCTCGGCCAGCCGCTCGGTCGTCGCCGTCGCCCACTGCGATTCTTTGCTGTTCGCCTCGGCCATCACTGCCAAGGCTAGCGATGAGACCCATTCTCAGGCCAGATCGAGGCCGCCGTGATCATCGCAGTGATCCCCGTGCGGGTGGTGGAGGCGACCTTCAACGAGGTAATCGGTGTGCTCGCCGTGCGGCACGGCCTCGTGGTCGCAGTCAGCACCGTGGACGTGTGCGCCGCAGTCATGCGCTTGGTTGCACAGCTCAGGGAGCTGCTCGTCAACCGGCAGCGAATGCTCATCAACGTGGTCGCCGTGAGGCTGGTGCAGGTGACCGTCGTGGATGAAGTCGATGTGGCCGTCGTGAACGATCGCCGTGTGGCCGCAGCCGGGGCCGTGAACGTGGTCATGACCTTGATGGGTGTTCGGTTTTGTCGCCACCCAATAAATCTACCGCGTGTCGCCGGCAGCAGGATCGACGGCTGCCTTGGCGAACCGAGGCCTTATGGGCCTTCGCCAACTGCGCTCTGCGCTGCACGGATTCACTCAGGAGGCAGCATGGCAGCTTGCCAGCGACGCTCAGGGCGGCCACGAGCTGCCGTTTGAGGTCGTTGAGGAGGGGCGGCGCGACTCGCCGCTCTACTGCTACCGCCCGATGACGGCAGCATTCATCAACGAGCGCAGCAGCGTGCTGGCGCGCCTTCCTACGTTTCTGCCAGCCGCCCACGCGCTGATCGCGGTCGGCAGCCTTGCCGACTATCTCGATTCGCAAGGCGTCCGTCCGCCCGGCCCGGGCCGCCAAAGCGCCGATGCCGCGTTGCACTGCTTCTTGGCACGTGTCTTTGTTGACTCCAACGACTTTGTCTTCGACGAGCGCTGCTTCGACAAGGCCTACCTTGAGCTTGAGCGCTGTGTCGCCGAGGAGCGCGCCGAACACACCGTTGTTGCCGTTCTGCTCGGCGTTGAGCTCGGCTCTGAAGAAGTCAGCCTCGGCGACGGAGTGACGCTGGCCCGCGGTGAGCACTTCGACGATGCCCCCGACGAGGCGCGCTGGTCGCGCGTTGACGGCAGCGCGCAGACGCTGGTGATCGTGCGCCGCTCGCCGGTGCCTGGGGATGTTGGGCCGCTCCAAGCCTCGCGCAGTTCGCTGAGCAAGCTGGCCGCCGGATTGGGGCTCTACCACCCCGACCCGGTAGCGATCGCGCCGCTCGGCTGGTCACGGATTGGCGCCGGTCCATGGCAGCCTGTCGCGCTCAGCGCCGACCCAGCGCAGGTCGAGCCGCTGGTTTTGATTGAGCCCGCTCAGGAAGATGAGCTGCGCGCATTCCTAAGCCTCGTCGGCCGCCGTGAGCCGAAATCGGGCGAGCTGGCTTGGGCTTTGCGCCGCTATCAGATGGCCCACCAACGCCAGCTGGCAGGCGAAGCGCTGACCGACCTGCTGCTGGCGGCCCGCGCGCTACTGGAGCCGGAGGGCCCGGCCAGTGGACGGATGCCGGGCCGCCTTGCCGCGCTCTGCGCCGAGCGCGAGCGCCGCGCCGCGATGACCGAGCGGGTCGCCCACGCCGCCGCGCTCGAGCGGGCGCTGATCGCCGGTGTTGATCAAGAGCTGCAGCTGCAACCCTTCGTCAGCGAACTAGACGGCCACCTGCGCGCGCTCCTGCGCGACGCTTGCTGCGGCCACCTCAGCGGCGACCTCGTTGGCCTCGCCGACTCGATCCTGCTTGAAGATGCTGCGCCCCAACCGGCAGATGATCAGCTACCTGAAGCAAGCGTCGAGCCGCCGACGCGCCCTAAGACCGATCAGTTCGAATCGCTCCGCCCGCCGTTCTAAGCGGCAGCGAATAGTCGGTCGTGGATCTCTACTAGGCCATCAACGTCATCAATATCACCGGTCAGCTCGGGGATAAGCAGTGGTTCGATCTCGCCGGTTTCGTCTCGGAGCCGTTCGACCGTCGCCGCGTCGCGTTCGGCCAGCGCGAGCGCCTCGGAATAGCTGCCCAGTAGCTTCTCGGCCAGCGGCCCTTCAAACTGGGCGCTTAGCTCGCTGGCGACCGAGGCAAGGGTTGGCGCTGGCCGACCGGCGGCGCCGATGCTGTGGACGCGGTTGATTATCAGCGCGCCAAAGTCCATCTTCGCGCTGCGAAGCTTGTCGACGAAGAAGATCGCCTCCTCGGCCGAGTCGCGCTGCGGCGAGGTGATGACGACAAAGGTGGTTCGCGGGTCAACAAGTAGCGTGCGGACCGCTTCAGCGCGCTGGCGAAAACCACCGATCAGGCTGCCGAGGGCCTGGAAGAAGACGGAGAGATCCTCGAGCAGCTCGCCGCCGGTGATGCGCTTGAGCAGGCCGAGGATTGCGCCGCTGCCAAAGCCCAGCGCGCGCGCGGCGAGACCGGCTGGCGCCAGCAGCAGCGTCAGCGCGCGGCCGTCGAAGAAGCTGGTCAGCCGATCTGGCGCATCGAGAAAATCGAGCGCGTTGCGCGACGGCGGCGTGTCGAGCACGATCACGTCGAAACGGCCAGAACGGTCAAGCTGGTAGAGCTTGGCGATCGCTGTGAACTCCTGCGTGCCGGCGACCGCGCCGGAAAGCTGCTGGTAGATCCGGTTGCCGAGAATCTGGTCGCGCGTCTGCGCGTCAGGCGAGAGCGTCTCGATCAGCTCATCGAAGGTCCTTCGTGAATCGAGCGTCATCGCCCAAAGCTCACCGTTGATCTTCAGTCCGGCGCCGGCAAAGCGGTTCCCGTCGACGAGCTCTGGTTGGTTGGTGAGCTGCTCGAGTCCGAGTGCGTCCGCCAGTCGCCGCGCTGGGTCGATCGTCACGACGGCAACCCGCTGTCCGCCCGCCGCCAGACCGGCCGCAATCGCCGCTGCCGTCGTCGTCTTGCCGACGCCGCCGGGCCCGGCGCAGATCACAACCGAGCGATCCTGGAGGCTGTCGAAGAGGGAAGCGTTCATCGCAGCAGAGAGGCTAGGCGCTGGCAATTATGAGGGCTCGCCGAGGTTGGCGTGATTTCGGGAAGGAATCGCTCTGCTTAGTGCGAATACAGCGCGAGTACGGGTCCAACAGACGACCGGAGCATCCGCGTGGATAAGAAAAAGCCAAGAGTCATCGCATTCGCAAACCAAAAGGGTGGAGTCGCCAAAACGACGACTACGCTCAACCTTGCCGTGGCGCTCGCCGAGTCTGGCCACCGCGTGCTTTGCGTCGACATGGACCCGCAGGGCAACCTGACGATGTCGCAAGGCGTCGATCCTGACACGCTGACTGAGTCAATCTACGACGTGCTGGTCCACGACAAGCCGATCCGAGAGGTGATCGTCACGCGCGAGATCGACCTCGCCCCGGCCTCGATCGACCTCGCTGGCGCCGAGATCGCAATGTCGACGAAGATCGGCCGTGAGCGCTCGCTGCAGAAGTCGCTGAAGGTAGTTGCCGACGACTACGACTTCGTCTGCATCGACACGCCGCCAAGCCTCGGGCTGCTGACGATCAACGCGCTGACCGCCGCAAACAAGGTGATCGTCCCGGTGCAGTGCGAGTATCTGTCAATGCGAGGGCTGATTCAGCTCCAGAACACGCTTCAGATGATTCGCGAGAACCTCAACCCCGAGATCGAGATCGAAGGCATTCTGCCGACGCTGATGGACACTCGCACCGTTCACGCGAAGGAGGCGATCGAGATTCTCGAGGAGAACTTCGGCGATCGCGTCTTCGCGTCACGGATCAAGAAGACAATCCGCTTCGCCGAAGCCCCGGTTCAGGGAATGTCGGTGCTCAAGTACGAACCAAACGGCAGCGCCGCAGACTCCTACCGCGCCCTCGCCAAAGAGGTGCTCTCACATGGCTAAGAACAAGAAGAACCGCGCAAGCATGCGAGAAGGCCCTCTATCAGAGCTCTTCCGCCGCACCGAGAAGGTCAAGCCGGAAGCCGAACCCGCTGAGCCGACCAAGGCCGCCGGTCCGGACGAGGCCCAGACCGAGGCTGGCCGCGAGCCGCAGACGCGAGTTACCCCAACGCCGCAGGAGCGTTTGCGCAGCGCCTTCAGCTCCGAGATTCCGGACGACATCCTTGACGCTCCGGAAATTGAGCCGCCGCTGATGCCGCCGGCGCCGGATCCGGACGTCAATCGTTCGCCGAAGGCGAAGAAGGGCGGCCCGGTCTTGCGCGTGGTCGGTGTAGGTGGGGCTGGCGTCAACGCCGTCGACCGGATGATCGAGGCTGGCATCGCCGGCGTCGAGTTCATCGCCGTCAACACTGACGTTCAATCGATCCAGCAGACCCAAGCCGACGTAACCGTCCACATCGGCGAAGCGTTGACGCGCGGCCTCGGCGCCGGCGCCGACCCGGAGCTCGGTCGTGCCGCCGCGATGGAGGACTACGACCGCATCAAACATCTGCTGAAGGGTTCCGACATGGTCTTCGTCGCCGCTGGAGCAGGCGGCGGTACCGGCACCGGCGCGGCCCCGATTGTGGCTCGCATCGCGAGGGAGGTTGGCGCTCTGACGGTCGGCATCATCACGCGCCCGTTCGGCTTTGAGGGCACGCGTCGCTCGTCAACGGCATCGCTTGGCATCGACGCGATGCGCGAAGAGGTCGACACCTTGATCGTCGTCCCCAACAACCGGCTGCTAGAAGTGCTCGACCAGCGCACCTCGATGGTCGAAGCGTTCCGCATCGCAGACGACGTCCTGCGGCAAGGAGTTCAGGGAATCTCCGATCTCGTAACGCTGCCGGGGATCATCAACCTTGACTTTGCCGATGTGCGCACGATCATGTCCGAAGCCGGGCCGGCGCTGCTTGGAATCGGCATGGGTACAGGCCAGGATCGCGCGCTCGACGCCGCCGCGCAGGCTGTGGCCTCACCGCTGCTGGAGACCGACATCAATGGCGCCCGTTCGATTCTGCTTTCGATTACCGGCGGCAGTGACCTCTCGCTGTGGGAGATCAACGAAGCCGCCAAGGCTGTCGCTGAGGCCGCGCACCCCGACGCGACGATCATCTTCGGCGCGATGGTCGACGACGCTCTGGACGATCAGGTTTGGGTCACCGTCGTGGCCACTCGTTACGGAGAATCGGCCCAGCGCGTAAGGCGTCAGCGCGTTGAAGTGCCTACCGGCGAGCCGCGTGTCGAACGCACACGCAGCGGTCGCTCGGGCAAGAACACTGTTCGTACGGGCACCGGCATCGACACGCTCGACGTGCCCGAGTTCATGCCTGGCGGTTAGCCGAATAGCAGCGCGCTAGAGCGGCATCGCTTGCGTTAGCCACTACTTTACGTTCGATGAGCGGCGCTACGGGAATGGTCGCCGCCGGCCATCAGAAGACAGCCGAAGTTGGCGCTGAGGTTCTGCGCGCCGGTGGCAACGCGGTCGACGCGGCGATCGCCGCGGTGCTCGCTTCGTGGGTCTGCGAGCCGCTGCTGACCGGTCCCGGCGCCGGCGGTTACATGCTCGTCGCGGGAGCGGGGGAGGAGCCAACGCTGCTCGATTTCTTCGTCGCCGCTCCCGGCCACGGCGCCGGCGACGACCACGCGCCGCTGCAAGCCGTTGAAGTGTCATTCGGCGACGCCACCCAGACCTTCCATTGCGGAGCGGCCTCCTGCGGCGTGCCTGGCAGCCCGGCGGGAATCGCCGCCGCGGCCGAGCGCTGGGGGACTCTGCCCTTGAGCGATCTCGCAGCGCCCGCTGCCCGGCTGGCGCGCGAGGGGGTGCCGCTGAACGGCCCGCAGGCCTACGTCTTTGAAATTCTCGACGGGATTCTCTGTTCAACGCCGAGCGCGGCCGCCGAGTTCACTCGTGGCGGGCGGCCGCTGGCGCTCGGCGAGCCGTTCGCCAGCCCCGAGCTGGCCGAAACGATCGAGCGGCTCGGCGCCGATGGAGCGGCACCGTTCTACAGCGGCGACATCGCGGCCGCGATCGTCGCTGAGGTGCAGCAGCTTGGCGGCCTGCTCGACCTCGCCGACCTCGCCGCCTATGAGGCGATCGAGCGTGAGCCAGTCGGCGCCGAGTACCGCGGCCGGCGGATCCTCACCAACCCGCCACCGTCGGCCGGTGGCGTGCTGCTGGTGCTGGCCTTCTCGCGGTTGGCGCAGATCTGCCCTGAAGGGGTTCCGACCAATGCGCAGCTACTCGAAGTGATCGACGAAGTTCAGGCTCTGCGCACGCCGCAGTTCACGGCCGGCCTGATCGACCCGGATTTCCTGCGCCGTTTCCTCGCCGCAAACCTCGGTTCGACGACCCACGTCAGCGTGATCGACAACGATGGCCGCGCCTGCTCGGTCACATGCTCCAACGGCGAAGGATCGGCGGTCGTGGTGGAGGGAACCGGTATCCACGTCAACAACATGATGGGCGAGGAGGATCTGAACCCGCTCGGCTTCTTCCGCGCCGCGCCGGGCCAGCGGATGCCTTCGATGATGGCGCCGACGGTCGTGCTGGCCGCCGACGGCACGGCCGAACTGGCGATCGGTAGCGCCGGCTCCAACAGGATCCGCTCGGCGATTCTGCAGGTGATCGTGAAGCTAATCGACCAGCGCAGCGCTGTGCAGGCCGCCGTCAACGCGCCGCGCTTCCACAGCGAAGGCGGCACGATCTTCGTTGAACCTGGGGTTGATCTGAGTGGGATCGATCTTGGTAAGCGGGAGCTTGTTCAGTTCCGCGCCGAGAACCTCTTCTTCGGCGGGACGCAGGTCGTCGCGCGCGAGCTTCCAAGCGGCCGCTGCCACGGAGGCGGCGATCCGAGGCGCGGAGGGGCGGCGGTTGGGCTGTGAGGTGCTGGCTTGCCGGATCGACGCTGATGGCAGCCATCGTCGCTGTTGGCGCAGGCTGCGGCGGGCCGTCGGCCGATCTCTACGTGCTAGAGCGCAGCGGATCGATTCCAGGTGCGAAGCTGACGATGGTCGTCGGCGACGGCGGCACCGTGCGCTGCAACGGCGGCGAGGAGCATCAAATCAGCAGCGCTCAGCTGATTGACGCGCGAGCGATTGTCGGCGAGCTGAGTGGCGATGAGCAGGAGCCGGGCCCGGCGCGCCAGTCGCTCAACCTCGAGCCCGGCGAGGACCCGATTCTGCGCTACAGCGTCCGTAGCGAGTTCGGCACCGTCGCCTTCAGCGACAGCTCACGGCCGCAGCCGCCGGTCTTCTTCAAGCTCGCGAAGCTGACGCGAGAATTGGCAAAGAACGTATGCGGGCTTGCGCGCTAGCCGAAGCAGAGAGCGCCACGGGAGGCCGCCCGCAGCCGCGGAGGTCGGGCCTCAGCTTGGGCGGCGGGCGCTGAGCAGCAGGTTGTAGAAGATCGTCGCTGGAAGTCGGCCTTCGAGCAGGCTGCGGTCAACCTTCTGCAAGGCGAGGTAGCCGCGGAAGGCATACTGGCGCCAAAGCTGAGGCACATCCTCGGGCGCGGCGGTTGCTTCAAGCGCGCGGTTGGTCCAGCCGAACCAGTTGGCTAGCAGCTCCTCGCCGCGAACGTGGACGTCCTCGAAGCCGGCGTCGCTGGCGATCTCTTCGAGGTCGGAGGGAACGAAGGCGTGAACGTCAACGTGCTGCTCGAGCTCGTGATTGCACGCCCCGCCGTCGCTGTCGCCAGCCTTCGAGGGCGCCGCTCGCAGCGCCGCGCGCCAGGCCGGCGCCACCGTTGTCGCGGCGCGCTTGGGTAGCTGCGCGAGGCGGTCGCCGTTGCGCGAGGGTTCGCCGGCGAAGACGACAACGCCATTCGGCCTCAGCACACGGAAGAACTCATCGAAGGCTTGGCTCAGGTCGGGGATGTGATGGAGCACGGCGTGACCGAGTACGAGGTCGAAGCTCTGGTCCTCAAACGGCAGCGCTTCGGCATCGCAGATCTCCGTCGTTACCTCAAGGTCGAGCCGATCGGCGTTAGCGCGGAGTGCTTCGATCATGCCGACGGAGATGTCGGTGCAGACGACCTCGTCAACGGCGCCCGCCATCAACATGTGAAGTGAGAAGTAGCCGGTTCCGGCGCCGACTTCGAGCGAGCGACCGAAGTGCGGAAGCGGGCCGCCGTGCGCCTTTTCAATCTTCGTTAGAACCTGCTCGCGGCCGACGATGCCCCAGTCGATTCCCCACTTGGCGTCGTAACATGACGCCGCGCCGGTGTGGTAGCGGGTGTTTACGTCGCGGATCTCCTCGGCTGTCTTTGGTGCGGCCACTTGTATCGCGGAGGCTAGCGATCGGCGCAAAACTGCCGCCTCCTGACCGCACGGTCAGAAGCTGCGAAACTGAGCTGGTGAACAATGGATCGCCGACGATCTTGGATCTGCCGCCAGGGCCACGGCAGCCACGCTACGCGCAGGCGTTGCAGTGGGTGGTGCGCCCGCAGCAGTTTCTTGTGCGCCAGCGCGAGCGCTTCGGCGACGTTTTCACAGTGCAGGTCATCGATGATCACCCGCTAGTCGTCTTGGGCGACCCCGAAGACATCCGCACCATCTTCACCGGCTCGGCCGAAGCGATGCACGCCGGCGAAGCCAACACGCTGCTGGAGCCGGTGCTCGGCTCACGCTCGATCCTGCTGCTCGATGAAGCCGAACACCTGCGCCAGCGGCGGCTGCTGCTGGGGCCATTCCACGGCGAGCGGATGCTGCGATACGACGCGATCATGGCCGAGGCCGCCGAGCGTGAGCTGGCGACCTGGCCGGAGGGGGAGACGATCGAGATCTTGCCGCGGATGCAGGCGATCACGCTGGAGGTGATCATGCGCGCCGTCTTTGGGATCGAAGCTGGACTGGAGCTGGAACGGCTGCGCGTGCTGCTGCGGAGAATGCTGCACGAGACGACCAACATCCGCCAGATGGCGCTCAGTCTGATGCTGGGCCCGGAGTCGGAGCGGATGCGCGGGCGCCTGAGGGAGGTGCTCGACCCTGTCGACGATGAGCTCTACCGCGTGATCGCTGAGCACCGCGACGCGCCCGACCTTGAACAGCGCGAGGACATCCTTTCGATGCTGCTGCTGGCGCGCGACGAGGACGGCGAGCCGATGACCGACGAGGAGCTGCGCGATGAGCTGATGACGCTGCTGTTGGCCGGTCATGAAACGACCGCCAGCTCGCTCTCGTGGGCGTTCGAACAGCTGACGCACCAGCCGCAGACGTTGGAGCGGCTGACCGAAGAGCTGCGCGGCGGTGGCGCGGAACCGTATGCAGAGGCTGTGATTCAGGAGACGATGCGGCTGCGGCCGGTGCTGCCGATCGTGGTTCGCTTGCTGAAAGAGCCGATTACGGTGGGTCAAGGGCGCTTTCGGCTGCCGGCTGGCACGCGCGTCGCGCCAGCGATCCTCCTCGTTCACCTGCGCGATGACATCTACCCCGACCCTTACGAGTTTCGCCCTGAGCGGTTCATCGAGACGCCGCCAGGAACCTATACGTGGATCCCTTTCGGTGGCGGGATGCGCCGCTGCGTCGGCTCGGCCTTCGCGCAGTTTGAGATGCGCGCCGTGATGCGCGCCGTGCTGACCAACTTCGACCTTGAGGCGGCCGCTGGGCCGGAGCGGATTTCCCGCCGCTCATTGACGCTAGTGCCCGGCCGCGGTGGCCGCGTGCGCGTCGTGCGGAGCGTCAAGGCGGCGCGCAGCGAGGCTGCGGTCGACGGCGCGCTGGCGCTCTGATGGGCGTTGGCGAGCCGCCCGAGCGCACCGACCCGGACGCGCCGCGAATCTTCCAATCCGGCCAGCCCGAAGGCGTATCCCCACTGGAGCTGACCGGCGAGCGGACGCTGCCCGATGTTCCCGAAGAGAACTACTGGTACCGACGTCACGCTGTCGTCTACGAATGGGTTGGCGCTCGCGTTCGCGGCCTCAAGGTGGTCGATCTGGCCTGCGGCGAGGGCTACGGCAGTGCCGTGCTTGCGCGCAGCGCGGCCGATGTCGTCGGTGTCGATGCCAACCCCGACGCCCATGCCCACGCCGCGGCCCGCTACTCGCGGCCGGGACTGAGCTTCGAGCGGAGGCTGATTGACAGTTACGAGCAGCCGCGCGACGCCGTCGTCTTCCTGCAGACGATCGAGCACGTAACTAATCCAGACCGAATCCTCGATCACTGCCGCCGCTTGGTCGAAGCGAGCGAACACCCAGCGGTTTACATCTCGACCCCCAATGTGCTGACGCTTGCGCCGGAGGGGGCCGAGCGCTCCGGGAATCCGTGGCACGTTCACGAGTACCGACCGGACGAGTTCCGCGAGCTTGCCGCCGAGCATTTCGGCGAGGTTGAGATCTTCGGCCTCCATCACGCCCGCGCTTTACGCGCCCATCAGATCGCGATCGAACGACTTGGCTGGGATGCGATTCACAAGCGGCTGAAGCTGACGAAGCCGTTCTACGACCGCTTTGTGCCAGCAATCTCGGAGCAAGATTTTAGGCTCGTCAGCGAGCGCGAACGATCGCTCGATCGGGCACTTGACCTGCTCGCCGTACTGAGGCCCTGAGGATGAGCAAGCCCGGCCAAGTGGCAATCGTGCTGCACACGCACATGCCTTACGTCGAGGGCTTCGGTACCTGGCCGTTTGGTGAGGAGTGGCTTTGGGAGGCGATCGCCACCTGTTACCTGCCGATCGCCGATCTGCTCGACACCGGCGCTCCGCTGACGCTCTCGCTGACGCCTGTGCTGTGCGATCAGCTCGAAGCGCCCGGCGCGCTGGACCGCTGCGCCGCATTCCTGCGCGAAGTGAGGCCCGAGTCTCACCGCCTCGACGCTGAGGGCTGCCGCGAAGGTGGCCGTGGCGATCTGGCCGAAGAGCTTGAGCGCGCCGCCGGGCAGTACGCCCAGGCGCTGGAGGCGCTCGAGGCCTGCGGCGGCGATCTGCTCGGTCGGTTGGCGCCGCACGCTGCCTGGACGAGCAGCGCGACGCACGCGATTCTGCCGCTGCTGGTGAGTCAGTCTGGCGTTCGACTTCAAGTCGAAAACGGCGTCCAAAGCCACCGCGAACGCTTCTCCCGCGAATGGCGTGGCGGCTTTTGGATCCCTGAGTGCGCGCATCAGTCGTGGATCGATCGGCTGCTCGAGGAGGCTGGAGTTCACGCCAGCTGTGTTGAGCTGACCGAGCACTTCGGCGCCGGCGACGCACGCAACCTGCAACCGCTGCGTAGCGCCGATGGGCCGCTGCTGGTGCCGCTCGACCGCGCGCTAATCGATCTCGTTTGGGGCTCAGGCGGCTACCCGGCGCGCGGCGCCTACCGCGACAACCACCGCCGCACGACCTACGACCATCGCCCGTGGGCCAACGACGGCGAGGTGTATGACTGCGAGCGGGCAGCAGACCAGGCGAAAGCGGACGGCGACGCCTTCGCCGCGCGCTGCGCTGAGCGCGTAGCCAGCGGCGGGCTCTGCACGCTGGCCTTCGACACCGAGCTCTTTGGCCTCTGGTGGCACGAGGGACCACTCTTCCTCGCCGCATTCGTTCAGGGCTGCCAGCAGCGCGGCGTTGATTTGGTCGCGATCGACGACGCGCTCGAGCACGTGGAGGCCGACGAGTGGCCAGCGGGCCTCGAAGCTCCGACCAGCTGGGGCAAGGCCAATTCGTTGCGTACCTGGTCGTCGCCGAAGGTCGCTGAGATCACCGGCCGAGCGCGCAACGCAGAGCTGCTCGCGCTGGCGGCCGGGCCGAGCCTGCCGGTGCGCGCCGCGCGTGAGCTGCTGGCACTGCAGGCCAGCGACTGGGCCTTCCTCGAAGCCGACGACCTCGCTGGCCCGTATCCGCTCGAGCGCTTCAGCGGACACCTCGAAAACTTCAACGCGGCGCTGGCCGTTGTACCCTCAGGCGAGGCTGCGCTGCGTAATCTCGCGCCAACGCTGAGCCTCGCACCGCTGCTAGAACCGTGACCCGCGTACTGATTCTTTCCTGGGAGTATCCGCCCGTCGTTGAGGGGGGGCTGGCGCGCCACGTGCGCAAACTCGCCGAGCAGCTAGTCGTCCAAGGCGTTGAAGTTCACGTCCTAACGCGCGGCGACGGTCGGCTGCCGGCCGAGCATGAGGTTGGCGGCGTGACCATTCATCGCGTCCCTGAACCCAGCCGCCCAGGCGACCTCGCGGAGTTCGTGATCTGGATCGAGCACATGAACGCCGACATGCTGGCGGCCGGCGTTGAGCTCGGTGACCGCTACGACTTCGACATCGTTCATGGCCACGACTGGCTCGTCTTCGTCGCCGGCGACCACCTCGCCAACCGCTTCCGCTGCCCGCTGATCGTGACGATCCACGCGACCGAATTCGGCCGCCACCAAGGCTGGGTCGAGAAGCACCCGCAGAGCTGGATCCACGGCGTCGAGCGCTCGATGGCCGCGCGCGCCGACCGCCTGATCACCTGTTCGCACTACATGCGTGGTCATGTCGCCGACATCTTCGATCTCGATGAGGCGAGCGTCGACGTGATCGCCAACGGGATCGACCCGCTTGACCTGCAGCCTGTAGATGACCTCGAAGCGCTACGCGCCAACTTCGCCGCGCCCGACGAGCAGCTGGTAATCCTCGTTGGTCGGCTGGTTTACGAGAAAGGCTTCCAGCTGGCGCTGGAGGCGCTTCCACCGATCATCGAACGGGTCGGCAAGGTCCGCTTTCTCGTTGCTGGCTCCGGAACGCACGAGGCAGCGCTAAAAGAGCAGGCCGACCAGCTCGGCCTCAGCGATTACGGAACGTTCCTCGGCTGGATCGGCGACGACGTGCTCCATTCGCTCTACCGGATCGCCGATCTCTGCGTGATCCCAAGCCTTTATGAACCATTCGGCCTCGTCGCGCTGGAGGCGATGGCCAGCGGCTGCCCCTGCATCGTCGCCGACACCGGTGGGCTGCGCGAGGTTGTTCCCGGCGGCGACCGCGTTGGGCTTCGTTTCAACGGCGGCGACGCCGACCACCTCGGCGTGATGATCGAACGGATGCTGACCGACGCCGAACTGCGCGAGCGGCTGACCGCCGAGGCCTCAGAGCACGTGCTCGGCTTCGACTGGGTCGACGTCGCACGTGATACGCGCGAGCTGTACGAAGAGGCGCTGGTCGCCTCACGCAGTAAGGCTTAACTCCAGCGCAGCGCTTCGGGCTGCTCGCGCATTCGCAGCACGCGCGCCGGGGAACCACCGACTACGGCGTTCTCGTCAACGTCGCGCGTAACGACGGCGAGGCTGCCGATGATCGAGTTGTCGCCGACGGTCACACCGCGCAGCAGGCAGGCGCCGTAGCCAACCCAGACGTTGTTACCGACGCGCACGTCACGCTTGTAGATCCCTTGCTCGCGGATCGGCCGCTCGACGTCGTTGCTGGCATGGTCGAAGTCGATCAGCATCACGCGGTCCGCGAGGATGCACTGGCTGGCGATCGAAACGTGCTGGAAGGCTGAGATCGTGCACTCCTGACCCAGCACCGTGCGGTCGCCAATGCTGACGACCCCCTCGTGCGCTCGGACCTTGCAGCCGTCGCCTAGCCACGACCAGCGGCCGAGCTTGACGACCGCATTGGGGCCGATCTCGAAGGTCACCTTCGAGCAGACGAAAAAAAGCCCGTCGCTGCGAAGGCGCCCGCGCCAGCGCAGCTTCAGCCAAGCCCAGCGGCCGATCAATAGCACGTACTTGAAGCTGAGCATCCGGTTGGCGGCGGCGAAGCGCAGAAAGGCAATCGGCCCACCGCCCAGCGCTTGCGGCGTAGGACGTGGGGGCTGATCCTGTGAGCCGACTCGGTCGCTTCTTTTTGCAGCTGCTTCCATCGCTTCGCAAGCCTAGCCGGGGCGTGCGCGCGGAGCTTCAACCACCGACCCGCCCGCTAACCTCGAAGGGCGTGACCCCTGCCGACGCCGACACCCTCGCAGAGCGCCTGCTGGCCGGTGATCAGCGCGCGCTCGCACGGGCGATTACGTTGGTTGAGTCCAACGATCCGCGCGGCTGGGAGCTGGTCCGCGAGGTCTATCCGCAGACCGGCAAGGCGGCGATTGTTGGCTGCACGGGGGCGCCCGGCGGCGGCAAGTCAACGCTGATTGGCGCGCTGACTGCTCTGCGCCGCGAACAGGGCCGCAGCGTCGGCGTTCTCTCGATCGACCCATCATCGCCGTTCACGCAGGGCGCGCTGCTCGGAGATCGCATCCGCCTGACCGATCACTTCCTCGATAAAGGTGTCTTCATCCGCTCGATGGCCAATCGCGGCGCGCTCGGCGGCCTTAGCGAAACTGCCCTCCAGGCGGCGCTCTTGATTGATGCCGCCGGCCGTCAGGACATCTTCATCGAGACCGTCGGCGTTGGTCAGGCTGAGGTCGACATCATCGACCACGCCGACACGATCGTGCTGGTCTTGATGCCTGGCTCCGGTGATTCGATTCAGGCGCTGAAGGCCGGCGTGATGGAGATCCCCGACATCATCGTCGTCAACAAGTGTGACCACCCGATGACTGAAACAATGGTTCGTGAGATCCGTGGCGTGCTCAGCCTCGCACCGACCGACGGTAGGCCGACGCCGATCGTCAAGACCGAGGCGCTACGCGGCGACGGCGTCGCTGAGCTGGCAGACGAGATCGACGCTCATCGCGCTTTCATCGAGGCCGAAGGAACGCTGGCCGAGCGTCGCCGCCGCAACCTGCGCAGCGAAGTGATCGCGATCTGCACGCACCGGATGCGGCGCGATCTTGAGCAGCGCGTTGACGAGGACGCCAGCTTCAGCAAGCTCTTCGACGCGGTCGTCGAGCGCCGGCTTGACCCGGCCAGCGCTGCGAGCGAGATCCTTGAGCAGCTCTCGCCGTGAGCAGGCGCGGGCGCCGCTTCAGCCGCCAAATAGGCTCCACGGCAGCGGCCCGCTGAGCGGCGCCAGCCCGGCCTCGGCGGCAACGCGTGCGGCGACCAGTAGCCAGAGCGTCAGCGCAACCCCGACCGCTGCCAGCGCAACGGCGAGCTTCGGATAGCGGCGCATTCCCCACGAACTCAGCGCGGCGGCGGTCGGTATCGCGACAATCAGCGGCTCGCCGGGGGAGAGGCCGCTGAGGCTCGGTAGAAAGAGCACGGCGCCAATTAGCGCGGCGGCACAGATCGCTGTCATCAGATGGGCAGCGACCTCGACGTCGGCGGCCTCCGGCAATGCCCGCGCCAGTCGCGCGCGGCGCGAGCGCCAGGCGAGCGCGATTGAAACGAAGGCCATTGCCAGCAGCGGCGCTGTCAGCAGCAGGCCAAGGCGCGGCGCGAAGAAGATCTCCGCCAGCCTTGGGAGGCGGCCGATGTAATCGGCTAGATTGGCGGCTCCGGTCGGCGGGTCGGCGATCGCCGAGGCCGCCATCGGTGTCAGCCCGCCAAAGAGCCGCGCGTTGATCGAGACGTAGAAGACGACCGAGATCAACACCAGTTCAATCGCAACGAGGCCAATCCAGCCGCGCGAGCGTCGCCGCAGCCAGCGGAAAAGGGCGGCCGCAATGACGGCGCCAGGCAGGATCCCGGCAAGGCCGATCCACGGCAGTAGCGCTAGTAGCGTGCCGGCGCCGAGAGCCGAGCGTGTGCCCAGTGACTCGCGCACGCGCAGCGCCAATAGCGCCGCCGCAGCGACGATCGCAGCGCAGGCCGCAGCAGGGCGAATCGCCGTTGCGGCGATCACCATCGGCGGGCTGCAGCCGACGGCGATTGCCGCGCCGCTGGCCCACGGGTCGGGAACCAGCCTGCGCGCCAGCGCAGCGGCGGCGACCATGCCAAGCGCTGTGATCAGCGCTAGTAGCGCCTGCACTAAGGCCGTGCCGCCAAGCGCATAGGCCGGCGCGAGCAGCGCCGGGAAAAGGAAGCCGTGCGGCTCGACCAGCTGACCATTGACGAGCACGCCAGCGGGCAGCACCGGCGCGCCACCAAACCGCTTCCATGCGTGGCCGCGGTACTGGTTGGTTAGCTCAAAGTCGCCATCGTCGAGCAGCGATGTGGTCGTAAGCAGAATCCGCGTCTCGGCCGGTGCGAACTGCTGCTGCCCAGTTGCCGGCAGACCGATCCCCGCGAGGTAGACGATGAAGCAAGTGACGAAAACCAGTGCCCGTGAGCGGCCGCTGCCACGTGCCCCAGCGCGGGCGATCCGACCGGGCTCGAACTGCGGCGCTGCGGCGGCTTCGCTCACAGCTGCCGATTCTCCATGATCAGCTCGTCAGTGCGCGAGCGATCACCATCTGTTGAATCTCGTCGGTACCCTCGCCGATCGTCAGCACCTTGGCGTCGCGGTAGAAGCGGCATACCGGGTACTCCTCGATGTAGCCATAGCCGCCGTGGATCTGGACCGCCTCTTCTGCGCAGCGCACGGCGAGCCGGCCGGTCTTTAGCTTCGCCTGCGCGGCCGTCAGGCTGAAGTTGATTCCCTGATCCTTCTCCCATGCGGCTTTGTAGGTCAGTAGCCGTGCGGCCTCGATCTCGGTCGCCATGTCGGCCAGCTTCGCGCCAATCGTCTGGAACTGGCCGATCGGCTGGCCGAACGCCTTCCGTTCGCCGGAATACTTGATCGCCTCGTCAAGCGCGCCTTGTGCCAGGCCGACGCCCATTGCGGCTACGCCGATCCGGCCCGAGTCGAGCACCTTGAGGAACTGGCGTAGTCCGGCGCCACGCGGCCCGAGCAGGTTCGCTTCCGGCACGCGGCAATCGTCAAAGCTCAGCGGCCTGGTGTCGGAGGCGTTCCAGCCCATCTTTCGGTACGGCTCCCCCTGCTCGTAACCGGCAGTGCCGTTCTCGACGATTATGTTTGAGATCTCTGGCCGCCCGCCTGCCTCACCGGTGATCGCGGTGATTGCGACGTGACCGGAGATCTCAGTGCCGGCGTTGGTGATGAACTGCTTTGAGCCGTTGATCACCCATTCGCCGTCCTCGAGAACTGCGCGCGTGCGCAGCGCGCCAGCATCCGAGCCGGCCTCCGGTTCGGTCAGGCCGAAGGCGCCGAGCTTGGTGCCGGCACAGAGCTCGGGCAAAAATCGCTCTTTCTGCTCGTCGCTGCCGAACAGAAAGAGTGGCTGGATCCCCAGCGACGAGTGCGCGCAGAGCGTGATCGCGACCGATGAATCAACCCGCGCCAGCTCTTCAACGCAGATCGCGTAGGCCAGCGTGTCGGAGCCAGCGCCGCCGTACTGCTCGGGGTATGCGATCCCCATCCAACCGAGCGCAGCGATCTTTTCGACGATCTCGTAGGGGAAGGCTTTCGTGCGGTCGAGCTCTTCGGCAACCGGCGCGATCTCGCGCGTAGCGAAGTCACGGACCGTCTGGCGCAGCAGCTGGTGGTCTTCGGAGAGGGCAAAATCCATCATGCAACCCTACGGCTAAGCCGTGGCTAGTTGTCGCCGGCGGAGCTGCCCGACTATTATTGCCCGCGATAACCGTCAGTTGATCAGGAGCGACAATGCCTACCACCGTAATCCTTGGAACCGCGCGCACTCCCGTTGGAAAGATGGGCGGCGCACTTGCCTCGATGCCTGCAACGGAGCTGGGCGGCATCGCGATTGCCGCTGCGCTCGAGCGCTCGGGCGTAGCGCCGGAGCAGGTTGATCACGTCGTGATCGGGCAGGTGCTGCAAGCCGGTCAGGGACAGATCCCTTCGCGACAGGCGCAGATTGCCGCTGGCATCCCGAAGGAGGTCTCGTCTGAGACGATCAACAAGGTCTGCGCATCGGGCATCCGAGCGCTTGTGATTCTCGATCAGGGAATCCGCGCCGGTGACGTTGAGGTCGGCGTTGCTGGCGGCATGGAATCGATGTCGAACGCGCCCTATCTGTTGCCGGGCGCGCGATTCGGCTTCCGTATGGGCGAGACGAAGGCGCTCGACGCGATGGTCAACGATGGCCTGACGAATCCGTTCTCAGGCCGTCAGATGTTCGATGAGGCGACCGAGATCGGCGACGAGCTTGAGCTGACCCGCCCCGACCTTGACCGCTGGGCGGTGCGCTCGCACGAGCGCGCAATCGCGGCGACCGACGATGGCCGTCTGCCTGAAGAGATCGTCTCGGTAACAATTTCGAGCCGCAAGGGCGACACCGTCGTTGAGGTTGATGAGGCGCCGCGGCGCGATACTTCGCTCGAAACTCTGGCGGGGCTGCCAGGGCTTGCCAGCAAGGAAGGCAGCCACACCGCAGGAAACTCACCAGGCGTCAACGACGGAGCCGGTGCGATCGTCGTCGCCTCCGACGAGTGGGCGCAGGCCAATGGCCACGAGCCGCTCGCTGAGATCGTCGCCCACGCGCAATCGGCCAACGACTTCGCCTACCTGGCGACGACGCCAGCTAGCGCTTCGCTGAAGGCGCTCGACAAGGCAGGGCTGCAGCCCGGCGATATCGACCTTTGGGAGATCAACGAGGCCTTCGCTTCGGTCGCATTGAACTCGATCAACGTGCTTGGAATCGACGAGCAGAAGGTCAACGTCAACGGCGGCGCAGTTGCCCTTGGCCATCCGATCGGCGCGTCAGGCGCCCGGATCGTCGGCACGCTGATCCATGAGCTCCGTCGCCGCGGCGGCGGGCTTGGCTGCGCCGCGATCTGCTCCGGCGGCGGGCAGGGCGACGCAATTATCGTTCGCGTCAACGGCGCCTAGAGTAAGGCTCGATGGAGCCAGCCAAACAGGCAGCAGCGTTCTTCGATCTTGACCGCACACTGGTCGCGGGGTCGTCGGGCATCTATTGGGCTCGCGCTGCGGTCGACGCGGGGATTGTTACGCGCCGTCAGATGGTGCGGCTGCTCGGTGCCAATCTCAGCTTCCGCTTGCGCGGCTCGACCGACGAGTCGACCGACGCGATTCGCGAGCGGCTATCGCAGCTAGTTGCCGGCCGCGACGCGATCGAGCTGAGGCGGATGATGCCGGAGGTTCTCGCCGGCGTGCTGCCGCGGCTCTACCCGCAGATGCTGCAGATTGCGTACGACCATCAGGACGCTGGCCGCAAGGTCTATATAGCGACGGCTTCATCGCAGATCGTCGCCGAGATGCTCAGCGATGTACTGGGCTTCGACGGTGGAATCGGCGCTGTGCCAGAGATCGTCGGTGGCAAGATGACCGGCCGCGACGTCGACGTCTTTCCCTACCGCGACGGTAAGGCTCAGAGGGTGACCGAGCTTGCCGAACGTGAGCAGATCGACCTTGCCGCTTCCTACGGCTACTCAGACTCCGAATCGGATCTGCCGATGCTGCGCCTCGTCGGCCATCCAGTCGCAGTGAACCCAGACAACGAGCTTGAAGCGATCGCCGCCGAGGAGGGCTGGGAGGTGATGCGCTTCGATCAGCTGGGGCGCAAGCTGTTGGCGCTCGGCGCGCTCGCTTTGATGGGGCTGGTCGGCACCGCCGGTCGCACCGTCGCCGTGCGTCGCAGCGCCGCGCCGCCAGCCGGGCCGCGGCTGCGAACCCCGTGGCGGCGCTGATGAGCTTCGAGTTCCTCAGCGACGAGCAGAGGGAGATAGGCGAGCTAGCTCGTCGCTTCGCCGATGAGCAGGTAGCGCCGCAGGCCGCGCGCTGGGATCGCGATCACGAGTTCCCTCGCGAAACGATGACGGCGCTCGGTGAGCTTGGCCTGATGGGGGTCTGCGTCCCCACTGAGCTCGGCGGCAGCGGCGCCGACTTCGTCTCCTACACGCTGGTGCTGGAGCAGATCTCGCGCGCCGACGCTGGGCTTGGTACTGCGCTCGCCGTCCATACCGGCGCTGGCACGATGCCGATCGTCGTTCATGGCACCGACGAGCAGCGCCAGCGGCTGGTTCCGCCGCTCGCTCAGGGTCATGAGATCGCCGCCTTCGCCTTGACCGAGGCCGGTTCAGGCAGTGACGCTGGCGCGATGCTTAGCCGCGTCGAAGAGGACGGCGGTGAGCTTCGCCTGAGCGGCACAAAGCAGTGGGTCAGCAACGGTTCCCATGCCCACAGCTTGATCGTTTTCGCGCTAGATCCGGCGGCCGAGATGAAGCCGAGCGCTTTCATTGCCCGCCGCGGCGCGGCCGGAATGAAGCTGCTGGGGGAGGCTCACAAGCTCGGTCAGCATTCGTCGTCAACGGCCGACATCGGTTTTGAGGCGACGCCGGTCGAGCGGCTCGGCGAGCCCGGCGCCGGGATGTCAATTGCGCTCTCGACGCTCGACGGCGGTCGGATCGGGATCGCGGCGCAGGCGACCGGCATTGCTCAGGCGGCGCTCGATCTTGCCGTCGGATACGCCAAGCAGCGCGTCGCCTTTGGGCGCCCGATCGGCGGCTTCGGCGCGATTCAGCAGAAGCTTGCTCAGATGCAGACCGAGATCGAAGCGGCGCGCGCGCTGACGCTGCGCGCCGCGAGGCTCAAAGCTGCTGGGCTGGCGCACACGATCGAGGGCGCGCAGGCGAAGCTCTTCGCAAGTCGCGTCGCCCGCCATTGGACCGGCGAGGCAATTCAAGTCCTCGGCGGCTACGGCTATACGAAAGACTTCCCAGCCGAGCGATACTTCCGCGATGCCAAGATCACCGAGATCTACGAGGGCACGAGCGAGATTCAGCGGCTTGTGATCGCGCGCGGGTTGCTGGGCGAAATCGCGCGAGAAGACTGACCCGCGCTCAGCGGCCGCGGTCGCCGCGTATTCTCCCCGCAATGGCGAAGATCCCCGACGACGAGCGCTCGCCCGAACAGCTTTGGCGCGAAGCGTTCGATGCGACGCCACAGCGCGACGTTCCGTTCACGACGCTTTCAGGCACCCCGGTCGAGCCGCTCTACACGGAGGCCGACCTGGCCGCGAACGCGGCCGAACAGATCGGGCTGCCGGGTCAGTATCCGTTCACCCGCGGCGTCTATCCGTCGATGTACCGCGGGAGGCTGTGGACGATGCGCCAGTTCGCCGGCTTCGGCAGCGCTGAGGAGACCAACGCGCGCTTCCACTATCTGCTCGATCACGGTCAGACAGGCCTCTCAACGGCTTTCGACATGCCGTCGCTGATGGGCCACGACTCCGACAGTCCGCTCTCGCTTGGGGAGGTTGGTCGCGAGGGCGTTGCCGTTGACACGGTCGAAGATATGACGACGCTCTACAAGGGAATCGACCTCGGTGAGGTTTCGGTCTCGATGACGATCAACGCGCCGGCCGCGATCATGCTGGCCTACTACGTCGTCGCCGCCGAACGTCAGGGCGTGCCGCCGCAGCAGCTCGCTGGCACAATTCAAGCCGACATCCTGAAGGAGTACATCGCGCAGAAGGAGTGGTGCTTCCCGATCGATCCGGCGATGCGGATCATGGGCGACATGATCGAGTGGTGCTCGCAGCAGATGCCTCGTTGGCACCCGGTTTCAATCAGCGGCTACCACATCCGCGAGGCCGGTTCGACCGCCGCGCAGGAGCTAGCTTTCACGCTCAAGGACGGACTCACCTACGTTGAGCAGGCGATCGAGCGCGGCCTCGACGTAGATGACTTCGCGCCCCGGCTCTCGTTCTTCTTCAACGCCCAGATTGATTTCTTCGAGGAGATTGCCAAGTACCGCGCGGCGCGCCGGATCTGGGCCCGCGAGCTGAAAGAGAGCTTTGGCGCGAAGAACCCGAAGAGCTGGCTGATGCGCTTTCACACACAGACCGCAGGCGTTTCGCTGACCGCGCAGCAGCCACTCAATAACGTTGTGCGGACGGCGATCGAAGCGCTCGCCGGCGTGCTCGGCGGAACCCAGTCGCTGCACACCAACAGCTATGACGAGGCGCTCGCGCTGCCGACCGAGGATGCCGTTCGACTCGCCTTGCGCACGCAGCAGATCATCGCCGACGAAACCGGCGTTGCCAGCACGATCGACCCGCTCGGTGGCTCTTACTTCGTTGAAGCGCTGACCGACAAGATCGAAGCTGAGGCCTACGAGTACTTCAAGAAGATCGACGCGCTCGGTGGCATGGTCGCGGCGGTGAAGGCCAATTATCCTCAGCGCGAGATCGCCGACGCCAGCTACGAGCTGCAGCAGGAGATCGACTCCGGCCGGCGCGTTGTTGTCGGCGTCAATGCCTTTACGGAGGGCGACGAAGGCCAGACGGCGCTGCACAGAAGCGACCCGGCGATGGAGCGCGGCCAAGTCGATCGCCTCAACGCTGTGCGCGCCGGCCGCGACAGCGCAGCGGTTGAAGCGTCGCTGATCAAACTGCGCGAAGCTGCCGCCCGAGAAGGGGCTAATCTGATGCCACTGCTGCTCGATTGCACGCGAACTGACGCATCTGAAGGAGAAATCGTTCAGGCTCTGCAGGAGGTATTTGGCAACTACACTGAATCGCCGGTGTTCTAAACGATGGAGAATTGAATGAAGCGCACATTGATCTTGATTGCAGTAGCTCTGACGCTCGCACTGAGCGCGGCCGCAGGCAGCGCGGTTGCCGACGGCGGCGCACAGGCTGCCGGTTCGAAGTCGATCTCGGTTCGCGACGATTACTTCTCCCCCAAGAGCGTCACGGTGTCGCGTGGCACGAAGCTGCGCTTCGTCTGGAGCGGCCGCAGGGCGCACAACGTCGTCGGCCCGGGAACCAACATTAGTGCTCGCGTTAGGGGCTCAGCTTCGGTCCGTGCGCGCTCCGGCAGGTACGTCTGCACGATCCACGCTGGTATGCGGCTGACAGTCAAGGTTCGCTGAAGCCACACGGCGCTGAGCGGCGCTGGTTTACTACCATCGCGAGGTGCGCCTAAGCGGGCGCGCGGAGCCTCAACATGACCGCCGCAACCTCAACCCAGAAGATCCGTGTCGTAGTCGCCAAGCCTGGCCTTGACGGCCACGACCGCGGCGCCAAGATTATCGCTCGCGCATTGCGCGACGCGGGTATGGAAGTGATCTACACCGGCCTCCACCAGACGCCGGAGCAGATCGTCGAAACCGTCGTGCAGGAGGACGCCGATGCGGTCGGCCTCTCAATCCTTTCCGGCGCCCACATGACGCTGGTGCCAAAAATAGTCGAGCTGCTGCGCGCACAGGGGATCGAGGACGTCGTCGTGACCGTCGGCGGCACGATCCCAGCCGACGACATCCCCCAGCTCGAAGAGCTCGGAGTTGCAGCCGTTTTCACGCCCGGCGCGCCGACGCAGGAGATCATCGACTTTCTCGTCAGCGCCGTAGGTAAAAGGGAGCCGCGCTAGCATGCCGGTCGCAGCGCCGAAAACCGATTGACTAGTCAGTCAACGGCCTCGATACACTTTTCAACAGATCGAACTAGGAGATTGAAGAAGTGAAAATTTGCGTTCTCGTTAAGGAAGTACCGGACGCCGCGGTCCAGAAGAAGGTCGACCCGTCAACGGGCCGGATGGATCGCAGCGGCGAAAAGAACCTCAACCCATATGACACTCACGCGATCGAAGCTGCGATGCAGCTGAAGGAGAGCGGAGCGATGGCGGTTGACGAAGTCGTTGCCGTCACGATGGGCCCAGACTCAGCCGAGCGCGCACTGCACAAGGCAGTATCGCTCGGCGCCGACCGCTCGATCCACCTCGTCGACGATTCGCTCGCCGGGTCAGACGTCGCCGCAACTGGCTACGCGCTCGCAAAGGTGCTCGAGAAGGAGTCCCCCGATCTTGTCCTGCTCGGGCAGCAGTCCGATGACGGCGAGTGCTACACCGTCGGTGCCGTCGTCGCCGACCATCTGCAGTTTCCGTCGCTAACCCAGGTGATCAAGATTGATGTCGACGCAGGCACCAAGCTTCGCGCCGAGCGTCAGGCCGAATACGGCTACGACACGGTTGAGATCAACCTGCCGGCAGTGATCTCGGTCGGCGACGCGATCAACGAGCCGCGCTACCCGTCGCTGAAGGCGATCATGGGCGCGAAGAAGAAACCGCTTGAGAAGGTCTCGGCGGCCGACGCCGGAATCGACGCTTCGCAGGTCGGCGGCGACAACTCCGCCGCCCAGTGGACCGGCTCCAGCGAGCCACCGAAGAAGGAAGCCGGGCGAATCATCGAGGACGAAGACACAGCCGAGACGGTCGAACAGATCGTTGCTTGGCTCGACGAGAGGAAGCTGATCTAAGTGGCCAACATTCTGGTCTATGCGCTGCAGTACGAAGGCGCCTTCAATAAGAACTCGCTAGGCGCCGTTTCAGAGGCCGCAAGGCTGGCCGCTGAACTAGGTGGCGAAGCGCACGCAATCGTCGTCGGTGCGGGAGTCAGCGATGATCTGGCCGGCTCGCTCGGCAACTACGGAGCGACGAAAGTCCTCAACGTCGAAGGGCCGGAAGGGCTAGCTCAGCCCGTCGTTGACGCAATGGCCGTCGCGATTGCGGCCGGCGATTACGGTTACGCGATTTTCGGCGGCGGCCTGCTCGGCTTCGAGGTTGGTGCCGGCTTGGCGGCCCGTGTGCGGGCCGGCGTGGCGATGGAGATCACCGCGGTTCGTGTCGAGGGAGGCAAGCTCGTAGCTGAGCGCCCGATCCTCGGCGACTCCGCGATCTCGCAGATCTCATTCCGCAGCGACGTCGGCATCATCATCAGCCGACTGAACGCCTTTGAGATCAAGGAGACCGGCGGTAGCGCCACAGTCGAATCGCTCAGCGTTGAGTTCTCACCGTTCTCAGGCCAGGCGACGATGATCACTCGCGGCGAGCAGCGCGGCGCCGACGTTGACATCGAAGGAGCCGACATCCTGATCGCCGGGGGTCGTGGCCTTGGCGCCAAGGAGGGCTTTGAGCTTTGCGAGGCGCTTGCCGGAGCATTTGGTGGCAACTCCGCCGTCGCAGCGACGCGCGCCGTCGTTGACGCTGGCTGGTTCCCGTACGCCGGGCAGATCGGCCAGACCGGTAAGACGGTTGCGCCGAAGCTCTACCTAGCAGCCGGAATCTCCGGCGCGATTCAGCACAAGGTCGGCATGCAGGGCGCGGAGAACATCGTTGCGATCAACAAGGATGCCAACGCGCCGATCTTCGAGTTCAGCGACCTCGGCATCGTCGGCGATCTCAACAAGATCCTGCCGAAGCTGACGGAAGCCGTGAAGGCCAAGAAAAGCGCCTAGTAGAGATGGCGGGAAAGAACGACAAGGTTGTCCCAGGTTCGTATCCGCCGCCGGTTGATTCGCCGAACGAGTTCATCAAGCGCGAGCTCGATGGCGAGGACGAGCGGATCGATGTTGGCGTGGCAATCATCGGCGGCGGCACCGCAGGCTTGGCCTGCGCCAACCGCCTGCTCGATCTGCTGGCCGATGATCCCGAGACGCTTGAGCGGCTCGGCGAGGTGCCGGTCGCAGTAATCGAGAAGGCAAAGACCTGCGGCGGCCACAATCTCTCCGGCGCAGTGATGCGGCCCGAGGGGCTGCAGAAGCTGTTCCCTGAAGTAACCCGTGAGCAATGGCGCGAAGAGGGCTTTGCCTTCGGTGAGATCAAGAAGGAAGCCGTCTACCTGCTGCCGAACAGCAAGCTGAAGCTTCGGATCCCGCCGCCGCCGCCGCTGAAGAACCACGGCAACGAGTCGATCTCGGTCGCCGGAATGTGCCGCTTCATGGCAGCACAGGCAGAAGAGAAGGGCGCCTACCTGCTGACCGAAACCTCGGCCGTTCAGCTGCTCGTCGAGGACGACGTCGTGCGCGGCGTGCGCTCCGGCGACAAGGGCCGCGGCAAGGAAGGCGAACCGCTCGGCAACTTCGAGCCGGGCGCCGACGTTACCGCTCAGGTAACGGTTCTCGCTGAAGGCTGCTGGGGCAGCCTGACCGGCGCCGCAATCCGCGAGTTTGATCTTGGCGCGGGGCGCGAGCCACAGGTTTGGGAGCTTGGCGTGAAGGAGGTTTGGAAGGTTGACAAGCCGCTCGACCGTGTGATTCATACGGTCGCCGGGTGGCCGCTGAAGATCTCGGCCAAGTACCACCAGATCGGCGGCTCTTGGATCTACCCGATGAAGGACGAGAAGACCGGCGACGATCTGGTGTCGATCGGCTTCGTGCTCGATCTCGACTACGCCGACGCGACGACGTCAGCGCACGACATGCTGCAGACCTTCAAGACGCACCCTTTGGTGAAGCGGATCCTTGAGGGTGGCGAGCGCGTCGCTTGGGGCGCGAAGGCGCTCCCCGCTGGCGGCTACTGGGCGATGCCAAAGCTTTCGATGCCTGGCGCAGTAGTCGTTGGCGATTCAGGCGGAATGGTCAACACCGCCGCGCTGAAGGGCCTCAACTATGCGATCGAAGCTGGCATCACTGCTGCGGAGGCGATCTACGCCAACCTCGCCCGCGGCGAATCGCTCGAGAACTACGAGGATGCGATCGCCGATTCGGTCGTCGGCAAGGATCTTTACGAGGTCCGTAACGTCCGTCAGCCATTCGCCAAGGGCCTGATCAAGGGCGGCCCGCTGGTAAACCTGATGATCGCCACCAAAGGTCGCTTCCCGGGCGGGCGCTGGTCACTACACCGCAACGACGAGCAGCCGATGTTCATCGGCAATAGCGCCGAAAAGTACGTTCAGCCGGACGGCAAGTACACCTTTGACAAGCTCTCGAGCGTCTTTATCACCGGCAATCAGACGCGCGACGACGCGCCCAACCACATCCGCGTTCAGAGCCGCGTGCCGCGTGAGGTTGCCGAGACTTGGAAGTGGATGTGTCCTGCCGGGGTCTATGAGATCCCCGAGGACGCGCCCGACGAGGGGCTGGTCGACGTGATCGTCAACTACACAAACTGCGTCCAGTGTGGTGCTATTACTGCCAAGGGCGGTCGGCTGACCGTCCCTGAAGGTGGCGATGGCCCGCTTTACCAGCTGACCTAAACTGCCGGTTGGACCGCAACCATTGAGCTAACGCGGTGTTATTGAGGTCGTATGAGATCCCTTCGAGCAACAATCTGTGCTGCATCGGTCGTCGCCGTGGGGCTCGTCGCGCCGCTCTCCGCGCTCGCCGAGACCAGCGCGCCAGTGGCTCCGCTCGCGGCCGACACCTCGCTCGCCGCGGCCTCGGTTAGAGGCAGCGCAGTTGTCAAGCTCGATCGCTGCACGATCACGGGCGTCAGCGGGCGCTCGGCCAGCTTCAGCTCGAAGATGGAAGGCGGCAGTAGTGCCGCTGCGCTTGCGCTGCGCTTCGATCTCTACGCGCGGCCGCTCCGCGGCGGCGCATGGACGGCAGTCAAGGGCGTGCCAAAATTCGGCGGCTGGGACCGGCCAAGTAGCCGCAGCGTCGTCTGGTCGAAAAGCGTCGGTGGGCTGACCGCCGGCCGAAGCTACCGAGTCCTCGTAACCCACCACTGGCTTTCAAAGCGAGGCCGCGTTATTCGGCGGGTTGTGCTGCCATCACCGGCCTGCGACCAGCCCGACACGCGGCCTGATCTGACCGCCAGCTTGGTCGACTCGAAGCCGCTAGGCGACCGCGAGCGCCGCTACACGCTGATGATTAGAAACTTGGGCTTCGGCGCCGCGAAAGGCTTCAGCGTTGCTCTGCGTGTAGATGGTGTCGAGCTGCCGACTGTCCGCGTCGTATCGCTCGGCGCCGGCAAGTCACGGCTCGTGAACTTCACTGCTGCAAGCTGCTCGGTCGGCTCAAAGATCCAATTCGAAGCCGACTTCTCGAAAGAGATCGCGGAATCGGATGAGTCGAACAATCTTGTCGAGAGAGCCTGCCCCGTCGCAGGCGGCTAGACTTCTTCACCGATGAAGACCGATCTGCACCCCGAGTACGGCGAGTCGCACGTACGTTGCACCTGTGGCAACGAGTTCGTGACGCGCTCAACCGAGTCTGAAATCGGTGTTGAAATCTGCTCCGAGTGCCACCCGTTCTACACCGGCCGCCAGAAGCTGGTTGACACCGGTGGTCGCGTTGAGCGCTTCCGCCGCCGCGCCGCCAAGCGCTCCGGCGTCGGCTCCTGACCAGATCCGCCGTGGCAACCGCGCAGACCCCACCGGCTACTGCGTTCGACGCCGAACCGGCCGAGTGGGTCGCGACCCGCGATGCGCCGATCGGCGGGCAGGCGGTACTCGAAGGTGTGATGATGCGCGGCGTCGGCGGCTGGGCGGTCGCAGTTCGCTCGCCAGCGCCCGGTCAGGTTGACGCGGCAGGCGAACGGATCGACGCCAACGATCCGCCGACCGGCGAGATCAAGGTCGAAAGCACGGCCGTCACGTCTGTGCTGGGCCGCCACCGCGTGCTGCGGCTGCCAATCGTTCGTGGCGTCGTAGCGCTCGGCGAATCGCTCGTGATCGGCTTCCGCGCGCTTGGCATCTCAGCCAACGCGCAGCTGCCAGCAGAGGAGGAGCCGATCTCGGGCTTCGTCTGGGGGCTGACGATTCTCTTCTCGCTGGTGCTAGCCGTGGGGCTCTTCTTCATCATCCCGGTCACCGCAACCAACTTGATCAAAGATCAGCTCGGCTCGGCGGTTCTGTTCTGGATCGTCGAGGGCGTCCTGCGCACGGCGATCTTCCTTGGCTACTTGGTGCTGCTCTCGAAGCTGCGTGATCTACGCCGCACCTTTGAGTACCACGGCGCCGAGCACAAGACGATCTCCTGCTACGAAGCCGGTCTCGACCTGACACCCGCGAACGCTCAGCGATTCTCCCGGCTCCACCCGCGCTGCGGCACCAGCTTCCTGCTGATCGTGATGATCGTCTCGATCTTTGTCTTCTCGCCGCTCGGGCTGCTGCCCTGGTGGGCGCTGATCGTCAGCCGCATCATTGGCATCCCGTTGATCGCTGGGATCTCGTTCGAGATCATCAAGTTCGCTGGCAAGCACCGTACGAATAAGGCCGTCCGCGCGTTGATCTGGCCGGGTCTCAAGTTGCAGCTGCTGACTACCCGCGAACCGGATCTTGACCAGCTGGCGGTAGCAATCGTCGCGCTGGAGTCGGTACTCGAGCACGAGACCGGCGACGAGCGCGATGCCGATCTCGTCGGCGTAGAGATCGCCGCCTAGCTTCCCCCGATCCGACGAGCGCTGGCCTGCCGCAGCGCTCGCGGCTAGCCTAGGAGCGCCCGATGATTGAGCCACTTGTAACCCAGATCGAAGCGCGCTTCGCGGATCTCTCGCGTGAGATCACCGACCCTGCCGTGATCGCCGACCGCGAGCGTTACGCGCAGGTCGGCCGCGAGTACAGCCGGCTTGAAGAGCCAGCCAAGCTGGCCGAGGCTTGGCGCCGTGCCAGCGACGACGCGGCCGGTGCGCAGGAGCTGATCGCCGAAGGCGGCGACGACGCCGAGGCGCACGACCTTCTTAACCAAGCCCGCGCGCAGTTGGAGCTGATCGGGGAAGAGCTCCGTCTTGCGATGGTCGAGACCGACCCCAATGACGGCAAGAACGTGATCATCGAGATTCAGGGCGGCGCCGGCGGCGATGAAGCAGGACTTTGGGCCGGCGACTGCTACCGAATGCTGACGCGCTACGCCGAACGGCTCGGCTTCACCGTCGAGCCGCTGGAGCTGAGCGAAGGCAAGTACACCTTTGCCGTCAAAGGAGACGGCGCCTACTCAATCTTCAAGTTCGAGGGTGGCACGCACCGCGTTCAGCGCGTCCCCCAGACCGAATCTCAGGGCCGCATCCACACAAGCACTGCGACTGTCGCCGTCTTGCCGGAGGCCGAGGAGGTTGACATCCAGATCGACCAGAATGATCTGCAGGTTGACGTCTACCGCTCATCGGGGCCCGGCGGCCAGTCGGTCAACACGACCGACTCCGCCGTCCGCATTACGCACAAGCCGACCGGAGTCGTCGTCTCGATGCAGGACGAAAAGAGCCAGCTCCAGAACCGTGAGAAGGCGCTGCGCGTCCTGCGCGCGCGTCTTTACGAGCGAGCGATGGAGGAGCAGAACGCCGAGATCGCCGCCGATCGCCGCGCGCAGGTTGGCAGCGGCGAGCGCTCGGAGAAGATCCGCACCTACAACTTCCCCGACCGCCGCGTCACCGACCACCGCGCGAAGGTCACGGTCCACGACCTGGACGCCGTGCTCGAAGGCCAGCTCAACGATCTGACAGCGGCGCTCCAAGCGGACGAGAAGAGCCGCCTGCTCGAAGCGCAGGCCACCAAGCCCTAATGCGCGGCGTGAGCGTCCGTGACGCGCTCGACGGTGCTCGCACGGCAATCGGCGCATCGGGCAGTCAGTCGCCGGCGCTCGACGCCGAGCTGCTGCTGGCGTTCGCGCTCGGCGTCGACCGCGCGGCGCTGATCAGCGACCCTCAGCGTGAGATCACCGGCCCGCCGGTGCGTCAATTCCAAGAGCTCGTCCGCCGCCGCTCGGTCGGCCATGAGCCGGTCGCCTACCTTCTCGCCCGCAAAGGATTCCGTTCGATCGAGCTGGCCGTCGACAGCCGCGTGCTCGTGCCGCGGCCGGAGACTGAGCTGCTGGTCGAGTTGGCGCTCGCGCTGCCACCGCGCTCGCGCGTGCTCGACGTTGGCACCGGCAGCGGCGCAGTTGCGCTGGCACTCAAGCAGGAGCGCCCCGATCTGCTTGTCACCGGAGCCGACATCAGTGCCGCAGCGTTGGAGGTGGCGCGCGGTAATGCTGAGCGCTTGGCGCTCGATGTTGAGTTCGTTTTCGCCGACCTGCTCGCCGGGCTCGGCGGGCAGTGGGACGCGATCCTCTCCAACCCTCCATACATCGCCGAGCGCGACCGAGCCGACCTGCCAGCAGACGTAATTGAGCATGAGCCGCAGCTGGCGCTGATCGCCGGCGACGACGGCCTTGAGGTGATCCGCTCGCTGGTCGCGGCCGCAGCGCAGAGTGAGGCGCGGCTGCTGGCAGTCGAGGTCGGCGCGGGGCAGGCAGGCGCAGTCGCGCAGCTTGTCCGCGAGGCCGGTTTCGCGGCGGTAGAAGCGCACCGCGATCTGGCCGGCATCGAGCGTGTCGTCATCGGCGAGCGATGAGCAGCTCGCCGCTCACAAGTGAGCAGGCCGATCTTTTCAGCCGTTGCGTAGATGTCGGCGGGATCGCCGTCTTCCCGTCGGACACGGTCTACGGCCTCGCCTGCGACCCGGCCCAGCGTGACGCCGTGACGCGGCTCTATGCGCTCAAACGGAGGCCGCTGGAGGCGCCTTCAGCGGTGATGTTCTTCTCGCTCGCGCTGGCGCTTGAAGCGCTGGCGGAGCTAGGCCCGAACACGCGCGCGGCGCTGGAGCGGCTGCTGCCAGGTCCGCTGACGGTGCTGCTCGACAACCGAGCTGGCCGCTTCCCGCTGGCCTGCGGTTCAGAGCCAGCCACTCTGGGGCTGCGCGTCCCGGCGCTGAGCGCGCAGCTAGCCGCGCTCGGAGAGCTGAAGCGGCCGATCCTGCAGAGCAGCGCCAATCAGGCTGGCGAGCCAGCGCCAAGCTCGATCGAGCAGCTATCGCCAACGATCGCCGACGGAGTTGATCTGGTGCTCGACGGCGGGCCGGTCGGAGAGCGGTCATCGAGCGTTGTCGACCTGCGCGAGTACGAGCGGGAAGGGCGCTGGGAGCTGCTGCGCGAAGGGCCGCTAGGCGCTGAGCAGATCGAAGCGTTGCTCAGCGACCGGAGCTAGGGGCGCGCTGCCGGCGAGCCGGACTAATAGAATCACCACGCTATGGCTCAGTTCGCCCCCGATTTTCTCAGTCGCCCGCTAGACCAAGTCGATCCTCAGATCGCCGCCGTTCTCGCTGACGAGGTAGGTCGTCAGCAGCAAACGCTGGAGATGATCGCCTCCGAGAACTTCGTCCCCGAGGCCGTTCTCGAGTGTCACGGCAGCGTGCTGACGAACAAGTACGCCGAGGGCTATCCGGGCCGGCGCTACTACGGCGGCTGCGAGTTCGTCGACGTTGCCGAGCAGCTCGCGATAGATCGCGCCAAGGAGCTTTTCGGCGCCGAACACGCCAACGTTCAGCCGCACTCCGGCGCCTCGGCCAACGCCGCCGTTTACCACGCGCTGCTGGAGCCTGGCGACACTCTGATGGGGCTTTCGCTCGCCCACGGCGGCCATCTCAGCCACGGAATGAAGATCAACATGTCGGGCCGCCTGTACGACATCGCCGCCTACGAGGTGAGCCCAGACGACTACCTGATTGACATGGACGCGGCCGCCGAGCTGGCCCGAGAGCGTCGGCCGAAGATGATCATTGCCGGCTGGTCTGCCTACCCGCGCTATCTCGACTTTGAGCGTTTCCGCGAGATTGCCGATGAGGTCGGCGCGCTGCTGCTGGTCGACATGGCGCACTTCGCGGGCCTTGTCGCCGGCGGCGTCCATCCAAGCCCGGTCCCGTACGCCGACGTCGTCACGACGACGATCCACAAGACGCTTGGCGGTTCGCGTGGCGGCATGATCCTCTGCCGCGAGCAGTACGCCAAAGCGATCGACTCCGGCGTCTTCCCAGGCCAGCAGGGCGGCCCGTTGATGCACATCATCGCTGGCAAGGCGGTGGCGCTGGGGATCGCTCAGACGGAGGAGTTCCGCGAGCGTCAGCTCCGCACCGTCGAAGGCGCGCGCGCCGTCGCCGAGGCGATCCTCGGTTCGGCCGCTGCCGGTGAAGGCGTCACCGTGCTGACAGGCGGGACCGATGTGCACTTGGTGCTTGTCGACCTGCGCGACTCTCGGATCGACGGTCAACAGGCCGAGGATCGCTTGCATGAGGTCGGTATCACCGTCAACCGCAACGCCGTGCCGTTCGATCCGCGCCCGCCGATGGTCACCAGCGGCCTCAGGATTGGCGCCAGCGCATTGGCCACGCGCGGGATGCAAGTCGAGGACTTCGGCGAGATCGGCCAGCTGATCGCGATCGCCTTGACCGACGAATTTGAGACCCGCCGCCCCGAACTGGCCGAGCGCGTGGCGGTACTTGCCGATCGCTACCCGCTTTACGAGCACCTCGCTCGCGGCTAACGGCTGATCGGCGCAGCGCCGCAGGGCGCTTTAGGCTTGGATCTGGATGACCGAACGCGACGCGATCCTTGCCTTCGTCGTTGCCTTCATCGTTGCCGTCGCGCTGACGCCGCTGACGGCGAGGCTGGGGCGCCGCATTGGCGCCGTCGATCAGCCACGTGAGCGAGGCCTCTCTGAGCACCCAACGCCGCTGCTGGGGGGACTGGCGATTCTCGCAGCGGTGCTCGTCGCGAGCCTGATCTTCCTCGACCCAGGGGCAGCAGACGACGAGAAGACGCGGGGGATTCTCGCCGGCGCGATCATCGTCACGTTGGTCGGCGCGCTCGACGATCGCTTTGATCTGCCAGCGGCGGCGAAGTTCATCGGCCAGATAATCGCGGCGAGTGTTCCGGTTCTCGCCGGGGTAGAGGTTGCGAACATCACGTTGCCCTTCATCGGCGCCGTCGATCTTGGCTCTGCCGGCGCGCCGCTGACTGTGCTGGGGATCGTTTTCGTGATCAACGTTGTCAATTTCTCCGACGGGGTTGATGGGCTCGCGGCCGGTGTTTGCGCGATCAGCGCCGTCGCCTTCTCGATCATCGCCTTCGATCTCGGCCGCGGCTCGGCGGCCGTGTTGGCCGCGATCGTCGCCGGCGCGGCGGCAGGGTTCCTGGTATTCAACTTCCACCCAGCGAAGGTCTTCATGGGCGACGCCGGCTCCAACCTGCTCGGCCTCCTGCTGGCTTGCGTCGCCGTCGAAGGGGCGGTCAAGACGCAGGTCGTGCTGGC